>NZ_JALJRT010000004.1:0-416379 GCF_024519545.1 Serratia sp. Ser99 | reverse complement strand
GAGAGTCGTTGGCGCAGCCAACCGTCTGATAGGGCAAAGGCGCGGGTTGCAAGGGACCGCGCCTACGGTCCCTTGCTCGGTCGGAGTTTCAGAACCTCATGGAGCTTTACCCGTTTATCGACCGAAAAAACATCGAACTGGCCTAAAAAACACCTTAAGTGAACGGCATTGTGCCGAAGCGGGTCCAGATCCTTCGCCATCAGCGGAACGGCGGCTCGTTAAAGGTACGCAGCTTGCGGGAATGCAGGCGATCGCCCTCGGCGCGCAGCAGGTCGATAGCACAGATACCGATCTGCAGGTGTTCCGAAATGGCCCCTTCATAAAAGCGGTTGGCCTGGCCGGGCAGCTTGATTTCACCGTGCAGCGGTTTGTCGGATACGCACAACAGCGTGCCGTAAGGCACCCGGAAACGGTAGCCCTGAGCGGCGATGGTGGCGCTTTCCATATCTACCGCGACGGCGCGGCTGAGGTTAAAACGCAGCGCCGAAGCGGAATAGCGCAGCTCCCAGTTGCGATCGTCGGTGGTGACCACGGTGCCGGTGCGCAGGCGTTGTTTTACCTCTTCGCCGGGCATGCCGCTGACCATTTTGGTGGCGTCATACAGCGCACGCTGTACTTCGGCAATGCTGGGGATCGGGATATCTGGTGGCAGCACCGAATCCAGCACGTGGTCGTCCCGCAGGTAGGCGTGCGCCAGCACGTAGTCGCCAATCGACTGGCTTTCGCGCAGGCCGCCGCAGTGGCCGATCATCAGCCAGGCGCTGGGGCGCAGCACCGCCAGATGGTCGCAGATGGTTTTGGCGTTGGAGGGGCCGACGCCGATATTGATCAGCGTGATGCCCTGGCCGGTGCGCGAGATCAGGTGGTAGGCCGGCATCTGGTGGTTTTTCCACGCCAGGTCGGAGACCGCCTGATCCGGTGCGGTGGTTTCCGGCGTGATATAGATGCCGCCGGCGCTCGACAGCGCAATATAAGGACTGGCCGGATCGGCTATTTCGGCGCAGGCCCAGCGGACAAACTCATCCACATAACGGGTGTAGTTGGTGAACAGCACGAAGGGCTGAAAATGCTCCACCGGGGTGCCGGTGTAGTGCCGCAGCCGCGCCAGCGAAAAGTCGGCGCGCAGGGCGTCGAAGTGCGAAAGCGGGAAGGTGCTGGTGGCGTGAAACAGGCCATCGGCAGTCTCATCGCCAATTTGCGCCAGCTCGGTGGTGGGGAAATGCTGCGCCAGGCTGGCGCTCATCGACCGATCCAGCATCAGGTTTGAACCGTCGATCACGTAAGGGAAAGGTATTTCCTGCTGTGACGGCCGCACTTCGATATGCGCATCGTACTCCCCGGCCAGCATGGTCAACTGTTCGGTCAGATAATGGCGGAACAGGTGCGGGCGGGTGATGGTGGTGGTATAGCAACCGGTGTGGGTGAAACGGCCATAGGCGCGGGTTTTGGTTTGACCGGGCGATTTTCCGTCCCAGCTGACGCGCAGCTCAGGGTAAACAAATAGCCCTGCCGCACGGGTCTGCGCGTCGGGCAGACTGCCATGGCTGATAAAGTCACCGACCGCCTGGCGCAGCGCCTCAACCGAGGCGATATACAGCGCTTCCAGTTGTTCGACTGCCTGAGCGGGGGTGAGGCCGGTGCCGGATTGCTGACTGCTCATACTCTCTCCTTGGTTCTCCCGGCTATGCGGCGGGGAGGCATACGGATGCCGATATCAATTCACAGCAACAGGTTAGCCGAAGATGGGCGCAAAAGCTTTGGAGAAACGGCAGGGGGCGAATAAATTCGCCCCGAATAACGCGGACGCCGCATGCAGCGCGATGATCAGGAAGCGGGGGCAGCCTGTTCCACTTTCAGCGAGACCAGGCCAATACCCAGTTTCTTCGGTACAAAACCGCCGCTGGCACCTTCTTGTGGCTCCGTGGGGGCCGGCAGCGTGATGCTGATGTTTCTGGCTCCGGCAGGGTTGTCGAAGCGCAGCGTCACGGTGGTGTCCTGTTCGCTGAGCGTCACAAACTGTTCCTGATTGCCGACGCGCACCGAGATAGGTTCGCCGACGTTTTTACCGTAGGCGCGGGCGCGCAGCACCAGATCGAATGCTGATGGCAGCGGATCGACGTAATCAATATTCACCGTCGGCGCCAGGTTGGCGTCTGACCAACGGCCCCAGTCCTCGACGCTGGAAACACCGGTGATCGCCTTCACCTGTTCCGGCATGCCCGGCAGCATAAAGGCGATGGCGTCCGCGTGATATTTAACGGCGGCGTCGTCGACTTTTAGTTTATCGACGGCGCTTTGGTAGGCGGCGATGCTATCGTTTGGCGGGCGCTCAAAGTCTATTTTGCCGCGATAGCTGCCCCCTTTGGCCTGCACGATGTGCGGTGGGGCGGCCAGGCTGCCCGACGCGACGCAGGTGTCGGTGCTCAACGCCAGTTCTGGCGACCACACCCGACCGATTTCATAACATTTGTCGACCCAGACGAATTTCTCGCCCGCCCCCAGTCCGGCAAGCTGTTTTTTCAGCGGCGTAGACAGGTAGACGTTAAACATCGGCTCAATTTTGTTGTCCGTCACCTTCAGAATAAACGGCACCTTAAAGGTGATGCCGGAGAAGGTAAAGCGGTTGCCCCGATCGTCGAGACTGTAGTTTGTGATGCTGTTCGGGAAGCCCCATTGCTTGACCACCGCCGGTTTCCAGGCGTTGATTTTTTCGTCGATATTTAAAAACAACGTCGCCAGCGTTGGGCTGGACAGGCTGCTGCGACCGAGGCCAATGTAGTTATCGCCACCCATCACGTCCAGCACGGTGGCGCCGTTGTCCAGCGTGCTGCGCTTCTCGTTATGCAGCGCGGTCTGCGGGCGGGTGCCGTCGATAATAAAGAACAGGTTGCGGCGTTTCTGCTTGGTCAGGATGTCATAGGCGGTATTGTTCATCGCCAGATGGTCCGAAGACACCACGATAACGGTATTTTTGAAGTACTCGGACGCCTTGATTTTGTCGATCAGCGCGGCGATATGCTGTTGGCTGCAGGCCACTGCGCTCAGCGACCGATTCTCTTTATTCTGCCAACGGAACGACTTTTTGCTGCAGCTGGCGGAGATAAAGCCGTCCGGGTGATGGGTGTCCACGGTCAAGGCGAACAGCGAGAACTTTTTGTTCTGCTTCGACAGCTCGACGAATTTGTCGAACACCACGTCCAGCACGGTATCGTCGTACCAGCCCCAGTCATTTTTGTAGCCGGGGTCGCTAACCTGTCCGCGTAATTCCTTAAAGCCGTAGGCATGGTCAAAACCGTGCGATTTCAGGAAGGTGTCTTTGCCGGCGAAGGCCAGCTCGGCGCCCTGATAAAAGTAGTTGTCGTAACCGGCGGATTTCAGCACGTCGCCCAGGCAGACGTTTTCCGGGTAAAAGGTGGATACCGCGCTGGAGGCGTTGCCGTCAAAGGGGGCAAACAATGGGATACCGCACTGTGAGGACACCATACCGGCGATGGTGTAACCGGTGCCGGGCAGCTGTTGGGTATTGCTGAAGTCGATGCTGTTTTCGCGGTGCTGGTTCAGTTCGTCGGTCAGGCCGGGGAAGGTTTGTTGGTCGAAGTAGGTTCTCTCCAAGCTTTCAGCATAGATATACACCAGGTTCGGCGCTTTGCCCTGTACGGTTTTCTTCGGCGCTTTGTAATAGGTGTCAAAGTCGGCGGTATCGCCGCTAATCTGGCTCTTCACCAACAGCGAGATGTCCTGAAAGGCGGGAGTAGTGCCGACGGAAAACAGCGCTAGCAGCACGGCGAGCACGCTGTAAACCACGCTGCTGCTTTTCGCCTTGCGCCGTACCAGACTCCAGGTCAGCAGGGTGAAGATCAGCGCCAGCACCGCCAGCAGGCCGACAAACGGCAGCAGGTATTTGCCGACGCCGGCACCCTTCAGGCTGCTGGTGAGGGTGTAGATCACCGCATCGGTAATGCCGTCACCGGTAAAGTAGTTGCTGGCGATCAGCACCACGTTGAGGATCAGATAGCTGCCCAGCAGCGTCAGCAGGGTGGCCAGCCACCAGCGGTTGGCGGCGGCACGGGTGCGGTAGATTAAAATTGAGGCTAAAAAAAGTGCAAACGAGATTAATGCTGAAACCATCCACCGTACCCTGTCTGATTAAAAAGGAAATCTTAACTGCCCTGGCAAACGCCGCCGACCCAAGCACGACGCGAAAGAGGAAGGGTATAGCGCATTGAAAGCGCCAGGGTCAATGCGTGTTTGCGCTGCCCTGGCGTGGCAGAGTGCGATCGGTCGTTTTTGTGACAATAGTGTGACATGAATCACGCCGGCGAGGCGAAAAGCGGCTGAATGTTGCTCATCCGAGGTTTGGCTCTAGCCTTAATGGAGAGCGTCGACGAAACACCTACACCCTTTTTTCAGGAGAAAGCCATGCATAGCATTCCCGCCGCCGTACTCGATGATTTGGCCCCGCAGGGGATCCTGCGTGCGGCCATCAATCTGGGCAATCCGGTGTTGGCGCAGAGGGGGCCAGACGGCGAACCTCAGGGGGTATCCGTGACGCTGGCCGGCGCGCTGGCCCGCGAGTTGGGCGTGGCGCTGGAGTTGGTGATCAATGATGCCGCAGGCAAGGTTTTTGCCGCGTTGGAAACCGGAGACTGGAACATCGCCTTTATGGCCATCGAACCGGTGCGGGCGGCGCAGATCGCGTTCAGTGCGCCTTATGCGATCATTGAGGGGACCTACCTGGTGGCCGAGGCGTCTCCCTGGCAACAGGTTGCCGAACTTGACCGGCCCGAGGTGCGCATTGCCGTAGGCCAGGGAGCGGCTTACGACCTGTATCTGTCGCGAACCTTAAAGCAGGCGCAACTGGTGCGTGCCGATACCTCCGCCGACGCGATCGCCTTGTTCCTCGAACAGGGGTTGGATGCGGCCGCGGGCGTGCGTCAACCGTTGCTGGCTGCCGCAGCGCAAAACCCGGGGTATCGGGTGCTGGCCGGGCATTTCACTGCCATCCAGCAGGCCATGGCGGTTCCGCGACAAAAAGCGTCGGGGGCGGCCTATGTGCGTGATTTTGTGGAGCGGTGCAAGGCGAGTGGCCTGGTGCAGCAGGCTTTGCAGCGCAGCGGTCAGGGTGACGTTACCGTCGCGCCTTCTGCCTGAGGAGGAATGGCAGGGGCGCGACATACTGCGCCCCTGATAAAGCGAATAACCTTTAATTCAGCTCCACCGCGTATTGCTCCACCGGCGTGATTTTTTTGATCAGCTTGTTGTCGAACAGGAATTGTTCGTAGGCTTGATAGCGCGCTTTATCCAGCTTCGCCGGATCGGTTGCGAACAGCGGCAGGCTGGCTTGCCAGGCCTGTTTGTTCAGCTCGGTATTGAGTTCCGGATGGGCTTTGGCGAACGCCAGCCAGCTTTCCTGCGGATGGGCGTGCAGATAGTCGCTGCCTTTTTTCAGCGCCGCGAGGAATTTTTTGATTTTCGGCTCGGCCAGCGAATCGCGATTGGCGACGATAATCAGCTCGTCGTAGCTCGGCACACCGTAGTCTTCCACGTTAAACACCACCGGATCTTTGCCCTGCAGTTTCAGCTCCAGCGCTTCAATGTTGCGATAGCCGCCGATTACCGCATCGACCTGGCCCGCCAGCAGGGCGCTGGTCAGTTGGAAATTAACGTTAATCAGTTTGGTTTCATTGGGGTTGAGATGTTCATGCTCAAGCATGGTCGCCAAGGTGGCTTGTTCGATGCCGCTGACCGAATAGCCGATTTTTTTACCCTTAAGTCCTGCCGGGGTGGTGATGCTTTTATCCAGCGTCATCACGGTATTAAGCGGTGAGTTAATCAGGGTGCCTACGCGCACCAGCGGCAGGCCCTGATCGGCAAAAAAGTGCAGCTGCGGCTGGTAGGTGATGGCCAAATCGGCCTGTTTTGCCGCCACCAGGCGCGGCGGCAGCGCCGGGTCGGAAGGGGGCACAATCTTGACGTCCAACCCTTCGGCCTTGAAGGCGCCGATCTGCTCGGCCACCATGATGGGCGCGTGGTCGGGGTTAATATACCAGTCGAGCACCAGCGTCAGTTTTTCCGCGGCATTGGCCTGGCTTGCCAGCATGGCGCCGAGCAGCAGCCCGCAGACGGTATTTTTAAGCATGGTTGTTACCCTTGTTGTTGTGAGGCGATCAATCATTTTCCGGTGCCCAGTCGATCAGGCGCAGCAATAGCGCGTCTACCGTCACCCATAGCAAGACGGTCATCAGCACCAAAATAAACAGCGCGGCAAAGCAGATGTCGGTCTGCATGCGCGCGTTGGCGTTAAGCATGACGTAACCCAGGCCTTCCGCCGAGCCAACCCATTCGCCGATGATGGCGCCGATAGGGGCGACGGCGGCGGCCATCCGCAGCCCGGAACCGAAAGCCGGTAGCGCCGCCATCAGCCGTACGTGGCGCAGTTGGGCCCAGGGAGAAGCACGTAGGGTACGGGCCAGATCGAGATAATCGTTATTGACCCGGCGTAGCCCATCGAAGAAGGCGGAAGTCACCGGGAAGAAAATCACCAGCACCGCCATCACCACTTTGGCGCTCATGCCAAAGCCGAACCACAGCACCAACAGCGGCGCCAGCGCAAACACCGGTATCGCCTGGCTGGTCAGCACCAACGGCATCAACCAGCGCTGCAGGCGCGGCGAAAAGATCATGCACAGCGCCAGCGTGGCACCGAGTAAAACCCCGGCCAGCAAACCGCAGGCGATCTCCGAGGCGGTGATCAGCGTGTGATAAGCGAGGTACGCCCGGTTGTCCCACAGCGCCTGTGCCACCGCCGAGGGGGAGGGCAACAGGAAGGCGGGGATATCGCCCAGCGTGACCAGTGCCCACAGCAGCAACAGGCCGGCGAACACCGTCAGGCTGCGACGCATCCGCGACAGACGGCTTTCAGGGAGGGTTTTCATCCGGCGGCCCTCACCAGTTGCAGCAGCAACTCGCTCTGGCTTTTCAGCAGTTGAGGATTGTCCGGCGCTCGCGGCGGTAAGCCCTCGATAACATGACTGTCGTCCAGCCCCGCCGGATAACGGGACAGCACCAGCAGGCGGTGGCTAAGGCGGCAGGCCTCCATGGGGTCGTGGGTGATCAGCAGCACGGTATGCTGCGCCAGCAGTTCGGCGGCCAGCTGCTGGATCATGGCGCGGGTGATGGTATCCAGCGCAGAGAAGGGTTCATCCATCAACACAATCGGCTGGCGCTCATACAGCGTGCGGGCAATAGCGGCACGTTGACGCATGCCACCGGACAGCGCGGCGGGCAAGCTGCGGCCATAGCCGTTCAAGCCCACGCGTTCCCGCAGATGTTCCGCCCAGGCGCGGTCGACCTTTTCGCCGCGCAGCCGCGCGCCAAGGCTAATATTTTCGTCAATTGTCAGCCAAGGATAGAGCAGATCCTTTTGCCCCATATAGGCGATACGTCCGGCGATCGGCAGGCCGTCGCTGCCGATAACCGTACCGGATGTGGGTTTCGCCAGCCCGGCGATGATCTTCAGCAGGCTGGTTTTCCCCGCGCCGCTGGCACCGAGCAGGGCAACGAAGCTGCCGCCGGCGATATCGAAATTCAGACCATCGAAAATCACCTGCTGACCAAAGCGCAGGGTCAGATCCCGTACCTGAATACCGGGCCGTGCATTGCCGTGCTGCGTGTCGCCGAGGCTCATTGGGCATTCAACCCCATCTGCCAGAAGGCGGATTCCAGGCGGGTGGCGGTGGTGAAAATCGCCGACAGTTCGTTCAGGCGGCTTGGGGCACCCCGCTGGAGGCCAACGTTTTCCAGCAGGTCGAGGGAGGCTTGTACGCCGCTCAGATAGGCGGGATCACCATAGTTGCGGATCCACGAGGCATAGGGATTGCCTTCCATCACGGTGTTGGGATCGTTGAGCAGGCGCAGGCCGATTTCGGCATAGCCAGCGACGCAGGGCATTAACGCTGCCAGCAGATCCAGAGCATCTCCGGCGTGGCCGATATCGAGCACATAGCGGGTGTAATTGAGGGTTTCCGACGCTTCGGGTTCGGCGGCTATCTGCGGTTCGCTCAATCCCCAGTCGGCACAATAGGCCAGGTGCAGGGGCAGTTCGGCGACAATCGCATTGAGCGAAGCGGTAGCGGCACGCATTTCCGGCAGGGTGCGCAGTTTGCTGACCAGCAGGGCATAGGCGCGGGCAAAGTGGATCAGGAACAGATAATCCTGCGTCAGATAGCGGCGAAAAGCGGGTTCCGGCAGCGTACCGGCGGCCAGTTGCTGAATAAAGGGGTGTGCCACATAGTCCTGCCAGTCACCGCCGGCCTGTTGGCGCAGCTTGCCGTAAAGACCGTTATCGAATAAGGGAGTAAACATGGGACCTCCAAAAGTGAGTGGAGATCCGGGCGCGCTGAGGTGAGGTATGAACAGGCAACCGCCGTGAGGGGATTGCCGACCGTCCCTTCGCTGGCATGACCCAGATCAGGTTCAAAGGGTTCGGCTTGCGCCATCTCAGCCCGTAACAGGACACCCCTCGGAGGAGCCTGTTATACGATATTTACTTTTTGATTACAATGCTCAGGCAGTGTGGCGTCGTGGCGTAAAAGGATCCGTTTAGTGCGATCGGCCACGATATTTCTGGCCGGAAGGGGGCGATTTTTGTCACTGTAATCCGGTCATTAATGAATCTAAGGATCACCCCATGAAGAAAATCGGCTTCCTTTCTTTCGGCCACTGGACGCCTTCGTCGCAGTCGGGCACCCGTTCGGCGGCAGATGCGCTGCTGCAATCCATTGATCTTGCCGTTGCGGCAGAGGAGCTGGGGGCGGATGGGGCTTATTTTCGCGTACACCACTTTGCCCGCCAGCTTGCCTCGCCATTCCCGCTGTTGGCGGCCATCGGCGCCAAAACCCAGCGTATTGAGATCGGCACCGGCGTGATCGACATGCGCTATGAAAATCCGCTTTATATGGTCGAAGATGCCTGCGCCGCCGACCTGATTTCCGGCGGGCGGCTGCAACTGGGCATCAGCCGCGGTTCTCCCGAACAGGTGATTGATGGCTGGCGTTATTTTGGTTATACGCCTGCCGAAGGCGAGACCGAAGCCGATATGGCGCGCCGCCATACCGACGTCCTGTTGGAAGCGCTGCGTGGCGAAGGTTTTGCTGAACCTAACCCGCAACCGATGTTCCCGAACCCGCCGGGCTTGCTGCGGGTAGAACCTTTCTCCGCCGGGCTGCGAGATCGCATCTGGTGGGGCGCCAGCTCAAACGCCACGGCGATCTGGGCGGCGAAGCTGGGTATGAATCTGCAAAGCTCAACGCTGAAAAACGACGAAACCGGCGAGCCCTTCCACGTGCAGCAGGCCAAGCAGATCCGCGCTTATCGCGATGCCTGGAAGGCCGCGGGTCATGCACGCCAGCCGCGGGTGTCGGTCAGCCGCAGCATCTTTGCGCTGATGAACCAGCAGGATCGCAGCTATTTCGGCAACAGCGGCCAGGACAGCGATCAGGTGGGGTATATCGATCAGCAGACTCGCGCGGTATTCGGCCGTAGCTATGCCGCCGAGCCGGAACTGCTGATCAAGCAGTTGGCGCAGGACGAAGCGATTGCTGAAGCCGATACCTTGCTGCTGACCGTGCCCAACCAGTTGGGCGTTGACTACAACGCCCACGTGATTGAGTCGATCCTGACCCATGTCGCCCCGGCGCTGGGCTGGCGCTGATGAGAGAAACGCTTCTCAAAGCGGGAAGCGTTATTGACTTATTTTGTCGATTTTGTATTTTAAGGCCATGCATACATTTCTGATTATCGTCCCCGAAGGGGGCATGCTGTTCGAATCGGCGGGGATCGCCGACATCCTGATGCAGGCCAACCGCTTGCGGCCCGATGACGCGCCGCTCTACCAGATGGCAATAGTCACTACGCAAACCCACCGGGTGGTGCATGGCTCGTCCGGTTTGAATCTGTTGGCCGATCATCGCCTGGCGGATCTCGACCCAGAGGTGGAACGCGATACCATTATCGTTACCGGCAAAGGGGCGACCGAGGAAGAAAGCGCCTTTGTGGTGGATTGGCTCCGCCGTGCGGCCCCCAAGGCGCGGCGCGTGGCGTCCGTTTGCGGTGGGGCGATGCTGCTGGCCGAAGCCGGTCTGCTGGACGGCCGCCGGGCAACCACCCATTGGCGGCTGCTGGAAACCTTGCAGGCCCGTTTCCCCAAAGTGAAGGTCGAAAATGGGCCGATCTACGTGCAGGATGGTGCGGTCTGGACCTCTGGCGGTGTTAGCTCCGGGTTCGATCTCACGCTGGCGCTGGTGGAGGACGATTACGGTTTCGTGCAGGCCCGCGAAGTGGCGCAGGATCTGGTGATGTTTTTGCGCCGTCCCGGCGGGCAGGCGCAGTTCAGCCGTTACCCACTGAATCAGGCCAAAACACCGGGCCCTATCCGCGATCTGCAGAGCTGGATCCTGGAGAATCTGGCCGAGGATCTTTCCGTTGAGAAACTGGCCGAACGGGTTGCCATGAGTCCGCGCAACTTTACGCGCGTGTTCACGCGCGAAACCGGCATTTCACCCGCCAAATTTGTCGAAGAAGGGCGCTTGTACATCGCCCGCCAGCGTCTGGAACAGAGCTCACAAGGCATTGAACAAATCGCCACCAGCAGCGGTTTCGGCAATGCGCTCAATCTGCGCCGCGTTTTCGAACGGCATCTGCAACTGACCCCAACCGAATACCGCGATCGCTTCCATTCACGCACTTTGGCGTAAATTGATCTACAAACGTCATTTACGACATGCTCCCTGCGGCTTAAATTTACACCAGAGCCAATAACGAAGGAGTAGATCATGGTCAAAGTAGGCATTAATGGATTCGGCAGAATCGGCAGGAATGTTTTGCGTGCTGCGTTAGGTCGCAGCGACTTTGAAGTTGTGGCGATCAATGATTTGACCGACAGCAAAACCCTGGCGCATCTGCTGAAATACGATTCGCTCTCGGGCCGGCTGGCGGCCAGCGTCGAGGCCGGTGAAAACCAGCTGCTGCTGGACGGCAGGCCGATTCATGTCTTCTCTGAAAGAGATCCGGGCGCCATTCCATGGAAAAGCGTGGGCGTTGACGTGGTGATCGAAGCGACCGGTTTTTTTGCCGACAAAGCCAAGGCCGAAGTGCACATCACCCGTGGCGGCGCCAAGCGAGTGATTATCTCTGCGCCGGCAAAAGACGACGACATTACGATAGTGATGGGCGTTAACCAGGATCAGTACGATCCGGCCAAGCATCGGGTGGTTAGCAACGGCAGTTGTACCACCAACGGTTTGGCGCCCGCCGCGCAGGTGCTGCATCAAGCCTTTGGTATTGAGTACGGCCTGATGAACACCACCCATGCCTACACCAACAGCCAGGCGCTGCACGATCAGCCGGAAAAAGATTTACGGGGCGCCCGTGCCGCCGCGGAGTCGATTGTGCCTTACTCCAGCGGTGCGGCGAAAGCGCTCGGCAAGGTGATCCCGAGCCTGGATGGCCGCCTGACCGGTTATTCGCTGCGAGTGCCGGTGCCGGTGGTCTCTATCGTCGACCTGACGGTCACGCTGAAACGCGAAGTGACTAGCGAAGAAATCAATGCCGCTTTCCGCCAGGCTGCGGAGTCAGGGCCACTGAAGGGCATTCTCGGTTACAGCGATGAGCCTTTGGTGTCGAGCGATTATAAAGGCGATCCGCGCTCGTCGATTATTGATGGGCTTTCCACGCTGGTGATCGGCGGCAAGTTGGTCAAGGTGCTTGCCTGGTACGACAACGAGTGGGGGTTCTCTAACCGCCTGGTCGATCTGGCGGTGCTGATGGAAAAACGCGGGTTGTAAATGCCTCGCGGTCGAATATGTTCGTCCTTTCACTCAGGCAATAGCCCCCTCCAGGGGGCTATTCAACGTCAATTCAGAGCTGTGCAATACGCATTAACTCTTCTTTCGCCCCAGGGGCCACCGCCAGCACCGGCCCGCCGCGCAGTAAACGTTCCCCTTCGGTATTGAACGGGTGGGTCCAGCCACCGGCTTCGTTCACCAGACAGTAACCTGCCAGACAGTCCCAGGCGTGCATGTAGGGTTCGTAATAGCCCACCAGCCGTCCTGCCGCCACCCAGGCCAACATCATGGCGCCGGAACCGTTGCGGAAGAAACTGCCGCCCACGGCGGTGATTGCGGCGGCAATTTCGCCGACGCGTTCCGGTTTAACATAGCTGTTGGCACCAAAACCGGTGACGTGGTTTTGCATGGTGCGCTTGGGATCCACCCGCAGTGGTTTGCCGTTGAGGGTAGCTCCCGCGCCCCGCGCGGCCTTAAAACACTCCTGCTGGCAGGGGGCAACAATTACGCCGATCACCGGCTCGCCCTGATGGATCACCGCCACGGACACGCACCAGTTCGGCATGCCGTTAACGAATGGGCTGGTACCGTCGATCGGATCCACCACCCAGGTGTAACCGGAATCGCCGGGTTGCAGGCCAAACTCTTCGCCCAGGAAACCGTCTTGTGGGAATTGGCGGGCGATGTGTTCACGGATCAGCAGTTCAACCTCGCGATCGGCAATCGAAACCACGTCTTGCGCATCGCGTTTGGTTTCAATCACCAGGCTCTCGCGGCGGTTAAAATAATCCAGCGCCTTGGCTCCGGCTTCGCGGGCCGCCTGTTCTGCCAGCGTCAGGCGCTGAGTAATCTGTTCGTTCATCTTCATTCCTTAACGTTGTTAGGATCACTGGGCAATCAGTGCCAGACCCTGAGTTTTGAAGTCAATGGCCACGCGGGTGGTCGGTGCCAATTGGCGTTCCATCTGCACATCGACAATAAACAGCGCGCCGAGATCGGTTTTTACTTCATATTCGATATGGTCCCCAAGCCAGGTGCTATGGGTGACTTCGCCGTTCAAGGCGCCGCTTTGCTCCGGCAGTAGGGTGATAAACTGCGGGCGTACCGACAGTTGCGCTGCGCCGGGACGCGCCTTGCCACCCGGTACCCGGTACTGGCGGCTGCCGAGGGTGATCAGCGCTTCGCCGCCGACCACTTGTTCTATGTCACAGGGCAGGATATTGGCCTCGCCCATAAAGTCGGCGATAAACACCGACGCCGGCGAATGGTAAAGCTCCTGCGGCGCGCCCTGTTGGGCAATATGCCCTTCTTTCATGACGATAATCTTATCGGAGACCGCCAGGGCTTCTTCCTGATCGTGGGTCACATAGACCGCCGTGAAGCCGAGGCGCTGCTGCAAATCGCGGATCTCGGTGCGGACGCGGCGACGCAGCCGCTCGTCGAGGTTGGATAAGGGTTCGTCGAGCAGCAGCACCTGCGGTTCCAACACCAGAGCACGCGCCACGGCGATGCGCTGTTGCTGGCCGCCCGAGAGCTCAGAGGGCAGGCGTTGGCCCATGCTTTCCAGACCGACCAATTTCAGCCCTTCGCGTGCCCGATCCTGTGCCTCTTTGCGCGACAGGCCGCTGGCGAGCAGGCCGTACATCACGTTATCCAGAGAGTTCATGTGCGGGAACAGCGCGTAGGATTGAAACACCATCGCGACGTCGCGCTCGTTGGCGGGCAGATGCGTGACCTCCTTGCCGCCAATCAGAATACGGCCTGAGGTCGGGTGTTCCAGACCGGCCAGCAGGCGCAGGGTGGTGGTCTTGCCGCAGCCGGAAGGGCCAAGCAGCGTCACCAGCGTGCCGGGCTCGACGGTGAGTGAAAGCCCGGGCAAGGCGGTGAAATCGGCAAACTGTTTGGTGACGTTCTCAAACACCACCGAGCCGGAACGAATGGCAGTCATACGGCATTCTCCTGATGTAAGGCCGGTGGTGGCGTCACCGGCGGTGTGGTAATACGGATGGCACGGCGCAGGCGACGTTCGCCCACCAGTAGTTGGAAAGTGAGGATCACCGCCAGCATCACCACGATAAGCACGGAGGAGTAGGCGATGGCCACGCCGTACTCCCCGTTTTCGACCAGCCCGACGATGTAGGAGGTGGCCATGTTGTACTGGGCGCTGACCAGGAAAATCACCGCGCTGATGGAGGTGATCGCACGCACAAAGGCGTAGACCAGTGCCGCGCTGATGGCCGGTTTCAACAGCGGCAGGATCACTTTGCGCAGGGTGCGGAAACTGCTGGCGCACAGGGTCAGCGAGGCTTCATCCAGGCTGCGATCCAACTGACTCATGGCGGCGATCCCGCCCCGGACGCCGACCGGCATATTGCGGAACACAAAGCAGGCGACCAGGATCAGGGCGGTGCCGGTGATTTCCAGCGGCGGCAGGTTGTAGGCCATGATGTAACTGACGCCGATCACCGTGCCGGGGATGGCAAAGCTGAGCATCAACATAAACTCGAAGGTCTGGCGGCCGGCAAACTTCTGCCGCACGATCAGCCAGGCGGTGAGCAAGCCGACGATGGCCGTGAGCGGTGCGGCGATCAGCGCGATTTCCAGCGTGGTCCAGAACGAGTTCCATGCGACGCCGGTCCAGACGATCTGGCCGCTGTTCCAGTGGAAACCGAAGGCGCGAGCGTAATGGCCTAGCGTCAGGCTGCTGTCGAGTCCCCATGACTGCACGAAGCCGCCGATCAGGATCATGCCGTAGATGACCAGCGTGAACAGGCCCCAGGGGATCACCAACGCGTACACGCCGTAGCGCAAGCCCCGCGGCAATCCACAGTGGGTGCCGGAATCCCCTTTGCCGGTAACGGTGGCGAAGCTTTTCCCAGCCAACCACAGGCGCTGCAAAATAAAGGTGCTGAGGGTAAAGCACAGCAGGATAATCGCCAGCACGGCGGCGCGGCTCGGATCGTTTTGCGCGCCGACCACTGAGAAGAAGATTTCGGTCGACAGCACGCCGTGGCTGCCGCCCAGCACCATCGGGTTACCGAAGTCCGCCATGCTTTCGATAAAGCTGATCAGGAAGGCGTTGGCCAACCCGGGCGCCATCAGCGGCAGGGAAACGTAGCGGAAAGTGCGCCAGCGGTTGGCGCGCAGCGTTTGCGAAGCTTCTTCCAGCGAGGGGCTGACGCCTTCCACCACGCCAATCAACACCAGAAAGGCAATCGGGGTAAAGGAGAGCACCTGAGCAATCCAGATACCGGTCAGGCCATAAAGCCAGCGGCCGGGTTCAATGCCGAACACCCCGGCGAGCAGCTCGGTCACCACCCCGGCACGGCCAAACAGCAGCATTAGCGCCAGGCCGATCACGAACGGCGGCGTAATGATCGGCAGCACCGTCAACATGCGCAGCCCTTTTTTGAACGGCAGCGGCGTACGAGTGGCAGCCAGGGCAAAAGCCAGGCCGAGCAGCGTGGATCCGCTGGCGGTCATCAGCGCCAGCGTCAGGGTGCGCCAGGCGGTACCGCAGCTGCCGCCCTTCAGGCAGCTCAGGCTCCAAATGGCTGGATCCTGCATATTGGCGATCAGGCCGTCGGGCTTGAACGATCCGTCCACATCCTGCACCGAGGCGACAAACATGCTCAGCACCGGGTAAAGCACGAAAGTGGTGACCAGCGCGACCAGCAGCACAATGGCGGCGACCACAAAGGCATCGCCCTTCAGCACGCCGCGTTCGGCCAGCGCGAAAGAGAACAGCAGCAAAAATGTGGTGATCAGTAAAATAGCGCCGGCGCCAAAAGCGGGCTGGCCGTCGCTGAGTGCGCCGAACAGGTGTTCGCTCCACTGCCAGTTCCAGCCGCTGTAACCAATGGCATGGCCTTCAAACAGCAGAAAGACCACGCCGACCAGGCTGGCAGCGATCAGCAACTGCGAGCGAAAACGGCCAATTTTCAGCAGGCGAGCCAGTGCGCAAACCAGCAGCATCAGCAGGGCAATCGCCAGCCACGGGCGTTGAAACGTCAGTATTTGCCACAGAGCGGGTGCACTCGCCTGATCCTGCCACAGCGTAGTTAGCCAGCCAAAGTCGAAGAACCCGGCTTCCTGGCTGTACCAGGGCAGCAACAACAGTGCCAGTGCGCCCAGCACGAGGGCCCCGTCAAGGCGGCGGTTTTGAGCATTCATCTTAACCTCGAGAGTTCATATGTCCTTCACCGCGCCCTGCATGGGCGAGCGTGACCTCGCCCGGTTTATTACAGAGCGCATCGCATGCGGGAGGGAAGGGCTTGAATTACTGGGCGCTGGCGCCGATCTCTTTATCCCAACGGCTGAGCAGGGCCTTGCGTTTTTCTGTCGCACCGTAGGTTTTAAAGTCGTAGTCGATCAGCTTGATGTTTTCGAAGCGCGGTGCGTATTCGGAAATAGCCGCGTTGCGATTTGACGGCAACTGGAAGGATTTAGCGTCTTTCATGTGCGATTGGGCGTCAGCGCTGAGCGCCCAGTCGTACCACACCTTGGCTTCCTTGAGGTTGCGCGCGCCTTTCACGATCGACATGGAGCCAATTTCAAACCCGGTCCCTTCGCAAGGTGCAACCGCCTTGATCGGGAAGCCATCGACCTGCATCGCGACGGCATCGTGCATAAAGACGATGCCGACGGTGGTTTCGCCGCGTGCCGCCGCTTTCACCGGTGCCGAGCCGGATTTGGTGTACTGCGAGATGTTGGCGTTAAGCTTTTTCAGGTAATCGAAGGCCGGCTCTTCCCCCATGATTTGCACCAGCGTGGCGAGGGTGTTGTACGCAGTGCCGGAAGAGTTCGGGTTGGCCATTTGGATTTCGCCTTTGTAAGCGGGATCCAGCAGATCGCTCCAGCAGGCGGGCACCTTGAGTTTTTTCTCTGCCAGCAGTTTGGTGTTGTAGCCCCAGCCCAGTGCCCCGGCGTAGACGCCAACGGTACGGTAGCCGGCACTTTCGGCCTGTTTACGCGCCCAGTCGTGCTGCTGATCCAGCAGCGGTGACTGATAAGGCTGGGTTAACCCCTCGTCGGCGGCCTGCATATGCGGATCGCCGGTGCCTGCCCACCAAATATCGGTGCGCGGGTTGCGGGCTTCGGTACGAATACGTGCATAGGCTTCCCCGGCGGAGAGGCGCACCATACTGACTTTGATATCCGGGTGCTGTTTCTCAAACAGATTGGTCATTTGCTCACAGACCACCACGTCGGCGGAGCAGATCATATTCAGTTTCCCGGCAGCCTGAGCTGGCAGGGCAGAGAGTGCTGTGCCGGCGGCGAGGACCGCCATCAGAGTAACGCGTTGCATGGTGTTCTCCTTGGTTGTGTAGGGTGGCGATACGTTGTCGCCTATTCTTTTTGCACGTGTGTGCAAATAACTAGAGGATAAAAATTGTGCTGTCAATCGCGTGATGAAACAATTCAACCTACTCGTCACAAAAATGAAACAAATTGACCGCTAAAAATTTGCACAGCTTTGCAAAATGCGGCAAACTTTTCTCAGAGCGCGTAACGGATGGAAGTGAAGATGGCGATGGACAAGGCGATGATCAGTGCGAAAGACGTAGCGGAACTGGCCGGGGTCTCCCGTTCGGCGGTCTCGCGGACTTATACGCCCGGCGCAAGCGTGTCGGCGACAACCCGCGAAAGGGTGATGCGAGCGGCCGAAGAGCTGGGTTATCACGTTAATCATTTGGCGCGGGGACTGGTGCGCAACCGCAGTGGCATTGTCTGCCTGATTGTTTCGGAGCTGGCGACGCCTTATCGGGCCAGCCTGGTGCGATTGCTGACCCAGCATCTGCAGGATGCGGGAAAAATCGCCATGTTGATTAACACCGATCGCTCCGATGACAGCGTGTCCCAGGCATTGCAGCAGGCGATTAACTTCCGCGCAGATGCTTCTTTTGTGCTCTCCGGCATGCCGGACAGCGGCATCGCCCGCCTGTGCCACAAACACGGACAGCGGTTGGTGCTGATCAACCGTAACGATACCTTGCCCGGCTCGCTCAGCATTCGGCTGGATAACGAAGAGGCTGCCGGCAGGGTGGTGATGGCGTTTGCCCGTGCGGGCTGCCGACGCATTGCTTTCGCCAACTCATTGGCCGGTACGCCAAGCCTGATGGCGCGTGAGCGCGGTTTTCTGCAGGCGGCGGAAGCTGCGGGGCTGGAGGTGAGCGTCGAGCGTTTTGGCACCACCTCTTATGAGAGCGGCCAGATCCTGGCGCACCGCTTGCTGACCCGGCGTGAACGCCCTGATGCGGTATTCTGCGTCACCGATTTGCTGGCCTGCGGTTTTATGGACGAGGCGCGCCATCGTTTTGGGCTACGCATTCCGCAAGATCTATGCGTCGCGGGCTACGACGATATTCCGCAGGCGGCGTGGTCCTCTTATAACCTCACCACCTTTACCCAGCCGGTGGCGTTATTTGCTCAGGATGCGGTTTCCTGGCTGATGGCGGAAGAGCTGAAGGAAGCGAATACGATGCCGACGCTGGGCCAGGAGATACCGGGTGAAACCCGGCTGTATCATGCCGATTTCGTCTGGCGCGGCACCATTCGCGGTGCCTGACACAAACCCGTTACCCATTCGGGCTTGTCATCTGTCGATCGTTCTACAATGTTCTCTGCAAGCGAAGGGTAGCTAGAACGAGCCTCAAAAAGTTTGCGCGAAGTGGGATCGTATTCAAAGGGCTCTGACAGTCTGCTTTGTGCCTGGAGCGGGTGCTGTTTTCCAACTCTTACCCCAGCCTGCGTGTAACCTTATCTTCATCCCCTAAATTCTCAATGTATCGATAACTGCTCGCAGAGCGGGCGACACATTGCGGTGCGGATAATAGAGAAATGAGCCCTCCAGTCGCTGACTGTAGCGTTGTAAAACTCTGATGAGTGAACCCTGTTCTAAATCGTCTGACACTAACTCTTCCGGGACATAAGCCAGCCCCAAGCTCAGCCTGGCGGCTTTGGCTTCCATATAGCTGTCAGAAAACGCCCATTGACCCTGCGGCCGATGAGTGATTTTTTTGCCGCCCTGATTAAGTTCCCATGCGTACAGGCTGCCGTCGCCGAACTGATAAGCTATACAGGGATGAACAACTAAATCTGCGGGGACTTGCGGAAAGCCATAGCGACGAAAGTGATCTGGCGTACCGACAATGGTCATCTCCATGTCAGGGGAAATACGAACAGCAATCATGCCACTCCCAACTTCTGGCCCCAGACGTACACCGGCATCGAATCGCTCAGCGATAATATCGACAAATCGGCTTTCACTAATGAGTTCCAGTCGGATGTCGGGGTAGTGCTGCTTAAATATCGCAAGCTTCGGCAGGAGCACCTTATCAATCGCGTGCTGACTGGCATTGATGCGTACCGTACCTGATAGGGACTGGCGATAATTGGCCAGCGTGGCGAGCCCCATATCTAAAGCATCGAATCCTGACTCAAGGGTCCGGTAGAGTTGTTCACCGGCATGGGTAAGCGATAATCTGCGCGTGGTGCGCACCAGAAGTTGAACGCCCAGTCGTTCTTCAAGTTCGCGTACAGAGCGGCTGATTCCTGATTGTGCCAGGCCAAGGCGTTGTGCCGCGGCGGTAAAACTCCCTTCCCGCACCACCTGCATGAACAGGTATAAATCGTTATAGTTTCCCCGTTTAGCCATCATCCCTCCCACGCTACCGGCGTTAATATTTAGAACGAAATGGTATTAATCTTAGCATTTTTCACCCCCTAATCAGCACTATTACTGCTAACTATAATGTGCGCATTAGCAGCAAAGCACAGCAGCGCTGTCCGTATGACACCTGTATCTATTACGTTTTATGAGGGAATTTTGATGACTGCTTTCACCAAAAAACTGACAGCCGCGATACCCGCCATGCTGCTATGCGCATCATTAAGTGGAGTCACAAATATGAGTTATGCCGATACAACTAATCCTAACGCGCCTGTTTCGCTGATCGTTAAATGGGATAAAAGCTTTGCTGAAAGCACGAAAGTTGATCACCGTAAAGTGACCTTTCTGAACCGCTACGGGATCACCTTGGTCGGAGATCTCTACATGCCGAAGGATCGTGGCGAACGTAAGCTGTCGGCTATTGCCGTCAGCGGCCCCTTCGGTGCGGTGAAAGAGCAGTCCAGCGGCCTGTATGCGCAGACGCTGGCGGAACAGGGGTTTGTTACCCTGGCGTTCGACCCTTCTTATACGGGCGAGAGCGGTGGCTACCCGCGCAATGTCGCGTCTCCCGATATCAACACCGAGGATTTCAGCGCGGCGGTTGATTTCTTAGGCCTGCAAAATGAGGTGGATCGCCATCGTATCGGGCTGCTAGGTATTTGCGGCTGGGGCGGCATGGCCTTAAACGACGCCGTGATGGATACCCGCGTCAAAGCGGTGGCGACCAGCGTGATGTATGACATGAGCCGCGCGATGGGGCATGGCGTGGGCGATGGCAAAGACCGTTATACCACCGCCGATCGCCGTGCCGTTCTGCAATACCTGAACGCCCAGCGCTGGAAGGATGCGGAAAATGGTACTTTCGCGCCCGGCGGGCATGATATCTATGTGGATGAGAAGGGCAACGTCAGTGCGTCGGATCGTATTTTGCCGGAAACGTTACCCGCCAATCCCAATCCTGTTCTGAAAGAGTTCTTCGATTATTATCGCATGCCTCGCGGTTTTCATCCGCGTTCGGTCAACTCAACCGGTGCCTGGAATGCAACCATGCCGCTGTCATTTATGAGTATGCCGCTGCTGAGTTATGCGAATGAAGTCACTATCCCTACACTCATCGTGACCGGCGAAAAAGCCCATTCACGCTATTTTGCTGAAGATGCCTTTAAGGCGATCGGCAGCAAAGAGAAAGAGTTAGTGATTGTCCCTGGGGCAAACCACGTCGATCTGTACGACAACGTTGCGGGTAAGATCCCGTTTGCTAAATTTGAGCACTTTTTCAAAACAAACTTAAGATAATGGCCTGAAGCCGTCTGATATTTGCAGGCGACTGTTCATCGCCCGCACTTCATTCTCAACCACGTTTTTGTCGTTATTCTCTGAATAACGTCTGTCCCGGCTGCGGCTGTATCTCGCCGGGGTGATATAAAGAGATGCTGATAATGTCCATAGTAAGTCTGAAAAAATCACCCAATAAAACAGATGCATACTGGGGGGGCGTATTTGCCATGACGCTTTGCGTGTTTGTGCTGATCGCTTCCGAGTTTATGCCGGTCAGTCTGCTTACGCTCATTGCCAGTGATTTACACATTACTGAAGGGTTGGCAGGGCAAGGAATTGCCATATCTGGCGCGCTGGCGGTACTGACCAGCCTGACTATCTCCCATGTTGCCGGAGATCTGAATCGAAAATATCTTCTGCTGGGGCTGACGGTCTTAATGGCCATATCGGGAATAGTTATCGCCATGGCGCCTAACTATCCGGTTTATATGCTGGGGAGGGCTCTGATTGGCGTCGTCATCGGTGGATTCTGGTCAATGTCGGCTGCAACTGCCATTCGGCTCGTGCCGCAGCACCAGGTTACCCGCGCGCTGGCGATTTTTAACGGCGGCAACGCGCTGGCTACCGTTGTGGCTGCCCCACTTGGTAGCTACCTGGGGACGACCGTCGGTTGGCGTGGGGCCTTTTTGTGCCTCGTCCCCCTTGCGATGGCCGCGTTCATATGGCTATGGGTCAGCCTACCTATGATGGATATCGATAAAAAACAAAAGCCACAGAGATCTGTGCTTCGTCTGTTCAGAGTTTCTATCGTACCAACGGGACTGATGGCCTGCGGACTGTTTTTCATGGGACAATTTGCCTTATTTACCTACGTGCGTCCCTTTCTTGAGACCGTAGCCCGCGTAGGTCCTTCCGGGCTCTCTCTGATTTTGCTCGCAATAGGCGTAGCAGGTTTTGTCGGTACAATGTTTGTATCGACGTTCCTGAACGCCAGGTTTTATCAGACCTTAATCATGATCCCCCTGCTTATGGCAGCGACTGCCGGCACGTTACTGTTGGTTGGACACAGCATCTGGGCTGTTGCCATTTTGCTAAGCCTGTGGGGGCTGCTGGCGACGGCTGCGCCAACGGGATGGTGGACGTGGATTGCACGGGCGTTGCCCGAAGATGCAGAGGCGGGTGGTGGTCTCATGGTTGCGGTGATCCAGTTCTCGATTGCGCTTGGTTCAACGGCTGGAGGTCTGATATTCGACAGTCTGGGATGGCGAAGTACTTTTGGTTTGAGTGGTTTTTTACTTCTGGGGGCGGTCGCGATGACATTTGTCACATCCCGTCAAAGCAGTAAAGCGTACTAGCATAATCCATTTATTTCTGGCGTGCTCTTTGTCATGGGATATGGCAGAGAGCCGAATGTCTGCTCTCGCTCATAGCAGACGCCATGTCCCTCGGGCCAGACCGTTTGGTACCTGGGCGGAGGTAAAAACCGGTTGTACTAATCATTAGGGAACAATCACAGCTTATTAGCCCCCTCTACATGCTCAGAAGACGCATTTGAAACATCCAGTTGATATAGATAAATACTGGTTGAAAAGGTGCCAGGAATGTCTGAATAATATTCCTGTTCTATTGATATTTAGGTGAATTTGGAGCAATAAGTGGGAGCGTCTGAAACAGTAAATAAAATCGTTATGCTGGTAGTTGTGGGCAGCCTTGCTACGGGGTGCGTGCCGTTACATCCTTCCGGCTGCCATAAGACTACGGCGACGGGAAGTTGCAGTTCTGGCCGCTGGGATGATCAGGATGAATGGGGCGCGCAAGCGCGTGCAATCAGGGCTGCAGTTAATGCCAAACTTGTTGAGCCAGAAAAGTGGAAGGGAAGGAAATGCCGGTTGCATATAGAATTTGAACAGGATGGCTCGGCTTCAAACATATCAACTAGTAACGGCGATAAAGCATATTGCGAGGCGGTAAAATCAGCGGCCCAAAATGCAAAATTCCCAGTCTTCACCAACCCGGAGCTATATCGAGATTTTCAAAAATCCGGCTTCGATATGCGTGGTTAACCACATAATGATCATCTAAATGTCCGCTCCTCGCTCTCACCAGACCTTCAGCGTCACGTGTTTGTCTGCCGCGTGCCAACAGCGGACATTATGCTAATCAATGATCAGGTTGGAGCGTGCGTTTAGCCAGTTTCTTTTGCAGAATGATAACGATAATTGGGAACCCTGATGCGGAAATTGCACATATCGCCAGCAACGTGTTTATATTTTGTGGCGTCATGCCTTGATCAGGTAATAGAAAAGCGGACAGGAAAAATGCGACAGTTGCAATCAGATACATTATTGATGTCTGTAATGAAGAGAATCCCGCTCGATGCCCGTCATCAGGAAACTGAATCGTAACCGCCGAAGATGAAACCAGGCGACTGTAAGATGCGCCGAGAAACAAAGTGATAAATAGCGCCGCATGCGGATAGCCAAGGATGGGTATTAGCAAGCTCAGTATAAAGACGATGGTTGACCCTGTAGCCAGAATCAAAGTAGAAACACGGGAGGTTAACGCGCCTGTCATTTTTGTAGACAGGTACCCTGTAACACCTCCGCCGAAGAACAGCCAAGGCAACAGGTCTTGAGAAGCGCCCAATTGCTGTGTCATTAATGGTACCAGAATGGGAATGACCAGCATTGGACTAAACTGTACCAGCGCATTACTGGAAGCAAACAGTAAAGTATCCGCATCGAGAGGCAGCGCGTGGTGTGTGTCGAAATAGACTGGGTCTTTAGGGATGATGGAGACAATCAGTGGTAATGCCAAAAAACACAGTGTGCTGATTAACCACAAAGCGACATGCCAACCATAATGAGTGCACAAAAATAATATAGTGGGCATTCCTACAATGCTTACCATCGAAAATGACGCAATCACCGTTGCCAACATTTTTCCGCGCAAGTTAGTCGGTGCGTGATTTATCAATATACTGATACCCACCCCCATAGTCGTACCTCCAACCAATCCTGCACAGAATCGTAATGTAAGCAGAAGACTAAAATTGGAGGTGAATGTAGTCAAAAGTGTCAGCAGGCCGAGTAGTGCCATATTGGCGATTAAAAAACGTTTCTTATTGAAACCACCAATCCAGTAAAAGGCGATAATTCCCGACAGGACTGCCCCTGATGTGTACATACCAGATACATAGCCTGAGAATGATACAGGAACTGAGAAATCTGCTGCCATAAAAGCAAAAACAGGGTTGAACATCATATATTCCAGTGCATTAGTGAACTGGATAAAAGCCATTACAATAGCTATCCGTATGAGGGTTTTATGATTAAATGGCTTTGAGAGCAGTAGCATAGCAAGCGACCTATAGATGAAAGATATCCGAGTTTAACTGCTATCAATAGTGCTCATTAGATGGTAAAAATGGCATTTATTATTATCATATGTGGGATAATTAATGCGGTCTGCTCTTGATTTTAATACCCTCAAAGTGCTCATTGCTGTGGTTGAAAGAGAAAGTTTTGTTGGGGCAGCGAAAGTCCTCGAAATGCCGACATCCAATGTGAGTCGTTGTATTTCTCAGTTAGAAGAAAAACTGAATCTTCAGCTCATTGAGCGCAGCACCCGACATATGAAACTCACCCAGGCGGGGCACTTGCTCTATACCCGAGCGAAGCCATTACTGGAGGCGCTTGAGCAAACTGAGACAGAATTAACCTTGCGGCAAATGCAACTCAAGGGTCCATTACGCATCTGTATTCCCAATGAAATAGGTCCTGCATTGCTGGGTTCTGTTGTTGCCGATTTTGCCTGCCTGTACCCGGATCTGGAGATCAGCTGCGTCACAAATTTGTCCGGTTTTGAATCCCTGCGAGATGATCTGGATTTAGCTATCATTGTCAGCCGTGGTCAGATGGACGACAGTGACTATATAGCCCGTCATCTGGTGACTATCCCTTGCAGCATCGTTGCAGCCCCCTCCGTCATTGAGCGTTATGGCACCCCTTCGCGTATACAGCAATTTAAAGAATTACCCTGTATTACAACGGTAAGTGCACTGAAAGGTGCTCCCTGGCAGTTTGTTAATAACAAGGGGGGATTCGAGACTATTAAGGTCAAAAGCCATTATCGGGTAAACAGCGGAGAGATGGCTGGACGAGCGGCGATATCAGGTGTCGGCTTTGCCATTCTATCGAAACAAGCCTGCCAACCCTACATCAACGATGGACGGTTAATCGAGATTGATTTTGAACAATCGGCAGCCCCATTGCAATTGTTCGCACTTTATTCAGATCGGCGTTACTTACCCGCTAAAACAAGAGCGCTCATTGATTTCATGCATCAGAAATTGAGTAACATATCCTTCGCAACATAAGGCAGCATTGAATAGTCACAGAGAGCCCCGTTGGCGCAATGAGCCTCAAAACACAGAACGCCTGCTTCCCCTCAAAGCTGCACATCAACGTCTGTCTGCTTTAAAAACAGTCTTGGCGGGGGATGCTTTCCGTTTTGTCAGCGGATCCCTTAAACTACCTCGCGCAGGTCACAACCTATGGGCTATGACCATGCACGGCCGTAATTCTGGGTTTTTAAACGGGTGAGTTAGCGCCATTGCCGGAATGTTCATCGGTGTCTGTTGATAGAATCCCTCGATCCGATTCGCGCTGACGTGCCAGGTGCCCCGACGAACCAAGAGGGAGGGCAGCTATTCATACCAAGGAAGTAAGATGTTTTTGCCAGATTCAAGCTTTACTAAAACCGTTTATCAATCGTCATTTGCAGAATGAGTCGTCAGCTGTTTGTTGCTCTGGATGGGCCCAAGGGCGCCGGTAAAACCACACTGTTGGAAGCCATTACGAAAAGACTAAGGGCAGACAACAAGAAGGTGATCCGACTTTGTGAGAAAAAAAGCGATCCCTACAGGGCGGAAACCATGGCCCTTGTTAACAAACTCGCCAGAAATCCCACTGTGGATTTGGAACTGGAGGTCTGTGCGCGCTTTGCGGAGAGCCGTGCATGGATTTCCCAGCATGTGCTGACTAAACAGCCACCGGACAGCATTATCTTGATGGATCGCTGGTATCCCTCGGATGCCGCGTTTCGTCGGATGCTTCCATTTGCCGAGATTTTACAGCTCAACATTGAACGAAACGTGCGAGCGCCAGACCTGCATGTCGGGGTTGTTACTGCGCCTGAGATCTCATGGGCGAGAGCGGCGGCTCGGCCGCGTGGGCTAAGCAGTACGGTGATTCATAAGCTGGAAGAGCATGTTGCTTGTACCCATGCGTTCGAGCGAGAAATTGCAAACCACGGCTGGTTTTTATGCCGTAATGAAGGCCTGCTCGAAGACGCAACGATGCAGGTGATTACTGAGATCTACAAAGTGTCTGGATGCCCATAGCCATCGGTTTGGCGGGCAGAGCTTACGCTACTCTTCAACTCTGTGTGAGCCTCAGAAAAGCTATAGTGCTTCCTGGCCGAAAGCACTGAACACCGTTAACGCGGCATCGTTATGGATAAAATCGGATTCTGTCAAAGATTCAGTAATCCCGAACAGCAAAAAGCCCGCTTAAGTTTCCTTAAGCGGGCTTCTCTAATATGGCTCCTCTGACTGGACTCGAACCAGTGACATACGGATTAACAGTCCGCCGTTCTACCGACTGAACTACAGAGGAATTGTCTGAACGGGGCGCATCATATCCAGCCACCTGGAGTGTGTCAACGCTAAATTCGCCGATTCGGTGTGACTGCTCAGCATCTGAGCAATGCGGCCGACTTAAGGCAGTTCCGTACCGGTATCGGCCTGAAGCCGTTGTAAACGCGCCAGCGGATCCTGCTTATAGAAGCGGGTGAAATGTTGGTACAGCGCTGGAAAGCGGTTGGCCAACAGCTCGGGTGCGCTGAAAAAATACTCCGACAGTACGGCGAAGCACTCGGCCGGATCGGTGGCGGCGTAAGCGTCCATGCTGGCGGCTTCTTCGCCCACCATGTCGATCTCGTCCTGCAGATTTTCCATTGCTGCGTGCAAGTCATGTTCCCAGGCGGCAATGTCGCGCAGCGGAAGAGGGGGCACACCGGTGGCGCTGCCGCCGTTGCGCATATCCAGCTTGTGGACGGCTTCGTGGATCACCAGGTTAAAGCCGGAAAGATCAAACGAGTCCTGCACGTCCTGCCAGTTAAGCACGATCGGCCCCTGTTCCCAGCTTTGACCGGACTGCACCACCGGCCCGGTGTGCACCAGGCCGAAGTCGTCCTGCCATTCGTCCTCTACCACAAAGGGCGTCGGGTAGAGCAGGATCTCATTGAAACCGTCGAGGCATTCGGCACCCAGCTCAAGCACCGGCAGGGCGAACAGCAGGGCGATGCGTGCCTGCATCTGTGACGTCAACTGCAGCCCCTGCAAGGGGACGATGCTTTTTTGCTGTAAAATCTGCCCGGCAACGGCAATCAGCCGCTGTTGTTCCTGCTCATCCAAAGGAGAAAGCAGAGGGATTGCCAGCGCGTCTTGCCACTGGGCAAGCGTTTCCGCCTGCGGTTGTTGCGTTTTCCACGGCCATTTAATCATCGCGTTGCTCGTAAAATCGTCACTTGAACATTCGGCTGGAGGCTAACTCTGTAAAAATGCCGCAAAAAGGGGCATGATAGCAAGCACTTGAAGGAGAGATGCCGGAGCGGCTGAACGGACCAGTCTCGAAAACTGGAGTAGGGGCAACTCTACCGGGGGTTCAAATCCCCCTCTCTCCGCCATTATTCAATCACTTACAGATGATTTTGTCTGTGATCCACGCCTCACCCGTCCTCACGCGATAAAAAAACACCGCTGCCGTTATTCTTAATGATCCGTCACCCGAAACTCCTTGCGATATAAGGACGGGGACGTTTTGAACTGCCGTTGAAAATGCCTGCGCATTGACAGCGCAGTGGCGAAACCTGCAGCCTGTGCGATGCGTTCAACCGGCTGGTCAGTTTTCTCCAGGAAGCGCTGCGCCATCGCCAGTCGTTGGTTCAACAGCCACTGCATCACGCTGGTGCCGGTGGTTTGCTGAAAACGGCGGGTAAAGCTGCGGCGGCTCATGCAGGCTCTTTCCGCCAGTTGGTCCAGCGTCAGCGGCTGCTGCAGATTTTCTGTCGCCCAATTCAGCGTTTGCATAAATCTGTCCCCTCCGGCGGTGTTATACACCGGCTGCTCGATAAACTGCGCCTGGCCCCCTTGTCGATGCGGCGGCACCACCAACTGCCGGGCTACTGCATTGGCTGTCTCTGCGCCACAACGCTTGCGTACCAGATGCAGGCAGCAGTCGATGCTGGCGGCGGTTCCTGCCGAAGTGACGATATCGTCGTTATCCACGTACAGCACGTTCTTGTCTACGGAGACCTGCGGATAGCGCTGCAGGAAGTCCGACATCCAGCGCCAATGGGTGGTTGCCGGTCGTCCATTGAGCAGCCCGGCTGCCGCCAGAACAAACGCCCCCATGCACAACCCAACCAGAGTAGCACCGCGCGCATGGGCACTGAGCAAGGCATCGATTAACGGTCTCGGTGGCAGAACTTCGGGATCGCTCCAGCTCGGCACTATCACCATATCGGTTTGTGCCAGCGCCGCCAGCCCATACTCCGCGATAATCGAGAAGCCGGCGTTGGTTTTCAATGGCCCAGGCTCAGTGGCGCAAATCAATAATTGATACGCCGGTTCATCTTTGCCGTTTAACGCCTTCTCAAAGACCGCGCAGGGGACCGAAAGGTGAAACGGGATGATATTGTTAAAAACCACGATACCCACTTTAAGTGGCGACATACGGCTTCCTTTGATGGTTAAACGCCGGCAGGAAATTTGGCCTGATGGTATCGCTTTTGGGTGTTGCGCTATCTGTTATCACGCCCCCAAAACCCACAGAATTTATCCCGACCCTGGCAGGATATTGCCTGCTGTTTTCTGCTCTAACAAGGATAAATGAGAATGAAAAAACTGATGGCTTGCAGCGCATTGACGCTCTCGATGGTGGCTTCCAGCCTGGCTTTTTCCGCCGACACGCCAGCCGCACCGACCATTCGTACCCTGAGTGGTGCCCAGCCAACGCAATCTTTATCAGCCAATGCCACGGCGCTGTTAGTGATTGATTATCAAAATGAATATTTTATAGGCAAAATGCCGATCCCCGACGGCGTTAAGGCGTTGAAAAATACGCAGCGCTTAGTCAGTTTCGCCCATCAGCATAAGATGCCGGTGTTTTTTGTGCGTCATCTTGGCCCGGCGAATGGCCCTCTGTTTGCCGAAGGGAGCAAGTTCGCCGAATTCCATCCTGACCTGCAGCCCTCTGGCAGCGATCGTGTTATTACCAAAGCCACCCCCAGCTCGTTTGTCGGTACCGATCTGGATCGTCAACTTAAGCAGGCCGGTATCAAGCAGCTGGTGATCGGCGGTTTGATGACCCATATGTGTGTTTCATCAACGGCGCGCGACGCGGTACCGCTGGGGTATACGGTGATTATTCCTGAAGATGCCACCGCCACCCGCGATCTGGCTACCTGGGACAACCAAATTGTCGACCACGCCGTGCTGCAACGTGCCGCGCTGGCCGGGGTAGCCGATGTGTTTGCCGAAATCAAAACCACCGATCAGGTATTGGCGCTGCCGGTGAATTGAGCGGCTTAATGGAGTGCCGCTGTGCTCAAACAGACAGCGGCATTGCGGCTTCTGCGCGGGAGGGGAATGGAGCTGGGGGACTACGAATGAAACGCGTTACGCGAAGATATAGTTTTTTCTCCAAGGTCAGATATACTCCTCAAAATTGGTTATCCGTCGTACATAACGCCGCGATCAGAAGCCTGGGTTGGGCAATGTTTTTGCTCCGACGCTGCTCTGTGCGCTCAAACAGTTTCTCTTCGTAGGCCTTAATAACAGGTGCGAACGCCGATGACGAATATTACGCCTTCCATCAAGCTGAGAAGTTTTCTCCAGATGGCCCCTTATCTGGCCATGCGAGGGGTATCGTCGTTGGAGTTCTTTCAACGCCTTGGCATTTCCCCAAACATTTTCCAAAACCCCGATATCTGGATCCCGCGATCGGCCTGTTTTCGTATTGCCAATGAAATGGCTGCCATCACGCAGGATCCTTTTGGTGGCGCCTATGTGGGGCACCTGACCGAAATTCGCTCGCTTGGCGTTTGGGGCGAAATGATCATGAACTCAACGAATATCGCCCAGGCCTGTGCGCTGGCGGCAACCCACGCGGCCATGCTGCATCAGGGGGGAGAAGTAAACATTGTCACCGAAGGCCGCACGACGAAACTTATCCACCAATTCACCGGGCAATATGAAGCCGATCCGAGGCAATTTATCCTCGGCAGTTTGGCGGTGCTCAGAAAAGTCCCGCTGATGTCCGGCGAGCCTTCTTCCATCCGTGTTCACATCAAGTCCTCGAGGGAAAGAGGGGACGACGCGCTTGAAGAGTGCCTGGGGCCGAATCTGGTGATGAATTCGAACTACAACATGATTGAGTTCGACCGCGATTTGCTCGAGATCCCGCTGAAAAATATCCGTGATGAGGCTTGGAAAACTACCGAAGCCTTGCGGACAACGGTTGAAACGGCAGGCGCGTTAATCAAGCGGATCGCCGATCCGGAGCAGCCTAAACTTACCGTTATTTCCAAAAGCATCAGGCTGTCACCGAGAACCCTGCAGCGTCGTCTCAAGTATTGCGGTGTCGAATTCGAAGCCCTGCGTGATGAAACGCGTCGCTGCGAAGCTCTGCAGCTCATGGCCAGCGGCAAATACTCGGCGACCGAAATTGCCTATATGGTCGGTTACAGCGATCAGGCGCACTTTACTCGCGCTTTTAAACGCTGGACCGGAAGCACACCGTCGTTTTACCGCTCAGCCTCAAAGAAAGGGTGAGCGTCAACTTCCTCGCAGCCACAAACACGCCAAAGATTTCTCCCTCATTTTAATGCCTCCTGGGGTCATCCGACTCTGGGTGCTTTGCGTCACCAGCAATTTCTCCCAATCGATAACGCTCAGCAACAATAAAGCCCATCTCCCCTGTATTTTGCGTCCCTTATGCCTGCTGGCTTTATCTTTGGCGTCAAATGGCAAGTCTCTTTCGAGGCGTTCTTATACAGTCCGCTAAGACAATTCCTAGCGTCGCTGGCGATGTGTTCAGAGATCGCAAAATAAGAAAGGATTGGCATTGGGAAACTGTATTAATTCATACCATCAGGGGGGTTACATGACTTATCTATCCACGGCCAGCGTGGTCGCACTCACATTGGCAACATTGGCAAGTGCGAACGCTCAATCCGTCGCGGGCGAAGTGATGCCGGTGGGCGTCGATAATTTTATCCGTGCCGAGTCCGATCTCTATATGGGCAATATGGTGAAGGAGGGCGGTCTGGGACGGTTTGTGCATAGTCGCGAACCCGTTGCCATTGACGCGCAAAGTGTCATCCGCATGAATCGGGATACGCTTTATTCGAGTGCGGTATTCGATCTTGATGCCGGCCCGGTCACCATCAGCTTGCCTGAAGCGGGTAAAAGATTCATGTCGATGCTGGTGGTCAATGAAGATCACTACGTACCCGCCGTCTTTTACGGCGCCGGCAGCCGTACTTTAACCAAAGATGCGGTCGGTACTCGCTATGTTTTTGTCGCGATCCGTACGCTGGTCGATCCCTCCGATCGCAAAGACCTTGAGCAGGTACATGTACTGCAGGATGCCATCAAGGTCAGTCAGGCACGGGCAGGGGAATTCGTCGTACCGAAATGGGATCCGGTGAGTCAGAAAAAGATGCGCGATGCCCTGTTGGTACTCGGTGCTACGCTCCCTAACTATAACCAGGCTTTTGGTACCAAGAGCTCGGTTGATCCTATTCAGCATTTGATTGCCACAGCTTCCGGCTGGGGCGGCAATCCGAGCAAGGACGCCATCTATCTCGGCGGCGTGATGCCGAAGAATGATGGGAAAACCGTTTATCGGCTCAAGGTCGGGCAGGTTCCGGTTAAAAGTTTCTGGTCCGTGAGCGTTTATAACGCCGCCGGTTATTTTGAAAAGAACCCCTATGATGCTTATTCGTTAAATAACCTCACCGCTAAAAAAAGTGATGATGGCTCGATTATGATCCAATTTGGGGGTTGCGACGGCAAGATTGCCAACTGTTTGCCGACAATGCCAGGCTGGAATTATACCGTCAGGCTTTATCAGCCTGGTAACGAAATTCTTAACGGTAAATGGCATTTCCCACAGCCGCAGTGATCCGTTTTATTTAGTCGAGGCGGCCAGCTTGCATGGTCGAAAATAATCGCCCCCGGTAGCGGTGGATTTATAACGTGGCCGGGGCAAGTATTCATGATTTGGCTGTTTTGGCGCGGCAGAGAATTCCGTCCTGAACCGAATAACACGGTGGGGGAATTACTGCGAGGCAATGAGAGTGCCATTCCCCCTGCGGCATAAACCGAATCTGGAGGCAACAATGAAAAAATCATGTCATCCCTTATATCTGATCGCGCCGTTAGCCGGTCTGTTGTATTCCGGCATTGCGGCGGCGAATGACACGGGCCCGGTGATTACCGACCCCCATTTTAAGCTGGCGCCAGGCTACCTGGAACCCGCCAGCCTACCGGTGCATTTAGCCTTGCTGGGGGCACCGCCAAAACCGGACTCTGCGGCTTTCGCACGCGATGAAGAAGCCCGGTGGGCCGCATTGGCTTTACGCGGCAGCGCTCGTGAAAAGCTGGCCGCGACGGATGCCGAGTTGACGTTCCCGGCCCCGGCTCAGGCGTTTTCGTGCGCGCTGGGCACTGACATCAACCAGAAAAATACCCCGCACCTCTACTCTATGATGCAGCGCGTATTGACGGATGCCGGTGGCTCAACCTATGCCGGAAAGAACGCCTATAACCGTACTCGCCCGTTTGTACAGCACAACGAGGGAACTTGCCGCAAGGACATGGAGCCCCTGTTGAAAAATGACGGTTCCTGGCCGTCCGGGCACTCGGCGGCAGGCTGGGCGTGGGGATTGGTATTGGCCGAAATCCAGCCGGCACGGGCGACAGAGCTGTTGGCCCGCGGTTTGGCCTTTGGCCAAAGCCGTGTGATTTGTGATGCGCATTGGCAAAGTGACGTGGACGCGGGCCGCATCATGGGCGCCGCCACGGTAGCCGTTCTGCACGGAAATCCCGCTTTTATGGCGGATTTGGCTGCCGCGAAGCGCGAGGTGCAGGAGGCAACCAGGGCGAACCTGAAACCTACCGAATCCTGCGCGGCTGAACGTGTTGCGCTCTCCCTGAGTATGCATTGAGAGGGCCATGGTCATGATGAACGGTGACAATCGATCAAACAGGTGTGCCGGACGCTTCCTGCCCGCTGCGTTATTAGTTTCTGGCGTTATCAGCTTTCCGGCAGAGGCGGTTCAACCGTTATCTGCGGGCTATCAGGCGGCGGACGAATGGCAGTTCACATTCGCGCCTTATGTATGGGCCGCAGGGATCCGGGGAGATATCGGCCACCGGTCGACCGGAACGCAGTTTATGAAAACCGATTTCTCCGACATCGCCCGCGATCTCGATGTGGCGGTGATGGGCATGGGGGAGGCGCGTAAAGGGCGTTACAGCCTGCTGGTGGACTTGATGTACATCGATACCACGACCCGTAACGATTTACCCGATGGCGCGCCGGCAGATCGCCTGAAAGTGGATAACAGGACGGTGTCCGGGTTCCTGGGCGGGGGATATACCCTGCTGGAAAAAGGCGGTGGCCGGCTTGATGCCGCGGGCGGTGCCAGGGTCTGGTACAGCAGCACCCGGTTAACTTTCCAGGGGGGAGATGCCGGCGGGATATCGGGTAGCGATCGAGCGACCTGGATAGATGCGGTCGCGGGATTGCGCGGGCACTATGCGCTGACGCCGACAGTCTGGCTGTCGGCCTGGGGATTGGCCGGGGGCGGGCAGTCCCGATTGGACTGGGATGTGGCAGGATTGGTGGGATGGGAATTTATGTCGGGTTTCTCTGCGGTGGCCGGTTACCGGGCGATGGGGGTCGACTATCGTCATGACGGCTTCGTGTATGACGTGGTGCAGCAGGGGCCAATATTGGGGGTGAGCGGCAGATTTTAACAGGGGAAATATAACGATCTCTCTGAAGGCTTGTCAGCCTGCGTGCCGCCAAAAATAATTAATACAGCTCAGAGAGTGGAATAAAAAACCTTAATTTAAAAATAATATCACTGTGCCACTGGCAGCGTGAATTAAGTTGTGATTTTAAATTAACAGCTTGAGTAATTGTTTATCATTGAATTGTTTTGCAAGCCACTTTCACATGTTTAGTGGCTTTTTGGCTTGCTTCTATTTACAGGCAGAGAATAAGGGGGCTATTTAAGAAACTGCTAGCAAGGTGAAAACCATTACTAATGGGGTTGGGTAAACTCGGATTTTAATTTTACATATTTAAAACAATAACCGGATGCGGCGTGTTCGGCGCTTATTTTCGCTTGCCGGAATAGAGGGCGACCAGACCGCGAAACAGACGAGTATTTAAGGAAGAATGACATTATGGCAATTAGCAAAAGAAAGCGGGTCCATGCTTTTTGGTTGATGGCTGCGCTACCGCTGTGTGCAAAGACAGCTGCGCCGGTGGAGCAGGCGGTCAGTACCTCTGTTGCGCCACATTCGGCTGCAAGCGAGGCGATCCCTACCTTTGCGTTGGGGGCCGGGGTGGTGGTCAGCCCGCTGTATGAAGGCTCCTCGCGTTACGCGGTTTTCCCTTCACTGGTGGCGAAAGCCGTGATGCCGACGGAGAACTGGGGCACGTTTACGGCAGCATTTCCTGAAGGACTGCGGTGGGATCTGCCGAACCTGTCGACGTTCGGCGTAGCGCTGTTGGTGGGTTATGATCCTGGCCGCAAGGAAAAAATCCGTACCCTGGGGGGCCACAACAGCTACCTGAAGGGGATGGGGGATCTGGACAACTCAGCGATGGTGGGGGCGGAAGCCTACTGGGGGCTCTCCGCCAGCCGATTGTTTGTTCGCGGCTGGCAAGCGACCCGCAGCCGTGAATACGATGGCGAGGATCTGGGGCACACGGCGTATCTTGAAGCGGGGGCCTCCAGCGCATTGCCGCTGTCTTCTGCGCTGACGCTGGACTCCGCGCTATACGGCACCTGGGGTGATAAGGACGACATGATGGCTCACTTCGGGGTGACAGGCGAACAGGCGGCACGTACCGATTTTCGTGAGTATCACACCGGTGGGGGCATGCGGGATGTGACGCTCAAAACCGGTCTGACCTGGCAACTGCAGCCTCAGCTGGCGTTGCAGGGCGGGATGAAGCTCTATGCCCTGACCGCAGGGGCCCGCCGCAGCCCGTTGACCGATAACAGCGTCGGCGCAGGCTTTTACCTGAATGCCCTGTATCAATTCTGAGTCTGTCGCTGGTTGAATCCTGTCCCTCGCCACCTTCAGGGTGGACTGAGGGACAGGCCCTAGTGGTGTTTATCGAAGCGGTAAACCAAGGCTAAAGCTATCAGCAGCAGCAACAGCGGTGGGGCCAGCGTCGTGAGTGGAACATTAAGCGAAAACAGCAGCCCGAGGTTAAGGATAATCTGGTAGATAATGTAGGTCAGCAACCCCACGATCACCCCTACGGCTAAACGGCTGCCTAGCCCGGGGGCACGAGGAATACTGAAGGTGAAGGGGATGGCCAATAAAATCATCGCCAGGACCAACAGGGGGCGGCCCAATTTTTGCCATAACGCGATCCGGTATTCGGTACTGGGTTGCTGCGAACTTTGCAGGTAGGTGATGTACTGTTTCAACTGTTTGATGGAGAAGCTGTCGGCAGGCAAGGTCAGCCCTTTGAGGTTCATTCCGGCAAAAAGGGATTGCCAGAGCAAAGTATCTTGGGTTTGTACGCTCTCTTTTTTGTTGTCCCATTTTTTCTGCATAACTTTATGCAGCGTCCACTGTCCGTTATCGGCCGTGATGGCCGTCTCCGCATACACATAAGACTCCAGCGTGAGGTCGTCTTGGTAGCGGAATATCTCAATCCCGACGGGTTGGCTATGCTCGTCCAGAGATTTCACGGTAACAAATTCATTGCCCTTTCGGGCCCACAGGGCGTTACCCGCATCAGTGGCATTGCCGGTTTTTGCCAGGGCGCCGTCTTTAAGCTGCAATGCGCGTTGTTGCAGAGGAGAAGCGACCCATTCATCGAGTGCGCCTAACGACAGGTTGATAAACAGGCCGGCGTAGAGCGTTACCAGAGCAATGCGGAAAATTGAAAAACCGGCGGTGCGGATTGCCGTTAATTCCAGGCTTTTCGACATTTGGCCCAGCCCGATGATGCCGCCAAGCAGCGCGATAAAAGGCCCCAGATCCACCAGGCTTCGGGGCAATGTCATCAACACCACCAGTAATGCCTGGTTCCAATGGTAGCCGTTAGGGGTGACGTCCTCGAGTTCATTGATCAGATTGAAGGTGGTAAACAACGGGATTAACAATCCGGCCGCGGCGGCAAAGCCGATAAAGAGATTACGGATCAAATAACGGCTGAAGATGTTCATCGCAAGGGCTTCCGCAGCAGGGAAAAATCGCGCGCAATCAGGATCAGCATCCCAGCCAGCATGAGTATCGGCACCAGCCAGACGCCCGGCGTGGTGGGGAGGGTCCCGTTAGCGACCAATGTCCGACAGATATTCCCGCCATAAAAAATGGCGGTAAACAGCACCGTCAGGGGCAGCAAGGTAGCATAACGCCCCTGACGAGGTTTGATGCGGCTAAAGGGGATCGCCAATAACACCATCAACAGAGTGGTGACGCCGCGGCTTTCTCGCCATTGTAATTCAGCCCGGTCCGCGGGATCCGATGAGCGCGATAATTCCCCCAGCGAGGCTGATTTGCGCTTCACTTCCAGGCTTTCGATAAAGGGCTTCAGTGATATTTTGAAGTTATTGTAATTCTGCATGTTGTCGTCGGTACCTTTGCGCTCCAGCACATAGGCCGTGCCCGTTTTCAGTATCACGGAGGGGCTTGAAGGCGAAGGATCTATGACCTCGACGGAATGAGCCCGATAGAGGCTGGTATTATTGGCCGAACGTGAATAAATCAATGCATCCGTCAGGTGGTTTGAGGCCGGGTCAATGCGTGAGGCCATGATCATTCGGCCGCTGCCATTAACGTTAAACTTGTTCGCCTGCAGATGGCTGACATCCAGCACCGATTGCGACTGGCGTTCCAACTGATAAATGTTGCCGTACGCCCAGGGTCTGCCATACAGGGACAGCAGGGTGACAAACAGGGCCAGCGGAATGGCGAGTACCAACACCGCTTTGTACAGCCGCCATGGGCTGGCACCTGAGGCGTGAATGGCGGTGATTTCGGAATCGCTGTAGAGCTGCCCCAGCGCCACCGCGACGGAAACATAGAGGCCTACCGGCAGCAGCATCTCCAGGGCAATCAATATTTTATAGCAGACAACGTCGAATACGATATGCAGCGCCAGTGTGCCGTTGGCGGCCTCGGTGAGATAGCGCTGGGCCGAATAACTGGCAAACATGAAAATCAGAAAACCCACGATGATCATCACCAATCGGCGGATTTCAACCATGATATAGCGCTCAATCAACACCATAAGTTATAGACGTCCCTTATTATCAAACGCATGTTTTGCAGAGGAAGACCGGCTTTCAGCCTGTGTTTCATCATGATTGATCATGGCTAATCAGCTTTTGCAGCAGGGCGATGACCTGGTTAACCTCATCAGGGGTCAGAGCACCGTCTTTTGCCCATTGGACGCGGCCTTGTTTATCCAGCACCAAAATGGTTGAGCTCTCTTCTGGCAGTTGCCAGGCTTGACGTACCAGCCCATCGCTATCGACGATAAATTGCGCCCAGGGATAATGCCTTTTGTTTTTCTCAATTTTGCCGCGGACGAAAAAACCGGTACCGGGGATCGCATCGTCAGTATTGACGATGGTGGTGGGCTGAAAACGGTCGTTTGGAAAGTTGGCCTCTTTGACGGCGGTAATCAGCATCGAGTTCTTCTTTTTGGCCGAGGTACGGCCGGCGATGCACTGGATGACCCGCACTTTGCCTGCCAGTTCTGCACTGTCCCATTTCTTGTAGCTGAAAGTGTCATTTTCAAGCAGCAACTCACCCCGATCGGCGATGACAACCGGTACGACAGGCTTACCCTGAACAAAATTATGCGCGGATGCCATCAGCGGCAACAGCAGCAGTGGCAAGGGCAGTAACCTGCGTAGCATCATGAAAATAACCCTAATTTATCAATGGCTGCGGCGGAGGAGCGGTAATCTCCCCCCAGTAACAGTTACATAGGATAGCGCTCGAGAAGTAACTCCAGGCGTTGGCGGATATCGACATCCAGCATTGTGGGTTCGTCATAGGATTTCCCCCCCGCCAGCTTGTCCGCCACCATCACATCGTGGCGATCTCCCATTAGCCCGTTAATCGCGGCCAGGAATCTGGAGATCTGCAGAGCCTCGCGGTTGCCTGGATCTATCGACCTCAGCGTGTCATAAAAAGAGACTTGCTGGCTGACGATTTTCCGCACGTCGTGGAACTGCTTTCCCGTGAGCTCTGGGTTGACAATGAGCTCCTGGAGCGCGCGCATTTGTTCCTGCCGGTAGGCAATAAAATCACTCTCGGTTTCTAACTGAATATGCCGCAAAGCATAATTCACCAGCGACCAGATCGGCCTGCTGAGCAGCAGCCGAAGAAGATTGCCGTAGAATTTCAGGTTCTGTTGGTTGCCATTGCGAAACGCGTCCTGAAAATGGCCGAGCACCACGGTGGTGGTGTGAAAAAGGCGGCCGGCACTGTGCTTTTTGCTGTAAAGACGCTGGGCAAAGCGTAAATGTTTATAGCGCGCGCGAATATATTTGTAGCGCATGCGCGTCGCGGCGGGTAAGTCTGAATCCTTAAGAAAATCATTCACTAAGCCCAGGAGTTCTCGTCGGGTGAAACCGTCCTCCCAAAATTGCAGGCACAGGGCGTAATTATCCTGAATGCTCTCATAGGAACATTGCAAATCAATATGTTGTGGCAAACTGATATTTGCATCAACAATGTCATCCGTCTCTACGGCAATAAACAGTAACTGCGTAGTTTCAGCAGAGAATTTTTTCCCGTTGCTGCTATTCATCATTGATTACTCTCTCTGGATACATTGAATCCCAGTAAATAGCGATTACGGTAAGCGCCTATCGTCGGTATGAGCGTCAATAAAACGTCCAAACATTGGCCTGCCAGATAAGCGAAGGCCGCACCCTGCACACCAAACAGATGAGACATGCCCACCAGCAGCGCTATATAGGCGATCGCAGAAAAAGTCTGCACAATCAAGAAGGCCCGCTGTTTGCCCGCCATGAACAATAAGGATTCCTGTGGGAAGCCCAGCATGGAAACGATAATGGCGCCCAGCATGATTTGGATTAAATCATAGGCTTGCAAATACTGCTGGCCGAACACAAAGGAAATTAATGGCTTACCTACGACGATGACCAGTAGCGCCACGGCGAGACCTATGCCTCCAGCCAACAACGCCGATCTGAGGCCCAGCATCCAGGGTTTGCTGGTTCGGGGATCCAGACGCATGATCTCAGGGTAGAAGCTTTTTTCCAGCAGCTTGGCCGGGGTCCCCGTGGCGTCAAAGAAGGTCATCGCGATTTTGAACAGCCCGGCGGCGGCCGGCCCCAAAACGACGCCGACTAACACCGTGCTGCACGAGTTACGGGTAGCCCAAATAGTATGGGCAAAATTGGTGGTCCAGACGAAATTCCAGGCGCCTTCGATACGACGTGCGGTTTTGAATAGGCGTGGTTTCAATGCGTTATGGATATCTCTGCGGTGCAGTTCACGCGCGGCGAACCACCAAAATAGCGTGCCGCCGATCAAGTTGGAGGCATACCATGTGACGATGAACCCTGGAAATCCCCAATCAAAATAATAGGACAGCACGCTGCCGACGGCCTGCAGGAAGGGCTTGATGGCCTGCTGAACGGCAATCAGGTCGAAGCGATCAAACGCGCGTAAAATTCCCGTAGGGGTGGACGACGTCATCGACGGGATTAAGGTGCAGTAAAGGATCGCGAGCCAGAAACTTTCGGTATCCAACCCTAAGGCGTGCGAAAGGAAAGGGAGCAGCAACATGCCGCCCAGTACCGCAATGGTGCCGCTGGCAATATCCAGACCGAACGAAAATGAAATGACGTCACGAAAGCGTTGAATGTTTTGACGTTCCAGCGCCGGAGTCCCAAATTGGACAACGAATTGCCACGTCTGAAACTTGATAAAGTCGCTGACTGCTTTGGTATAGGCTTGAATAACAACCAGAACACCGAACATTTCAGGCGACATGCCTTTGCCGGCGCAAGAAAGCGCAAGCAGCCCGAGCAGGGCGCTGGCTACACTGCCGGAACCTAAATAAGCGGCGTTACGTAAGATGGAACGAAAAGCCCCATCGGAAAACCAATGCTTCATGGTAAAACCAGCCATACTGACCACTTCAGGTTATCAATAGCTCAGCGGACATAAGCTGGCCTTGCATACATATCCGGTACGACGAAACTCAAAGATATGTATCCGTTCATGGAGTGAAAAGTAAAGAATCGCCCGTTTTGCTTGGCGACACTCTCACCAGGATTGATAGCGGCTCAATCCCTATTTTACATTGCGAGCGACAGGCTCGGGTAAAACTTTCACACCTGAAATATAATCATGAAAATCTCACCGATAATACTTTTCCAGGCTGAGAAAATTTTACCATTCAATGCTGTTTAGTCATCCTTCCGGTACTGGCATTCATTTTAAAACATGATCAAAAAGTGCGTTTTCCTGATTTTTTGGTAATAAACATTAGCGTTGTTTACCCCTGAATCTTAATAGTGAACGATATTATCGACATGTCTGTAGATGAATGAATTCGCTATCCGAGAGAAGCCTGGGGACGCGAAGGGATCATTGCGACGGAGGATATTGCATTCAGCGCTTTTTCCAGTACTTCATCGTAAGGCGCTTTAGCATCCAACTCTATAATTCTGGAACCATTATATTGCAGCCGAACCATGGCAGAGATTTTGTCCTTCAGTTCTTCGTAGCTGTGATCGGGCTTACGCGAAAAGGCGGTATCGACATCAATATCGAGGCGAATGATAAGTTCGGGGCGGCATAAGGCCATTGATTGATATAAACGTTTTTCGCGTGCGGCTAAGCGAGTCATTAACCAGCCTTTTGCCCGCTCTACGCCAATGCCCGGCCCGTCATAATAAAAACCGGAAATCTCGGCCTGCGGGAAACGGTCGCTAATTACCAGCACGCCGCTCTCTGCCAGACGCTGTACTTTGCGTAAATTAGCCGCACGCCACACTGAAAAACCATACATAATCAGGGCTGCCCAGAGTGCCGGCGGTTTATTGCTCATGCGCTGAGTCTTGTCGGACTTTGCGGCCAGGCGGCGTTCAAGCCAGACACCAATAACCGGCAGGCGCTTAATTTTGTCGCCATCTTCACCGGAGATCAGCCCTAAATAACGCCGTTCCGTTGCCCGGTATTTTTGCAGGTTTTTGACCAAATCGGCGGTAAGCGTGGATTTCCCCGTACCGTCACTGCCCACGACCGCAATCAGGCCGGTAATCACGGTCGATGAATCATCGCTGGCGGTATTTGATTTATCTGTTTGCATTTTTTTCAGTATTAATAAGTTATCGGCAGACTAAACCTTGGGTGTCGCCAGGGAGGTTCGAATGGCACGCAGCGATTCATCAAGAATTTTACCCGCCGGCTCTCGCCCATCTAAATCCAGTATGTTCGCGCCGTTAAAAGTAAGATGCGGAATGACGGCAATCTTTTCGCGCAGCGCAGAAAGTTTATGATCGGGTTTGCGCGAGAATGCGGTTTCTTCATCAATATCCAGACGAATCAATAAGAAAGGTGGATATGATGCCATCCACTGATACAGCCTTTTCTCATGTTTTCTCAACCAGCGTACCCAGCGATTACCGCCATCCGTTTTTGCCAGCTGCGGCCCATCAAAACGAAAACCCGCCACTTCCGCTTGCGGATAGCGATCGGTGACCAGTAATTGCCCTCTGCGGCTTTTTGCTAGCATGCGGCGAAACTTATAAACGCGCCAATATGACAACAAAAAGATCACCAGCGTGGTCAGATTACCCGGCGGTGTTGAAGGATGTTCATGAACGCGATCGGACTTCGCCAGTAAATAACGACCAAAGGGCGCGCCAATAATCGGCAAGTTGCTGATCCATTCCCCAATACGTCCCGAAGACTGGCCGAGATAAAGTAATTCTGTCGGTTCTTGCGATGAGAGATGATTGACCAGACTGGCAGCCAAGGTCGATTTTCCCGAGCCATCACAACCCGTTATTGCAATTACGCGCACGGGGGGATGATTAGCAATGGGCATTGTCTTTTGACTCACAATAATTGGTCCAACTCAAAGAAACTATTGTATTATAACCAGCCTTGGGTTCAAGATATTTATTGAGTATTATCTCAGTGCTATTCAAATTTGTTTGTTATTTGTGATTATGTTTTGGTGAGCCCGTCTTGTTTTTTTGTGCTAACCACAGCTGGGATTGTTCTTATAGCTCTTAATGCTAATTAGGCGTTGCCGCACCGGGTAATGGAACAGGTTTCTTCATTGTTTTCTTAATCTTTTGTGTGCTTTAGTCTGGGGGTGGCAATATTTATTCCCCATGGCTTTGATAACGTCATTAAGCGACTTTTTGTTTTCGAAATGGTACATTTTTACAGGTGTCTTAGAAGAGAATCTTATTATGAATTCAAAATTCCCGCCGCTTATTGCGGTAATTGGCAGCGATGGCTCGGGTAAGTCTACCGTTTGTGAATATCTCATTGAGTATGTGAAAAAATACGGTCCTGCAGTGAAGGTGCATCTGGGTAAGCAGGCAGGAAATGTCGGGCGTGCGGTTTCGCAACTCCCGCTGATGGGAAATTCTGTTGGCAAGGCCATCGAACGAAATACTAAAAAAGTGAAATCCAAAAAATCCACGGTGGGGCTGTTGCCGGGTTTGGTCATCATCACTTTCGTTTTGCGTCGGCTGCTGCGTTTTCGCCGGATGTTGGCTTTTCGTCGACAAGGTCTGATCGTATTAACCGACCGTTTCCCGCAGGTACAAATCCCCGGCGCCTACGATGGCACCGTATTTCCCGAAAATACTCAAGGCAGCCATTTTGTCAGATGGTTGGCGGGGCGCGAACGCAAAGCTTTTCAATGGATGGCGGATAATAAGCCAGACCTGGTGATCAAGTTGAATGTGGATCTGGACGTCGCTTGCGCACGTAAACCCGATCATCGCAAAGAAGCATTAGCCAAAAAGATTGCCGTTACGCCACTGCTCACTTTTGAAGGTGCGGAAATTGCGGATGTCGATGCCAATAAACCGCTCGATGAAGTGTTATCCGCCGCTGAAAAAGCCGTCGCGGAATTTATGCAAGCGCAGGGATATAGCTTTGTAGTCGAAGGCGAATCGGTAGCGACCCACTGATTATTTCAGTTCTCGCAATCAGAAAGTTTGATTCCAGTGCCGATAACTTTTTCGGCACTGGCAGGCAAGGTGAAGAGTATTTTCGATAGGAACACTGCCCATGAGTTTTATGAGCAGCGGGACGTCATTATTTTTTTAGCGCGGCAAAAGCCCCAATGATCTTATCAATCTCTTCATCACTGTGCGCGGCGTTAACGCTGCATCGCAGGAGCGTTATGCCGGCCGGTGCTGCCGGAGGTAACACCAGATTGACATAAACACCTTTGGCGATCAGGTCGCGCCAGAATTGCAAACCCTCTTCTTTCGAACCAATCATCACCGGTACCACCGGGCTGATGCGCGGCCCCAGCTCGTAGCCCAGCTTGGCCAGTCCCTGATAGAGCCGATGCGCGTTGCTCCAGAGTTTTTTCCGCAGCTCAGGATGTTGCGCGATCTTTTTCAAAGAAGCGCGCACCGAAGCGATACTGGATGGCGAAGGCGAAGCGGTAAAAATATAAGGACGGCTGCTGTAGCGCAGCACTTCCATATCTTTGCCGCCCACGGCAAAGCCGCCGATAGAGGCCAGGCTTTTACTGAACGTGCCCAGAATAATATCAACATCTTGCTCAACGCCCAGCTCTTCAGCCAGACCTCGCCCGTGAGCCCCCATCACGCCGAATGAATGCGCTTCGTCTACCAGCAAATAACCGCCGAGCCGCCGTTTGATGTCGACGATTTCAACCAGTGGAGCAACGTCGCCCAGCATGCTGTAAATGCCTTCGACGATGATGATCGCGTCTCGGGCACGTTCGCCAAGGCGCACCATGCGACGTTCCAGATCTTTGGCATCGTTGTGGCGGAAGCGAATGATTTCAGCGCCGCCCAGGGCGCAGGCATCATAAATACTGGCGTGGCTGTCCGCGTCGATCAGCACGACCGAGCCGGGGGTTGCCAGAGTACTGATGACCGCCAGATTCGCGGTATAGCCGGTGGAAAAGACGATGGCGGTAGGGCGATCAAAGAACGCCATCAACTCTTGCTCCAACTGCAAGTGAGAGCCATAGCTGCCGTTCGCCATGCGTGAGCCGGTTGTGCCGGTGCCCTGAGCGGCTAATGCCGCCTGACCCTCGGCAATAGCCTGCGCATCGAAGGTCAGGCCCAGGTAGTTATTGGTCCCCGCCAGAACAATTTTCTGATTGCCAATGCGCCCTTCGGTTGCCGAGTAAACCTCATCGATACAGGTGCCAAAGGGGTTCAGGCCATCGGCCTGGAATTGCTTACGATCCTGGGTAAGCCGCGAAAATTTATCATAAAGACCCATTGGTTTTCTCCAGGCGAGGGAGTAGAGCGTCAAGCAGCTGTTCTGGCGTTCTGACATCAAGCAATATATTGATAGGAATAGAAATATCGAATTCGTCTTCTAACATCATCAGCAGATCCAGGACTCTGATGGACTCCAGGCCAAGATCGTTGACGAGATCGCTATCAGGTTTGATTTCTAATCCGCCTTCGACCAGACCTTGCAGGCAAGTCAGAATATAATTCATAACAGCGTCGCGATTTCGCATAAAAATTTTTGGCAAACCTCTAATTTAGATAATTAAAATAAACCTTCACGCAGTGCGCGCTTCAAACTGACCTTGGGGACCCAATGAGTATCCTCGGACAGGCTTCGATTGTTTGCAGACCAGTCCGGATAGGTTAATTCCCGTATTTTGTTGTGGGTCAGCATCGGTTCTTTGTTGGTCAACCGGCTCAGCAACATGCTGCCATCGGCCAAAATTTTCAGCAGGGGCAGCGGGATCCCCACCAGCCTCACCGGGCCATTGCGTACGGCGGTCCCTATTTCCCGTAATCGCTGCCAGCTATAACCGCCGGCAACCCCGTCGCAAAGTTCATACGTTTGCGTCTGCGGGCCAGGGGCCAATAGCCACTGGCTTACGGCTTCGGCTAAATCGCTCACGTGAAGGAACGTCAGCTTTGCTTCCGCTGCGCCCAGCCGTGGAAGCACGCCGCGCAGAAGCCAGCTGAATATCGGCTTAAGCTCTTTATCACCGGGCCCGTAAACCGCGGTGGGGCGAAAAATGCCCAGTGAAATATCCGCAGCCATAGCGGTTAGCCGTTGTTCAGCAACGTGTTTTGAATTGGCATACCAGGACAGCTCCGGATGGCGAGCGGCAAGAGAAGAGATAAACAGGAAGCGCTTGCAACTGCCGCTTTGTCTGGCCGCCTGCATCAGGTGTTGGCTGCCGCTGACATTACACCGGGTGAAGGTTTCTTCCGTGCCTCCCCGCACCTGGCCCGCACAATGCACCACGAATTCAGCCCCGCGAACCAGCTCGATGAGCGAGTCCTGATCCTCCAGCGCCCCCTGGATCCAGGTCAGGTTAGGGGGGGCGATTTGACCTGCGCGCCGGGTGAGGGCGCGCACGGTAAAACCACGGGAAAGCAGATTCTGAACGATATGCCGGCCAATAAAGCCGGTTACGCCAGTGACTGCCACGGTGCCTGTCATTGCGCAAAACCTGCCAGTTGTTGCATCGGCGGGCAGATGGAGGTGGTCAGCCAACGCTTCTTGGCCTCCGCACGGGCAGGTTTCCCCGAGGAGGTGCGGGGAATGCTGTGGGGCGGCAACAGCTCAATATCCACCGCAATGCCGAACTCGCTTTGAATTCGGGCGCTCAGCGTGTGGACGATTTGCTCCCGACGATCTTCAGAGCTGACCCGGCACTGGATTTGCAGAATGATTCTGGCGCCGTCACCGTGCTCTTCGGTCACGAAGGCAATGGCGTCGCCAGAGCGGATTTCCGGCTCGGACTCCGCAACATATTCAATATCCTGCGGCCAAATGTTACGACCGCGAATGATGATCAAATCTTTCTTGCGGCCGGTGACGTACAGGTAGCCGTCCAGCAGGTAGCCCAGGTCACCGGTATCCATCCAGCCGCTTGTCTGGATTTGCTGTTGAGACGCATCGTCGCGGAAATAGCCATTCATCAGGCTGGGGCCGGAGATACAAATACGGCCGACCTGCCGCTCAGGCAGCGGGAGCCCGGTTTCGCTGCGAATTTCGATACGGTGACCGGGCAGTGGTTTGCCGCAATTGACAAAGGTCGATGTGACCCGCGTTTTTTTGCCGGGTGCTACCGCCTTACCTTCGTATTCCAAAATGTCGCGGTCGACCTGGTTGATGGGCGCACCGGAAGCTTCGTCATAGAAACTGACCGCCAGGGTGTTCTCGGCCAAACCATAGCAGGGCATCAGCGCCTTGCGGTCAAAGTTAAGATGGCCGAAGTGCTCAGCGAACTGAGAGAGTAAATCTGACGGAATAGGTTCAGCCCCTACGCCGGCCACGCGCCAACTGGAGAGATCCAACTCGGTGATCTCTTTGTTGTTGCTGTAGCGCAGGCATAAATCGTAGCCAAACGGCGGAGCGACGGACACGGTGCCGCGATTTTTGGCGATCAGTTTTAACCATTGCATTGGACGCATGGCAAAATCTTGCGTACGCAAATAGTCGACGGACAGCTGAGTCGCCACTGGGGTAAGCAGGAAACCGACCAGGCCCATATCGTGATAGAAGGGCAGCCAGGAAACGCAGCGATCGCCCGCGCGCAGTTTGATCCCATCATGGCTAATCACGCGCAGGTTAGACATCACCGCACGCTGGGTAATGATCACCCCGCGTGGAAAGCGAGTGCTGCCCGACGTGTATTGGAGATAGGCAATATCGTTGGGCGACGGTGTCTGCAGCTCCACATCCCGCTCGGGCAGAGCGTTAAAATCTGCGTCGCTGAGAATATGGGTTGGCGGTGCATCCAGGGTCGCAGAGCTGATCAGCGGTACCCATTCTTCGCTGCTGATAATGGCGGCAGGTTTACAGCTGTTGATCAGGCCCTGAAGCTTAATGGTATAAGAGTCCCGTTGCCCGACCCCCATAGGAATGGCCAGGGGCACGGCAACCAAACCGGCATATTGGCAGGCAAAAAAAGCCTCAACGAAACCGGCGCTGGTTTCCGCGATAAGTGCAACCCGATCGCCTTTATTGAGGTTCAGGGATAACAGGCGCCGCGCACCCACTATCGCGCGCTGTTTCAGCGTGCGATATTCCAGTACGGCCACGAGCTGATTACGACGATCGTAAAAGTTCATTCCTGTACTGCCCTGCGCTGCATAATCTAATGCCTCCACCAGAGTGGGGAAATCTGCATAACGCATTGGAAGAGAATGAGTGGAGCTTGTTTCAGACATATACAAATTAGCCATAGAGTAAAAATCACCAAAAGAGATAAACGACTATTGGCGAGAGAGTTAATGTTTTTACAATGAAAATGTTTTGAATATATTTGTTATTCAATCATTTTCTTTCATTCCACAAACAGATCACCCTGGAATTAATAACCAGCATGTCTACTTAGAACTAAAGGCGAGGGATTAGCCGTGGATATTACCTAGTCTTTTTCACGTGAGGACCATGACAGAAGAACGGCGGATATAGGTGCTGTCACAGCCAGCTCTTGATATCTCCATCCTTTGCCCGACAGCCTTGACCGGGTGCCTGTTATCGACACATTTCCGGAAGGCAATAATCGGCGATTCATATGATCTGATCTTGCGCATGGCTATCTCCGTACTTAAACATATCCTAAACAGTATCCGGAAGACGGACAAAAGTGAAAGCCTCATTTAACCCCAGGGATAGAAAAAGCATTTAATGTTAAAATATGCCAATGCGTCTCCAGACCAGAATTAGTAAACTAAAAAACGATTGGTTTTTCTTTGCTGGAAATAGCACGAAATAATAAAAAGCATAATTTGCTCAGATCACTCACGCCTCTGTCTGGCATCACTTTTGATAAAGAACAGCACGTGTCAGTGGAAACTCTGCTCGGGTAACATCCTGCAGGATAATAGGTATTAATTGATTTTTCTTATCTCTTAAAGGGATAAGTCATAACCGAGAGCGGATCTCATTTCAGAAAATATCACTGGCGTTATAACGTTCTTTTTTTGAGCATGTCACTAAATTGTAAGGTTATTTATGATTCATATTGAGCAAGTCCTCGATAAGCGTGATCTTAAGGCATTTATCGCTTTTCCTTCCTCCCTGTTTCGTGACGATCCTAATTGGATTGACCCTTTGTATTTAGAGCGCGAAGAACATCTCTCTAAGAAGAATCCTGGGACTGACCATATAGAATGGCAGGCATGGGTAGCCAAAAAAGAGGGCAAGGTGGTCGGGCGGATAACCGCTCAAATTGACGCTTTGCACCGCGAACGCTACGGCGAGGATACCGGTCACTTTGGCATGATCGATGCCATCGAGGATCCGGCGGTTTTTAGCGCGTTATTTGCCGCGGCAGAAGCTTGGCTGAGGTCTAAGGGCGCATTAAAAATCACCGGTCCCTTCAGTCTTAATATCAATCAGGAAAGTGGCCTGTTGGTCGAAGGGTTTGATACGCCGCCGTCGGCGCTGATGACGCATGCCAAACCCTACTACGCAGCCAATCTGGAGCGCCAGGGGTATACGCAGGGCATAGATTTGTTGGCTTATTGGATGAAGCGCACGGACCTGCATTTTTCGCCTTCTCTGGCCAAAATGATGAGTCAGGTTCGTAAAAAAGTGACCCTTCGCCGCCTCAATCGCAAAAGGTTTAGCGAGGAAATGCAGGTGCTGCGCGAAATTTTCAATTCCGGTTGGCAGGATAACTGGGGATTTGTGCCTTTCACCAAACATGAGTTTGCCACCATGGGCGATCAGCTGAAGTTCCTGGTGCCTGATGACATGATTTATATTGCCGAGGTCGATTCAGTACCCTGCGCCTTCATCGTCGGTTTGCCCAATATCAACGAGGCAATTGCCGATCTCAACGGCAGTTTATTTCCCTTTGGCTGGGCGAAGCTGTTGTGGCGTTTGAAAGTGAGCGGGGTGCGTACCGCGAGGGTGCCGCTGATGGGCGTTCGCCAGGAATATCAATTCAGCCGAATAGGGCCGATTATTGCACTATTGCTGATCGAAGCGTTACATGACCCCTTCGAGAAACGCGGTATTGATGCGCTGGAGATGTCCTGGATATTAGAGTCGAATACCGGCATGCGCACCATCCTGGAGCGAATTGGCGCGGTGCCTTACAAGCGTTATCGCTTATATGAAAAACAACTCTAACCCCTCTGCAAGACGCTGATTTTATCGGCCCTTCACAGGATGTAAAACGCACTGCGCTCAGAGAATACCTATGGCCAAAATTGCCTTTTGGTTGTTGGCGATTCAACGTTGCCGGAAAAACAATGTCACACGGGTGATTATTTAATTTCATTAACCAATTTCGTTATAAGTTACTGTGCGTTATTGATTGGTATTAAAAATCACCCGGTTTTTATAAGAGTAAGATGCATGTCCTTTGAAAAGAAAAAAGGAATAAATCGCTTAATAAGTAGCATAAAAAACTCACTGGCGGGTCTTGTCGATGCCGTTTTTACCGAAGATGCTTTCCGCCAATTGCTGGTGATTAACGTAATATTACTGGTTGTTACATTTACTTTAGATATTACAAAAGTAGAAAGGATGTTATTGATTGCCAGCAGCTTCATTTTACTGGTTGTTGAGTTGCTTAATACTGCCATTGAGAGCGTTGTCGATCGCATTTCTCTGGAGATACATCCCTTATCCAAGCGGGCCAAGGATTTGGGCGGCGCTGCGCAGTTGGTTGCGGTGGTGATGACGATAATGCTTTGGCTGGTGGTCTTGTTGGGCTGATTAATACCCGCGGGGCACCCAGATTTTCCGGAAGAAACGCCAGCTTTCGGCTGCCTTCATCAAGGAAGCAAAATATTCTTTGCAGGATAACGTTCTGTCGCTCATTATTTGAAATGTTGTTTCACTTTTATCTCATGAGCCGATCTTGAACTTATACGCCGCCCTGCGCCAGCGCGTGGAAAATACGCCCTGGTATCCTAAACGCAAAAGCTATCGCGTGCTGTTTTGGCGTGAGATCACGCCGCTGGCGGTGCCGATCTTTATGGAGAATGCCTGCGTCCTGCTGATGGGGGTGCTGAGCACCTTTTTGGTGAGCTGGATCGGCAAAGAGGCGATGGCCGGGGTGGGGCTGGCGGACAGCTTCAACATGGTAATCATCTCGTTCTTCGCCGCGGTGGATCTGGGCACCACGGTGGTGGTGGCCTTTAGCCTCGGCAAGCGGGACAGAAAAAGAGCGCGAGCGGCTGCACGCCAGTCGCTGGTGCTAATGACCCTGGTGGCCTTTGCCTTGGCGATCGGCATTCATTTGGCGGGCGAACAGATTATTGATGTGATCGCCGGTGCCGCCACGCCGGAGGTAAAGGCGTTGGCGCTGTCTTATCTGCAAACCACGGTGTGGAGCTACCCGGCCGCCGCCATTGCCTTGATTGGCAGCGGGGCGTTGCGCGGTGCCGGCAACACCAAAATCCCGCTGTTGATCAACGGCGGCATGAATATTCTGAATATCATCATCAGCAGCATACTGATTTACGGCATGCTGGGCTGGCACGGGCTGGGGTTTGTCGGGGCCGGGCTGGGGTTAACCATTTCCCGCTATATTGGCGCCATCGCGATCGTTTATGTCCTGATGATCGGCTTTAATCCGGCGCTGCACATCACGCTGAAAAGTTACTTTACCCCGTTGAAGCTGACCATCCTGTGGGAAGTGCTGGGGATAGGTATTCCTGCCAGCATCGAATCGGTGTTGTTCAACGGCGGCAAGTTATTGACCCAAATGTTTGTTGCCGGCATGGGCACCAACGTTATCGCCGGCAATTTCATCGCTTTTTCTGTCGCGTCGTTGATTAACCTTCCGGGCAACGCCCTGGGGTCGGCGTCGACCATTATTGTGGGAAAACGGCTGGGCAAAGGGCAAATAGCTCAGGCAGAGCGCCAATTGCGCCACATTTTCTGGCTGGCAACGATTGGGCTGACGGTGATTGCCTGGGGCACGGCGCCCCTGGCGGGGGTGTTTGCCTCGTTTTATACCCAACAAGACGACGTGAAGGAGGTGGTAAAGGTGTTGCTCTGGCTCAATGCCGCCTTTATGCCTATCTGGGCGGCGTCATGGGTGTTGCCCGCCGGTTTGAAGGGCGCGCGCGACGCCCGTTTTGCGATGTGGGTGTCGATGCTGGGCATGTGGGGTTGCCGCGTGGTTGCCGGTTATACGCTGGGCATCATGCTGGGCATGGGCGTGGTTGGCGTCTGGCTGGGGATGTTTATGGATTGGGCGGTACGCGGTGTCTTGTTCTACTGGCGTATGGTCAGCGGACGGTGGCTGTGGAAATACCCGCGCATAAAATCGAACTCGCTGGCGGAAAATATCCGCGCAGAGAAAAGGGGCGAGTAAGCATCAGGCGTTCGCTGTTACTTCGCCCGGCACCGATGATGCCTGACTATTTTCCAGACGCCATTTGGCCGGCGAGAGGCCGTGGACCTGTTTAAAGGCCTTGGAGAAGTGCAGTTGGTTTTCATACCCCACCGAAATTCCCACCACCTTGATTGACGTCTGGCTATTGCACAGCAGGCTGGCGGCGATGTTCATGCGGAAGTTCAGCAGATATTCCTTTGGCCCAATGCCGTAAGTGCCTTTAAACAGCCGACACAGGTAACTGCGGTTGATGTTGCAGTAGGCGGCCAGGCGCTCAATGGTGAGGGGTTCATGGTAGCGGTTTTCAATGAGTTTTACCGCCTTGCGCAGATGCTGCGCCTTGTCGCTTGGCGGCTCGGCGATGCTTTGCAAAGCGTTATCAATCAGCGAAGAAAAAAACAGATAGCTCAGGCCCAGCGTTTTTAACCGATGTTCATCACCATGGCTAATGAGTTGCCGCAGATAGCGCAGCGCCAGAGGGGAGTCTTCGTTCTGGCGGGGACGATAAATCGGCAACTGGCGGCTCAGGCGGCACTCTTCAAAAATCTTGCCAGCCACCAGCCCGTCGACTTCCAGCCACATATAATGCCAGGGATCTTTTGAGTCGGCGCGATAGGTGGTCACGTCGTGCGGGTGGATCAAAAAACCTTCTCCGGCCACCACCGGAAAAGAGCCATATTCGCTGCTCAGTACCCCGGTACCGCTTATCACATAATGAAATAAATAGTGTTGGCGTACCGCCGGTCCAAAGCTGTGCCCCTTGTCACAGTTCTCCTCGCCATACTGGTAAAGGTTCAGCTCGATATTGTCGGTACGACTCAGAGTAAAACTCTTATGCATCAGTCATGGCCCCTGTGTTTTCGCTTACTGTAGCAGTGTAGTCGTGGCACGGCGGTGGGGCGATCTTCAGATCCAGACCTGGCTCACAGTTTTCATGCTGCGTCATTTTTCGCCATAACAAGGTCACATTTATCCCTATATTGCGAATGCGTTGCCGCGTAGTTTCAGCTTATCGAAAACCACAGCAGCGGAGAAATACGATGATTAAAGTGACTTTTATGGGAGCAGGCAGCACCATTTTCGCCAAGAACGTTCTCGGCGATATCATGGCAACGCCGGCCCTGAAAGAGGTGGATATTGCGCTGTACGACATTGACAGCGCTCGTCTCAATGAATCTTTCGCCATGCTGAGCAATATCAACCGCAATATTAATGCGGGCAGGGCGAAGATCACCCCTTATCTCGGGGTAGAAAACCGCCGGGCGGCACTGAAAAACGCTAATTACGTGGTAAATGCCATTCAGGTCGGCGGCTACGATCCTTGCACCATCACCGATTTCACCATTGCCAGAAAGTACGGCCTGCAGCAGACCATTGCCGATACCCTGGGCATCGGCGGCATCTTCCGCGCGCTGCGTACCATTCCGGTGCTGTTTGACTTTGCCCGTGACATTGAGGCGGTCTGTCCGGATGCCTGGTTGCTGAACTACACCAACCCAATGGCGGCCTTAACCGGAGCCATGCTGCGCCATACCGGGGTGAAAACGGTGGGGTTATGTCACAGCGTTCAGGTGTGTGCGGAGACCTTGCTGAAAAGCGTCGATATGCCTACCGACGACGTACAGTTTCACATTGCCGGCATCAACCACATGGCCTGGCTGCTGGACGTTCGCCGTCACGGCGAGGATCTGTACCCGGAAATCAAGCGTCGCGCCAACGCGCTGCAGGGCAAGCATGACGACATGGTACGCCATGAAATCATGAAAACCTTTGGTTATTACGTCACTGAATCTTCCGAGCATAATGCCGAATACATGCCGTATTGGATTAAACGTCATTATCCGGAACTGATTGAGCGCTTCAATATTCCTCTCGACGAGTATCCGCGCCGTTGTATCGAGCAAATCGACCAGTGGCAGCAACGCAAGCTGGCGTTGACCCACGACGCTAACCTGACGCATTCCCGTACCCACGAATATGCCTCATACATTATCGAAGCGATGGAGACCGACCGGCCGTACAAGATTGGCGGCAACGTGCTCAACACCGGTCTCATCACCAACTTGCCGGCAGAGGCCTGCGTAGAAGTGCCCTGTCTGGTGGATGGGCAGGGGATCAGCCCTTGTTACGTTGGCCATTTACCTGAGCAACTGGCGGCGCTGAACCGCACCAATATCAATACCCAGCTATTGACCATTGAAGCGGCAGTGACGGGCAAACGCGACGCGATATACCATGCGGCGCTGTTGGACCCACATACCTCCGCCGAACTTTCCATTGATGATATACGTAAGCTGTGCGACGAGCTGATTGAGGCTCACGGCAACTGGCTCCCTGCCTATCACTGATCGCCGAATTTAACCGTATTACCTCCTCAAAACGCACAAGGCGCGGGGCTTCCTGCGCCATCAAAAATAGGGTGGTGAGCCATGTTTTATTTGAGAAACAAGAATTTTTGGATCTTTGGGGCCTTCTGTTTTTTCTACTTTTTCATCATGGGGGCGGTGCTGCCGTTCTTTCCTATCTGGCTGCATGACGTCAACCAGCTTGACCAGCAGCAAACCGGATTGGTGTTTGCCTGTATGGCGCTGTTTGCCCTGGTGTTTCAGCCGATTTTCGGTTTCGTCACCGACAAATTTGGCCTGAAGAAACACCTGCTGTGGATGATCATCTTCCTGCTGCTGTTTCTGGCGCCGCTGTTTATTTATGTGTTTTCGCCGCTGCTGCAAAGCCATTTTGTTTGGGGGGCCTTGCTGTGCGGGGTTTACCTGGGGCTGGTGTGCAGCGGCGGTTCACCGGCCATTGAAGCTTATATCGAAAAAGTGAGCCGACGCAGTCAGTTCGAGTATGGCCGCGCCCGGTTGTTCGGCTGTATCGGTTGGGCCATCTGCGCCTCGATCGTCGGCTATATGTTTACCATCAACAACCAGTTCGCGTTTTGGTTGGCCTCCAGCTTTGCGCTGATCCTGGCCGGTTTGCTGTATTTGTTTAAACCCGATCAGAGCAGCACGCTGGCGGTGGCGGACGGCTTGGCATTAAACCACAAACCCATCAAGTTAAAGGCGGCGTTGAACCTGCTGAAAATGCGCAAATTCTGGTGTCTGGTGATGTATATCGTGGGCGTGGCCTGCGTGTATGACGTCTTTGATCAGCAGTTCGCCAACTTCTTTACGTCGTTTTTCAGCGACCGACATGCGGGAACGCAGGCGTTTGGTTATGTAACGACGCTGGGCGAGTTTCTTAACGCTTTCATCATGTTCTTTGCGTCGTTGATCATTAATCGCATTGGCGGCAAGAACGCGCTGTTGATCGCTGGGGTGATTATGTCGGTGCGGATTATTGGTTCATCGCAGGCGGATTCGGTCACCGCGGTCATTATTCTCAAAACCCTGCATATGTTTGAGGTGCCGTTCCTGTTGGTGGGCATTTTCAAATACATCACCACCCAGTTTAACGTTAACCTTTCGGCGTCGATATACCTGTGGGGCTTTTGCTTCTTCAAGCAGCTCTCGGCCATCGGTATGTCCTATGCGGCAGGCCTGATGTACGTCAATTACGGTTTCAAAACCTCTTACCTGATCCTCGGCTGCATTGCGTTGCTGTTCACGTTGATTTCAGCCTTTGCCCTTAGCGGTAAGGTCGCGGTAGTCAAGCAGGAGGGCACACTGCCGGTTGCGGCGAATTAGTGCCGGCTCAACTCAATACAGCAGCGTCATAAGGCTAAAAAACAGCAGCGTCAGGACAATGATAAACCCGGTTTGCAGCGTCTTGCGCATCAGGCGACTGTGGCCCCAGCGGGTGGCGCTCAGACGACTATCGATGGCGAACAGTGCCGGAACCATCAGCAGTACGTAAATCAACATCAGCATGGCGGTTAACGGCTGTTGGCTCATTCTGGCGTCTCCGTGCTGAGGTAGACAGGGGGGGCCCGCAGGGGGGCGATGCTACTTTCTTGCCGGTGTTTGTGCTCGACCATGTGCCTCCAAATAGGGCCGCCCGAAGGCGGCCGCCGGTTACTGCTTGCGATATGAAGATGATTGCCGGCCACTGCCGGGGCCAACGCAGATATAATATTGCGAATGATAATCATTATCAATACTTGGCGTGAAATTTTATTGCAGGATGAGGATGGGCGGTGGGAAAGCTTTTACTGTGGTTTTAAAGTGACAGAGCACGCCATCCGGCGTGCTCTGTGACAAGACTATCCTCTGCGATTATTTCTCGTCTGGCAAGGCGTAAGCGACAATATAGTCACCCAGCTTGGTGCCGAACGAACCATGACCGCCGGCGGAAATCACCACGTACTGCTTGCCGTTGACCTCATAGGTCATTGGCGTTGCCTGGCCACCGGCCGGCAGCCGCGCTTCCCACAGTTTTTCACCGTTGGTCACGCTGAAGGCGCGCAGATAGTTGTCCGCGGTTGCGCCAATGAAGAAGACGTTACCGGCGGTGGACACCGGCCCGCCCAACATCGGCATGCCCATTTTGAACGGTAACGGCAGCGGAGAACTGTCGCGTACGGTACCGATACGTTTTTTCCACACGATGTCGTTGGTTTTCAAGTCCACGGCGGAAATATAACCCCAGGCCGGCTGTTTGCACGGCAGGCCAAACGGCGACAGGAACGGATTCAGCGTTACGCCGAACGGCACGCCATACTGCGGTTGAACGCCGGACTCGGTGCCGGATCCGCCTTTGTCATTTTCGTCAGGCTCGATCGGGTTGCCCGGACCGCGTGGGATCAGTTTGGAAACAAACGGCAAGGCGATAGGGTTGGCGATAGCCACCTGACGGTCGGTATCTACAGACAGACCACCCCATTCGAACATGCCCAGGTTACCCGGGAACACCAGCGTGCCCTGCTCGGAAGGCGGCGTGAAGGTGCCTTCGTAACGCAGGCTGTGGAACATCACCCGGCAAACCAGTTGGTCATAAATGGTGGCACCCCACATGTCCGCGCCGGTCAGCTTTTTCTCTGGACGGAAAGTCAGCTCAGAGAAAGGCTGGGTCGGTGACAGACGATCGCCCTTGGCTGGCCCCTGAGGAACCGGTTTTTCCGGCGCCGGAACCACCAACTCGCCATTGGTGCGATTCAGAACGAAAATGTTACCGGTTTTGGTCGGCACATAAATCACCGGCACCTTGTTACCGTTTTTATCGGTAATGTCCGCCAGCGTCGGTTGTGCCGGTACGTCCATATCCCACAGGTCATGGTGCACCGTCTGATAGAACCAGACCAGTTTGCCGGTGGTGGCGTTCAGCGCCAGCAGGCCACTGGCATAACGCTCCATTTCCGGCGTGCGATCGCCGCCCCAGATGTCCGGCGTGGTGACGCCCATCGGCAGGTAAACGATATCCAGCTTGGCATCGTAGGCTGAAGGGGCCCAGGAGTTAGGGGAGTTCGGGGTGAAGTGGTGCTCGTCCGCCGGAATGGCGTTCGGATCTTTCGCGCCCGGATCGAAGGCCCACAGCAGCTTGCCGCTGTTGACGTCAAAACCGCGGATCACGCCCGAAGGCTCGCGGTTGGAGTAGTTGTCGGTCACTGCACCGGCTATCACAATCACCTTGTCGGTGATCACCGGCGGCGACGTTGGTTCATAATGGCCCGGCGTCGCATACGGCATATTGCTTTGCAGGTTGAGCTCGCCGTTATTGGCGAAGTCGGCGCAAGGCTTGCCGCTATCGGCATCCAGAGCGAACAAACGACCGTCATTCACCGGCAGGATAATGCGTCGTGCGCACAGAGCCGGGGAGGCATCTGCGGCTGCACCTGTGGCGGCCGGCGTTTCATGATACGAAACGCCACGGCAGGTGATGTGCTGGAAGGTCGGGTTAAATTTCAACTGAGGATCGAACTGCCACTTTTGTTTGCCGGTGGCGGCGTCCAGTGCGAACAGCTTCTGGTGCGGGGTGCACAGATAGAGCGTGTCGCGGATTTTAATCGGGGTCACTTCGTTGGTGATTTCCCCCGGATCGTTGGCGGTTTTCAGGTCGCCGGTCTGGAAAGTCCAGGCTTCCTTGAGTTTGCCGACGTTCTTATCATTGATTTGGCTCAGTGGAGAGTAACGCGTGCCTTCCTGGGTGCGGCCATAGGCCGGCCAGTCGGCGTCTGACGCCTGAGGTTCGACTTTTACCTGCGCAGGTTCGAGGGTGCCGTTGATCTCTTGTGGATCATTAAACACCGCATAGGCCAGCGCCACCACGGTGACGACCAGCGCCAGGCTCAGCGCGCTGTAGGCCAGTTTGCCCCTGGCGTGCAGCTTGCGATAGATAAAAGGCAGTACCAGCCACAGGCCGAAGAAGAAGGTGACGTCCAGACGCGGCGTCAGTGCCCAGAAGTCAGGCCCCACTTCCCACAGCGCCCAAATTGTGGTGCCGAGTAAAAAGATCGCGTACAGCAACAGAGCGGTTGCACGACGGCGGACCAGTAACCAGGCGGTGATTAGCAGTACCAGGCCGGCGATGATGTAGTACAGCGAACCGCCGAGCTTGGCCAGCCAGATGCCGCCTCCCAGCAGATAGAGCCCACTCAACGCGGCGAACAGTGCCGTGATGATGATGAGCGGCGATGATGACGCTTTATTTTGCATAGTATTATCCTTACCAAAATGAAAAGTCCCCGATTTAGAGATTAAGCCATATCCAAAAAAACACGCGGTTTCTCCCCAAAAATCCATCCCCGGTGTCTGGCATATCCCCCTGTTGCCAAGGCTAAAAGGCAGCGGCAATCAAAAATAAGGCGGACAGTTTTGGACGTTGAATAAACGCTCTCGTCAGAGATAAAGCCCAAACGGGCTGAATCAGGCGTAGCCGTTTCGATGATGTTGCACGGATGTGACGGCGCCGCCCAAAGCGCGGCTAGGTTACTCTAATTATTCTGCTTTTATTGAATACCTTGTGCTTTTTTTTTAGCGCCTTGCGGGTTTATGAATTGAGCTCATAAGCTCATGCATATTCAGCGCGTAGTTATTTGCCCGGTTGCCTCTTACAGTGATCGCACCTGGTCGCCCCGCACAAGCGGTGACCCATTCGTACACATCGGAGGAAAAATGCAAAAACGTAAGCTGGGTAACAGTGGGCTGGAGGTATCAGCGTTGGGACTGGGCTGCATGGGGCTTAGCTTTGGCTATGGCCCGGCCACCGACAAACAGCAGGCGATTGGCTTGATCCGAGCCGCTGTGGATCAGGGCGTGACCTTTTTCGATACCGCAGAAGTTTATGGCCCCTTCACCAATGAGTCACTGGTGGGCGAGGCGCTGGCACCGGTACGCGATCGGGTCGTCATAGCCACCAAGTTTGGTTTTGAACTGCCGCAGCCGGATGGCAAACAGGTGCTCAACAGCCGGCCGGAACATATCCGCCAGGCGGTGGAAGGGTCGTTAAAGCGTCTTAACGTCGAAACGATCGATCTGCTTTATCAGCACCGGGTGGATCCCAATGTGCCGATTGAAGACGTCGCCGGTACGGTGAAGGCGCTGATCCAGGAAGGGAAGGTGAAGCACTTTGGCCTGTCCGAGGCGGGGGCACAGACGCTGCGCCGTGCCCATGCGGTGCAGCCGGTGACGGCGTTGCAAAGTGAATATTCGCTGTGGTGGCGGGAGCCCGAGCAGGAAATCTTGCCGACGCTGCAAGAGTTAGGCATTGGGTTTGTTCCTTTCAGCCCGTTGGGGAAAGGTTTTCTCACCGGGGCGATCAACGAAAATACCACCTTCGACAGCAGCGATTTCCGCAATGTGGTGCCGCGTTTCAGCGAGCAGGCGCGCAGAGCCAACCAGGGGCTGGTGGACGTGCTGGGGCAGATAGCTCAGCAAAAAGGGGTCACCCCGGCACAGATAGCGCTGGCCTGGCTGCTGGCACAGCAACCCTGGATTGTGCCGATCCCGGGGACCACCAAACAGCATCGCCTGCAGGAAAACCTCGGGGCCGCGTCGCTGTCATTGTCGTCGGAAGAACTGCGCAGCATTGAAGCGGCACTCGCGGTTATTGAGGTTCAGGGCGATCGCTATCCGGCGCATTTGCAACAAAACGTCGGACGTTGATGCGGCCGTTGCCCGCGGTAGCTTTTGAACCGCCGTCACCGACCGGCGAAAAGGCGCGCACGCTCTACAATTATCCTGTCAATGTTAACGTCGGCAGCCTCTGCCGAACTGGAGAAACAAGTGAAAATTCAACGCAGCGGTTCCCAGCCTTCTCGTCCGGGGCCAGAAGAGTACTTTACCGGCAAAGTTCGCATCGATGCGCCTTTTGCCGGTAGCGAACCGGCCCGGGTGGGCGGCGCCACCGTGACCTTTGAGCCCGGAGCCCGTACCGCCTGGCACACCCATCCGCTCGGCCAGACGCTGATCGTGACTCAGGGGCGTGGTTGGATCCAGCTGTGGGGCGAAGAGATCCAGGAAATGAACCAGGGCGATATTGTGTGGATCCCGGAAGACGTCAAACACTGGCATGGTGCGACGCCGGACACCGCCATGACCCACATCGCCATCGCCGAATCGTTAAACGGCAGCCCGGTAGACTGGATGGAGAAGGTCAGCGACGCGCAGTACCAGAAGCCTGCCCTGAACGGCTAGCCGCCAAAAGGGTCAGGCGTCGCCGATTTGCTGGCAAAAACGCAGCCGGTTGCCAAAGGGGTCGGTGAGGTTCAGCTCTTTCCCCCAGTCGAGGGTTTCAACGCCTGGCCGGGCATAGCGGTACTGCCTGGCTGATAGCTCCTGGTGCAGCGCGTCGATATCCTCGGTGGGAATAAACACTGCGGAACCCGGCGTGCTGTCACCATAGTGCTCACTGAGATGCAATCTCAGACCGGAACGCGTGATCTGCATGTACAGCGGCAGATCTTCACTGAAACGGTGCTCCCAATCCAACGTGAAACCGAGAAAATCCAGATAAAATTCCCGGGCCTTTTCAACCGAAAAGATGCGAAGAATGGGAACGGCAGCGGATAACTCCATTGTTGACCTCGTTTGAGCGGCTGCTAAAGGTAATCGGGCTTGACCGGCCCGCGTGAGCGGGCCGCATAATAGCGTCGGGTGGCTAGATCCCTAATCCGCCCAGGCACAGATACTTTATCTCGAGATAATCTTCGATACCGTACTTCGATCCTTCACGCCCCAGTCCGGAGTTTTTAACCCCGCCGAAGGGGGCCACTTCGGTGGATATCAGCCCTTCATTGATGCCTACGATGCCGTATTCCAGCGCTTCGGCAACCCGCATTACCCGGCCAATGTCGCGACTGTAGAAATAAGAAGCCAGACCGAAAGGAGTATCGTTGGCCAACTCAATGGCTTCGGCTTCGCTGTCGAAGCGGATCAGCGGCGCTACCGGGCCAAAGGTCTCTTCATGGAAGATTTTGGCCTGCCGCGGCACGTTGGTCAGAATGGTCGGCGTAAAGAAGTTATTGCCCAGCTCATGGGGCTTGCCGCCCAGTAGTATTGAGGCGCCGTGCTGCACCGCGTCGGCGATATGCTCGCTGACTTTTTCCACGGCGGCCGGATTAATCAACGGGCCGATGGTGACGCCATCATCCATGCCATTACCGACTTTCAGCTTGGCCACTGCCACCTTCAGCTTTTCGGCAAAGGCGTCGTAAATGCCGTCCTGTACCAGGAAGCGGTTGGTGCAAACGCAGGTCTGGCCGGCGTTGCGATATTTGGACGCGACGGCACCGGCGACGGCGGCGTCCAGATCGGCATCGTCAAACACGATAAACGGCGCATTGCCACCCAGTTCCATACTGGTTTTTTTGATGGTCGGGGCACACTGCGCCAGCAGTTGCGCACCCACTTCGGTGCTGCCGGTAAAGGAGAGTTTGCGTACGTCCGGGTTGGCGGTCAGTTCGCCACCGATAGCCTGGCTTGGGCCGGTGATCACATTGCACACGCCGGCCGGTAAACCTGCACGTTCGGCCAGCACGGCGAGCGCCAACGCCGAGAAGGGGGTCTGACTGGCGGGACGGATCACCCCGGTACAGCCTGCCGCCCAGCCGGGACCGGCCTTGCGGGTGATCATTGCCGCCGGAAAATTCCACGGCGTAATCGCGGCGAAAACGCCAATCGGCTCTTTCTGCACGATAATGCGGCGACCGGACAGATTCTGCGGGATGGTGTCGCCGTAAACCCGCTTGCCTTCTTCGGCGAACCACTCGATGAAGGAGGCGGCGTAGGCAATTTCACCCCGGCTTTCTGCCAACGGCTTGCCTTGCTCGGCGGTCATGATGATGGCCAGATCCTCCTGGTTTTCCATCATCAGTTCGAACAGTTTGCGCAGCTTGCCGGCACGCTCTTTGGCCGTCAGCGCGCGCCAACCAGGCTGGGCTTTTTTGGCGGCGGCGATCGCCTGCGCGGTTTCTTTGGCACCCAAAGCCGGCACCTGACCGACCAGCTCGCCGGTGGCGGGGTTGTGGATCTTGATAGTTTGGTCGCCTTTGGCCGCCAACCACTGTCCATCGATGTAGTTGGCTTCGCGGAACAGCATGGGATCTTTCAGGCGGGCGGAGAAGTTAGTGCTCATCGGTTATCTTCCTTTTTCAGAATTCAACACGGGTTGACCTACCCCAAACGGCTACCCTTTACCCTAGCAAATTTTTCCGCCTTCATTTGCCCGATCCTTGGCAACCGATCAATTTATCGCCATTCGCACCTTCTGTACAAAAAATGCCCGCGCTCAGGCCGATACTGAAATCAGCAGGCATATGACCCTTTTTGAAATGACCCTAAGACCCTGAAAGGAGCGTGCAGCATGATGACTTCAGTGAGTCGGCACCTTGCGGCCTACAGCAGCAACATGGATTTTTTGGCTTCCAGCATTGCGCTGATGGAGTGGCAGGGGCGTGAGATCGACGCCGGCAAGGTGGCGGGCAACATGTCCGAAGCGCAAAGCCGCTTGTTCTTTGAACGCCTGAGCTATTTCCGCCAGCTTTATCAGGCCGCCGCGACGGCGGAACACAGCGTATAAATTTAGCTAACCCCGCCTCTGCGGGGTTTTTTATGCCGGTTGTGACCACACGCCGGTGCTCAGCGTGGCCGGCGAATACGTCAGATTGCGCCCGCGCCACGGCAGGGCCTGTGAAAAACGCCACGCGCTGCGGATATCGAAGCGCCAATAACGTTCCGCCCCCGTGACTCCCTGGCCGATTTGCGCCTGCCAGAGGATCTGCGTTTCTCCCTGCAAGTGCAGAACATCACCGCGCTCAAAATCGATAAACAGCAGCGCAGCCCTGGGTTCCGCCAGCAGGTTCCCCAGCGTGTTCATATAGCGGTTGCCGCGAAAATCCGGTATCCACAGGCTGCGATCCTGAAGATGGATAAATCCCGGTTTGCCACCCCGGTGTGAGATATCCACGCCACCTTGTTCCAGTGAGCTGTGGGCGCAGCTGGCGACGAAGCAGGTATCCGCCTGGCGAATCAATGCCTGGGCCGCCGCGTCCAGCGTCGCGAGATGCTCAATCGGCGCGGGATGGGTGGCTACCGGATACAGCTCGCGTTGCTGGATATACTGCGGACAATTGCCGAAGCTCTGACTGACGGCAATTTCCAGGCGGTTTTTATCGGTGCGCGTAATGTGCCCGTTGGCTCGGTTGCGTCGGCGGTTGCTGAAGTCCAGCCCTAACGCTCCCACCAGACTCCCGGTTTGCAAGGCCGCCTGCGCCGGGTCGTCCTGGCGACGCGGGGCGCTGATGCGCAGGTGGTTGCTGTCCGGCGTGCGTAAAAATCCAGGGGGGCCGTTGAACAGCGTGGCCACCGGCCAGCCCTGCTCGTCCAGGGTGGCGACGAACAGGTAAGGCAGCGCGGCGAAAAATTCGCGGTGCTGCTCGGGCATGCTGGTGTAAATGTTGCCGCCGACGCGGTCAAAACCGGCCAATGCCTGGGCGCGCAGTTCGTCAGGGTGAAACATCGGCTGGGTCATAGGATTTACCTTTGCGCAGGGTGCGGCAATGCGGGCATCGCAAAGAAACCGGGCAGTGCGGCGATGCGCGTCACCCAGCGCCGGATGGCCGGATAGGGCGCCAGGGAGATACCGCCCTCCGGTGCCACCGCCACATAGCTGTAGCAGGCCAGATCGGCGATGGTGGGCTGCTCTGTCGCCAGGTAATCACGGTCGCTCAGATGCTGCTCCATCTGCGGCAAGAAGCGCGTGCTAATCGCCAACGCAACCCTGTCGTCCTCCGGTGCGGAAAATTGGGCGATCAGGCGACAGGACGCCGGACCGTAGCGTACTTCTCCGGCCGCTTTGGACAACCACGCCTGCACCTGCGCCGCCGCCAGTGGCGTCTCCGGCAGCCAGTGGCTGCCCGGCGCGTAGTTTTTCGCCAGATAAACCAGAATGGCATTGCTGTCGGCCAGCGTTAAATCGCCGTCCACCAGTACCGGGATCTGGCCGAGAGGGTTCAGGCGGCGAAACGCTTCGCTTTGGCGAACCTCGGCCGGGGATTCAATAAATTCGTAGGGCAGCTCCAGCATGCTTAGCAGTAATGCCACGCGGTGGACGTGGCCGGAAAGCGGGGTGCCGTACAGTTTGAGCTTGTGCATGGTCAGACTCCTGAAGAATTTTTACCAGCATACTCTTGCAGTCAGCGAGCGGAATCCGGCAATGTAGAAATTGATAATTTCACTTTTTGGAACAGTCTATGGATCGTCTGGACGAATTGGCTATTTTTGTGGCGGTAGTCCAGCACGGCAGCCTAGCGGCGGCGGGGCGCAAGCTGCGACGCTCCGCACCAGCCGTCACCCGGGCTATCGCTTCGCTGGAACAGCGCTTTGGTGCCCGATTGGTCGAACGCACCACCCGAAGGTTAGCGCCGACAGAGGCAGGGTTGCGGTTGGCGGAGCGTGCGCTCTTGCTGCTTACTGACTATCAGGCCGCGGTGCTGGACACGGCGGACACTCAGCTCACCGGATTATTGCGTATTACCTCGCCGGTGCAGTTCGGACGCAAGCATGTGGCACCGGTGGTGATGGCGTTTCTTGACCGGTATCCGCAGATGCAGATTGAAATGGTCCTCAACGATCGCAACCTGGACTTGATTGACGAGGGGCTGGACGTCGCGGTGCGCATTGGTCATTTGCAGGATTCTTCGCGGGTGGCGCGCCGGTTGGGGCAGGTGTCCCGGGTGACCGTCGCCAGCCCGGACTATCTGGCGCGGCGCGGTGAACCGCAGGAGCCGGCGCAACTGGCGGAGCATGACACCATCGTGGGTACCCAGCGGGCATCGCTGCGCGAATGGCGCTTTGGCCCGCAGGAGAATGGCGAGCGGGTACGGCTAACGCCACGTTTGTTGCTCAATGACGTCGAAACGCAGTTACTGGCGGTGCGAGCGGGCAAGGGCATCGCCCGGCTATTGTCGTATCAGGTGGCAGACGATTTGGCCGCGGGGACGTTGGTACGCCTGTTACCGGCGTTTGAACCTTTGCCGATGCCGGTGCAGTTGGTGGCGCAAAACATGCAGCGCATGCCGCTCAAGGTACGCACCTTCTGGGATTATGCCTGGCAGGAATTAAGCCAATTAGCGCAAATTCAGGCGCGATAAAAATAGGTATTGGCGCCAAATAAGTTTCACTGGTTAAACTTATTTGGCGCGAAAAAAGATTTATATTACCGGGCGCGCATTGCTGTAACGCCTCTCTTGACAATATTTTGACGACTGCTAATAGTTAACGCATATCTTAAATAATAAACGAAGTTTAATATATGAAACTTGTTGCGGGGAGTTACGACAACGGTAGCACGGTGGATAATGAAGATGAGATCCTCAACTCATTTCAAATCCGCAGTCAGGCGGTTTATCAAAAAACTCGCAATGAGTGCAATATTGCCTATGGAAATTCACCGCGAGAAGTTTTTGACTGGTTATATTCCGACAAACCGGGTAAAGGGACCTTAATATTTATTCATGGTGGCTATTGGCAGTTTTGTCGTAAGGATGATTTTGCTTTTATTGCGCAGGTGCCGTTGTCGTTAGGTTTTGACGTCGTGCTGGTGGAATATACGCTGGCGCCCGAGGCCCGGCTTGACGATATTTGCCGGCAAACCGGTGCGGCGCTGGACGCGATTCAACAACGGCTTTCCGTCTGTCACCCGGCGCCAGTGTACCTGTGCGGCCACTCTGCCGGCGGGCATCTGGCCAGCGTCTGGCAGCATCACCCGGTGGTCGACGCGACCTTACCGATCAGCGGCATTTTCGAACTGGAGCCGCTATTAAACAGCTACGTTAACCGACGACTGCAGTTGACCAAGCAACAAATTAGCCAACTGAGTCCGGTGCGGCATATTCCGCAGCGTATCAAGCCGATGACGCTGTTTTACGGTGCCAATGAGCTGCCGGAATTGATTGGTCAGTCAAGGCACTATTACGCTGCGCTGAAGGAAAAAGGCCAGCCTGTCACCCTGGTCGCCGTCGCCGGCGCCAACCATTATAACGTGCTGGATGCCTTGTTCGCCTGGGATGGCGCCCTGACTCACCTGCTAACCACTACGGGGAAATAAACCATGCGCACCATCATTGACACCGGCCTGCCGGAAATCGGTCAACCTTTCTCCTGGGCCACCCAGGGCGGCGGCATGTTGTTCACCGCCCATGGCCCGGTCAGAGCCGACGGCAGTATTGAAACCGGCGCGCCGGAAAAGCAGATCGCCCTGACATTCGATAATTTGGCTCAAACCCTGAAAGCGGCAAATAGCCACAGCGATAAGGTATTACAGGTCATTATTTATCTGACCGATGTCAATGACGTTAAATTACTCGATGAAATTTACAAAAAATACTTTAACTTCCCTTACCCCAATCGTTCAACGGTGATAGTCGATAAACTGGTGGTGCCAGGAATGAAAATAGAAATAACCGTTAGCGCCACCGTCTGATTTATCTATTACTTAATTCCCACCTGCTCATTCATTCAATAATGAATAAAGGAATCGCTATGTTTAATCACATTGGCCGTTCGGCGGCCGATCCTATTATGTCGTTGATGGAAGCTTATTTACAGGATGAAAATAGCCAGAAAGTGAATCTGGGCATTGGCCTTTATTACGATCGGCAGGGCAGGATCCCGCTGATGCAGGCGGTAGAGGCGGCGGAGCAGCGCCTGCTTGAGCGGCGCAGCCCGCACGGCTATCCGCCAATCGAAGGTTCAGCGCTGTTTGCCCAACAGGTGCAGGCATTGTTGTTTGGCGAGGCGCCAACAGCGTCGATAGCTACGGTACAAACCGTCGGCGGCTCCGGTGCACTGAAGCTGGCGGCGGATTTTATTCATCACTTTCTGTCGCGCCGTGACATCTGGGTCTCTGATCCCACCTGGGCCAATCACTGGGCCATCTTTGAGGGGGCCGGGCTGACGGTGCACACCTATCCGTACTTCGATGAGGCCAACGGCGGGCTGCGCTTTGACGCGATGCTGGATACGTTAGGCAGTCTGCCGGAAGGCAGCGTGGTGCTGCTGCACCCCTGCTGCCATAACCCGACCGGCACCGATCTCAGCCAGGCACAGTGGCGTGCTACCCTCGAAGTGCTGCAGCGCCGCCGCCTGTTGCCGTTGTTCGATATTGCCTACCAAGGGTTTGGCGAGGGGCTGGATGAAGACTGCTTTGCCCTGCGTGAGGCGCTGAAAACGGATCTGGAATTTATGGTCGCCAACTCATTTTCGAAAAATGTCGCCCTCTATGGTCAACGGCTGGGTGGGCTTTCGATTCGTTGCGCCGGCCCAGAGAGTGCGGAGAACGTCAAAGGCGCATTAAAAACGCTGATACGCCGCAGTTACTCCTGCCCGCCGACCCATGGCAGCCAGATTGTGGAAACCCTGCTGACGGACCCCGATTTGCGTCAACAGTGGGAGAGCGAACTGGCAGGCATGCGTCAACGCATTCAACAGATGCGCCAAATTCTTTCCGCCGGCTTTGAGCAGGGGGGATCGCAACTGGACTACCGTCGCATCCGTGACCAAAAAGGGATGTTCAGCTACACCGGCCTGAACCCACAGCAGCTTGAACGACTGCGGCAACATTACGCCATCTATCTGGTGGCGCCTGGCCGCATGTGCCTGCCGGGCCTGAACCAAAACAATGTCGACTACGTTACTGCCGCCATTCTGGACGTCACCCGCACTGCATGAAAAGGTAGGAGACTGCTATGAGACAGATAAAAGGTTTTGACGAAATCGCCCGGCGGCAAGGCGGGTTGCAGAAACAGCTCACCGCCGGGCAGATGTCGATGCTGGCGATCGGCGGCGCTATCGGTACCGGGCTGTTTCTCGGCAGCGCCTATGCCATTCAGATGGCCGGGCCCAGCGTATTGCTGAGCTATTTTATCGGCGGCATCGTGGCGTTATTACTGATGGGATGCCTAGCGGAAATGACCTCCGAACACCCGACGCCGGGCTCGTTTGGCGACTATGCCGAATTTTACATCAGCCCGCTGTTTGGTTTTCTGGTGCGTTATTCTTACTGGTCCTGCGTGGTATTGGCGGTGGGGACCGAGGTGACAGCCATCGGCATGTATATGCAGTTCTGGTTCCCGACCACGCCAATCTGGCCCTGGGTGCTGTTGTTCTCTGCGGCGGTGATCCTGATTAACGTGATTGGCGTTAAATCGTTCGGCCAGGTGGAATATGCGCTGTCGACCATCAAGGTGGTGGCCATTGCCGCCTTTATCGCCATCGGCATCGGTATTCTGATGTTTTCTGCCAACCCGGCCTTTGGTCTGCAAAACTTTACTGCCAACGGTGGCTTCCTCCCGTTTGGCGTGAAAGGCATGTGGTTTGCGGTGATCGTGTCGATTTTCAGCTACCTGAGCATTGAGATGATCGCCGTCGCCGCCGGTGAGGCCAAGAACCCGGTGATTGCGGTAAAAACCGCGTTCAAGGGCACCATTTTACGACTGTTCATTTTCTACATGCTGTCGATTGCGCTGATGCTGGCGATCGTTCCCTGGCGGCAGTCCGGTACCGGCGAAAGTCCGTTCCTGGTGGCGATGAACGTCATCCACCTGCCTGCCGCCGCCGGTATCTTCAACTTTATCGTTCTGGTGGCCGCGCTGTCGGCGATGAACAGCCAACTGTATATCACCACCCGCATGATGTTCTCGCTGTCACGCGCCGGGCAAGCTCCGGCTGCGCTGGGCCGGGTCAGTAAACGCGGCATCCCGGTAAGCGCACTGGCCATGTCCTGCATCGGCATCGTGGTGTCGATCGTGTTGAGTCTGGTCTACCCGCAAAAATCCTTTGCCGCCATGATGTCTATTTCGGTGTACGGTGCCTGCTTTACCTGGCTGATGATTTTTGTCACGCACCTGTTTTTCCGCCGTCAGCACCGGCAAACCCACCTTAAATTTCGCATGTGGGGCTTTCCTTACACCACGCTGGCCGGTGCCGGTTTGATGGCCGCGTTGCTGATCTCGACGGCGTTCACCGAATTTTTCAGGATGACGCTGTGGTTTGGCATTCCGTTTACCCTGCTGTTGGTGGCTATCTACTTCTTCTACAGCCGTCATCAGCCCGTACCCGCGGTAATGGAAACACCGAGCGTGGAGTAAACCGGTTCACTGAAAATGTGAATATGTGGCTCTGGTGATAAACCACTTTATCCGGAGAATAAGCCTTTTCTGGGGTTATGGAGTGGTTTGCAATGAGCAGTGGGACAGAAAAACGGCGCCTTATTGGCTGTAGCAACAGTATGCCGGTGGCCAGGCATTCGGCGCAGGGATGGATCAACGGCTTTCTGGGCATGTTGATTTTCAGCGGTTCTTTGCCTGCCACTCGCGTGGCGGTGCAAGAGTTTGATCCCATGTTTCTCACCGCGATGCGCGCGGTGCTAGCGGCCTTGCTGGCTCTGAGTGCATTGACGCTGATGCGCCAGCGTTGGCCGCAGCGCCGCGACCTGGCGCCGTTGGCACTCACCGCGCTCGGGGTGGTGATCGGTTTTCCTTTGCTCACGGCGCTAGCCTTGCAGCACACCACCTCGGCGCATGCGCTGGTGTATATCGGGCTGTTGCCGCTGGCTACCGCCTGCTTCGGTGTACTGCGGGGCGGTGAGCGGCCCAAAGCCGCTTTCTGGCTGTTCTCGGTGTTGGGGAGCCTGCTGGTTGGCGCTTTTGCGTTAAGTCAGGGGGCAACTGGCTCCTGGCTTGGCGATCTGCTGATGGTGGCCGCGGTGCTGCTTTGTGGCCTGGGCTATGCGGAAGGCGCCGTGCTGACGCGCAAGCTTGGCGGCTGGCAGGTAATCTCCTGGGCGCTGGTGGTAGCTTTGCCGTTGACGGCAGCGGCGGCCGTGGTGACGGCCCCGCCAGCCTGGCCACAGGTCAGCGTCGGCGCCTGGTGTTCTCTGGGCTACATTTCGCTGTTCAGCATGTGGATTGGCTTTATCTTTTGGTATCGCGGTTTGGCGCAGGGGGGCATCGCCGCCGTGGGACAGCTGCAATTGCTGCAGCCGTTTTTTGGTTTGGCGCTGGCCGGGCTGGTGCTGCATGAAAGCATTCAACCTTCAATGATTGCGATAATGGTCGGCGTATTGGTGTGCGTGTACGGCGCCAAGCGTTTTTCGCGGTAAGTAATAAGACGGGGTAAGGCCTGCCTTACCCCGTAGCCAAGGCCGCCAGCACCCGGTTCAGCTTTTGGGCCGCCTGGTGGATCTGCTGTTCCGTGTAGCCCCCCAGCCCGAGTATCAATCCGTTTTTCCCGCTGCCGGGGCTATACATCGGCGAAAGTGCACCGACGGCTATCCCGGCCTCGGCGGCTTTGCGGGCAACCTGCCGATCGTCCACATCCGCTTTTAACCACAGCAGCATATGCATGCCCTGATCGCTGGGGTGCAGAGTGGCCAGCTCGGCAGAAACCTGCGCGTTGATGGCGTCGGTCAGCACTCGCCTTTTTTCCGCATACACGCCGCGCATTTTACGAATGTGGCGATCCAGATGTCCCTGCGCCATAAAACTGGCCAGAACGTATTGATCGGCACTGGGGGGGTGGCGATCCATCAGCACTCGCGCACCGCAGAAGGCATTCACCAGGGGCTGAGGAACGATGGCGTAGCCCAGGCGCAGCGAAGGGAACAGCACCTTGCTGAAGGTTCCCAGGTAGATAACCCTGGCCGGATCCAACCCCTGCAACGAAGGAAACGGGTGGCCGGAATAACGCATTTCACTGTCGTAATCGTCTTCGACGATCCAGGCCTGCTGCGCTTTGGCCCATGCCAGCAGCTCAAGCCGGCGCGACATGCTCATGGGCATACACAAGGGGTACTGATGCGAGGGAGTGACAAAGGCGGCTCTGGCCTGTGGCGCGATTTTCCTGCCTGCGGCGACCGCTATGCCTTCGCTGTCCACCGGCACTCTGGCCATTTTCCGGTCTCTGAAGACGGTATTAAAAATAGCGGTAATGCCGTGATAAGCGGGATCTTCAACCCAGGCGGTCTCACCGGCATCCAGCAGAATCTGCGTGGCGAGATAGAGCCCCTGCTGTGTGCCGGAGGTGATGATCACCTGTTCCGGCGTGCAGTGCACCGAACGGGACTTGCGAACGTATTCGCATATCGCCTCACGCAGCGGCAATGCGCCCTGCGGTTCGCCATAACCGGCGGGGGCGCCGGGGCCTCTGGCGCGGATACGGTTGCCGAGCCTGCGCCAAACGTCGTCGGGCGCGGTATCGTTGATCGGTACCGAGACGGTGAAGGGGACCGGTGGCAGAGGGCGCAACTGGGCGGCAAAGTGCTCCAGGGCCAGCGCCTGATCGGAAAGCGGCATGTCGCCGGCGTCCGGGTGTTTGACCGGCGCGGGGGCCGGGCGGGTGAGCGACAACGCCACCCGAGTGCCCGAACCGGGCTGCGCTTCGAGAAATCCTTCCGCCGTCAGTTGCTCGAAGGCGGCCAGCACCGTTCCTCTGGCAAGCTGTAATGCGCCCGCCAGTACGCGGGTTGAGGGCAGCAGATCGCCCGGTTTAAGTTCGCCTTTGCCTATGGCAGCGCGCAGCGCCTGGGCAAGTTGCAGGCTAAGCTGCCCCGCATGGCGATCAAGCTCGCCGATAGCGGGGACTTCAACCGTTTTGGCCGTTCTGGGCATCTATTCCGGTCCAGATAAAAGTGGGTTAACAGGGTGTTTACTGTAAACCACTTTTGGCCTGAATAGCGGTTTTCGACAGGATTAAAGCTGGCTTTTCGGGATCAGGTGGTCGCCAAAGCTCAGGCGTTGACGGCCCGGTTCAATGGCGGTCAGTGGCGCAACCTCCTGCAGCGAGGATTTACAGCGCTCAACCAGATCGTGGTATTCGCGCGTACCGGCGACTTTCCACGCCAACTCCTGTTCGGTCAGGTCACGCAATACCCGCGCCGGGCTGCCGACCACCAGCTTATTGGCCTCGATCACCGCGGCGGCCTTGACGAATGCCATGGCGCCGACGATGGTGTTTTCGCCGATCTCTGCACCGTCCATGATCACCGCGTTCATGCCGACCATGGCGTTACGCCGGATGCGGCAACCGTGCAAGATGGCGCCGTGGCCGATGTGCCCGTCCTGCTCCACCACGGTGTCCTGCTGCGGAAAACCGTGCATCACGCAGTTGTCCTGAATATTGGCGCCATCGCTAATCACCAGCCGGCCAAAATCGCCGCGCAGGCTGGCGTTGGGGCCGATATAAACCCGTTTGCCGACGATCACATCGCCAATCAGTACGGCGGTAGGGTGTACGTAACTGCTGGGATCGATCACTGGCGTCAGGCCGTCAATCTGATACACGGGCATAGCAAAGTTTCCTTATACTGTAGGGTCGCGCGGCAGACCGCCGAAGCGCCGATAATAGCCGGCTGCCGGGGCAGGCAGAGCACCGATAGTGGTCTCGGCCATGGCGCTGACATACTCGGTCGCTGCGCGGTCTACCCGCTGATAAATATTGATGCACAGGTTACGGGCAATCTGTCCTTCCCACTGCGCCGGCAGCAGGGCGTCCGGCAGCAGAGGATCTTTGAGCACCACGCGCCGGAAGAAGTGGATCAATAATAGCTTAATCTGGAAACAGCGCTGGGGCGTCAGCAGCGCTTCATCGGCTTCGCGCAGCAGCGCCATCAGCGGGCGGAAAGAGACGATAAATTCGTGATAATCGGCAGCGACGTCAGCCAGCGCCCAGCAGTTGGCCACCAGCTGTTGCAGGGTTTTCTCCGAGCGGTTATAGGGATAGTCGGCGCGGAAGTAGATCACCTGTTCGCTGGCGTTAAGTTCGCCGAGCAGGGCGGTGACGTCGGTTTGCGCGTGGGTGGGGGCCGCCATCAGATTGCTGGCTATTTGGCCGAAGCCCAGCCAACCCAGCTCTTTTTTCAACCGTGCCCGCTCCTCCTTTTCCGCGCTTTCCAGCAACAGCAAATCCCATTTCCCGTCCCAGGCGGGCGGTTCGCTGAGATAGATTTTCGACTCGGCATGGCGGAACTGACGCATACCCTGATCGGTCACCCGATAGAAGCTGCGACGGCCGATTTTTTCAACCTCCAGCCAGCCCTCTTTCTGCAGGCGAAATACCGAGGTACGCACGAAGCGGTCACCAAAACCCAGGGCCTCCAGCAGCGCGCTCAGGCTGCCAAGCCAGACTTCGCCGCCCCGGTGGCTCAGCGCATCGCCGTAGAGGGAGATAATCAGCGAGGTGCCGCTGATCGGCTGAGCCTCTATAGCATGGCGGATAAACTCATCCAGTTTATGTTCCATATTTTTCCATGGGTTAGCCGACGGTGAAGCACAACATTACCACAAATCATTCGGGCGTCATCCGTGACGCCGGGGCAATCAGCGAGGCCGCAGATCGACCACGCGCTGGGCCTTGCCTTCTGAACGCGGGATATCGCCGCAGTTGGCGATGCTGACATCGGTGCTGACGCCGATAATCGACTTGATATGGTGGCGTAACTGGTGGCAAATCTCACAGCGTTGCTGGTGGCTGAGGCTGAGCGCCGCTTCCTTCAATTCAACGCGCACCGCCAGGGTATCCAGGTGCCCGCTGCGGCTGACCTGTAGCTGATAGTGTGGCGACAGCTGTTCGAACTGCATGATTTGCTCTTCCACCTGCGACGGGAACACGTTGACGCCGCGGATGATCAGCATGTCGTCGGAACGGCCGGTAATTTTCCCCATGCGACGCATCTGGCGTGCGTCGCCCGGCAGCAGGCGGGTGAGGTCGCGGGTACGGTAGCGGATCACCGGCAGCGCTTCTTTGGTCAGCGTGGTAAACACCAGCTCGCCGTGTTGGCCGTCCTGCAGCGTCACGCCGGTTTCCGGACAGATGATTTCCGGCAGGAAATGGTCTTCCCAGATGGTCGGGCCGCCGCCGCTTTCGGCGCATTCCATCGCCACGCCCGGCCCCATCACTTCGGACAGGCCATAAATATCCAGCGCCTTGATGCCCATGCGGCTTTCAATTTCATGCCGCAGCGCTTCGGTCCAGGGTTCGGCACCAAAGACGCCGAGGCGCAGCGAGCAGCCACGGGCGTCGCCGCCCATTTTGCGCTCTAGCTCGTCGATCAGCGTCAGGCAGTAGGACGGTGTCACCATGATCACATCGGGTTTGAAATCCAGGATCAGCTGCGCCTGCCTTTCGGTTTGCCCACCGGACATCGGGATCACCGTCGCCCCGAGTCGCTCCGCGCCGTAGTGAGCCCCCAGCCCGCCGGTGAACAGGCCATAGCCGTATGCCACGTGCACCTTGTCTTTGGCGGTAGCGCCGGCGGCACGCAGGCTGCGCGCGACGATATCGGCCCAATTATCGATATCCCGCTGGGTGTAGCCGACCACCGTCGGTCGGCCGGTGGTCCCTGACGAGGCATGAATACGCACCACCTGTTCCATCGGCACGGCGAAGGTGTCGAACGGGTAGTTGTCGCGCAGATCCTGCTTGGTGGTATAGGGGAAGCGAGCCAGATCGCTCAGCTGTTTGAGATCGTCGGGATGGACGCCCGCCTGATCGAACTTGCGTCGGTACATCGGCACATTGTTGTAGGCGTGGTGCAGCGTCCATTTAAGGCGCTCCAGTTGCAGCGCCTCAATCTCATCGCGCGAGGCGAACTCAATGGCGTCGAGTGGCTGTGGATTCATTGTCATAGTTAGCCTCGGGGGTCAGACTCGCTCAATAATCATGGCGATGCCCTGGCCGACGCCGATGCACATGGTGCAAAGCGCGTAGTGGCCGGAACGCCGTTCCAGTTCGAACAGGGCAGCTAACGCCAGACGCGCGCCGCTCATGCCCAGCGGATGGCCAAGGGCAATCGCGCCGCCGTTGGGGTTCACCTGCGGGGCGTCGTCAGGCAACCCAAGCTGGCGCAATACTGCCAGCGCCTGGGCGGCAAAAGCCTCGTTCAGTTCAATGACATCCATTTGCGCCAGGCTCAGCCCGGCCAGTTCCAGCACTTTACGGGTGGCCGGTAGCGGACCTATGCCCATTAAACCGGGTTCGACCCCGCAGGTTGCCGTCGCGACGATGCGCGCACGCGGTGTTAATCCCTGACTCACTGCCATTGCCTCCGAGGCGACGAGCAGCGCCGCTGCGCCGTCGTTCAGGCCAGAGGCGTTGCCGGCGGTCACCGTGCCGGGTTGGCGGAACGGGGTTTTCAGCGCCTGCAGCTGTTCCAGCCGCGTATCTGCACGCGGGTGTTCGTCCTGGTCAAACAGGGTGACCGCGCCTTTCTTGCCGCTGAGGCTGACCGGCACGATCTCCTGCGCGAATATCCCCAACGCTTGCGCTCGCGCGGCCCGTTGCTGGCTGCGCAGAGCGAAGGCGTCCTGATCGGCGCGGCTGACGTTGAATTTTTCCGCTACGTTTTCGGCGGTTTCGGGCATGGATTCGGTGCCGTATTGCGCCTGCATCAGCGGGTTGATAAACCGCCAGCCGAGCGTGGTGTCATACAGCTGTGTCTGACGGCTGAAGGCGCTGTCGGCCTTACCCATCACCAACGGGGCCCGGGTCATCGATTCTGCGCCGCCGGCCAATACCAAACCGGCTTCACCGGCCTTGATGCTGCGGGCCGCCGTCGCCAGCGCGTCCAATCCCGAGCCGCACAGGCGGTTGAGGGTGGTGCCGGAAACGTTAACCGGCAGGCCCGCCAGCAATGCTGCCATACGGGCCAAATTGCGGTTGTCTTCCCCGGCCTGATTGGCGCAGCCGAGGATCACGTCGTCTACCCTTGACCAGTCCACCTGCGAGTGGCGGGCCAACAGGGCGCGCAGCGGCAGTGCGGCCAAGTCATCGGCGCGGACGTTGGCCAGGGCGCCGCCGTAACGGCCAATCGGCGTGCGGACGCCGTCGCAGATAAAAGCCTGGTTCATGCTTGCTCCCCTAAAATGGCGTGACCGAGCCGATGTGCGCGGCCGCGAAACCAGGCGACGGTCTTGCCCAGTTGATTGACAATCTCCACGTCATACAGACCGGTGGTTTTGCCCTGATGGCGCACCTCAGCGCTGGCCGTCAGGCGATCGCCGGCCAGCGCCGGGCGGATAAAGTCTATGCTGCAGCCGGACGCTACCGCCGCCAGCCCCTGGCTGTTGCAGGCGTAGGCGAAAGCGGTGTCCGCCAGGCTGAACAGTTGCCCGCCGTGGCAGGTCTGGTGGCCGTTGAGCATCTGCGGCCCGACGGTCATGCTGACTTTTGCGAACCCGGCGTCGACGGCATCCACCCGCATGCCCATCGCCTGGGCGCAGGTGTCCTGCTGAAACATCTGTTCGGCGCAGCGTTGCGCCAGCGCGTGGGGCGTATTGGCATTCATCATTGGGCTCCTGAAGAAAGGGATGCGTAGTGGCGCAGCAACGGCATCGGGCGATAGCGGGGTTCGCCGTAGAAGCGTTGCAGATTTTCCAGCGTGGTCAGGATGTGTCGCCAGCCTAATGACGCACCCCATTCCAGCGGGCCGCGCGGGTAGTTAACCCCGCAGCGCATGGCGTGGTCGGTATCGGCGGCGCTGGCGACGCCCTTGTTCACCACGTCGAGCGCTTCATTCGCCAACATGGCGAGGGTGCGCATCACCAGCAGGCCCGGGTAGTCCGGCAACAGGATCACTTTCTTGCCAAGGGATTGCAGCAGACGTACCACAGTAGCGTTGTGTCGGGCATCGTTTTGCGCCGCGCAGCTGATGGCGACGGTGGAGGCCTGGGCATACTGAGCTGACAGATCAAACAGCACCACGGGGGTTCCGGTTTCATCGGCGACCTGGCTGGCTGTTTTACCACTTGTTAACATAAATGTAACTTCATCGATCTGGGCAAAAGCACTGGTCTGGCCGGGTTGTATGATCGCCTCCGCATTTCCTGCCAGTAACTCGGCCAGCAGAGTGACGCCTGCCGCGTCGCCGTGCAGCTTAATGCTGTGCGGCAATTCCGCTGAGGATGCAGGTAACCCGGCGACAATTTGAGGTGGCGCTTGTTTGTCATAGCGATAAAAGCCGCATCCGCTTTTGCGGCCCAGACGCCCGGCGGCCACCCGTTCCTGCTGCACCAAAGACGGCGTGAAGCGCGGATCCTGGAAGAAGGCCTGAAACACTGATTCAGTGACGGCGTAATTGATGTCCTGACCAATCATATCGGTCAGTTGCAGTGGCCCCATGGCGAAGCCGCCTGCGTCGCGCATTACTGCATCCAGCGTGGCGGCGTCGGCAACTTGTTCTTCGAGCGCGCGCAGGGTTTCGGCGTAAAAAGGTCGCGCCACGCGGTTAACGATAAAGCCGGGCGTGGAACGGCACAGCACGCTTTGTTTGCCCCATTGCCGGGTCAGCGCCTGCAGTTCGGCAACGGTTTCGGCGCTGGTGTCCAACCCGCTGACGATCTCGACCAGCTTCATCACCGGGGCCGGGTTGAAGAAGTGCAAACCGGCCAGGCGCTGTGGATGGTGCAGTGCACCGCCGATGGCGGTAATCGACAGCGATGAAGTGTTGCTGGCGAACAGTGCGGCGGGGGAACACAGCGCTTCCAGCTCACGAAACAGGCTCTGTTTGATCGCCAGTTTTTCCGCCACTGCTTCTATCACCAGTGCGCTGTCGGCCAACTGGTCAAGCGACTCGACCGGCTGAATACGGCCCAGCAGGGCCTCGGTGGCATCGGCGTCGGCCTTGCCGGACTGGACCCTTTGGCGCAGGCGTTGGCCTAACGCATCGAGTGCCTGCCGGGCGGCGGCGGCATCGATATCAAACAGCCACACCGGATGCCCGGCCCCGGCCGCCACCTGGGCGATACCGATGCCCATGGTGCCGGCACCAATCACGGCGACCCTTGCGTTGACGTTCGGCAGGTTCATGATTATTTCCCACTGAAATTAGGGGGGCGTTTGGCGAAGAAGGCGCTGACGCCTTCGCGGTAGTCGTCGCTGCGGCCGCCGAGGCGCTGCAGGTCGCGTTCCAGATCGAGCTGCTGATCGAGGGTATTGTTCGCCGAGCTGTAGAGGGCTTTTTTAATCAGCCCCAGCCCGTAAGTGGGTTGGGTGGCCAGGTGTTGTGCCAGCGTTTGGCTGGTGGCGGCCAGTTGGTCCGCCGCTACCACCTGCCAGATCATGCCCCATGCCAGCGCCTGTTGTGCGCTGACTTTATCTCCCAGCAGCGCCATGCCCATGGCGCGGGCGTGGCCTGCCAAACGGGGCAGGAACCAGCTGCCGCCGGAGTCCGGCACCAGCCCCAGACGGCAGAAAGACTGAATAAAATTGGCGTTATCGGCGGCGATCACGATATCGCAGGCCAGCGCCAGCGCAGCGCCGGCCCCCGCCGCGACACCGTTGACGGCGCACACCACCGGCTTTGGCAGGGCGGTCAGACGACGGATCAGCGGATTGTAAAAACGCTCTACCGACAGGCCGAGATCCGGCGCCTGCTGTTCGACGCTGACGTTGCGATCGTTCAGATCCTGCCCGGCGCAAAAGCCACGTCCCGCACCGGTGATCAGCAGGCAGCGTACGGTTTCGTCCCGCTCGGCGAGGGTCAAGGCTTCGCTCAGTTGGCGGTGCATTTCGTCGTTGAAGCTATTGAGCCGGTCTGGCCGATTGAGGGTCAGCGTCAGCACCCCGGCTTCAAGGTGGGTGAGAATCAATGCGTTTTCCATAAATCAGCGCCCCTGATAGTTTGGCGTACGTTTTTCGAAGAAGGCGGCGATGCCCTCGCGGCGATCGTCGGTGGCGGCCAGGGTGGCAAACTGCTGGCGTTCGATGAGCAGCCCTTGGCTAAGGCCGGTTTCCTCAGCCTGTTTCAGCGCCTGTTTGGCGGCGCGTAGTGCCAGCGGGGCCTGCCTGCTGATGTGCTCGGCGATCTGCTGTGCGCGTTCCAGCGTCAGGGCGTCGACGCACACTTCACTGACCAACCCGCACTGCAATGCGCGCGAGGCGTTAATGGCTTCGCCACTCAGCACCATCTGACTGGCGAAGGACTTGCCGACGCAGCGAATCAAGCGCTGAGTGCCGCCGGCCCCTGGCATCAGGCCGAGGGTGATTTCCGGCAGGCCAAAGCGGGCGCTTTCGCCGCAAATGACAATGTCGCAGGCCAGCGCCAGCTCGCAGCCAGCGCCGAGCGCATAGCCGTTCACTGCCGCCAGCAGCGGTTTACTGAACTGCGCCAGCCGTTGCCACAACAGCGGGCGGCGATCCGTCAGCGTAGCGGGCAGGTCCTGCCGTTGCAGTTCGTGCAGATCGGCACCGGCGGCAAAGAAACGCGTTGTGCCGGTGATCACTACTGCGCCAATGGCGGTATCGGCATCGGCCTGTTCCAGTAAATACACCAGCTGCTCCAGACAGGGTGTGTTCAGGGCATTGCGCGCTTGTGGACGGTGCAGTTCCAGCGTCAGCACGCGCGCCTGGCGATGTTGCAGGATCAAAGGGGTTTCCATTGGCGGCTCCTATACGTCAAAGTCCAGCACCACACCGTCACCGCGTGGCCACGACTGGCAGCTCAATACGTAGCCTGCCGCGAGTTGATCCGGCTCCAGGCTGTAGTTGACGGCCATGTCCACCTGACCGGCTTTTAACCGGCACTTGCAGGTGGCGCACACGCCGCCTTTGCAGGCATAGGGAAGATCGGCACCCTGACGCAGCGCCGCGTCCAGAATGCTGTCGTCCTGCGAACCAACCTCGATATCCAACCGGCGGCCGTCGAGTAAAATCGCCACTCGCGTGGCGTTGCGCGGGGTGTCGTTGACCGGGCGGGCGACCACGCCGCTGGTGTTAAAGCGCTCGCTGTGGATACGCTCGGCGGCTACGCCAGCCTGTTCCAGCACGCTTTGGGCGTCGTCCATCATGGTTTGCGGGCCGCAGATAAAGGCATGGTCATAGTCGCGGTAATCCAGCAGCGCGCCGCCGATCGCCAACAGGCGCTCGCGGTCGATGCGCCCACTGAGCAGCGGGCTGTCGAGGCTCTCCTGGCTGAACAGATACAGCGGCTGAAAACGTTGTGGATAGCGGTTTTTCAGATCGGACAGCGTCTCCTTGAACATCACCGAACGGCTGCTGCGGTTGCCATAAATCAGCGTGAAGCTGCTGTTTGGTTCAAGTTGCAGGGTGGCTTTGATGATCGACAGCATCGGCGTGATGCCGGAACCGGCGGCAATCGCCAGATAGTTGCCGCTGTTTTCCGCCTGTGGCTGGTAGCCGAAACGGCCCTGCGGCACCATCACCTCCAGCGCGTCGCCGACTTTCAGTAGCCGATTAACGAACGAGGAAAAGCGCCCCTGATGGATGGCTTTAACGCCGATCTGCAGCAGCCCTTCCTGAGGAGCGCTGCAGATGGAGTAGCAGCGGCGCAGCTCTTCGCCATCCACCTGCGCCTTTAGCGTCAGATGTTGGCCGGGGGTGTAGCAGTAATGACTTTTCAGCTCTTCGGGCACGCGCAGAGTGATAGCTACGGCGTCCGGCGTTTCGCGCTCGATGGCGGCGACGTTCAGGCGATGGAAGACCGTCATGGTTTTCTGCGCTCCTAAATGCATTTGAAATAGTCGAAGGGTTCGCGGCAATCGCAGCAGCGATACAGCGCTTTGCAGGCGGTGGAGCCGAATTCGCTGATTTTTTCGCTGTGGGTGCTGCCGCAGCGCGGGCAGGGCACCGGGCCTGCAGCCTGCGGTTTGTCGCAGGTATGGCCCTGTGGCGGTGCGACGCCGTATTCACGCAGCCGTTCACGCGCCGAGGCGTTCATCCAGTCGGTGGTCCACGCCGGGCTGAGGCGAATGTCCACTTTGACCGGGGCAAAGCCGGCCTCGGCCAGCCGCTGCTCGATGGCTTCGAGCAGGAACTCGGTGGCGGGGCAGCCGGAGTAGGTTGGCGTAAAGGTAATGCGCCAGCCGTCGCCGTCGGCTTCAACGTCGCGAACCATGCCCAGATCGGTAATCGACAGCACCGGCAGTTCCGGATCGCTGATCTGTTGCAGGCAGTGCCAGATTTGCGGAATTTCCGCGGCCTGCAGCCGGGTAATGTTCATAGCGGCCCCTTACCAGTTTGCGTTGGGATAGGCGCGTTGCAGGAACTGCATCTCGGCCAGCAGCGGACCGAGATGTTCGCTGTGCCGACCCTGTTTACCGCCGTGGCGGAACGCCTGCTCTGCCGGCAGCGTCAGGGTGGCCTGTTGCAGCGTTTCTTCAACCAGCGCCAGCCACGGAGCCTCAAGCTGGCGCGGATCGGCGGCGATACCCTGTTCTGCCAACTGAAGTTCAAGCTCGTCGGCATGGAACAGCTCGGCGGTAAAACGCCACAGGCCATCCAGCGACTGCTGCATTTTTTGGTGGCTGACGGGACTGCCGTCACCCAGACGGATCATCCAGCCACGGCTGAAACGCAGGTGGTAATGCGCCTCTTTCAGTGACTTGGCGGCGATGGCGGCGAGTTGCGCATCGCGACTTTGGCTCAAGGCCAGATGCAACTGCACGTGGTAGGCGTCCATCAGGAACTGCCGCACCAGAGTGTCGTTGAAGCCGCCGTTGGGCTGTTCCGCCAGCAGCAGGTTATGGAACTCACGTTCGTCACGGCCGAAGGCCAGTCGGTCTTCGCTGAATTGCGGCCCGGCCAGTTCGGCGGCATAACCGAGAAAGTTGCGTGCCTGGCCGAGTAGGTCCAGGCCGATGTTGGCCAGCGCCAGGTCGATCTCCAGTTCCGGCGCGTGGCCGCACCAGGCGCACAAGCGCTGGGCAAGGATCAGTGGCGTATCGCCCTGACGCAGGACATAGGTGACGAGTGGATCGTTATTGAAGGTCATGGTCGCCCCTACATGTTCTTGATGCCGTCGGGAATGGTGTAGAACGTCGGATGACGGTAGATCTTGTCATCCGACGGATCGAAAAAGGCTTCACGATCTTCCGGCTGCGAGGCGATCAGATGGCTGGATTGCACCACCCAGATTGAGCAGCCTTCGTTGCGGCGGGTATAGGCATCGCGGGCGTTTTCCAGCGCCATCTGGTCGTCGGCGGCGTGCAGGCTGCCGACGTGACGGTGCGCCAGCCCTTGTTTGCTGCGGATAAACACTTCATACAGTGGCCATTGGGCATGTGTCATCATCGGTTCCTTATGCGGCGGTTGAGGTGTTTTTTGACGCGTGGGCCAGAGCGCCATCGCGTACCCAGGCACCGTCCTCCCAGGCGCGGCGTTTGGCTTGCAGCCGTTCGTGGTTACATTGGCCGCGCCCCTTGATCACCTCATGCAGTTCACTCCAGTCGATTTCGCCAAAGCGGTAGTGGCCGGTGGCTTCGTCCCAGGCCAAATCGGCGTCTGGTGCGACCATGCCCAGGGCTTCCAACTGGGGGACGGTGTTGTCGACAAATTTCTGCCGTAACTCATCGTTGCTGTGGCGTTTGATTTTCCAGGCCATGCTCTGCGCGCTGTGCGGTGAATCGGTATCGCTGGGGCCAAACATCATCAGTACCGGCCACCAGAAGCGGTTAATCGCATCTTGCAGCATGGCCTTCTGTTGTTCGCTGCCGTTAGCCATCGCCATGACCGCTTCGTAACCCTGGCGCTGGTGGAAGCTCTCTTCCTTGCAAATTTTCACCATTGCTCGCGCATAGGGGCCGTAGGACGCACGACACAGCGCCACCTGGTTAACGATGGCCGCGCCGTCCACCAACCAGCCGATCACCCCGATATCCGCCCAGTTGAGCGTCGGGTAATTGAAGATCGAGGAGTATTTCATCTTGCCGTCGAGCATCTTCTGGTAGATATCCTGACGAGAGCAGCCCAGGGTTTCCGCGGCGCTGTACAGGTACAGGCCGTGCCCCGCTTCGTCCTGCACCTTGGCCAACAACACCGCTTTGCGGCGCAGGGTAGGGGCGCGCGTCAACCAGTTGGCTTCCGGTAACATGCCGACCACTTCGGAATGGGCATGCTGGCCAATCTGGCGGATCAGGTTTTGGCGGTAGGCGTCCGGCATCCAGTCTTTGGCCTCAATCGAGGTATCCGCCGCAATTTTGTCGTCGAAGTGCTGCTGATGTTGCGCGTCAGTTGTCATGCGTGCCTCTTGGTGATTCGTATTTTTCACATTAAATATAAAAATGTGAATCACATTAACTAACCATAAGGCTACAAACTGATAACAAAAAGATCAAACGGCATTTGTGTGGTTTTGCGAGGGTGCTCACAAGGATTGTTGTTATAATGTTGTTTTTAAATGAGATTAAAAATTAATTCATGAGGGTAAAACGCCTGTCTGAGCGCTTTCAATGTCTGGTTGTTTTTATTTTGTTAAATTTCATTCTGGTGAAAACTGGACAATATGTGATACGTAATTAATCCTTGTGGTGTAAATTTATGAATTCCGGAGGAGCAAATGCAGCAGCTACACAGTTATCTTTCTGGCGCCTGGGTGTACGGCCAGGGCAAAGCCCGTGAAATCCACCATGCCGTCACCGGCCAACCGCTGTATCAGGTTTGTTCCGACGGGCTACCGCTGGCCGCCAGTCTGGAGTATGCGCGCAGCAAGGGCGGCAAGGCGCTGGCACAGATGACCTTCCAGCAGCGCGCGCAAATGATGAAAGCGGTGGCTAAGCACCTGCTGGCCAACAAAGAAACGCTGTATGAGATTTCGTACCAGACCGGCGCGACTCGCAGTGACGGCTGGGTGGATATCGAAGGCGGTATCGCCACGCTGTTTGCCTATGCCGGGCTGGCAGGGCGCGAACTGCCGGACGATACCCTGTGGCCGGAAGACGAACTGATCCCGCTGTCCAAACAGGCGCAGTTTGCCGCCCGACACGTGCTGACTTCACGCCCTGGCGTGGCGTTGCATATTAATGCTTTTAACTTTCCCTGCTGGGGGATGCTGGAAAAACTGGCGCCCACCTGGTTGGCCGGCATGCCGGCGATCATCAAACCGGCGACCGCCACGGCGCAGCTGACGCAGGCGATGGTCAGACTGATTATCGACAGCGGTCTGGTGCCAGAGGGCGCGTTGCAACTGGTATGCGGTGGCGTTGGCGATATGTTTGAACATCTGGATTATCAGGATGCGGTGACCTTTACCGGCTCGGCGCAGACCGGTCAGCAGCTGCGTGCGCACCCGCGCCTGTTGCAAAAGTCGATTGCTTTCACCATGGAGGCAGACTCGCTCAACTGCTGCGTGCTGGGCGAGGACGTTACGCCGCAGATGCCGGAGTTTGCGCTGTTTATCAAAGAAGTGTGCCGCGAGATGACCGCCAAGGCCGGGCAAAAATGTACCGCAATTCGGCGGATTATCGTGCCGGCGAAACGGGTGGCAGAGGTACAGCAGGCGCTGTTGCAGCGGCTGAGTGGCGTCACGGTGGGCGATCCTAAACTGGAACAGGTGCGGATGGGGGCCTTGGTCAGCCGCGAACAGCGCGACGATGTGCAACAGAAGGTGGATTTCCTGCTGCATAACGGTTGCGAACCGTTGTGCGGCGCGAGAACGGATAACCTGGAGGTGAGCGGGGCAGGCGTGCAGCAGGGGGCATTTTATCCGGCCACGCTGTTGTACTGTGCCGATCCCTTTAGCCATCAGGCGGTGCACGGCACCGAAGCATTCGGCCCGGTAGCGACGCTGATGCCCTATCAGCATACCGAACAGGCGATTGAGCTGGCGTTAATGGGCCAGGGGAGTTTGGCTGGCTCACTGGTGACCGCCGATGAGGCGCTGGCGACGCGCTTTATTCGCGCCACCGCCTGCGCGCATGGCCGAATGCTGATCCTGGATCAACAGGCAGCGGTGGAGTCCACCGGCCACGGTTCTCCGTTGCCGATGCTGGTGCACGGCGGGCCAGGGCGAGCCGGTGGCGGTGAAGAATTGGGTGGGCTACGCGCGGTAAAACACTATATGCAACGCACGGCCATTCAGGGCAGTCCGGCTATGCTGGCGGCAATCGGCCGTGAGTGGGTGCGCGGCGCGACGGTGATTGAAGAGCCGGTACATCCGTTCCGCAAATACTTCGAGCAACTGCGCCTGGGCGAAAGCCTGCTGACGGCGCGGCGTACCGTGACCGAGGCCGATATCGTCAATTTTGCCTGCCTGAGTGGCGACCACTTCTATGCCCATATGGACAAGATCGGTGCGGCCGAATCGCTGTTTGGCGAGCGGGTCGCGCACGGCTACTTTGTGGTTTCTGCCGCCGCCGGGCTGTTTGTTGATCCGGGTGTCGGGCCGGTGATTGCCAACTACGGTATGGAAAACCTGCGCTTTATCGAGCCGGTGAAGATTGGCGATACCCTTCAAGTACGGCTGACCTGCAAAAAGAAAATCCGTAAGCCGCAGAAAACGGCGGAGGATCGTCCACACGGCGTGGTGGTATGGGATGTTCAGGTACTCAACCAACATCAGCAGGCGGTGGCGCTGTACAGTATCCTGACGTTGGTGGCGCGGCAGGAAGGGGACTTCGGTCCGACAAGCTAAAGGCCGGTGAGATGGTGCCATGGTAAGATGCACCATCTCCTGACACAGAGTTTGTGGCGACGATGATCCAACAACTCCAACTGAGCGGTTTTCGCTCTATACGTAATTTGCAGCTGCAATTGGGCCGTCTGAATGTGATCAGCGGCCCGAACGGTTGCGGAAAATCTAACCTGTATAAAGCGGTGCGATTGATCCACGAGGCCGCCTGTGGGCGGCTTTCTGCTGCGTTGGCTGAAGAGGGGGGCATTCAGAAGGCGATGTGGGCCGGCGGATTGCGACCGGGTGATCGCCGGGGCGATCCGAAACGGATGCTGTTGTCAGCCACTCTGGATGATTTCGACTATCAGCTGCAGCTAGGCTTCCCTGAGCCGACCGGCAGCCTGTTTCAACTCGACCCGCTGGTCAAAGAGGAGTCACTGTGGATCTCGGGCCACGGTCGTCGACCTTCAACCCGGGTACTCGAAAGGCGCAACCAGAGTGCATTCCTGACGAATATCCAGGGCGATCGCGCCACTTATCCTGCCAGTCTCCATGCGGAGGAATCGGTATTTGGTCAGCTTGCCGATCCGCATCTGTATCCTGAAGTGTCCCAGGTACGAGAGAATCTGCGGCAGTGGCGTTTTTACCACGAGTTTGCCGTGTGGCCCGGTTCACCGTTGCGAGCGCCTCAGGTGGGTATTCGCGCACCGGTGCTGGCGCATGACGGCAGTAATCTGGCGGCCGCTTTTGAAACCATCTGCGAGATCGGCAACGGCGAGTTGCTGCGCGACATTCTGGCGCAGGCGTTTCCCGACAGCGAATTTGAAATTCAGGCCCCTCAGGGACGCTTCCAGCTATTGATGCACCGTGCCGGCATTTTACGCCCCTTGGAGAGTGCCGAACTTTCCGACGGCACGCTGCGTTTCCTCTGTTTGGCGGTAGCGATGCTCAGCCCGCGTCCGCCGGCATTTATGGCATTCAATGAACCTGAAAACAGTCTGCATCCGCAACTGTTGCCGGCATTGGCCATGCTGATCGCAGAAGCCAGCCGTTATAGCCAATTGTGGATCACCAGCCACTCACCGCAGCTTGCCGAACTGATTGGCCGCCATAGCGAGGTTACCCACTATCAACTGGCACAGCAGCAGGGTGAAACCCTGCTGGCGGAACCGGATTAGATCAAGGGCTGGTGTAGCAGGGTTTCCAGTACCTTGAGCGGTGATTGCTGTGGATTTTTCATTGCGGTGACGGGCAACAGGAAAGTTTGCTCCAGCATAAACTGACCCGCCATCGCCGCGTGTGGCGTCTGATCGGAGAAACAGATCCAACTGCTGCCCGGCGGCAAGTCGAGCGCCAGCTGCGGGCCCTGTTGCTGATAGTGCTGGTCGGCTTTCATGGCATCATGCAGTTGTAGCATCAGGTGGTCGTAATGACTGCGGCGCCGTTTGGTGATGCCGACCTTGTGCTGCAGCCAGCTGTTCAGCGGTGAATAGCGGCCCAGGCGCGGCATAAAGCGTTGCGCCAGTTGAGGAAAGGGTTCGCCGATGCGCCATTGGCGAAGTTCGCCATTGGGGTTGATGTTGGTGAAGATGCGCAGAATGCGCTCACCATAGTTCGGGCGCGACGGGAAGGCATCGACGTGCAGCCGGCTATCATCCTTGCGCCATGAGCTGGTCTTGCGCCAGGCCGCAACCGGATGCAGGCGCAGGGTGTTGACCGGCGAATGCAGGGCTTGTTGGTAGTGGGGGAGCAGGGTGGCAACCAGTTGCAGGCAGGTTTGATAATAGCGTGACAGCAACGTCTCGACCTGTGGCTGCTGCGCGGCTATTGCTACGCCGGATAATTTGCTCGTTTCTGGCCAGTAGCTGATGTTTTTACGTTTTGTATCGACCAACGCGGGATCCAGCAGCGCCATTTCACCGGCTAACATAGGAAACGCCAGTTCAGGCAAAAACACGATTTTACCTTGCTCGAGAGCCTCGACGGCAGAGGGGGAAAAGGGCGCTGGGGCGCTATCCCACTGTTGCTGTGGCAACGTTATTAACACCTGTTCAGGCGTAAGATTATCCGCGCGCATAATATCTCCTTGCGATGGGGGGATACTTTAATTGTTTTTTATTTGAAAGGGATTTATAACCAGCGGGAATTATTGTTGAATTGAACTAGTTGATGCTAATGGCTGGATTAAATTATCCTAGCACTATTAAAATGCGCCCAAAAGTAAACAGATATTAAACGATGCGGCTAATGGCACGAATGGATAAAAATAGATTTAATGGGCATTAATTAATTTATCAGCGAAAGTAGGTTAACGATTTAAATTAAATTTAGTTTTATGATCAGCGGGTTGATTTTGATTTTCCGAGCCGAAAAAAAACAAATTCAGGGGCCGCCTCTGGGGGAGACGGCCCAATGGGTCAGGCGGGATAAATGCGGTTTTTCCCCTGGGCTTTGGCTTGATACAGGGCGCTGTCGGCCTGATTAATAAAGCCGATTGGCGTGTCGTTATACATATGCGGCACTTTGGCGAAGATGCCAATACTGATGGTGACAATACCGTGAGGGTTGCCCGTATGCGGTATTTTCAGCTCACGCACCGATTCAATCACCCGTTCGGCGAAAATCAGTGCGCCCTGAGTGTCGGTATCCGGCAGAATAATGGCCATTTCCTCACCGCCATAGCGGGCCATAATATCGTTGCTGCGGCACGCCAGCCCTTTCAACGTTTGACCAATCTGTTGCAGACACTGATCGCCGGCTACGTGACCGTAGATGTCGTTATATTGTTTGAAACAGTCGATATCCAGCATCAGCAACGCCACGCTGCGGTAATTGCGCGAAGCGCGCATCAGTTCGTTCTTCATGGCGATATCAAACTGACGGCGGTTGGCCAGGCCGGTTAACCCGTCCAGCAACGCCAACTCTTCCAACGTTCGGTTGATGGTAGTGAGCTGATCGCGGGTGCGCATCAGTTCAGCTTCGGTGCGTACGCTGTGGTTAATCTGGCGCATCAGTACCAGACCCATCGCCAGTAAAATGATTAACAGCGTCGCGCCACCCAGGGCAAACACGCCGGTATCATTACGCCAGTCGGACAGCGCATCTTCCTTCGACAGTCCGGCAGCTATCACCAGCGGATAGCGATTAACCCGCGAATAACCGTAGATCCGTTCCACCTTGTCGTACCGCGAAGTGATGGTGGCATTGCCGAACTCAGAGTGGGGTAGAATTTCGCGGAACAACACGCCTTCCGAAATATTTTTGCCAATCGCGGCAATGGAGTAGGGGCGGCGGTAGAGAATGGTGCCGTCCGCCAACAGCAGGTTGAGCGAGGCGTCACTGTTCAGTGCGAAGGTGTCGTAAAATTGGCGGAAATAATCGACATACAGCGTGGCCAGCACCACCCCATTAAAGCTGCCGTCCGGGTTGTTGATCCGACGTGAGACCGGAATGATCAAATCACCGGTAGAGCGGCTGCGTACCACTTTGCCGATAAATATCGCGTTGCTGTTGTGGCTCAGGTGGAATTTGAAATACTCACGATCGGCATTGTTGGCATTTTGTATGAACCGGCCCGATGAGGTGACGATCCAGTTCCCCTGAGCATCGTAAACAAACAGGCCATGCAACTGGGGCAGGTTGCCAACCTGCGTTTGCATCACTTTCTGTAGTCGCAGCTGTTGCGGTTGGCCCAGGCCGTCGGTCTGAATGCGTTCGGTCAGATCGGACAGCGTAGTGTCGGTCTGCATAAAGGTGTCATCGGCATGCTGTGCCAGAGAGCGGGCCAGGTTGGCCGATTCATTTTCGGCACTTTGCAAGTCGCGCTGGTGCGCATTCCAAATCTGCCAGCCGTTAAACAGAATCAGCGTGACGGCAACGATGACGACAAATACGCCGGCCTGAAAAAGTAACGGGGAATTTTTACCGTTGCGTGGCCGTTCGGCATCCTGCGGTTGCTGCTGTGTCATGTCACCCTTGTTATAAAGTCTTTAAATCGTGTTAAGAACAATCTTACATCTTATTCGTTAATCACGCCGACCACTACTCCCTTAACATCAAAAATGCATGAGCCACTCAAGCGGAGTGTTACAATTCGCCGCAAAACCGGCATAGAAAATACAGGGTTCACGCATATGTCTGACTACATCATTATTACTTTGCTGACGCTGGTGGTTTATTACCCGCTGACCTTGGGTGTGCTGGCGCTAATGATGATTTTTGCCTGGCGGCAGCGTAAATCGCCCTATTGGCGTTTGGGACTGGTGCTGTTGACGGTGCTGTTTGTGCTGTTCGCGATGGCGGCTTATGACTGGTATCACTACCGTTGACCATGGCACCAGGGTATCCGCTGTCGGTGGCGGACACCCTGGCGGGATGACGGGTTATTCAACGTTAATCATCCAATTGACCCCGAACTGGTCGGTCAGCATGCCAAAACCCTTGGCCCAGAAGGTGGCCTGGTATGGCATGGTGACCTGGCCGCCCTGCGCCAGCTTCTCGAATAATGCTCGGCCTTGTTCCACGTCGCTCGGATCCAGCGACAGGGCAAATCCTTTATGCGAAGCTTCGCCGCCGTCCTGCGGACACCCATCGGAGGCCATCAGCGCCGTTTCGCCAATCAGTAGACGGGCATGCATGATGGACTCTGGATTGACGTCCTGAGGACCGCCTTGCTTGGCCTCCTCGGGCATATCTTTGTAGCGCATAATCATTTCGATTCTGGCGCCCAGCTGCTGCTGGTAGAAGTTGATCGCCTGTTCACAGTTACCGTTAAAAAAAAGATAGGGTTGAATCAACATGACATTGACCTCTGTTGTGGCCCGTCAGGCGTTTTGCATCCCACGGGCGAGGGACAATAGTTTCTGGTTGTGACTATTGCTGCCGGGAACTTACAAGTGTAGTGCGATTTACGCCGAATGCCCGGCGGGCGATCACGCTGTGGAAATTAACGGCCTGATCGTTGTTATTGGCCGAAAAAGCGGGATGGTTCATCCCAATTTGGACAGATTATCTGAGCGGTCACAGTTTCTATACTCGTTGCAACCTTCACTAACGGAGTCACTGTAATGAGCAAGCAATCTTTGAATGGAAAAGTGGTGTTGATCGCTGGCGGCGCCAAGAACCTGGGTGGCCTGGTGGCGCGTGATTTGGCCGCCAACGGCGCGACGGCCGTGGTGGTGCACTACAACAGCGACGCCACTCGTGCCGCCGCGGAGGAAACGTTGCAGGCGGTTAAGGCGGCAGGTGCCCAGGCGATTGCGGTGCAGGGCGATCTCACCCAGCCGGCTAACGTGGCGCTGCTGTTTGAGGAGGCCGTCAAGGCGTTTGGCAAGGTGGACATCGCCATCAATACCGCCGGTCTGGTGATTAAAAAACCGATTGCCGAAGTGACCGAAGCCGATTACGACAGCAGTTTCGACATCAATGCCAAAGCGGCATTTTTCTTTATCCAGCAGGCCGGTAAACATTTGGCCGATAACGGCCGAATTGTGACCATTGTCAGCTCGCTGTTGGCGGCCTATACGCCATTTTATGCGGTCTATCCGGGCAGCAAGGCGCCGGTGGAGCACTTTACCCGCGCGGCTTCCAAGGAGTTTGGCGAACGCGGCATCAGCGTGAACGCCATTGGTCCGGGACCAATGGATACGCCGTTCTTCTATGGCCAGGAAAGCAAGGAGGCGGTGGAGTACCACAGCAGTGCCGCCGCGCTGAGCAAGTTCTCGAAAACCGGTCTGACCGATATCGAGGACATTGCGCCGATCGTTAAATTTTTGGTCACTGACGGCTGGTGGATCACCGGGCAGACGCTGTTCGCCAACGGTGGCTATACTACCCGTTAACCTTAATTCTGCTGCGGCCCGGGCCGCAGCCTGTTAATCAGGACGCACAGCCGGTGGATAAAATAGGGAGATTACGGGTTTTTATCCAGGTTGCTGAGGTGGGCAGTTTCATCCGCGCTTCGCAAATCCTGTTGATGCCAAAAACCACGGTTTCGGCGGCGATACAACAACTGGAACACGAAATGGGTGCCCGCCTGTTTCACCGCACCACTCGCCGGGTGCAATTGACCAGCGACGGTGAGCTGTTGCTCGAAAAAGCGCGCAGCCTGTTGTTCGACGTTCAAACACTGGAAGGCCTGTTTCATCGGCAAAACGGCCCGATCGACGGTCGTTTGACGGTCGATGTGCCCAGTCGCATAGCCCGGCGAATGATAGTGCCTGCGCTGCCGGACTTTTTTGTGCAGTACCCCGACATTCAACTGTTTCTCAGCGCCAGCGACCGTTCGATCGATTTGATCCAGGAAGGGATCGACTGCGTGGTGCGCGTCGGCAGTCTCAGCGACAGTAGCCTGGTCAGCCAGCCGCTGGGGCGATTAAGCATGATCAACTGCGCCAGCCCGGACTATTTGCAACGTTACGGCACGCCGGAGCATCCCGAGCAGTTGGCGGGACATTGGGGTGTAGGCTACGCGCAGCCGACTTTGGCCGGGGCTGATACCTGGGTTTGGCAACGGGGCGATCAGCACATGGAAAAAATCTTGCGTAGCCGGGTCACGGTAAACAATGCGGAAAATTATATTGGGTGCTGTCTGGCAGGGTTGGGGATGATTCAGATACCGCGCTTTGATGTTCAGCACTACCTGGACAACGGGAGCTTATGTGAGGTTTTGCCGCAGGCCCGGCCACCGGCAATGGGCATTGCGTTGCTTTATCCTCACCGCCGCCAACGTTCGGCGCGTTTAACCGCCTTTGCCGAGTGGTTCAGCCACCTCATCAAGCCCTTTTGCGAAAATTGAGGCCCGGTAGCCAATGGGATTTTTATCCAAACGGCTCGCTATTTGTCATTCGTTTTCAACTGATTAAATTTGCAGACAAAACAAGACACATTTAAAACCACTCGAAAAGTGACAAAGCGCGTGTAACATCACTGGAACAACAAGGCGGCAGAACCGTCCCAGGCGGCGGCCAGCGCATAGATTGCAGCCAGTATCAGCAGAAACGGTGTGTTGGTCATGGTCTGTCCCCTGCAGCAATATTCACCTGTTGTTATAGCGCGGAGTAATGACAGCTTGATGAATGCGGTTGATTTTTGCACAGCTAAATTCAGACACACGGAAATGGGTAAACTGCTGATATTTGTCTATAGTAACAGTGTGAATATGCGTGTTTATCAAGATTCACCCTGCATCGCGCTGCCGTTAACGGTCAGCACAGGGCAACAGGATTGTGGTTGTGAAAGTATCGTCAGGGTTGGATCAGGCGCCGACGCGGGCCTGAAAACAGAGTTTCTTTGGGCAAAAAGTAATAGGGAGAGTAAAAATGGGCATCATTTCCTGGATCATTTTTGGGTTAATCGCCGGTATCTTGGCTAAATGGATTATGCCGGGCAAAGACGGCGGCGGCTTTATCGTAACCGTTATTCTGGGGATCATCGGTGCGGTTGTCGGCGGCTATATCAGTACCTTCTTCGGTATGGGCCGTGTTGATGGCTTCAACCTGGGCAGCTTTGTTGTCGCGGTCATCGGTGCCCTGGTGGTGCTTTTTGTCTACAGAAAGATCAGAAGCTAATCAGTTGCTGATCAACAGGGTCGCTGCGGCGGCCCTTTTTCGTTAAATCACTGCGGTCGAGCGGCAGAGCCGACGATCGGAAGGGGAATACCATGGGTCTGTTTGATAGCGTATTGGGCAACATTCTGGGCGGTGCCAACGGTAAGGGCATTGATTACGTCGCCATTATGCAATGGGTTGAGCAGCAGGGTGGCCTGCAGGCGATTCTGGACAAGTTCCGCCAGGGTCAATTCGGCGATGTGGTCGGCTCGTGGCTGGGCAACGGTGAAAACCAGCAGATTAGCGGCGATCACGTACAGCAAGCGCTGGGCAGCGATGCCATCAACCAACTGGCGGAAAAGCTGGGGATCGATCCGGCTCAGGCTTCAGCCACCATTGCACAGTTCCTGCCAACGGTCGCTGACGCGGCCTCGCCAAATGGCGAAGTGCAGTCGAACAGCAACGAACTGGGTGACATGGTCGGTAAACTGTTCAAATAATCTTTATGCCCCTGGCACCTTGTCGGGGGCTTTGTTCACCCTAATTCCCTCAATACTCCCCAACGCCGCCAGCAAATAATCTACCCAGGCCCGGACTTTACCGGGAATAAACCGCGCTGCGGGGTAAACCGCATGCAGTGCCATCGGCGGATAATGCCAGGCCGTTAACACCGGTACCAGGCTGCCGTTGGCCAGTTGCCGACCAATCAGCGGGCGCTGTGCTCCGCCAATACCCAATCCTGATTCGATGGCCGCCAGCAGCGAAAACGTATTGTTGGCGCGAAAGACCGGGCGCAGGTTCACTACCTCGGCACCTTGAGGGCCAATTAAGGTCAGCGCATCGCCGTCGCTCAAGCCGCTATAGCGGATATGCGGATGTCTCGCCAGCTCTGCGGGAGTTTGCGGCTCGCCCTGCGCTGCCAGATAGGCCGGGGAAGCCACTAAAATACGCTGTAATTCCCCCAGCCGGCGCGCCACCGTGCCCGGCGTATTTAATTCGCCAAAGCGGATTGCCACGTCGATACCTTCACCGATCACGTCAGCCCGGCGATCGTCGAGCAACAGTTCGATATTCAATTCCGGATGCTGTTGCTGAAAAGCTATCGCCAGCGGCGTCAGGTGCTGTTGACCGAAGCCGGTCGGGGCGTGGATGCGCAAGGGGCCCTGCAGCCGCTGCTGCATGCCGTGCAGCGCTTCCTCTGCTTCACTCACCGCCGCCAGAATCGGTTTGATTTGTCGATAATAGCCGCCGCCAGCGTCGGTCAGCGTGACGGAGCGGGTGCTGCGAAACAGCAACTGCACGCCCAGTTGTTGTTCCAGACCGGTAATCTGCTGGCTGACCGCCGGCTGCGTCAGGCCCAAGTCGCGGGCGGCTGCCGAGAGGCTGCCCAGTTCCGCGACCCGCATGAAAGTCTTCATGGCGTTCATCTTGTCCATCAGCGCTCCAGTTATAGATTTTACTTATAAGTGTTAGTAACACTACGCCTCTACCGCAAGCTTTGCTAATCACTCACAGTGAGGGCCTCAAACAAAAGCGAGCGGGGTGACCTATGCAAAATGAAAAACTGGCGTTGGTAGTCGGGGCTAACGGCGTGATTGGCGGCAAGCTGATTGAAGAACTGGAACGGCAAGGTTGGCAGGTGGTTGGCCTGTCACGACGCGGGGGCGTCAATCGGCCGCAAGTGCGCTATGTGGCGGTCGATCTGTTGGATGCTCAGGCGACGCGCAATGCCTTGCGCCCGCTAACCGAGGTCAGCCATATTTTCTATGCCGCTTATCAGGATGCGCCGGACTGGGCTGGGCTGGTTGCACCGAATCTGGCGATGTTGGCCAATGTGGTGGAGGCGCTGGAGCCGATAGCGCAAGGGTTGGAGCACATCAGCCTGATGCAGGGTTATAAAGTTTACGGCGCGCATCTGGGGCCGTTCAAGACGCCGGCGCGGGAAAGCGATGCCGGGCACATGCCGCCGGAGTTTAATCTTGAGCAGCAGAGCTATCTTGAACGGCGTCAGCAGGGCAAAAATTGGCGCTGGAGCGCGATCCGGCCCAGCGTGGTGGGGGGCTTCTCGCTCGGCAATCCGATGAATCTGGCCCTGACTATTGCGGTCTATGCCTCCATCAGCAAGTCTCTGGGGTTGCCGCTGCGATTCCCCGGCAATCCGGGGGCCTATCACAGCCTGCTGGAAATGACCGATGCGGGTCTGCTGGCGCGCGCCACGCTATGGGCTGCGACGGAACCGGCGGCGGCCAATCAGGCGTTTAATATCAACAATGGCGATCTGTTTCGTTGGAGTGAGATGTGGCCGAAAATTGCCGGCTACTTTGGTCTGGAAGTGGCGCCGCCGCTGCCTATGCCGCTGACGTCGGTGATGGCAGACAAAAGCGAGTTGTGGCAGGCGCTGGCGCAGCAGCATGGCCTGGCCGAAGCGGATTATCGCGCTGTGGCGAGCTGGCGCTTCGCCGACTTTGTTTTCTCGTGGAATTACGACATGTTTGCCGACGGCAGCAAGGCGCGCCGCTTTGGCTTTCATCAGTTTGTCGACACCGAAGCGATGCTGTTCGCACTGTTTGACGAATTCCGTCGTCGCAAGATTATTCCTTAAGCCCGCTGGCGGGGGATAGGTTTTTTATGGCAATCTTTGGCTGCCGCCAGATACGGCAGCCAAGAGGCCGTCATCCCGACAGGCCCAGGCCGATGAGAATGAGGAAATAAACGTGACAGGGATTACCGCCATACTGACGCTTTTGCTGGCGCTGGTGACTATTGCGCCGCTTTCAAAGCATGCAGCCTGGTGGATTCGGGTGTGGGATTTTCCCCGCCTGCAGATACTGGCGCTTTCGCTACTGGTGTTGTTGCTGAATCTGCTGTTTGTGCCGCTGTCGCCTTGGGTGTGGGGCATGATGGCGCTGAACCTGGCCTGTGTGGTTTACCAGGCGGCCTGGATTTACCCTTACACCCGGCTGAGCAAACCGCAGGTGCTGGACTTTACCGGCTATCAAAAAAAGCCGCGTATCCGCATTCTGGTGTCCAATGTGTTAACACCCAATCGCCAGGCGGATAAGCTGCTGGCGTTGGTGGCGACCGAGCGTCCGGACGTGCTGGTGGCGGTGGAAACCGACCGCTGGTGGGAACAGCAGCTCTCGGTACTGGAGCAGGATTATCCGTACACGTTGAAATGCCCGTTGGATAATCTGTATGGCATGCACGTTTATTCGCGGTTGAAACTCAGCGATGCGCAGATCCAATATCTGGTGGATGATCAGATCCCGTCGATGCACATGATGGTGCATTTGCCGCATGGGCCGCAGGTGCGCCTGCACTGCGTTCACCCGATGCCGCCGAGCCCGACTGAAAACGAGGAATCGGAAGACCGCGACGCCGAACTGGTGATGGTCGGGAAAAGTGCGGCCAAATCGGAGTTTCCGGTGATTGTGACCGGCGATCTGAATGACGTGGCTTGGTCGACCACCACCCGTTTGTTCCTTAAAGTCAGCGGTTTGTTGGATCCGCGCCGTGGTCGGGGCATGTTCAGCACCTTTCATGCCGGTTATCCGTTCCTGCGTTGGCCATTGGATCACGTGTTCCACAGCGATGATTTCGTGCTCGGATCGCTGCGTCGGTTGACCAGCGTCGGTTCAGATCACTTCCCGATTATGGTGGAGTTGGTGTATTCGCCGAAGCAGGGGGCGCAGCAGGAAAGCCTGGAGAAAGACAGCGAAGATGAAGCGCTGGCGCAGGAAAAGTTAGACAGTACCGACTCAACGCCTGAAGACGTACATACGCCAGGCAGATGAAACAGGCCCCGCAGCCTAGGCTGCGGGGCACAGATTAGAGGGTCAGCATGATCTTGCCGATGTGCTGGCTCGACTCCATCAACGCATGGGCTTCGGCTGCTTGTTCCAGCGGGTAGGTTTTGAAGATTTGCGGTTTTAACGCACCGCGATCCAGCAATGGCCAAACCTTTTGCAGCAAATCGGCGGCAATACCCGCTTTGTCTTCAACGCTTCGCGAACGCAGCGTGGAACCGGTGTGGGTCAGACGTTTGAGCAGCAACGGCATCAGGTTCAACTCCTTCACCACGCCATTCTGGGTGCCAATTTGCACAATGCGGCCATCCATCGCTGCCGCCTGGTAGTTTTTCGCCAGGTAGTCGCCGGCGATCAAATCGACAATCACGTCAGCCCCTTTGCCGTTAGTTGCGTGCCGGGTCTGCTCGACAAAATCCTCGTCGCGATAGTTGATCGACACATCGGCCCCCAAGGCCAGGCTGGCCTGACGCTTCTCTTCCGAGCCAACGGTGGTAATCACATGAGCACAGAAAGCTTTCGCCAGCAGGGTGGCGACGGTACCAATGCCGGAAGTGCCGCCGTGGATCAAAACGGTTTCGCCAGCTTTCAGGTTGCCGCGCTGGAACACATTGACCCACACGGTAAAGAAGGTTTCCGGAATGGCTGCTGCCTCGACCAGGCTAAATCCTTTGGGGACCGGCAGCGCATTGCTTTCATGCACCTTGCAGTATTCGGCATAGCCGCCACCGGCAATCAGGGCGCATACGCTATCGCCAACGGCATAATTTTGCACGCCGACGCCGGTGGCGACCACCACGCCAGCGATCTCCAGGCCTGGGATATCCGATGCGCCGGGAGGCGGTGCGTATTGGCCGCGGCGTTGCAACACGTCAGGGCGGTTAACCCCGGCGGCGGCGACCTTCACCAGGATCTCCCCTTGTTGCAGGGACGGCAGCGGCCGCTGTGCGACAACCAAAACTTCCGGTTCGCCGGGCTGGCTGATCTCAATGGCTTTCATGGTGCTGGGCAGTTGCGGGTTCGCAGACATGACGATTCTCCTCGGTTGGCATTCAGGCGCAGTGACCCATCTAGGTAACCAGCTGCAGTAATTGATGATTTATCTTACTGAAATGCTAAGGAGAGAGTGTAGCTCACAGGGCGATTTTTTCGGGGGAAGGGGGCGCCGCCGCAAGGGCGGCATAACATCAATCATTTGGCGGGATGCGAAAACCTTTTAGCGAGACGATAAAGTGTTCTTTCCCTTTGGAAATTTTGGCACCTCTATCACACCACAGGCTGGCGAGCTGGAAAAAATCATCGCTGTCGATGTCATAGGCCAGTTCGATTTTTTTCGCCGTGCCGTAGCGGATCAGCTTTTCGGCTTCCTGGTGGTTTGTTGCTTTAATCATGGTGGTCATAACGAAATCCTTGGTGTTGAGCCAGTGCGGATAATCGCCGACCATGATATGGCTATATTGTGACAATTTTGTGATAAAAAAATGACAAAGTGCGGTTGTGTGGTTTGGGGCACAGCATTGATGCCATTCCCCAAACCACCGTTGCATCAACGGTCGTGCGGACGCAGCAGGGTACTTTTCTTCAGTGATTTAAAGTGTTTATACAATGCAAACCCTGCAATGCCAGTTAATACGACCAGCAAAGATAAATATTCAGTCGCCATCTGACTAACCTCCGATAAAGCGTGGCTTAAGAGGCGTTATTTGTGACAGCTATCACATTGAGCTGCAATGAGACCATTCTGTAAGGTTGTAACTGGCTGATATTCAGACATAAAAAAAGCGCCTATAAGGAGGCGCATAAAAAATTGCAACACAGCTTGTTGTGTCCAGCACCAGGAGGAGTGGTGAACAGGAAGCCATTGTATGAAGTGTGCGTTGCTGCCGATATAGGGATAACTCTTAAAGCACGGTCACCATTGATAACCCATATTCACGCTGTACTCAGGATCCTGATTGGTGGAATAGGGATCAGACTGGCGACGGCGGTCGGTTTTTTTCACCGGGCTGTTCAGCGACGAATACGGTTTGGTGCGCTTCTGGCTACACCCGGGGTGATCGCATTCCAGATCGACGCGAAAACCGGTTTTATCTTCTGACTCCGACCAGACCACGGGCGCCTTGGCAGTTTTTTCCGCAGGGCCGAGCGCGGTTTTGGGTGCGGGTGTGGGTTTGATGCTGGGCTCGGGTGCCTTGTAGGACAGGTCCAGCGCCTGGGCTGGGGCGCTCAATATTAATAGTGTGGTGCAGCAAAATGCTGCCAGCGTATGCCCTCTAAGCATGATCAACCTCCCTTTATAGTTACGCAGCGCAACTATAAATTACTCAGGCGAGAATTACTATCATTTGTAGCCGCTGAAGAAGGGGCGGAGAGTTGGCGGCGTAAAGGTTCAGGTCTAGTATATGAGCAACTTCCCGTTATAAGACATTGGACTATGACTACTGACACCGCGGCGCTCAGTTGGCGCCAGCGCAGCTATCGGCTGTTGTTCGATAACCATTCGCGCATTGGGCGCAGAATGGAAACCTTTTGGATAGGTGCCGCGCTGCTCAGCGTGATACTGCTGTTCCTCGAGCCGGGGGGCAGTGCCTTATATTCGCCCGGACGGCAGGCCATTTATCTGTTCTTCTGGGCCGAGGTGATTTTTACCGGCATTTTCACCCTTGAGTATCTGTTACGCCTGTGGAGTACGCCACCTGAGCAACACTATGCATTAAGTTTTTTCGGCATGGTCGATTTGTTGACGGTGCTGCCGCTGTACATCATCTGGTTGTTCCCGCAGATGACGATGGAATTCGTCATGCTGCTGCGTGTCCTGAGGATATTGCGGGTGTTGCGGGTATTGAAACTACTGCGTTACATGAGCGAAATGGGCATGATTTGGCGCAGCATCAAGCTAGCGCGCCATAAGCTGGCAATGTTTTTTGGTTTTGTCGCCGTGGTGTTGTGCGTCTTTGGCGGTTTGATGTATGCGATAGAGGGCGGCAGCGGCGGGTTTACCAGCCTGGCGGCGGCTATCTATTGGGCGGTCGTCACGCTGACCACCGTGGGCTACGGCGATATCGTTCCCCATACTCCGTTGGGCCGATTATTGACCGCGGTCCTAATCCTGGTGGGCTATTCGATCATTGCGGTACCGACCGGTATTCTGACAGCTTACATGTCGCAAGAACTGCAACGCAGTCGTGAAAGGCGAAATTGTGAACAATGTCAACGAGGTGGCCACGAGACGGAGGCAATATTTTGCAAATATTGCGGCAGCCGATTGCCCCCATTATCGGGTAAACAGAACCAGAAATGACCAAAAAACAAGCAAAATGGGTTAAATCCTGTGCGTTTAGCCCCGTTTCCACCGAGGGGCTAACAAAAAGAGTTGCTATTAAAGTCCCATCATGAGTTAATGCTTCTCGGCCTGTGGTACAGACCTATTTATGCACGACATTTTGAGTAAAGTAGTTCAAATTTAAAGCGTTATCCTAGATAGCTCTTCACTGACGAATTTCCTTTCTAGTGCCTCCATAAGTAACTGATGACCGGCTATATCTTGCCCATGGTGGCTTACATTTAATATTGAAGGAATTAGACATGTCTAACATGATCAAAGGTCAAGTGAAGTGGTTCAACGAGTCTAAAGGTTTTGGTTTCATCACTCCAGCAGACGGCAGCAAAGACGTGTTCGTACACTTCTCTGCTATCCAGGATCAAGGCTTCAAGACCCTGGCTGAAGGCCAGAACGTACAGTTCTCTATCGAGAACGGTGCTAAAGGTCCGTCAGCGGCTAACGTTACCGCTATCTAATCGGCTCTTCTGCTGATTAACAAAAACCCGCCAAGGCGGGTTTTTTTGTGTCTGTAATTTGGCGCAGGCAAAAAAAAGCCCGCAAGTCTGCGGGCAAAAGTTCCTTGTTACTTCTTCATTTGCTGATACTTCTCTGGGGGGAAGCACCAGGAAACAGACTAACCGTTGTGCGCTTAAGATTCTGCGGACAAAACGTTAAGAAAGTGAAAAGCCGTTGGGCTGCTACGCTTTAGCAGGATCCATACAGGTTGATGCCGGATTAACTACCGGCGCGGTATTTTTCTCACCTCATTTTGTAATACACTGACATCACTGATAAATGATGGGGTACGGCATGAAAGTTAACGATCTGGTCACGGTAAAGACGGATGGCAAACAACGGCGTGAAGGGGTGATCCTGGCGGTAGAAGAGTTTAACGAAGGGATCATGTACCTGGTTTCTTTGCCGGACTACCCAGCCGGTGTTTGGTTCTTTAACGAGATTGACAGCCGTGATGGTACCTTTGTTGAACTCCGGCAGGCGGATCCCAAGTAATAGCCTGACAATGGCCGTTACTTCACTGGCGCATTAATTTAATTCGCAAAATTTCCGTTAGGTAATTATCCCGGAAAGGGAGGAAAGCTCTGTTTTTAAAACGGGAATACCCGTCGCGGCCGAGAGTATCGTCGCGAGCAGGTATTTAGGTTATTTAAATGCGCGGTTTCCAGCAGGACACTCTGAAAGACATTTAAAACCAACGTTTGGCAGACTAAACGACAAACCTTTATCTAGCGGCTATTGACAAATATTCCACTGGTCAGGGTGTCGGTCAAACGAACAACATGGTAAATAATCTGCTTGTTGTGCGTTTTAATTTTTCTTTTGATATTTCCCTTATGGGAAGACACGGTTTTGGCCTTAATTTGCATCTGGTCGGAGATCTGGATAGTACCCTGACCCGACATCCACATGCGCAGCATGTTTGACTCGGTTTGGCTCAGCGTAACGGGAGTCTGATCAAATGAGGTTTTTTCCGTGCGGGGCGCTTTTCTCTCCAGATAGTGACTAAGTAGTTGATTCATAGTCTCTGGTTTGATTGATTTTGACGAGATGATGACATTTTTACGAACATATAAATAATCGTCGAAATGTACGTTGGTGATGGCCATAAAGATGAAGAATAAGGTGTCAGGGTGTAGTGAAATCACCCCTTTTATACGTTCCGTAGCGTTCGCTTCGTGTATAAAGCAGTCTTCATTAATAAAAACCAGGCTGGGTTTCAGCTTGCTGCACTTTTCGTGCAGATCGTCGATATCGTTGATGGCATTAATCTGGCGTTTTTTTACTCCGTGTGTTGTCAGGTAGTCTGTCAAACCTAATCTGGTATAGCTGCATGAATCCATAATGATCGTTGGCATATCGCACCCCCACTTAAATCCGTTTTACCGCGGTAACAAAAAGAAAAAGCCTGAAGCCTAAAAGGCAAAAAAAAGGAACAAAAAATTCACGTAGAAGCAGTGTTCTATCAATAAACACGGCTGTACTCAACGATATTTTATTACTAAACTAATTAACACTGTGAATCTATAAGTTTAGCTTAAGTCAGAATAATCTGCTGGCGTAGGAATTGCCGTGAGGTAACGCCAATTTGTGCTTGAACCGCGTGCCTGCTGGTCTTTTTATCATTGATTCAACCCATCATGTCACGAAACGAAATTTTAGATTGCTAGGAAAATTCTTAAAAAAAATTCATGTGTTGTTTTTTTAACATTTTTTAGCTTATTTATTGATCACAGAGAATGTTGTTTTATTTGTATGACTTAATATTTAATAATATTATCATAGTGTTATGTTTTATTCTTTTGTTTTTGATAATGATTATTCTTCCAGTCCTTATCACTTGTGATAATCAATAATCACATAGAGTTAACATTAATGCGTTTTTTTGTTAAAAAAACCGGTGGTATAACAACGAGTTGATGTGACCAATCGTGCTATTTCGACAAATGTGAAAAATGTCAGTAAGTGATTAATTGGTTTTGCTGAACTATTTCTTCGTAGTTACGGGCTGTCAATTATAAATTATTGATAAAGGTTTACGGCCGTTGACTCCCGGCCGTAATAATAGAGCGTCCCACGCAAGGAATAGCCTTCACTTTTCCCGATTAGCCAAGGTCCGGCAAACAGAACTTCATCGATTCCAGGGTCAAATGAATATCGCTTTCCTGCGTCATCCAATTGACCAGCGCAGCACGGATCCCCGGCTGCCCATTGTAGCGAGTAGGGGTACAACGCACGATGCCATGCCGATCCAGGTGGGCGATAAAACGATCGCGTGCCGCAACGGCATCGCCTTCGGTATTTTTAAGGGCAAAGCACACTACGTTTAAATTGACCGGTGCCAGCAGGTGGAAACCCTCGCTGGCCGTCAGCTCTTGGCCCAATAGTTTTGCCAGTCGGACATTACGTTCCACCATATCCTGCATGCCGCTGCGACCATAGGCTTTCAGCGCCATCCATAAAGGGAGTGCCCGGAAGCGCCGCGAGTTTTCAGGGGTCAGATGCAGATAGTTGTCCGGCCGTAACGTGGGGGCTTCCAGATAGGCCGAATGGTTTTGGAACACCTGCATCTGCAATGCCAGATGACGACTGAATTGAATAGCGCTGTCATAGGGCACGTTCAACCATTTATGCGCGTCAACGGTGATGGAATCCGCCTGCTGCCAGCCTGCCAGGCGCGCTGCATAAAGCGGCGAACAGGCCGCCACGCCGCCAAAGGCCGCGTCGACATGTAGCCAGAACGGGTAACGTTCCCGCAGCGCCAGCAGGTGCTGAAGGTCGTCGAAGGCCACCGTATTCACCGTGCCGGCACTGGCCAGGACGAGAGTCGGTATGCCGACGCTGCTAGCCAGATGCCGTTCCAGCGCCGCCGGATCTATAGCTTCGGAGCCGGGAAGACAGTCGATAATTTTCAGCGCATCACGACCGATCCCCAGCATGCTGAGCGCTTTCACGCTGCTGGCATGCGGATTCGCCGACAGCACCTGTACGGGGCCCAGGGCCGCAACCCCCTGCGCGGCGACGTCGATGCCGCGTTGCTGCCCGAGCCACTGGCGGCCAATGGCGATACCGACAAAGTTGGCCATGGTCGCCCCGCTGACAAAACTGCCATTGAAGGTTTCCGGCAGCCCCAGCAAGGTTTTTAGCTGGTCTACCGTCGCCAATTCAATCGCTGCGGCAACGGTATCCTGGCTCAATTGACTATTTTGGTCGATAGCGCTAACCAGCCAATCCGCCGCCAGTGCCGCCGGGGTTGCTCCACCGGTCACAAAGCCAAAGTAACGTGGCCCGGCGCTGGCGGAGATCCCCTCGGCATAACGTTGCCAGAAGTGGTCCAGTGCCGCGATCGCGCCCTTGCCACCTTCGGCCAGTTGGTCATCACCCGGCTGAAGTTGCTGTGCATCCAAGGGCGGGCAAACCGGGCGCTGTTTTATGCCGCTCAGAAACGTTTCGGCCAACTGACGGGTGTGATCGAGGATCTGTGGAAACTGGTCAAGGTCTTGCTGCAAACGTGGGTGCATCGATAACTCCGGACGTAAGGGGGAATAGTGACACCCTAAACTCTTTACTTTGGCGCGAAAATCGATGAAAAATACCCTTTTTGGATAGCAGGGCTAACCAATGTTCGATGAGCGTATTCCTTTACACTTTCTGCCGACCTTTGTAATTGCCGCCCGGCTAGAGAACCTGCGCGCCACCGCCCAGCAGGTGCACCTTACCCACGGTGCCGTCAGCCAGCAGATCCAGCAGCTTGAACAGGCGATGGGCTGTCCGTTGTTTGAACGGCAGGGGCGGGGGCTGCGTCTGAACGCTGCCGGGCGCGAGCTGTTGGCGGTGGCCGAACCAACGCTGGAAGCATTGCAACAGGGGATTGGCCGGGTCAGGCGCGTTGCGCAAAGTCAGGCTCTGCGTATCAGCGTCTTGCCTTCTTTCGCTCATTACTGGTTAATGCCGCGGCTGTCGTCTTTTCACGCGGCCTGTGCCGATATTACGTTGGATATCGATGCCTCGCTGGCGGTGCAGGATCTGACGCGCAAAGGTTTTGATGCGGCTATTCGTCTCGGCAATGGGCAATGGGCGGATATGCAGGCGCAACTTATTGCCAGGGGAGAGGTGGTGCCGGTCGCAACCCCTGCGTTGGCGCGCCAATGGCAGGCGGCCTTCGACGAAGGTACGCCAGGCATACCGCTGCTGGAGCATGATGTTACGCCATGGCGCAGTTGGTTTTTGGTGCATCAGCAGAGGGAGTATGGCAGGCCTCTGGCGTCGTTCAATGACGCTGGCTTGTTGATCCGCGCGGCCGAACAGGGATTTGGTATCGCGCTGGTGAAAAGACTTTTGGTGAGCGATGCGCTAACCGAGGGCCGGCTGGTGTCGTTGGCTGCGGCTCGGCAACTCGAACCGGTTGATTTTTATCTGGTCTGGCCGCAAAACTCCGGGTTGACGCCGGGGGTCGAAGCCTTGTTACATTGGTTGCAGCGTCAATTGGCCTGAGTTCAGCGTCGTCGCCAGGCCGGTTGCGAGCGGCCGAGCGGGGTGGCCGGCAGTGCCCAAAGTAGCGCGGTGCCATTGAACCATAACGCGGGGTTAAGACGTTGCGCCGGGCCCCAGCAGGTCAGTTCGGTTTCCGGGTTTTCATCTGCATCAACCGACGGCGCCAGTGGTTCTCCCGAATGTTGTGGCGGGTAAGGATGACGCAACAGCAGCTCTGCCGTTCGGGCCAGCGACAGCCGGGCGCTGTAGCCGGTGCCATTTTGCAGACGTTGGCGGATGCCCTGCAGCACCGCCGTGGCCATCAGGTAACCGGTGGCGTGATCCAGCGCCTGAACCGGCAAGGGTACCGGTATCGCGGCGTCTTTCCATTTCATGCCCGCCTCTGCCAGACCACAGCTCATCTGTACCAGACTGTCGAAACCGCGCCGCCCACGCCACGGGCCGCTCCAGCCATAGGCATTCAGGCAAACGTCGATCAATCCCGGAGATAAAGCCTGTCGTTGTTCCGCGCCATAACCCAGTTTTTCCAAGGCTCCGGCGCGATATCCGTGCACGATAACATCGGCGTTTTTCAGCAGATGTTCAAAGGTATGGCGATCGTGGGCGTTGGTCAGGTTCAATCGTGCACTGCGTTTGCCGAGCATCACCTCATGCTCAACAGCCGGTTCGTCCCAGCCGTAGGGATCGATACGTAATACGTCCGCCCCTAAACCGGCGAGAAAACGGGTGGCTACCGGGCCGGCGATAATCCGCGTCAGATCCAGCACCCGTACGCCGTGCAGCGGCCTGGCGCTGGGCAGCGTCCAGACTGGCGTCGCAGCTTCCTGAAGTTGCGTCTGATGGATCAGCGGTTCCAGGGCAACGCTTTTACCCTGGGTATGCTGCCGCCACGCTTCGACAGAAAGCATTTGCGCCGCGCAGCCACCGGCCTCTATCACCGCCTGCTCCAGCTCGTTTTTTTTCCATGCCAGCACCTTTTGTGCCAACCCATTTTTATCCTGATTCGGACCGAGCACTTGCTCTACGGCTTTACGGTGATGCGGTGCATTGGTATGCAGGCGGATCCAACCGTCGCTGGTGGCATAATCGCCCGCCAACGCGTCCCAGGCTGCTGGCAATGACCAACCTAGCGGACGTAGCGTCCAGCCGAACCATAAGGACGCCAACCGTCGATCGACAAACACTTGCGGTGCTGCGCTGCGATTCTGTTGCAGCAGTCCGGCGCATGCCAGCCCGGCGGCGGCCCAGCAGGCGGTCGCCAATTCGCTGACTGGGAATGCGCTGCTCAGCACACCTTCACCGCTGACCGTCACCGACCCCGTCGAAAAGGCGTCGTGACCGAAGCTTTGCCCGATCTCTGCGAGCAGCGTTTGAGTAAGGCTATCCATTATCAACTCCAGCGGTGACGGTCAGGGGACTGAACCTAGCGTAGTTCACCCCGACCGGTGTTGCTATGGCGTAACGTTCAGGGTGCGACCATCCGCCAGTTTTGCACGCAGACTCTGGGCGGCTATGCCGTCGAACGGCTGCTCGCTAAAATTGGCGGTCAGCGTGGTGCCGTCGCTGAAGGTGGTTTGCTGCACCCACCCGGCTTTATCCAGCCAGCGGAAATCGATCAGCGCTTTATCCCAAAGGGCCTGATGCAGCGGACGGAAGGCGGCGTCGGCCTGTTTGATCTGCGGCAGGCGCGCCTGCAGCGTGGCACGGCTGAGATGGAACATCGGCGCGGTATTGTAGAGCTGGCTCAGCAGGCTGCGGGTGGTTTTGACATCGCTGAATTTCAGGTTGTCGTAGTTCCAGTGGTGGCTGCTGATCACCGCGTCGTGGAACACCGCCTGATACATGGGCAGACGATAGCGCGGATCGAATTCCACCGTACGGTAGGGTTCCTTCACCTTGGCCGGGCTGAAAAAGAAGGCCGGTTGGGCATTGGGCCACCAGGCACCCAGGTAATAAGGGGAGGACTTATCGTGATTCATCTGCTTATCGCCCCAGCCAAATCCCCAGGTTTCCATGCCGTGGGCAAACATGATGTGGCGTGCGGTCACCGCATTGCCATCTTCGGAACCGAGCGGCAGGCGAAGGGTATTGCTGAACCAGGCCAGCCGCGCATTGCGAGCCTGCGCCATTTGCTCGGCACCGGTCGGGTGGTTGGGCTGATAATCGTCAGAGACCATCCCGGTACCGTCAACGTCGAGGAATAGGCTGTTCAGCCCGGCCATTCGTACCAGTTCGGTCATGCGCTGTTGAGAGTAAGGCAGTACGCAGCCTGGATTCAGGTAGTAGCCTTGTTTGCCGAAGCCGGGTTTCTTGCTGCCGTCGGCACGCACGATGGCGCACTTTTCTCGCAGGGACGTCGGCAGTTGGGCGGTTAACCAGCTGTCATTGACTCCACGTGGAATGGCGGTGTCGTAAGAATCGTAGCTGGCGATCAGGTATCCCGCCTTTTTGGCGCTTTCTACCGCATGCGGGTGCAGAAACTCGGCGGTCCAGTTGTCGGTACCCAACCACAGCCGAGGCAGGCCGGCCTGCTGCAGCGACTCGACCAGGGGGCTAGCCAGCCCCTGTCCCCAGCTCTGCGGCGCAGTCAGATAGGGCCCGAGTTGCCGTTGCGCCAATGCCCGGATATCCGCGGCCTGTTGGCGTTGCGCCGATAAGAAGTCGGCGTCATCCGGCGTCGCCTTGAGCGGTGTCAGTGTCACCAGCGCCTGATTAAGGGCATCAATCAGCGCTTGCTGTTGCCAGCCCTGCGGCGTTTTTCCCGCCAGCGTGCGCACGGTTTTTTGGCTATCGGCATCCATTTTCCGCCACAGAACTTCACCCTTGGAGGTGATAAGCCAGGCCAACAGACCCGGCCAATCTTTCACGTCGTTCGCCGCCAGCAGTTTGTCGCCCCACAGATAAATGTGCGTAGCACCAATCAGCTTTTCGCCTTCCGGCGCGATGCGGATTTTATCTCGCAGGCTGCTGAACTGACCGCTTTGTTGCAGGTATTCACGGTAACGGCGCGCGCCGGACAGCGGCGAGTCTCCCACGTGCAGCAGCACCTCGAAAGCCTGCTGCTGATTAAAGCGGTTGAACTCATGACTACTGCGCATGGCGAGTCCTTTTCCTGCGCTGGCGAAGGTTACCTGGTTGCTGAATGGGGTTAGCAGTAACCAACTGTAGACCTTGCCTTGCTGTTGCTGGCTCCACAGCGGCAGTTTCAGATCCCAGTTGGTATCCAGCGGCGTCATTTCCTTGACCAGATAATTCCGCCAGACGGGATTGTCCAGCGGGATGCGGCTCCCTTCGCCAATCGGCAGCAGCAGGGTCGTTGCCTGCGGCGGCAGCCTGAACCAATTCAGGGTTTGTGCCCGCTTGCTGCTGAAACTCAAACGCAGATCGCCACCCTCCAATCTGGCGGTAACCTGCATGGCGCGGTTGGGCCATTGCCAGCTTGCCTGCGTCGATGTGCTTTGCAGTTCAGCCACGGTTTGCCCAGCCAGTGCCTGGTTAACCTGGCTTTTTCCCGCAACGATTTGCAGCGTGGCAGGATCGATATCAAAACGGGTTTCGCCCTGTTGCAAGAGCAGGGCCTGAGCGGGAAAACCGGCAAGCAGGGCGAGGCTGATGGAAAGGCGAAGCAGGTTCATTGAATGCGTGTCCTTGAGGATGATTGTCCTGTTGAAGCTCAAGCTTATCGGTAATTAGCCAATTGCCCAATGCCAATAAGTTATAATCGTGTGACTCATCAAATATTGGGGTTATTGAGTTTAATTTCCGTTTAATAAATTCGCCTTTACATCGTCACTCTGCGTCACTATACTCAGCCAAAATTTCAAAGAGGAAACACAATTGGACAGTTTTAGTTGCAGTGATATAAATAAGGCAAGCTGACCAATCCTCTTCTGATTTGTTGCTTGCCGAAAACGGCGGGCAGCACCCCTCTCTGGTTATTCCGAGCTGTGCAAACCCGAATCTGACTGTTATTCCTGAGGCCAAATGGCATCGGGTGAATTGATTTGGACGTAATTATGGTTATTTGCAGCCACAGCCTATTCCCTCCTGGCACTTATACGCTCAATCGCTGATTTATTATCGGCGCGATTTCGCGTGTGCTAAAAAGCACATGATTTTATCTCCTGTGGTTATTTAAGGGGAAAGTCATGGCTATGACTCCTTTTGTTTTAAATTTATTACTGGCGATGAGCCTGGGCGCCGTTATTGGCGCAGAACGGCAATGGCGCCAGCGTATGGCCGGCCTGCGTACCAATGCACTGGTGGCGACCGGGGCGGCGGTATTTATCCTCAGCTCCATGTCTACCGACCCTTCCAGCGCCGGCCGGGTTGCGGCACAAATTGTCTCTGGCATCGGCTTTTTGGGAGCCGGGGTGATCATGCGTGAAGGCCTGAATATCCGCGGCCTTAATACGGCGGCCACGCTCTGGTGCTCAGCCGCAATAGGCGTGCTGTGCGGCCTGGGGCAGTATTGGAACGCGGTGCTGGCGACGCTGGTGATCCTGTGCGCCAATATTCTGCTGCGCGAAGCGGCGCAGCGCATCAATCTGCAGCCGCAACAACAGGCGACCGATCTGGAGGTGTGCTACCGCATACAGGTCACCTGCGGCGAGCAGGACGAAATACTGGTACGCACCCTGATATTACAGGCGCTAAATGGCGTGGCATTAAGATTACAATCATTGCGCAGTGCCGATATTGCTATTCCCGGCCAGCTGGAGGTTTGCGCGGAAATAACCGCTAACCCTTCGGTGCAAAAAGAGATTGAGGGTATTGTCTGTCGCGTCAGTCTGGAAAAAAGCGTCAGTGCTGTACGTTGGCGTATCGCTTCTGAATTGCCTGTCTAATAAGTCATTAATGTTTCACTGTACTCAGTGATAAGGAGGCGTCATGGACGGTGACCCCGAAAGCTTAATTATTCAGCGTGCACGACGCGGCAATAATTCGCGCTAATCACGCCAACTAAATAAATTCCATTCTGTGCTTATTCACCTGTTAATCAGGCGGGGTATCCCTGTGCGCAGAGTAAGATAAGAGAATTGCATTATGACCTATATTAATGAAACCGTACGTCGCCGGGATAAAAAATCGACGCCATACGCCATCGCACAAGAGGCGAAAAACAGCGTTGACCAGACGCTGGCAAATTTAAAATGCAACCGTAATGGATTAACCCAGGAGGATGTTGATGAACGCCTGACGCAGTTTGGTATTAATCAGGTAGCTCATGAGAAGGCTCCGCACGCGTTGGTGCAGTTGTTCAGCGCCTTTAATAACCCGTTTATCTATGTACTGATGGTGCTGGCTGCGATCAGTTTCTTTACCGATTACTGGCTGCCTGCCCGGCGCGGTGAAGAAACCGATCTCACCGGTGTCATCATCATTCTGGTGATGGTGTCACTCAGCGGGCTGCTGCGCTTCTGGCAGGAATACCGCACCAACAAGGCGGCGGAGACGCTGAAGTCGATGGTGCGAACCACCGCAACGGTAATGCGCCGCAGCAGCTACAGCGCACATCCGCTGACGCTGGAGGTCCCGATCCGCGAACTGGTGCCGGGCGATATTATTCAGCTCTCTGCCGGGGATATGGTACCGGCGGACGTTCGCCTGCTGGCGTCGCGCGATCTGTTTATCAGCCAGGCCATTCTGACCGGCGAGGCGATCCCGATTGAGAAATACGACGTTATGGGCAACGTCAGCCAAAAATCGAGTGAGGACGAAGTCTCCAGCGAACATGCGCTGTTGGAGCTGTCGAACATCTGCCTGATGGGCACTAACGTCGCCAGTGGTACCGCCACTGCGGTGGTGGTGGCAACCGGCGGACGCACCTATTTCGGGTCGCTGGCGAAGTCGATTGTCGGCACTCGTTCGCAAACCGCGTTTGATCGTGGGGTTAACAGCGTCAGTTGGCTGCTGATCCGCTTTATGTTGGTGATGGTGCCCATTGTGTTGCTGATCAACGGGTTCACCAAAGGCGACTGGAGCGAAGCCGCGCTGTTTGCCCTGGCGGTAGCGGTTGGGTTGACGCCAGAAATGCTGCCGATGATCGTCAGTTCCAACCTGGCGAAGGGCGCTATCGCCATGTCGCGACGCAAAGTGGTGGTCAAGCGTTTGAACGCCATTCAGAACTTCGGTGCGATGGACGTGTTGTGCACCGACAAAACCGGCACCCTGACGCAGGATCGCATCATCCTTGAGCACCATCTGGATGCCAGCGGGACCAAAGACAATGAGGTGCTGCACCTGGCCTGGTTGAACAGCTTCCACCAGAGCGGAATGAAAAACCTGATGGACCAGGCGGTGATCCGGTTTGGTCGCGGCAAGCCGGGCATCGAGGCGTTGGGCCGCTACAGCAAGGTCGATGAGCTGCCCTTTGATTTTATACGCCGCCGTTTATCGATCGTGGTGGCGGATGAAAATGGCCAACAACGCCTGATTTGCAAAGGGGCGGTGGAGGAAATGCTCGAAATTGCCACCCATGTGCGCGACGGGCAGCAGATTTTACCGCTGGATCAGGCTCGGCGTGAGGCGTTGCAGGCGCTTGCCGCTCAATATAACGAAGAGGGATTCCGCGTGCTGGTACTGGCAACGCGAGATCTGGGCGAACAGAAAAATGCTCTGCCGCTGAGTATTATCGATGAACGCGATATGGTGATCCAGGGCGTTCTGACCTTCCTCGATCCACCGAAGGAGAGCGCACAGGAAGCGATCGCCGCCCTGCAGGAAAACGGCGTAGCGATTAAGGTTTTGACCGGCGATAACCCGGTGATCACCTGCAAAATCTGCCGCGATGTTGGCCTGGAGCCGGGTGAACCGCTTTCCGGTCCGCAAATTGAACTGATGGACGACGCCACGCTGGCGCAAGAAGTGGAACAGCGCACGGTCTTCACCAAACTGACGCCGCTGCAGAAGTCGCGCGTGTTGAAAATGCTGCAGGCGAATGGCCATACCGTCGGGTTCCTCGGCGACGGCATTAACGATGCGCCGGCGCTGCGCGATGCCGACGTGGGCATTTCGGTCGACACCGGTACGGACATCGCCAAAGAGTCGGCAGACATCATTTTGCTGGAAAAAAATCTGATGGTGCTGGAAGAGGGGGTGATCAAGGGACGGGAGACTTTCGGCAATATCATCAAGTACCTGAACATGACCGCCAGCTCCAACTTCGGCAACGTGTTTTCGGTGCTGGTGGCCAGCGCCTTTATTCCGTTTTTGCCGATGCTGGCGATCCACTTGCTGATCCAGAACCTGATGTACGATATCTCTCAGCTGTCGCTGCCGTGGGACAAGATGGACAAAGAGTTCCTGCGCAAGCCGCGCAAGTGGGATGCGAAAAACATTGGCCGCTTTATGCTGTGGATTGGGCCAACGTCGTCCATCTTTGATATCACTACCTATGCGCTGATGTGGTTTGTTTTCGCCGCCAACAGCGTAGAGCATCAGGCGTTGTTCCAGTCCGGCTGGTTTATTGAAGGCTTGCTGTCGCAAACCCTGGTGGTGCACATGCTGCGCACCCAGAAGATCCCGTTTATTCAGAGCACCGCCGCGCTGCCGGTGTTGCTGACCACGGCGCTGGTGATGGGGCTGGGTATCTACCTGCCGTTCTCGCCGCTGGGCGCACTGGTCGGGTTGCAGCCACTGCCGTGGGAATACTTCCCGTGGCTGGCAGGTACCTTGGTCAGCTACTGCGTGGTGGCACAGCTGATGAAGCGTTTCTATATTCGCCGCTTCGGTGAGTGGTTGTAATAAGTGCCGGCTGTAGGGGCGAAATATTATCCGCCTCTACAGCATTTTTTTCACCAGCAGACCCAGCATGATGGTCAGGGTAAAGGAAAACAGCGTACCCAGTAGCACATACTCGGTACGCATTTTGTCATCGCTCTGGCGCAAATCGCCAAAGCGAAAGATTGACTTGGCTGCCAGCAAAAAACCGACCGCCGGGATTTGGCCGATCAGCACAAAGGTCAGGATCAGCGTTCTTTCCAGATAGCCAATTTGCTTGCCCGCACGTAATAACGAGTCGTTATCGGCTTTGGCTGAAGGAGGCATCTGCGGTGCCCAGTGAGCCAAAAGCTGGCCGATAAGCACGCCCATCGGCATGTAAATCACCAAATACGTCACCACAATCAGCCCAACCTGCCAACCGACAATGGCCGCTCCCAGCGCGCTAAGCAGGCCATGGGCATTGGGCGTCAGCGACAGCCACAGCAGTGCAATCACCGTAAGATGCAGGCCTTGATCGAGCAGAAAACCGCCCGCTTGACTGATGCGCGTCAATAACGTGACCTTCAACAGGTCAATCAGCCAGTGGCTGATGGCGATAACCAGCAGGGCGGTCAGCACCTGGCCGGAAGAGAGTCCGCCATGCAGCAACGCAAAACCGGCCACCACCCAGGCGGCCAGCACGCCGTGCAGTAAGGCATGCAGCAACAGGAAACGAGAACGTGCGCGGTGACGAGCCTTATCCTCGACCCAACTGCGCGGCTGCAGCGGGAAGTCGGCAAGCAGGTGAACCACCAGCAACCAGGTCAGCAACGGCGCGTAGCTCAAATCCATATTCAGGTGATCCTGTTAATCGCGTGAATAAATCGCATCATTTCCTCGTAGGCCGCGCGTTTCAGCGTTGCAGAAACGGTGGAGGCGGCCTTTTGCAGCTTTTCCGCTACCTCTTGGCTGGTGTCGGCGAAGAAACGTGCCTGGACGACCTGCGCTTCGGTCTGTGAAAGGCGGCTAATCACATGATCTAACATCGGCAATAGATCGCTGACAATGGCATTTGTCTGCTCATTGTCATTTTTCAGAGCCAGTCGGCAATTTTTCATCAAAGCGTCCAGGGCCTGGCCAGAATTCACAAAGGCGCTGCCATAACCGGCGGTTTGTCCCTGGTCGCTGCCGAGGCCAACGGCGATGCGGGCATCCCAATGGCGTGAGTCCATCGCTCTAAGCGCAATACGGATATACACCGCCAGCAGCAAACCGGATTGCGGTTCGGCCACCGCTTGAAAAGCATCGCCACGGAAAATCTCGAATCGCTCAATAAGCGTAGCCCGTTGCAATTGACTCAGCAGGGCATTTAACCCGGTAATGTAGTGAGTGGTGTCTAATTGCCGTGAATTGACCAGATCGCCGGTGATCACGCTAACTTGTGCTGGCATCTCTTTTTCTACTCTGAAGCGGGAGTTATCGGTAAATTTCGCACCTCAAGGCGAATATGTCAATAATTCGTATCTGAGTGCGAATATGGTAAATATTCGTCTCTCAAGGCGAAATCAACTCCGCCGCTGAATAGGCTCAAGCATCAGCTTAAGCAGCGATTTCTCCATCCGGGCGACATAGACGCCCAGCAGGATCAGCCCCACGCCCAAGATCTGCGCGCTGATGGTATCGCCACTGTCGCGCAGGCGGTCGATAACCACGCCTGCCAGCATTTGGCCACTGATAATCAGTAGTGCGGCGCGCAGGGTGCCGAGACGCGGCAGAACATAGCTATTCAGCGCGACAAACAACGCCCCGATGACACCGCCAAGGTAGGCACCCCACGGGGCCTGGCCGAAGGTTGCACCGTTGACGCTGCCGGTTGCCACCAGCAGCAGGCTGAGGAACAAAAAACCGACGATATGATTGCAAAGTGAGGCCTGAAAAGCGCCACGATCCAGCGCCAGACGCCCGTTGATTGCGCGGCTGAGGCCGATACAGACGCCGTTGAGTAGAGCAAGGACTATCAGGGTAAACATGGGCGTTACCTCAGGAAAATGAGCAGAGCGCAGCCGCAGAGGATCAGCAGCGTGGCGACGATATCGTTGAGACTCAAACGGCGTTTAAGCGAGCCAAACCAGCCGCAGCTGTCGGCGAGCATGCCGAACAAAACCTGACCGGTGAGCATCAGCGCCAGGCTGCCGGAAAGCGCCAGCGGGCTGTTGACCGTAATGGCGGCCAGCACCACCGTCAGGGCACCGGGCAGACCGCCCAAATAAGCCCAGCGAGGCGTCCTGGCCGATGAGGCCGCGCGGCGCGGAGTACGACGGTTCAGCAGGAGCAGCAGCAACCAGGCGGTGATGGCGCCCATACCGTGAGCCAACCACGAGGCCAGCAAGGGGGAGTTATAGCTGGCCAGCAGGCTGTTGATGGCAATCATCAGGGCTAATAGGGCACCGGCGCCCAGCGCCAGCAGAGGATCGGAAAAACGTTCACGCATCAGGGTTTCAACTTCAAAATTAATTTGAAGAGCAGCCTATATTGTTTTTGTTTAAAGCTTAATCCACTAAAATGGAAACTCATTGTTGAGAAAAAGTTGACTGATAATGAACGATCGCTTTGCAGCAATCCCGGTATTTGTGGCGGTGGTGGAATGCGAAAGCTTTTCTGCCGCCGCCGAGCGACTGGGCATCACCAAATCGGCAGTAAGCAAACGCATCACCCAGCTGGAACGCTCGCTGGGCGTGCAATTATTGCAGCGAACCACCCGCAGTTTGAGCCTGACCGAGGCCGGTGAGCAGTATTTTGGCTATGCACGCAATGCCTGCGCCGTAGCGCAAGAGGGAGAGGATGCGGTCACCCGTTTGCAGGGACAGCCGCAGGGCTGCCTAAGGATCAGCGTACCCATGGTGTTTGGTCGTTTGCATATTGCCCCGTTGATCCCCCGTTTCCTGGCGGCTTATCCGGCGGTGGAGATCAATATGATGATGGACGACCAACTGGTCGATTTGGTCGAAGGGGGCTATGACCTGGCGATCCGCATCGGTCGACTGGCCGACTCGAGCCTGATAGCCCGGCGTATTGCACCGTGCAACAGCGTCTTGTGCGCAGCGCCGTCTTATCTGGCGCGCTGTGGAACACCGACGGACATGGAGCAATTAGCGAAGCATAACTGTTTGTTTTACAGTTATTTCCGCGGGGGGAGCGAATGGCAGTTCGACGGGCCTGCGGGGGCTGTACGTTTCCAACCCAGAGGCAATTACCAGGTGAATAACAGCGAGGCGTTGCGTGAAGCGTTGATCGCCGGTTTGGGGATTTGTCAGATGCCGACTTTCATCGTTGGAGACGATATTGCGCAGGGGCGACTGCTTGAGTTGATGCCGGACTATCGGCTGCCCGAGCATGCCATTTATGCGGTCTATCCACAGCGTAAATACTTACCGGCTAAGGTATCGGCCTTTGTCGATTTTTTGCTGGCTCAGCTCGGAGGAGAGCGGCCTTATTGGGATACCCCGGATCGCTGATAACACCCCGTCGCCATTCGACCGGGAATACGCGTGCCTATAGGTACGCCACCGGCGAAGGGAGATTAAGGTGCGGGGTGTTAGAAACTTTTCACCAGCACTTCGCGCGGCTGTTCGTTGCCGTGCTTCAACAGATAGTCGAAAGATTTCTCGCTACTTTTCAGCTGCTGCAGAAATTCCTGCGGTGACAGGTCGTGTTTTTTGCCGCTCATATAAGCCAGCGCCAGTTCTTTTGCCTGATAACGTGAGAAGTTGTACATAAGAGCCCTCTAAACGGTGGATTTCACGCTAGAGATTGTAACGAAAGAGCACATAATGAACAGTCGCTTTGGCGTATGGAATCAATAGCTGAAACTTAACTCAGGCTGAGTGAGCGTTTTCACCGGGCCATCGCGAAAGTGAGCCATTCTGCGCAATCTTCGCAAATCTTAATATTCACTAATTCATATATGTTTCTTGGCATTTTTCCTCCTTCGGCTTATGATGGCGGTTATCGTAAAAGGAGGATCCCCATGACATCACTGACGCCACTGGCATTGTTTAAAAATCTGTCGGAGGAAACTCGCCTCACGCTGGTGCTTTTGCTGCGCCAGGCGGGTGAGCTGTGCGTGTGCGAATTGGTCAGCGCATTGGAGAAATCGCAACCCAAAGTTTCTCGTCACCTCGCGATGTTACGTGAAAGTGGTCTGCTGATCGATCGTCGCGAGGGCAAGTGGATTTACTACCGCCTGTCGCCGCATATGCCGGCCTGGGCGGCGGCAATCATCGAACAGGCTTACCTTAGCCGGCAACAGCAGGTGACCGAGCTGGCGCAGCGCGCGTTAGGGGCGGTCTGCCGGTAACGCTAAAAAATTTAAACAAACACATTCGAAATATCATATATATAATAAGAGACTAAGGAGTTGTGATGGTGTTGGCCGGGGCAATATTTATCCTGACGATCGTTTTGGTGATCTGGCAGCCGAAAGGTTTGGGCATAGGCTGGAGTGCCTGTTTCGGCGCGCTCTTGGCATTGCTGACCGGTGTGGTACATGTCGGAGATATTCCGCTGGTCTGGCAGATTGTCTGGAACGCCACCGCGACCTTTATCGCGGTGATCATTATCAGCCTGCTGCTGGACGAGTCCGGCTTCTTTGAATGGGCAGCGCTGCATGTTGCGCGCTGGGGCAAGGGCAAAGGGCGCTGGTTGTTCACCTATATTGTACTGCTGGGCGCCGCGGTGGCGGCGTTGTTTGCCAATGACGGGGCGGCGCTGATCCTGACGCCGATAGTGATTGCGATGCTGCTGGCGTTGGGGTTCAGTTCAGGGGCAACGCTGGCCTTCGTGATGGCGGCGGGATTTATCGCCGATACCGCCAGCCTGCCGCTGGTGGTGTCCAATTTGGTGAATATCGTCTCCGCTGATTTCTTTCAACTGGGTTTCACGCAGTATGCGGCGGTGATGGTGCCGGTGAACCTTGCCGCCATTGTCGCCACGCTGGTGATGTTGCACCTGTTCTTCCGCAAGGACATTCCGCGCAGCTATGACCTGAGGTTGCTGCGGCCACCGCGTGAGGCCATTCGCGATTTGCCGACGTTTAGAGCCGGTTGGGGTGTATTGGTGCTGCTGCTGGTGGGGTTTTTTGGGCTTGAGCCGCTGGGCGTGCCGGTTAGCCTGGTCGCCGCCGTTGGGGCGTTGATCCTGCTGCTGGTGGCGAAAAAGGGGCAGGCCATCGACACTGCTAAAGTGTTGCGGGGCGCCCCCTGGCAGATCGTGGTCTTCTCTCTCGGGATGTATCTGGTGGTCTACGGGCTGCGTAATGCAGGGCTGACCGATACCCTGGCCGGTGTGCTGGATTTTCTGTCCGAGCGCGGAATTTGGGCAGCTACGCTGGGCACCGGTTTCCTGACGGCATTTTTGTCCTCGGTGATGAACAACATGCCGACGGTGTTGGTGGGGGCCTTGTCGATTGACGGCAGCAATGCCGAAGGCGTAATTAAACAGGCAATGATTTATGCCAATGTCATAGGCAGCGATCTTGGGCCGAAAATTACGCCGATCGGTAGCCTGGCCACGCTGTTGTGGCTGCACGTATTGTCGAAGAAAAGCATCGTCATAAGCTGGGGATACTATTTCCGGGTCGGGGTAGTAATGACCCTGCCGGTGCTGTTGGTTGCGCTGACCGCCCTGGCCCTGCGCCTGTCGCTTTAGCCATAACTCAGAGAGAACGCCATGAGTAACATCAAGATTTACCACAACCCGGCTTGCGGCACATCGCGCAATACGTTGGCACTGATCCGCAACAGTGGTGTGGAACCGACGGTGATTTTGTATCTGGAGACACCGCCCGACCGCGAGCAATTGATCAGGCTGATCGCCGATATGGGAATATCTGCGCGAGCCTTACTGCGTAAAAACGTCGAGCCTTATGAATCGTTGGGGCTGGCAGATGCAGGCTGGAGTGACAAACAATTGATCGACTTTATGTTGCAACAACCGATATTGATTAATCGACCTATTGTGGTGACACCCTTGGGCACCCGTCTGTGTCGACCGTCGGAAGCCGTGCTGGATATCCTGCCGGATCCGCAGCAAGGCCCTTTCACCAAGGAAGACGGCGAGCCTGTGATCGATGCGCAAGGGCGGCGAATTTCGGTGAAATGAGCATTAAAGGCCCGCGATTGGATTGCGGGCCTGACTTTTTAGATGCTGCGTTGATTGACTCGTGCAGACAGTTCAGCCGCGCGCTCTTTTCTCTTGCTGTAACGGTCGACCAGATACCTGGCATTGCCTCGCGTCAGAAGGGTAAACTTCATCAGTTCTTCCATCACGTCAACGATTCGATCATCGTAGGCGGAAGGTTTCATGCGGCCATCTTCTTCAAACTCTTGCCACGTCTTGGCAATAGAAGAGGGGTTGGGGATAGTGAGCATTCGTATCCAGCGCCCTAAAATACGTATCTGATGCGGGCGTCGACAGCCGATGTTGCCGTTGGCAGAACTGCCCCCCAACCGACCGGGGCAGTCATTGCTCATCGGGGATTATTGTGGGGCGTCACGCTCAACCAAGGCTTCCAGCAGGGTTGCCGATGGCGTAAAGAACAGGCTGCCGGTGACCGCGCGGCTGAAATCCAACAGGCGATCATAATTGCCGGCTGGCCGACCAACAAACATGTTCTCCAGCATTTGCTCGATGGGCTGAGGGGAACGCGCGTAGCCGATGAAGTAAGTGCCGAACTCCCCCATGCCGGGTTTGCCGAACGGCATATTGTCACGCAATATTTTGACTTCATTGCCTTTTTCATCGGTCAGCGTCGTCAGGGAGCTGTGAGATGATGAGGGTTTGACGTCTTCATCCAGTTCAATATTGGATTGCTTGTGGCGACCAATAATGCGTTCTTGCGTTTCAACGCTCAGTGAATTCCAGCCTTTCATGTCATGCAGGTATTTTTGTACCAGCACGTAGCTGCCGCCTGAAAACTCAGCGTCTTCCTCGCCAATCACCGTATAGTCGAAGGCTTCGTGCCCTTCGGGGTTTTCTGTACCATCGACAAAACCAATCATTGCCCGCTGATCGAAGTAGCGGAAACCGTGCACTTCCTCTATTACCGTCACGGCATCGCCAAGCTTGTTCATCAACTGTGTGGCGAGTTCGAAGCACAAATCCATCTCGTCGGCGCGAATGTGCAGCAGGATATCGCCAGGGGTCGAAACGGCAACGCGGTCGCCGGTGCCTATCTCACGAAAAGGATGAAGCAGCGCCGGACGGGGCTGGCCGAACAGCCGATCCCAGGCCGTAGAGCCAAATCCGCAGACGCAGGACAGATTGCCCGCCGGAGATCTTTTGCCGACGGAACGGATTACGCCGCTGATATCCGCACACCAGCCACGCACCGCAGCAAGCTGAGCGGGGTTGGGCGACAAGGTGGCGACCAAAAATATGGCATGACGTGTAATGGGGCTGAAGACAGCCTGAGGTTGTTGATTTTGGGTAGTCATAGCATCCAGTGCCGAGGAAAGTCAGAGCTTAAAACTAATCTATTTTAGCGGTTACGCCAACTGATTAACCCCAGTTGGCGTGTGGAAAGCTCAACGCGGAGCGTGAATAAAAACATCTCTATCAGCGAAGATGCACTGGCATAGGGTATCGTCAGGATGACACAGGCATGAACTGGGTCGTCGCAGCACGTAAATTGAAGCTGGATGGCAGCAACCGGTATCGGTTGGTTAACGCTTGAATGTAAAGTAGTCAGTAATGCCGCACAGGAAACGTGGGGGAGAGCAAGGCGACAGCGATTTACTGACGCCTTTAATTAACAAATTTATGAACGAAAGCATGGTCGTTAAAACTAGGGAATTTAGCTCCCTTTCTGCGGCTTGCCTAAAGAGAATTTAATTATTAAGTATATAAGTCTTACTAAGACAATACCGCAGCTAATTGAAACCAACAGAACGGAAATGCCTCTCGGTGCGGGATACCATGTTGAAAAGCCTACCCCAGCCCCGCTTAGCAAGGATGAAGAAAGAAATATACCCAGAATAACTGATATTATTTTTATAACTTTATCATTCATGTAATCACCTAAAAACGGCGAGTATCCTGCCCGTAGTTATTTTCTTTAACGTTACCGTCTACCAAGAACATTTGCCACCGGAACTTGACCCGCATTTATTCCCGCCTTTGCCCATGCCTACGTTACCGCCACCCTTGTTGCCATCCTTGAAACAACCGCCGGTAACTGCGCCGCCAACCAATCCCATAGCGGCGCCAGGTAGCCCACCAAACGCACCTAAAGCTGTACCTGCCACCATGCCATTGATACAGTCTTCCGACGTATTTTTAGTATAGTAGTCACTTGAGCCGCTTTTGTTACCGCCATTGTTTTTTCCTTTATTCTTACGACTATTGTCCGCACGGTCTCCGCCATTATTACCACGGCCGCCGGCGATAGAGTCTAATAAAGAATGATCAATCGTTTTCATAACCAACTCCTTTTGAGTTTATGATTTTTTATTATACCTCACCTTGATGGTGGATTGATTATTAACCTAAGTCATTTTGCATATCAACAACTATTTTATCCGGAATGTATAAAATGGAATTAATTAATGATTACATTAATATGAAGTGTTAAATGAGGTGAGTAAATATAATCGATATTAATGTTTCTTATTATTATGGGGAGAGTTGTTTTTAAATCCGAGCGGCGACGCCGCCCGGCAGGGGATCAGGACATCAAATTGAAAGGGTCATCAATAGATTTCGCCGGCGCGGTAAACCAGCGCGCTCCGTCTTCGGTGACGTAGAAATGATCCTCAAGACGAATGCCGAACTCGCCTGGCAGGCATAGCATGGGTTCGATGCTGGCGCACATGCCCACGTCGAGCGGCTCCTGCTGCTTGCGGATCAGATACGGCGCTTCATGAATGTCCAGCCCGATACCGTGACCGGTACGGTGCGGCAGCCCCGGCAGCTGATAATCCGGCCCAAAACCATGAGAAACCAGCGCTTCGCGCGCGGCATCATCCACTTTATGGCAGGGCACGCCGGGCGCGATTACAGCAAATGCCGCAGCCTGCGCATCATGTTCAGCCTGCCAGGCAAAGCGTTGGCGCGGGTTGGCTTCGCCGTAGACATAAGTTCGGGTGATATCGGACAGGTAGCCCTTGTAGCGACAGCCGGTATCCAGCAGCACGACATCGTTATGTTGCAGCGGGTTGGGGGCTTTTACGCCATGAGGAAACGCGCTATCGGATCCGAACAGTGCAATGCAGAAGTAAGAACCGGTGGTGCCCATTTTGCGATGGGCCTGATCGACAAACTCGACCAGCTCTCTGGCGGTGATCCCTGGGCGCAATATGCTTGCCGCCGCCTGTTGGACCCGCAGGGTAATGTTATTCGCGGTTTGCATCAGCGCAATTTCGGCCGCCGATTTGCGGCTGCGGCAGTACCCGGTGATCGGCAGGGCGCTGACCAACTTTATTTCACCGGCATGCTGTTGCAGGCCGAGGAACAGCGTGACCGACGCGGTTTCGCAAATGGCCACTTTGAGTTGGCGGCCCGAACCTGTCAGCCCACGCGCGGCCAGTACGGTGAAGAACAACCGGTAGGGATCTTCTTCCTCATGCCAGCTAAATATCTCCCCCTCAATCACCTGCGCGTCCTTGAACGTGCCGATCTCAAACCAGGGCGCAATATAGGCGATTTCCCCCTCGGCCGGGATCACCGCGCCCACCATACGTTCGCTGGGCGACCAGGCGGTACCGGTAAAATAGAGCAGGTTGCTGCCGGCATTGAGATAGCAGGCGTCAATGCCGTTGTCGCGCATCAGGCGCTGCGCGTGCTGAATGCGTTGCCGGTATTCCACCGCGGCGATTTCAGGCGGGTTGTCCGTGAGCGGTTGCAGCTGTTCCAGGGCCTGTTGTGGCGTACTACCGCCAATGCCTGTAGCCATGTGTTCTCCTCGCGTGATGTTAATGTCAGGGCCAATGTCCCCGCGCGTCAAACCTTCATCATAAATAAAGCGCGGCAGGAATACTTGGCTCCAATAGGGAGTAAAAATGACGATTACGGCACAGTTTCTGTTTTCTGAGCCGCTATAGCGCCAGAGGGCCCTGAGAGTTTGGTTCAAAGGGCGTCATTCGCAGACTGAAAATTATTATTTTCACCATAATTAACACTTAACTCACTGTAATTAAATATGAATGCAATAACGCATCAATGTGATGCAAAAACGCTCTTGTAAATAATGATTAGCGTTGCTAATTCTTAATGCCCATGCATTAAAATTGTTTATGATAAATTTCGGGGACTTTTTAAGATGGCGAATTAATAATTATTAACCAAGATGATTTCAACGCGAACAATATTCTATGACCTGAATTCCATTCGGGAGGGATTAATGCCTGAGCGCGTTACCTTCGTTTTATTGTTGCGCATAAATAAATAGTTAAGTTATTTATTTCATTGAGTGTGCCCGATCAAATAAATGAGTGGGTATGTTCGATTGATATATTCATTCGTTCTTTTAGCGAATATCTATTGAGAGCACCTTATGGAAACAGAGGCCGTTGAGTCCAAGTTCAGTTTTGGTTCTTATACCCGATTATTGTCTGATCCCGGACATGCGACGCTTTCATTGTTTGGCCTGCTGGTCAGGTTCCCGGTGGCGATGCGGTCCATCAGTTGCATAATGTTGATTTCCGCCACTATGGACTCGTTATGGATTGCCGGAACCGTGGCGGGAACATTAATGATTACGCAGGCGATAGCCAGCCCGGTTTTAGGCCGATTTGCCGATAAATTCAGCCAGCGAAAGGTGCTTATTATTACCTGCTGCTGCCACGTCATTGCGATCCTTTCGTTAATTGGCTTGGTGCTGCTGAATATGCACTTATGGGCAATTATGGCGGCGGCCATTGCTACCGGTTGTTCGTCGGTGCCGGTGGATGGATTTATTCGTACTCGCTGGGCCTCCATGGTGACCGATGAAGCGCTACGAACCGCGTACGCGTTAGAAACCGTGCTTGATGAGATCATTTTCTTATTGGGGCCGTTAATCGCCATTGTTTTGGCCACGGCATGGCACCCCGCAGCGGGGCTGGCGTTATGCGCCGCGCTCACCTTCAGTGGTTCTCTGGCCCTGGTGTTACATCGGCGTTCTGAGCCGGTTATTGTGCACAAGAGCGCAGAAAGCGACCGTCGGGCAATCAGCATGGTCTGGGTACGGGCGTTAATGATCTCCTATGCGGCGGTAGGCCTGTTTCTTGGCTCAATCGACGTCATGATGATCGCCTACGCCAAAGAAGTAGGCAATCCAACCCTCGCCGGTGTGCTGTTATCCATTTGCGCCGCGGGCAGCCTGGTGGGTGGCACCTGCTACGGCGCCATGAACTGGTCCTTATCGCAACCCCGCCTGCTGCTGATCACCTCCGCCACCCTGTGTGCCGGCACGCTTCCGCTGATTTTCACCAGCGTTCCCGTTGTCATGGGCATTTCCGCTTTCGTCGCCGGGCTGTCGGTGGCGCCGTTATTGATCACCTGCAGCAACCTGCTGGAGTCCTTGACGCCGAAAGGGTGTTTATCCGAAGGCTTCTCCTGGTTGTCCAGCGCCGGCTGGCTGGGCTTTTCACTGGGCGTCTCGGTGGGTGGACAGCTTTCTGATCAAAGCGGAGCGGGTCAGGTGGCCTGGGTAGCCATGGCCGCCGGAACACTCGCTTTATTATCCAGCCTGTTTAGCCAGAAATTACTCAGCAATAAATAAAAACTACGCCCCAGAATATCGGGGCCTCACATTATTATTTTCGAAACAGGAAAACGGCAATCGTGAAACAGTTAACGACGGGGGTTCCCGTTCCGCGCATGACCTTTAAAGAGTTCGTCGCCTTTGGTGTTGAAGCTATTTTCCGAGCCGACGTTCCGGTCATTATTACCGATTTACCCATTGATACCAGCATAGGGGCGAGTGATCTGATCTCACAACGCTTGGGCGATGACAATGTCACCTTGTTCCGAGAGGCCAGTAATAAAGAAAATACCGAACGCTGGCAAACCATGAAAATTCAGCTGCGTGGTTTTTTGGAAAATAAAGAGTACCAAAGCGACAACAATACCTGGTATCGCGTGGTGTCCAATATTATGCACCGCCCTGAGGACGTCAATAATATCCTTGGCTTTGATGCTTTTTCCCTGTTGGCCTCACGTCGTGGGTTGAACGCCGCCAATTTATGGGTCAGCTACCACGGGGTATTTACCCAAAGCCATTTCGATGAGTTGGAAAACTTTAATATTTCTTTGCAGGGCAGAAAACGGTTCATTCTTTTTCCTCCGGGCCGCAGAGATTACTATCCGCGATCTATCCTGCAGGGTTTCGGCGATAAATCGCAGGCCTTTGATTTTGACAATATCGACCCGCAGCGTTTTCCCCGCTTGGCGGCAAAAATACCGCAGCGCCGCGACTTTATTTTAGAACCCGGCGAAATGCTGTATTTGCCACTGGGGTGGTGGCACCAGGCCGAATCTTTAGACGACCTGAATATCAACGTTAATTTTTGGCTGTGGGATCTGAAAATCCTGCGCCGCCCTTATGTTTTCTACTCCGCGCTCTACACGGCGGCTTACCGCAAGTTTAAAGGCATCTACAACTATCAACCAGAACCCACCAAGAGGAAGGCACTTGATGAGCAGCCGTAAGCAGATCATTCCCACGAACACATTCCGCAACAACGATAAGGCCATCGGCATAGGCAATCCTTTCTGGGATATGTCAGAGCAAAACGGCCTTGCGGGTATCGTTGCCGGGCTCGATAACGACCTGTTGTCCACCCAAAGTGGCCATCAGTTTGTCAATTTCAGCTGCTGCTCGTACCTGAACCTGGACTCCCACAGCAAGGTGGTCGAAGGTGCTATCGACGCGGTGCGCCGCTACGGCGTGTTGGATCACTGCATCGCCCGCAGTCGGGTCCAGCTCCCTGCCATGAAGGAGTTGGAAGCGTCGCTGGGTGAGCTGTTCCAGGCTGATGTACTCAGCGGCGTGTCAGCGAGCAGCGTCAGCGGCGGCTTGCTTCCTCTTATAGCTTCGGGCCATTTAGGCAACGGTGTGCGGCCTTTGATGATTTTCGATAAGCACGCCCACGTATCGCTGGCAGCTGCCAAACCCGCCTGTGCCGATGAAACCGAAGTCGTCACCTGCAATTATCATGATTTGAATTTCATTGAAGACTGCTGCAATCAATATCAACGGGTCTGTTACGTGGTCGACGGCAGCGATAGCCTGGGGGGCTATGCCCCGGTCAAAGCCCTGGCTGAACTGCAGGACAAATACGGCCTGATGGTATTTTACGACGATTCGCATTCGATCTCCGCTTATGGCGAACGCGGTATTGGCTATGTTCGTTCCCATAGTCCGGCGTTGGATGAAAACACCATTATGGTGGTCACGCTCAACAAAGCTTTCGGCACCAGCGGGGCGGCGATATTGCTCAACGGTTATTCGCAGCAGATGCTACGCCTGGTCGAACGCTTTGGCGGCGGGCTCAACTACTCGCAAAACCTGAATACGGCGGCCATCGGCGCCAGCCTTGCGTCGGCGGAAATTCACCGAACGGCCGAATTGCCCCGGTTACAAAAGAAACTGTACGACAACATCGCGCTGTTCGATTCCCTGATCCCGACGGAGCAAAGCGGCAATACCTATCCGATCCGCCTGGTGCCGATGAGCGATGACCGGGTGATCGAGGCGGGGCGCCAGGTGATCGAGGCTGGCTTCTATGTCTCGCCGGTGTTTTTCCCTATCGTCGCCAAAGGCACCGCCGGCCTGCGAGTCATGATGCGAGCCGGACAAACGCAAGAGCAGATCCGCGGCCTGTGCCAGGTGATCTCTGCTGTCAGGGGGCCGCAATGACGGATATCGCCCGGGCTGTGCCCCGCAGCATTCTGTACACGCCGGCCTTGTCACTAAACCGTGTGGTCAAGGCTCTGTCTTATGACGCTGATGTGCATTTGATGGATCTGGAGGACTCTGTTCCTGGCCCGGCCAAGGCAGAGGCCAGAAACATCTGCCGTACGGCTCTCGAAAATGCGCCGCTGTCCGCCAATATTGCTGTTCGGATCAACGCGTTGGGCACTCTTGATGCGGTGCATGATCTGGTGATGTTGTGCTCCGGCCAAACCACGCCTGGCTTTATCGTAATGTCGATGGTTCGAACCCCTGCCGAGGTGGTTTTCCTGCGCGAAACCTTTGCCTCTGCCGGAAGGTTCCCAGAAATTTACCTGACGATAGAGACCGTCGAGGCCATTACCGATCTGGACAATGTCGCGGCGGTGGCGGATGGGCTGATTTTTGGTTCTGCAGATTTGGCGGCCACGTTGGGGGTGCCGATCACCTGGTCCGGGATGCTGGCCGCTCGTCAGGCGATGGTGTTGGCGAGTGCCAGACACGGTATTGGCTGTATCGATACCGCCAATTATCGGCTTTCCGAACCCGACGTGTTGGCCAATGAAATTCAGTGCGTCAAAGATCTGGGTTTCCATGGCAAAGCCACCGTTCATCCCAGCGAGCTCGAACTGATCAACTCGACGTTACGGCCCTGCGAGAGCGCACTCTTGGCGGCAAGCCGCATTACCGATGCTGTGAAAGCGGCGCAGGGGGGAATTGCCTTGTTGGACGGGCACATGGTGGGGCCGCCTTTTGCCCGCATGGCACGTAATACCTTGCAATCCGGCAAGGCCTGGGCCGACCGTTTCGGCAGGAGCAACTCATGACGCTCTCCGTCGCTGTCATTGGAACCGGCGCCATCGGCATGGATCTGGTCAATAAGATCCAGCGTTCCCCGCTGCTGCATTGCGGGTTGCTGGCGGGGCGCAACAAGGACTCCGCCGGTCTTGAGGTCGCAGCCCGCTTGGGTTGCCCGACCAGCGCCGGTGGCATTGACGCTGTGTTGGCGTCGCCAACGCCTTTTGATGTGGTTTTCGACGCCACCAACGCGATGTCGCATGTCAGGCATTGGGCGCTGCTGCGTCCGCTGGGCACCTTACTGATCGACTTAACCCCCAGCCACCTGGGCAAAATGATCGTGCCTACGGTGACGGGAACCGATGCGCTGGCCGAGCGCAATGTCAGCCTGATCAGCTGCGGTGGACAGGCGTCGATACCCATTTTGCATGCCCTGAGCCGACATTTTCGCATCAACGATATCGAGGTGGTGGCGACCGTCGCCAGCAATATTCTGGGGCGGGCCACCCGGATCAACATCGACGAATATGTGGACACCACGCAGCGAGCGCTCAGCGCTTTTACCGGCGTAGCCAACACCAAGGCGATCCTTAATATCAGCCCGGCCGCGCCACCCGCCATGTTCAGGGTCACCATTTTCGCCGGTATTCCAGGGGTCACAAAGGAACAGATCACTCCGGTGCTTGCTGGGGCCGTTGAGGCGGTGCGGGGATTCTCGGCGGGCTATTCGCTTACGGCTCTTAACGTCAGCGAAGGACGCGTTTCGATCTCGCTGGAGGTGGTTGCCAGCAGCAAGGTGATGCCTGAATACGCCGGGAATCTGGATCTGATTAATTCTGCCGCCATCCTGGTTGCCGAACAGTATGCGAGCTATCGAAATAAAACGGAGGGGGCTAATGGCCATTCTGATTAACGACTCAACCCTGCGTGATGGTCAACACGCCGTGAAGCATCAGCTCACGGTGGCTCAGTTACGAGACTACGCGACGGCGGTAGATAAAACGGGGGTGGCGATTGTCGAGGTTGGCCATGGCAACGGGCTTGGCGCCTCCTCGTATCAGGTCGGGCGCGCGGCGTTGAGTGATGAAACCATGTTGAACACCGTGCGCGAGTGTTTGCAAAACAGCAAGATGGGCGTGTTTATGCTGCCCGGTTGGGGAACCATCGTCGATCTGTCGAAGGCGTTATCCTGCGGTGCGGATGTGGTGCGCATCGGTACCCATTGCACTGAGGCAACCTTGGCTGAACGTCATCTGGGATGGCTGCGAGATCACGGGGCAGAAGCGCATGCGGTACTGATGATGAGCCATATGGCCACTCCCCAACAGTTAGCCGATCAGGCTCAACTGCTGGTGGAGTACGGTGCGCAGGCCGTCGGCATCATGGATTCTGCCGGCAACCTGTTGCCGCAGGATGTGACCGAACGCATCACCGCGATGCGGTGGCAGGTGGATGTGCCGCTTATTTTCCACGCCCACAATAATTTGGGCATGGCGGTGGCCAACTCGGTTGCCGCCGCTCAGGCCGGCGCTAGCGTGATTGATGGCTGCGCCCGCGGATTCGGGGCTGGGGCAGGGAACACCCAACTTGAAGTTCTGGTACCGGTACTGGAACGTTTGGGGTTCAACACCGGCATCGACCTTTATCATTTTCTCGACGCCGCCGAGCTCGCCGCCCGGGAACTGATGGTCACTCCACCGATGATCGACTCCGTGGGCATTGTCAGTGGCCTGGCTGGCGTTTTTTCCGGCTTTAAAAATCCGGTGTTAAGCCATTCTGCTTCTGCGGGGGTCGATCCGCGTGACGTCTTCTTCGAATTGGGAAAACGTCAGGCCGTGGCCGGGCAAGAAGACCTTATCGTAGAAGTGGCCGCGCAGTTGAAGAGGATCGCCCTGTGACGATGCAAATCATCAATGCAGCTGAAATGTCCGGAGAGATCCGACTGCGGCAGGTCATGGCGATGCTGAGTGAGGCGTTCGGGGATTTACGTCGCGGTGACGAACAATCACCGACGAGGACCTTACTCCAGCATGGTCCTTCAGAGACGTTGATCAGCCCGGCGGCCTGGAACAGACGCGGTGTCGCCAGCGTTAAAATCACTACGCTCACGCCCGGCAATGCTGAGAGAGGGTTGCCATTGATCCATGGGGTGGTGCTGCTCACCGACATCGATACGGGCCAGATGCTGGCCTTGTTCGATGGCGCTAGTCTGACCGCGTTGCGAACCGGTGCGGTGGCCGGACTGGCGACCCAGCTGTGTGCTCCGGAGCAGGCTGGCGATCTTGCTATCCTCGGGGCAGGGGTTCAGGCACGGGCCACGCTGTTGGCGATGCTGGCGGTGCGACAGATCCGCAGGGTGCGCATTTTTTCCCGTTCGGCGCTCAGAACGCAAGAGTTTGCGCGCTGGGCTCGTACGCTGACTACCGCACCGGTCAGCGTTTGCAGTAGCGCATTCGAGGCCGTGCAGGGGGCGGATCTTATTTGCACCACTACCTCAACCCGTGCCCGTGAACCTTTGGTGTATGCCGATTGGGTAGCGCCAGGGGCCCACCTGAACATTATCGGCGGCACCCACGAGGACGCCATTGAGGTCGACCCCGCGTTATTGAAAACCGCCTTTGTCGTGGTGGAAACCGGCGCGGCTGCCAGGGAGGATGCGGGGGAGATTCGAAGCGCTATGGCGGAAGGATACATTCAGCCTGAAGGACTGAATGAGCTGGGCGCTCTCGTGTTGGGTGAGTCCGCTGCAACGGCGGGGCAGACCACGGTATTTCGCAGCGTGGGGCTGGCCATCGAAGACACCGCTGCCGCGCTGGCGCTATACCCATTCAGGGAGAAAAAACCATGTTAAGAAAAGTCGGCGAAAATGAGTATCAGGAAGAGCACGGCGGGGACTATGAAGACTTCGAAACCGGCATGACGATCAAACATTGGCCGGGGCGCACGCTTTCCGAAGCCGACAACACCTGGCTCACCCTGTTGACGATGAATCAGCACCCTTTGCATTTCGACAAGGCCTATGGCGCCCAAGCGGAATATGGCCGCGTTTTGGTCAACAGCAGCATCACGCTGGCGTTGGTCAGCGGGATGACCGTGCAGGCATTGTCTGCCAGGGCGGTGGCCAATCTGGGCTGGGAAACGGTGCGCCTGAAAGAGCCGCTTTTTGTCGGTGATACGCTTTACGCCATCAGTAAGATCCTGGCTAAACGGCCGTCAAAATCCCAACCGAACAACGGCATCATTACGGTGGAAACGCGGGGCATCAAATCCACGGGCGAAACGGTGATCACCTTCGAACGATCCTTTATGGTTCGACGACGAGATTACAGAGAGCCTTGATTTTCAGCGGTTCGGGGATCGGCAGAGCAATGTTGATGCTCAGGAGTCGCTGATCCCATCCCCGCGGATAATCACTGCGGGGATGTTCAATCCAGGCAGACATAAGGAGGGAATCAACCTGACATGACCAACCCTGAAATCTGCGAGGCAACTCTCGTTTATAGTCCTTCGGGTTGGGGCGATATGAACTATTGTTTTCTGTTTGCAGCACGCTACACACCGCTTCCGGTCGTGGGCGCAGCGGAGATAACAGATGAACAAACGGGAATTAGAAAGCGCGATTGTCACCGATTTTTCCAAACGCATGAGCTATGGCGACTATCTGTGCCTGGATCAACTGCTGGACTGCCAGCACCCGCTGTCCAACCCGCAACACCATGATGAAATGCTGTTTGTGGTGCAGCACCAGACGTCGGAGCTGTGGATGAAGTTGATGCTGCATGAACTGCAGGCGGCGCGGATGCTGGTGCAACAAGATAAGCTCAGTCATTGCTTCAAGATCCTGGCGCGGGTCAAACAGATCCAGCGGCTGCTGTTCGAGCAATGGGCGGTGCTGGAAACCCTGACGCCGTCGGAATACGTCGAGTTTCGCGACGTGCTGGGCAGTTCGTCGGGCTTCCAGTCCCATCAATATCGCTCGATTGAGTTTTTGCTCGGCAACAAGAATGCGGCCATGCTGGCGGTGTTCAGCAACGATGCGGAAAAACACGCGGCGCTGAAGGCCATTCTTGAAGCGCCCAGCCTGTACGATGAATACCTGCTTTACCTGTCCCGCCACGGTCTGCCGATCCCGCAGGAGTGTATCGAACGTGACTGGACGCAACCTTACCAACGTAATCCAAACCTGCTGCCGGCCTTTAAAGAGATCTATGACCATCCACAAAAGTATTGGGAAGCCTATGAAATGGCCGAAAAGCTGGTGGATATAGAGGAAAGTTTCCACCTGTGGCGTTTCCGGCATATGAAAACGGTAGAGCGGATTATCGGCTTTAAAACGGGCACCGGCGGTTCGAGCGGCGTCAGCTTCCTGAAAAAGGCGCTGGAGCTGACTTTCTTCCCTGAACTGTTGGATGTGCGCACCGAAATCGGCGCCTAGCTTAGGGCCTTAATCGTAGCAGGAGGGGCGCTTCTCATTCACTCTTCCCCCAGTTCAGTTGGGTAAGGGTGTCGCACAGCCAGGTCAGCGCCGGATCGCGCCGGGCCTGGCGACCGGCAACCAGATCGATAGAAAACGTACTCACCGCCAGTTCTGCCGGTAGCGGCAGAAAGCGTACCTTCGCCGGATCGGCAAACTGGCTGGCGACGCTGAGTGCCAGGGTTGCAATCAGATCGCTGCCGGCGACGACCGCAGGCAGCGCCACGATATGCGAAAATGTTGCGGCCACGCGTCGCTCCAGCCCCAGTTCCGCCAGTCGACGATCGATAATCCCGCGGGCGGAGCCGTCGTCCGAGGGCGCGTAAAGGGCATGGGGCAGGCCGACGTATTGCGCCAAGCCCCAACTTTCGGCAGCTAACCGCGAATGATGTCGGCTGGCGATACAGGTAAAGCTTTCGGTAAACAACGGCTGCACCAGCATGCCCTTCACCGCCTCGATATGCCCGCCCAATGCCACATCTATTTCGCCACTCTCAAGCTGTTGCACTACATTGCGGCGATCGAGCCGGGAAACCCGGATATCGATGCCTGGCGCATCCTGCCGCAGTCGGCTGATAATGGTAGGCAGCAGCGTGATATCGGCGTAGTCGCCTGCGGCTAGCCTGAAGCGGCGCTGGCTAGCCGTCGCGGGATCGAAGCGCGTCGGCGGCGTCAGCGTCTGGTGGATTTGTTCCAGTACCGGGTGGATTTGCAGCATCAGTTGGTGAGCACGCGCGGTTGGCAACATGCCGCCGCCGCTGCGGGTAAACAGCGGATCGTCAAACAACAGCCGCAAGCGCGAAAGCGCATTGCTGACCGACGGTTGGGCACGGTTCAGACGTCCGCCGGCAGCGGTGACGTTACGCGTTTGGTATAACGCCTCAAACACCACCAGAAGATTGAGATCGACGCTGGATAAATTCATTTTATGAATACTCTATATACAGATAATCCATTTCCAGAATCATAGCGCGTTGTTTAGGCTGAGAGCACGCGGATTCAATAACAACCTGAGGTGCGATGATGGAAAGGGTATTGGTGACCGGCATTGAGCCGTTTGACGGGGATAAGGTTAACCCTTCTTGGCAGGTAGCGCAGGCGCTGGCGGGAGAGCGGATCGCCGGCGCAGAAGTGGTGGTGCGTCAATTGGCCTGCGTGCTGGGGGTGTCCAACCAGCAGCTGATTGCCGCCATCGAAGAGCTGCGGCCCAAAGCCGTGATCTGCCTGGGGCTGGCCGGTGGGCGCGGCGAAATTTCCGTTGAACGGGTTGCCATCAACCTGATTGACGCCCGCATTCCCGATAACGCCGGAAAACAACCGATAGACATCCCGGTGGTGGAAGGGGGGCCGGTGGGCTATTTTTCCACGCTGCCGGTGAAGGCGATCGTGCATCATTTACACCAGGCAGGCATTCCGGCGGCGGTGTCGCATACGGCAGGCACTTATAATTGCAACCAGCTTTTCTACGGGCTGAGCCATCATATCGCCAGCCAAAATTTGGCGATTAAAGGTGGGTTTATCCACATCCCTTACAGTCATGAGCTGGCGGTCAATCATCCGGGAAAACCCAGCCTGGCGTTAGCCGCAATGATTGAGGCGGTACGCAGTATTGTGCATACCACTCTGACGGTCGATGAGGATTTATCCATCAGTGGCGGTGCGTTGCATTGAAGACATAGCAGGGCGCGGCAGTTCATCACCGCGCCCAGTGGGGATTACTCGTCGGCGACGCGGATCACCAATTTGCCGAAGTTCTTGCCCTGCAACAGGCCAATGAATGCCTGCGGTGCATTTTCCAGTCCGTCGACCAGGTCTTCACGGAATTTGATTTTCCCCTGATCGACCCATTCGCTCATTTGCTGCAGGAATTCATCAAAACCTTCCGCGAAGTCATCGAAAATGATGAAGCCTTGCATGCGGATGCGCTTGCGTAAGATCAAGCCCTGCAGCATCGGCAAGCGGTCCGGCCCGGCGGGCAGGTCGGTGGCGTTATAGTGGGCGATAATCCCGCAGACCGGAATACGTGCCTGGGTATTCAGCAGTGGGATCACCGCATCAAACACCGCACCGCCGACGTTTTCATAATAAATATCGATGCCTTGCGGGCAGGCGGCGGCCAGTTGTTCAGCGAAGTCTGGGGCTCGGTGATCGACACAGGCATCGAAGCCCAGCTCTTCCACCACATAGCGGCATTTCTCTTTACCGCCCGCCACGCCGACTACCCGACAGCCTTTCAGTTTGGCAACCTGCCCGACGACCGAACCGACGGCGCCGCTGGCGGCGGCGACCACCAGGGTTTCACCGGGTTTCGGCTGGCCGATCTCCAGCAGGCCCATATAAGCGGTGAAGCCCGGCATGCCCAGGACGCCAAGCAGACGAGAAGGATGCGCCTGATGAGGGCCGAGGTTACGTAAGCCGCCTCCGTCAGACAGCGCATAATCCTGCCAGCCGTCGTAGCCTAATACCCAGTCGCCGGGTTTGAAATCGGGGTGCTGTGATGTCACGACCCGTGAGACCGTGCCGCCCACCATGGTTTCGCCAATCTGCACCGGCGGAGCATAAGAGGGCGCGTCGCTCATGCGGCCACGCATGTAAGGATCGAGCGACAGGTAGACGGTGCGCAATAACACCTGGCCGGCGGCGGGCTGCGGCGTAGCGACGGTTTCCATACGGAAGTTGTCTGCGACAGGTTCGCCGTGCGGGCGAGAAGCCAACAGAAAACGGCGGTTTTGTTGTGTAGACTGAGACATCAGGCATTCCTTATGCGGACAGAGAGCCTAAGTCTAGTCAATCATCGAAAAGAGCGAATGGCCTAATGTGCTCAGCGTTACAGTGGGATTATCAGCACGTCGATACGGCTAGTGTTGATAAAGCGCGCGGCAGAGCAGGAGATTTTGTTCATCATGCCGTCGCTGTGATTACCGCAAACCACCAGATCAAAAGGTTGCCGTTGGCTGGCATAGTTCAGGCTGTCGGCCAGTTCACCGTGGACAATCAGCGTGTCGGCAATCGGGTAATCCGCCCGCAGGCGAAGTTCTTCCAGAAACAGCAGCGTTTCTTCTTCCATCAGCGCACGTAGATCGCCCAGCATCGGTCCGGCGAAGTTATTGTATATTTCCGGATTGGCAATGGTGCTAAGCAGGGTGATTTTGCCGTTGTAAGGACGCACGATGGAGACGGCTTTTTCAACCAGGCGGTGGCTGTCTGCCGCCACGGCGACGGTAACCAAAACGTTTTGATATCCCATCTTCCACTCCTGTTTCCTGTTGATAGGGTAAAAGGGTAGAGCCTGGTGAAGCGAATAAATGTGGTTTGTATCACGCGCGCCAATAAATCCGAGGAAGTTGCCGTTATTTAGCAATAAAAGATAAAGTACATGCGCGCGTAATTAATGCAAATTATAGCACCTGCGCCCACAGCGTTTTTGGCACCTTACCCAAATCGAACAATTTCCCCGCCACCAGTTCGGCGCGGCGGTGATCCGCTGCACGGTACATGTTGCTGATTTCAATGTCATTATCGATGGAGTAGTTAAGCTTGTCGTACACTTTCTCCACGCTGTCCAAGCTGGTGCATTTGCGGAATGTCATCAGATAATCAAGGGTATCGGTCATGATTAAAATATAGCCTGTTAAGAGTTGTAGCCGAACGAAGAAACATCACCCTGTCATCGTGACAGCAGCAAAGGTGTGATGTGCGACCTGAAAAATTAATTTCAAATAAATAAATTGCGATACGGTAATAATTGGCTGCGCGTGAGTGCCGCTGCAGTGAGAATAATAATATGCCGTTGCGCCGGCGGCAATGCCATCCTGCCGTTCAACATGCAAAATAGGGAAAGCCTCAGGCTAAAGGAGGGGAAACTCCTCGCCAGTTGATGGCGCTGAACAGATGTCGCCTTCCCGTTAGTGCCCAGGCGTAGTCAGTTATGTCTGACGTTGGATATTTTTTCCACGGTTAATGCGTATGTTCAGCCGCTAGCTCCTTTGCCTGCCAACCCCGTAAGTGAGCCAAGGCTTCGTCAGGCTGGAATTTGCAATCTGTATGAGATAAATGAAACCCTCATGGAGAATAAAACGAAACCGCGTTTTACTTTATTTGCACAACGGGTAGGGGGGGATGGGTATTATTGAACAATAAACATCAGCGGAGATCTCATTTTTTCAATCGAATAGAAAATTTATTAAAGTTTTAATTAATACTGCCGATAAATCGTTTTGGCATAACTCACGCCAAAAAACCATGCGAAACCTCCCGCTTTCATTCTATTTACCATGAAACATATGGTTACCTCTGTTTTCTTGTTCACAACCTAAGCGAGTCATTGTTAACCGAATGGAAGCATTCGTTGAAAAATAAAACAGGAATTTCTCGCGAGCTTAAGTCAAATCCGAAACCTAATAACCTTATAGTTTACATGCGTTATATTTCAATGCGGATAGTTTATTGTTTATTAAACGGTTATTTATACTGTCTTTATCGGCTACGAGCAGATTTTTGTTCTGTTATTTTAGTTTGGTGATGCTTTTGTTCGAATTGATCTAAAAAAGATATTTTTTTGGCTTATATACATTGTTTTTAAGACGTTTTTTTACTTATGTTTGTTTTGTGAGCGAAAATGCGGTTAAAAACCATACTGGTAACGGGCTATTTGGCTTAATTATTTTTTATTTTTGTGATCTAGATCACATTGTATTTAAAATTGCCTCTCACTTACATTGTGTGTGCTAATGGTTCAGGGGTAGAGTTGCGCTGCATTAGGAATAATCTTATTAATTTTGTAAAAATAGTTTCACGGTGATTAAACACTGCTGAAGCAAAATGCTGTACATCCATACACGTTGGTTTACGCACGTATCAAATACTGAATGATGGTCCGAATTTAGTGATGTTGAAAAATTTATAACGGTCGTTATTCAGGGTTTCATTTGCCAACTTAGGGAACAAACCCAGGTCACGGGCGATAAAAATTATCACCCAGCGTATGTTTTTAAACATAGTCTGTCGGGATGGGGAATATGGGTACGTCTGAATTACTTAAGCATATTTATGACATCAATTTGTCGTATTTACTTTTAGCACAGCGTCTGATTAATGATGAAAAAGCATCGGCAATGTTCCGTCTGGGTATCGACGAAACCATGGCCGATGCGCTTGTTCAACTTACGTTACCGCAAATGGTCAAATTGGCTGAAACCAACCAGCTGGTTTGTCACTTCCGCTTTAACGATCACCAAACCATCGAGCGTCTGACGAAAGAGTCTCGCGTGGACGATCTGCAGCAAATCCATACCGGTATTTTGCTCTCAAGCCATTTACTGCAAGAACTGTCGGCGAAAGACGGCAGTGCGACGAAGAAAAGAGCTTGATGATGGCAGAGAAAAGTATTGTTCAGGAAGCCAAGGATATTCAGCTGGCCATGGAGCTGATTACACTGGGTGCGCGTTTGCAGATGTTGGAAAGCGAAACGCAGCTCAGCCGTGGGCGTTTGATCAAGCTCTATAAGGAGTTACGCGGCAGTCCACCGCCGAAAGGGATGTTGCCGTTCTCGACGGACTGGTTTATGACCTGGGAACAGAACATCCATTCATCGATGTTCTACAACGCCTACAGTTTCCTGATGAAAAGCGGGCACTGCACGGGCGTTGAAGCAGTGATTAAAGCCTATCGCCTGTATCTGGAACAGTGCCCGCACCAGCCGGGTGAGCCGCCGTTGCTGGCGCTGACGCGAGCCTGGACGCTGGTGCGCTTCGTCGATAGCGGCATGCTGCAGCTTTCTGCCTGCAACTGCTGCGGTGGCACTTTTATCACCCACGCGCACCAACCGTTGAACAATTTTGTTTGCAGTTTATGCCAACCCCCATCCCGCGCAGTAAAAAGACGTAAACTTTCGCCGCAACTGGCCGATATTATTCCTCAACTGCTGGACGAGCAGGTTAAACGCGCAATTTGAGCCGGCGGCAGCGCCGGTTTATCCAGATTTAAACCGATTGGTGAAATGCAGGGTTCGGCGTGCCGAACCCAAAGGCGCAGCTCAGCCTGTTGTGCCTGTGCGGCTCATATGCGTGCTTAGCCCACCTTCCATCCACATTGTTAATTTAAGGAATGCGTGTGTTAGTTATTTTGGGTTATCTCGTGGTATTGGGTGCGGTCTTTGGGGGCTACCTGATTGTGGGGGGCCATCTGGGCGCGCTTTATCAGCCGGCAGAATTTCTGATTATCGGCGGCGCGGGTATCGGCGCTTTTATCGTGGGCAACAACGGTAAGGCGATAAAATCCACCCTGCGCGCCATTCCCAAGCTGATGCGTCGTTCGAAATACAGCAAAGATCTCTACATGGATCTGATGGCGCTGCTGTTCCGGCTGCTGGCCAAATCCCGTCAACAAGGCATGCTTTCCCTCGAGTTCGATATTGATAATCCGCAGGAAAGTGAAATTTTCTCTAATTATCCCCGCATTCTTGCCGATAACACCCTGGTGGAGTTTATTACCGATTACTTACGGCTGATGGTGAGCGGCAACATGAATGCCTTTGAGATCGAAGCCTTGATGGACGAAGAGATCGAAACCTTTGAACAGGAAAGCGAGGTGCCGGCAGGCAGCCTGGCGATGGTCGGTGACTCCTTGCCGGCCTTCGGCATTGTTGCGGCGGTGATGGGGGTGGTGCATGCGCTGGCCTCGGCCGACCGCCCGGCAGCCGAACTGGGGGCGTTGATCGCCAACGCGATGGTCGGCACCTTCCTGGGCATTTTGCTGGCTTACGGCTTTATCTCACCGCTGGCGACCCTGTTGCGACAAAAGAGTGCCGAAAACGTCAAAATGATGCAGTGCATCAAGGTCACTTTGTTGTCCAGTTTGAATGGCTACGCGCCGCAGATTGCGGTCGAATTCGGCCGTAAAACGCTGTACACCACCGAACGTCCCTCCTTTGTTGAGCTGGAAGAACATGTGCGTCGCGTGAAGGCGCCGGCACAGCAGGCGACGGAAGAAGAACAGGCATGAAACAGAATCACCCGGTTGTTTTGGTCAGAAAACGCAAGTCGCATCACGCCAGCCATCATGGGGGTTCCTGGAAGATTGCCTACGCCGATTTTATGACGGCAATGATGGCTTTCTTCCTGGTGATGTGGCTGCTGGCAATCGCCAGCCCGCAGGAACTGACGCAAATCGCCGAATACTTCCGCACGCCGCTGAAGGTGGCGCTGACTTCCGGCGACAAGAGCAGCTCTGAAAGCAGCCCGATCCCCGGCGGCGGCGACGATCCTACCCAGCAAGACGGGTTGGTGAAAAAGCAGATTGATACGCTCGAGAAGCGTGACGAAGAGCTGCGGCTGAACAAGCTGCGGGAAAAACTGGACGAACTGATTGAGTCCGATCCGCGCCTGAAAGCGCTGCGGCCGCATCTGTTGATCAACATGATGGATGAAGGCTTGCGCATTCAGATCATCGACAGTCAAAACCGTCCGATGTTCAAAACCGGCAGCGCGCAGGTAGAAAGCTACATGCGCGACATCCTGCGGGCGATTGCGCCGATCCTCAATGACCTGCCGAACAAAATCAGCCTGTCCGGCCACACCGACGATATTCCCTACGCCACCGGCGAGCGCGGTTACAGCAACTGGGAGCTTTCGGCCGATCGTGCCAACGCGTCGCGGCGCGAGCTGATTGCCGGCGGGCTGTCGGAAGGGAAGGTCCTGCGGGTGGTCGGCATGGCCGCCACCATGAGCCTGAAACAACACGGCGCCGACGATGCCATCAACCGTCGCATTACCGTTCTGGTGCTCAACAAACAAACCCAGCAGGGCATTGAACATGAAAATGGCGAAAGCAACGCGATGGAGATTGCCCAGCCGGTCGATTTAAAACCGTTGGCCCCGTCGGCGACGGCTCCGGCCACCCTCATTGCACCGGAGCAGCCGGCGGCTGTCCCTGCACCGACTAACAGCGACTCACAGCAGAGGTGACCCCGTGAGCATGGATATTAGTGCGTTTTATCAGACCTTTTTTGATGAAGCAGACGAGTTGCTGGCCGACATGGAGCAACACCTGCTGGAGCTGGATCCGCTGGCTCCGGACATTGAGCCGCTGAACGCCATTTTTCGCGCAGCGCACTCGATCAAGGGCGGTGCGGCGACCTTTGGCTTTTCGGTGCTGCAGGAAACCACCCACCTGCTGGAGAACCTGTTGGACGGTGCGCGGCGTCAGGAAATGAGCCTGAGCACCGAGATTATAAACCTGTTTCTGGAAACCAAAGACATTATGCAGGAGCAACTGGACGCTTATAAAACTTCGCAAAAGCCTGACGTCGACAGCTTTGAATACATCTGTCAGGCGTTGCGGCAGCTTGCGTTGGACGCACAGCAGCAAGATGCCCCCGCAGCACCTGCCGTCGCGCAACACGCCGTCGCAGCACCGGCGGCCATCGAAGGCGGCATGCGGGTTTGCCTGTGTGGTCTGAAGCCGAACGAAGTCCCGTTGATGCTGGAAGAGTTGGGCAACCTGGGTGAGGTGAAAAACCCGCATCAGACCGAAAACAGCCTGGAAGTGACGCTGCTGACCTCCGCCAGCGAAGATGACATCAGCGCGGTGCTGTGTTTTGTACTGGAGCCGGAGCAAATCAGTTTCACCACGCCGCCTCAGGCTGAGCTGCCGCCGGTAGCGATCGAGCCGGTCGCTGCCGTTGCCGTTGCGCCCGTGGCCGCCAAACCGGCGCCGACGGTGGCGGAAACGCCCAAACCGCGCGCCAAGGCCAGCGAATCCACCAGCATCCGCGTAGCGGTAGAAAAAGTGGACCAATTGATCAACCTGGTGGGGGAGTTGGTGATCACCCAGTCGATGCTGGCGCAGCGCTCCGGCAGTCTGGATCCGGTGAATCACGGCGATCTGCTCAACAGCATGAGCCAGTTGGAACGCAACGCACGCGACCTGCAAGAGTCGGTGATGTCGATCCGTATGATGCCGATGGAATACGTATTCAGCCGCTTCCCTCGTCTGGTGCGCGATCTGGCCAGCAAGCTGAACAAGCAGGTGGAATTGCAGCTGCAGGGCAGTTCTACCGAACTGGATAAGAGCCTGATTGAACGCATTATCGATCCTCTGACGCACCTGGTGCGCAACAGCCTGGATCACGGCATTGAAGATCCGGCCACGCGCCTCGCGGCGGGCAAGTCGGAGGTGGGGAACCTGATCCTGTCGGCAGAGCATCAGGGCGGCAATATCTGTATCGAAGTCACCGACGACGGCGCCGGCCTGAACCGCGAGAAAATTCTCGCCAAAGCGGCTTCACAAGGGCTGGCGGTCAGCGACAGCATGAGCGACGAAGACGTCGGCATGCTGATTTTCGCGCCGGGCTTTTCTACCGCCGAGCAGGTGACCGACGTTTCCGGCCGTGGCGTCGGCATGGACGTGGTGAAGCGAAATATTCAGGAAATGGGTGGGCACGTCGAAATCCATTCCCAGGCGGGCAAGGGGACCTCTATCCGGATCTTGCTGCCGTTAACGCTGGCGATCCTCGATGGTATGTCGGTCAAGGTGAACAATGAAGTGTTTATCCTGCCGCTCAACGCGGTAATGGAATCGCTGCAGCCGCAGGCTGAAGATCTGCATCCGTTGGCCGGTGGCGAGCGGGTGTTGCAGGTGCGCGGGGAATATTTGCCGCTGGTGGAGCTGTTCCGAGTGTTCGACGTGGCGGGGGCCAAAACCGACGCCACCCAGGGCATTGTGGTGATCCTGCAAAGCGCCGGCCGCCGCTATGCGCTGTTGGTGGATCAACTGATCGGCCAGCATCAGGTGGTGGTGAAGAATCTGGAAAGCAACTATCGCAAGGTGCCGGGCATTTCCGCCGCCACCATTCTCGGTGACGGCAGCGTGGCGCTGATTGTCGATGTCTCGGCGCTGCAAACCCTGAACCGCGAGCAGCGTCAGACGGACGCGGCTGCATAATAATTAATCTATTGATTTAAAGGGTGAATGACATGGCAGGACTGGCAACCGTCAGCAAACTGGCTGGCGAAACGGTAGGGCAGGAGTTCCTGATTTTTACCTTGGGTAACGAGGAATACGGCATTGATATCCTCAAGGTGCAGGAGATCCGCGGTTACGATCAGGTTACGCGCATTGCCAATACTCCGGCCTTTATCAAGGGCGTCACCAACCTGCGCGGCGTGATTGTGCCGATTATCGATTTGCGGGTGAAGTTCGCCCAGCAGGACGTGTCCTACGATGAAAACACCGTGGTGATCGTGTTGAACTTTGGTCAGCGGGTGGTGGGTATTGTGGTTGACGGCGTGTCTGACGTGCTGTCGCTGACCACCGAACAGATCCGCCCGGCGCCGGAGTTTGCCGTGACGCTGGCCACCGAATACCTCACCGGGCTGGGCTCGTTGGGGGAACGCATGCTGATCCTGGTCGATATCGAAAAGCTGCTGAGCAGCGAAGAGATGTCACTGGTCGACAGCGTAGCGAAAAGCGCCTGATCAGCTCCCCGTAGGGGCGCGGCATGCCGCGCCCTGATTCGAAAACCGGACAAACCCAAACTCTGCACAAAATAGTTACCTCTTCTCATAAAGTTCTTCCCCGCCGCGCCGATAACTCTGTCAATCAACGTAATCAGGGCCTGTCCGCGCGGGCGTTCAACAAGGGAAAACATGTTTAATCGTATGAAGGTGGTCACCAGCCTGTTACTGGTGCTGGTGTTATTTGGCGCCTTGCAGCTGGTTTCAGGCGGGCTCTTTTTCTCCTCACTGAAGAATGACAAAGAAAACTTCGCCGTTTTGCAGACCATTCGCCAGCAGCAGTCCGAGCTGAACGAAAGCTGGGTCAACCTGCTGCAGGCTCGCAACACGCTGAACCGTGCCGGTATTCGTCACATGATGGACGCCAATAACATCGGCAGCGGCGCCAGCGTCACCGAACTGTTGGCTCGCGCCAAGAGCAACCTGGTGGTTGCGGAACAGCACTATGCCGCCTATGACAAAATTCCTCTCGACGCCCGCCAGGACGCGCAATCGGCCGAAAAGCTGAAACAGCAATACGGCATCTTGCAGGGCGCGCTGACCGAACTGACCCAACTGCTGGGTGAAGGCAAAATCAACGCATTCTTTGATCAGCCGACGCAAAGCTATCAGGACGCGTTCGAAGACATCTACAACATCTATCTGGCGCAAAACGACAAGCTTTACCAGACCGCGGTTGAAGACAGCAATAAGTCATTCAGCTTCGCCATCTGGACGCTGGTGGTGGTGCTGCTGGTGGTACTGGCCGTGATTGTGCTGGTGTGGAGCGGTATTCACCACATTCTGGTGCGCCCGCTGAACCGAATGATCGAACACATCAAGATGATTGCCGCCGGCGATTTGACTCAGCCGATCGCCGTGACCAGCCGCAATGAAATGGGCGTGCTGGCAGCCAGCCTCAAGCATATGCAGAGCGAATTGATCGACACCGTCAGCGGCGTGCGTCAGGGTGCCGACGCCATCTACAGCGGCGCTTCCGAAATTGCCGCCGGCAACAACGATCTCTCTTCACGTACCGAACAACAGGCTGCCTCGCTGGAAGAAACCGCCGCCAGCATGGAGCAGCTGACCGCGACGGTGAAACAGAACGCCGAAAATGCCCGTCAGGCCAGCCAACTGGCATTGAGCGCCTCCGAAACCGCGCAGAAAGGCGGCAAGGTGGTGGCTAACGTGGTGCAGACCATGCACGACATCGCCGGCAGTTCGCAGAAAATTGCCGACATTACCGGCGTGATCGACGGCATTGCCTTCCAGACCAATATCCTGGCGCTGAACGCGGCGGTCGAAGCGGCGCGTGCCGGTGAACAGGGCCGTGGCTTTGCGGTGGTGGCCGGTGAAGTGCGTAACCTGGCGCAGCGCAGTGCCCAGGCGGCGAAAGAAATCAAAGGCCTGATCGAAGACTCCGTCAATCGCGTCGATATGGGCTCGGTACTGGTAGAAAGCGCCGGGGAAACCATGGGCGATATCGTCAATGCCGTGACCCGCGTTACCGACATCATGGGTGAAATCGCTTCGGCGTCGGACGAACAGAGCCGCGGTATCGATCAGGTCGGCCAGGCGGTGGCGGAAATGGACCGCGTCACTCAGCAGAACGCCTCGTTGGTAGAAGAGTCCGCGTCTGCGGCAGCGGCGCTGGAAGAACAGGCCAGCATGCTGACCCAGTCCGTGGCGGTATTCCGCTTGAAAGCGGCAGGTCAGGAAGAGTTCAAAATGCCCGTCAGCAGCAAGGCGGCAGTAACACCGGTACTCAATCATAAAAAAATGAACGCCAGCGATCCGCAGGATAACTGGGAAACGTTCTAACCGGCATTGGGCCTCCCTGCATTCCCGGGGGAGGCCGATTCCCCGTCGTAAGCTGGCCCTCGGCCGGCTGCAAGGAGGTTCATAGTGTTTAACCGAATCCGCGTCTCTACCAGCTTGTTTCTGTTGTTGATGACTTTTTGTGTTATGCAGTTGGCCACCAGCGGCTTGTCGTACACCGCTTTCCGTTCCGATAACCACAATCTGAACCTGATCACCCTCGGCAGCCAACAGCGCGACGCCCTCAGCCTGAGCTGGGTTTCCCTGCTGCAGGCCCGCAATACGCTGAACCGTGCCGGGACCCGTGCGGCGCTCAAACTGCCGCAGGATCAGGTCAATGCCTTGATGGGCAACGCGCGCAGTTCGCTGCAGAAAGCCGACCTCTATTTCAACCAGTTCCTGGCCGTGCCGCGTAACAGCGAGCAGGAACAGCAGCTGACCGAAACCACCAAAGCCAGTTACGACCGGTTGCGCAGCGCGTTACGTGAGCTGATCGGTTTCCTGGAAAACGATCGGCTGCAGGCCTTTATGGACCAGCCGACGCAGAAAACTCAGGATCTGTTTGAAGCGGATTTTGTCCAGTACCTGCAGTTGGTAAACGCCAACGTGAGCGAAGCCAATGCGGCGAATCAGCAATCCTTCACCCTGTCCGGTTGGCTGGTGGCCGGTGCGGTACTGATGTTGCTGGTGGTGACCGGCAGCGCCATGTGGTGGTTACGCAATATGCTGGTGCAGCCGCTGAACATTATGCGCAGTCATTTTGACCGCATTGCAGCCGGCGATCTGGCCACGCCGATTCAGGTGTATGGCCGCAATGAGATCAGCCAGCTGTTCGCCAGTTTACAGCGCATGCAGCAGTCGCTGATCGGCACCGTTGGTGCGGTGCGTGACGGTGCAGAGTCGATCCTGATTGGCCTGCAGGAAATCTCTGAAGGCAACAACGATCTCTCTTCCCGCACCGAGCAGCAGGCCGCCTCGCTGGAAGAGACGGCCGCCAGCATGGAGCAGTTGACCGCGACGGTGAAACAGAACGCCGATAACGCACGTCAGGCCTCTCAGCTGGCGCGTGACGCCTCTACCACCGCAGCCAAGGGCGGCGAACTGGCGGGCGACGTGGTGACCACCATGCATGACATTGCCAACAGTTCGCAGAAGATTGGCGCTATTACCAGCGTGATCGATGGCATTGCCTTCCAGACCAATATCCTGGCATTGAACGCGGCGGTCGAAGCGGCGCGTGCCGGTGAGCAGGGGCGAGGTTTTGCGGTGGTGGCGGGTGAAGTGCGTAATCTGGCACAGCGCAGCGCCCAGGCGGCAAAAGAAATCAAAGGCCTGATCGACGAATCGGTCAGCCGGGTCAAGCAAGGTTCGGTGCTGGTGGAAAACTCCGGTGCCACCATGCAGGACATCGTCCGTTCGGTCACCCGGGTTACCGACATCATGGGCGAAATCGCCTCGGCGTCCGACGAACAAAGCCGCGGCATTGAACAGGTCACGCAGGCCGTGACCCAAATGGATCAGGTAACCCAGCAGAACGCCGCGCTGGTAGAAGAAGCCGCCTCGGCGGCCACCGCACTGGAGGATCAGGCGATTACCCTGGCCGATGCGGTATCGGTATTCCGCCTGGCGGACGATAACTTCACCGCGCAGGCCAACCATCAAGACGCAGTTTCACCCGTGGTAAAGGAAGCCCCAGATTGTCAAACCGCATAAGCAGCCCGTTTTTTTTGAGTGATATGGCATGAAGCCGGCGCCGTCGAACCCTAACAGAGACCCTGCGACATTGTTGACGCAGATGGTGCAGCGCCTGCCGTTGCTGGACGTGCATTTTCGTCGCATCAGCCAACTGATTTATCAGCGTGCCGGCATCGTGCTGGCAGAGCACAAGCGCGAGATGGTTTATAACCGCCTGGTGCGACGCCTGCGGCTGCTGGGCCTGAACGACTTTGGCGATTATTTGGCGCTGCTGGAAAGCGATCCTAACAGCGCCGAATGGCAGGCGTTTATCAATGCCCTGACCACCAACCTGACGGCGTTTTTCCGCGAAGCGCATCACTTCCCGATCCTGGCGGAGCACGCGCGTCAGCGGCCGAACGGCTACAGCGTGTGGAGCACGGCGGCCTCGACCGGCGAAGAGCCTTATTCGATTGCCATCACCTTAAGTGAGGTGCTCGGGCAGCGCGCCACCGGCTGCCAGGTATGGGCCAGCGATATCGATACCCAGGTGCTGGAGAAAGCGGAAGCGGGCGTTTATCGCCAGGAAGATTTGCGTACCCTGACGCCGGCGCAAATGCAGCGTTATTTCCTGCGCGGCACCGGTCCGCATCAGGGGTTGGTGCGGGTGCGGCCGGAGCTGGCGGGGCGGGTGAATTTTCAGGCGCTCAACCTGCTGGCGCCAGAGTGGGCGTTGCCGGGGCAATTCGACGCTATTTTCTGCCGCAACGTGATGATCTATTTCGATAAGGCGACACAGGAGCGCATTCTGCGCCGCTTCGTGCCCTTGCTTAAACCGGGGGGCCTGATGTTTGCCGGCCACTCCGAGAATTTCAGCCAGATCAGCCGGGATTTCTACTTGCGTGGGCAGACCGTGTATGGCCTGACCAAGGAGAGGTAATGAATAAAATCAGAGTATTGAGCGTAGACGATTCGGCCCTGATGCGGCAGCTGATGACCGAAATTGTCAACAGCCATCCCGATATGGAGATGGTGGCGAGCGCGCCCGACCCTCTGGTCGCGCGCGATCTGATCAAAAAGTTTAACCCGCAGGTGCTGACGCTGGACGTCGAAATGCCGCGCATGGACGGCCTCGACTTCCTCGAAAAACTGATGCGTCTGCGGCCGATGCCGGTGGTGATGGTGTCGTCGCTGACAGGCCAGGGGTCGGAAATCACGCTGCGCGCGCTGGAGCTGGGGGCGGTGGATTTTGTCACCAAACCGCAGCTTGGCATCCGCGAAGGCATGTTGGCCTACAGCGAGCTGATAGCCGAAAAAATTCGCACCGCGGCCAAGGCGCGCTTGCCGCAACGCTCTAGCAGCCCGGCACCGGCGATCCTCAGCCATACGCCGCTGTTGAGCAGCGAAAAACTGATTGCCATCGGGGCCTCTACCGGCGGCACCGAAGCCATTCGGCAGGTGCTGCAACCGCTACCGGCCACCAGCCCGGCGTTGTTGATCACCCAGCATATGCCGCCGGGGTTTACGCGCTCGTTCGCCGAGCGGCTGAACAAGCTGTGCCAGATTACGGTGAAAGAGGCCGAGGACGGCGAACGCGTGCTGCCGGGCCATGCCTACATCGCACCGGGCGATCGCCATATGGAACTGTCACGCAGCGGTGCCAACTATCAGGTGAAGCTGCACGACGGCCCGGCGGTCAACCGTCACCGGCCATCGGTAGACGTGCTTTTCCGCTCGGTTGCGCAGTACGCCGGCCGAAATGCAGTTGGCGTGATCCTGACCGGCATGGGCAATGACGGCGCGGCGGGCATGTTGGAAATGCATCGTGCCGGTGCCTATACCCTGGCGCAAAACGAGGCCAGCTGTGTGGTGTTCGGCATGCCGCGTGAGGCGATCGCCACCGGTGGGGTGAATGAAGTTGTCGAACTGGAGCGCATGAGCCAACGCATGCTGGCGCAAATTGCCGGTGGCCAGGCGCTGCGTATTTGATTTTTACCCTTAATTATACCCGTCGCCTTTCGAGCCGCAGCGTTGTTACCTGCTTACAAGGCCCATCCATGGTCCTTGCCCTTTCAGGGCCGCTGCAAGCAGCGTTCAAATCTGTTCCCGACAGATTTGTCGCTCACCCCAGTCACTTACTTGAGTAAGTTCCTGAGGATGAGCGAGCTGGTCGCCTGGCTGCAACTCGAAATTCATAGGGTATATAGGGGGTTATAGCGAACAGCTGCCGTGAGGCTGGCTGTTGTTTGGATTAGGTAAACCTTGGGAGTATATATGGCAGATAAGAGTCTCAGATTTCTGGTGGTGGATGACTTTTCCACTATGCGTCGCATCGTCAGAAACTTGCTGAAAGAGTTGGGATTCAACAACGTAGAAGAGGCCGAGGACGGTGCGGATGCGCTGAACAAACTGCGTGCCGGCGGCTTCGATTTCGTGGTGTCCGACTGGAACATGCCGAATATGGACGGCCTGGAACTGTTGCAAACCATTCGTGCCGATGGCGCATTGGCGGCGATGCCAGTGCTGATGGTGACGGCGGAAGCCAAGAAAGAAAACATTATCGCGGCGGCGCAGGCCGGTGCCAGCGGTTACGTGGTGAAACCTTTTACGGCGGCGACGCTGGAAGAAAAGCTCAATAAGATTTTTGAAAAACTGGGCATGTAAGGAGAGAGGGCGATGAGAGACATTCCAATGCCTGCCAGCGATGCGGCAACCGCGGGGGAGATCATCTCGCGCATTGGCCAACTGACGCGGATGCTGCGCGACAGCATGCGCGAACTGGGGCTCGATCAGGCGATCGCCCAGGCGGCAGAGGCAATCCCGGATGCACGCGATCGTCTTGATTACGTGGTCACCATGACGGCGCAGGCGGCGGAACGGGCGTTGAACTGTGTGGAAGCGGCGCAGCCGCGCCAGGCACAGCTGGAGTCCGAAGCCAAAGGATTGAAAGGCCGTTGGGACGAGTGGTTCGCCAACCCGATAGAGTTGGACGACGCCCGTGAATTGGTTACCGATACCCGTCAGTACCTGGATCAGGTGCCGGAACATACGGCGTTCACCAATGCCCAACTGCTGGAAATCATGATGGCGCAGGATTTCCAGGATCTGACCGGCCAGGTGATCAAACGCATGATGGACGTGGTGCAGGAGATTGAAAAGCAGCTGCTGATGGTGCTGATGGAAAATATTCCTGAGCAACCGGCGAAAGAGAAAAAACCGAACGACAGCCTGCTCAATGGCCCGCAGCTCGACCAGAATGGCGCCGGCGTTATCGCCAATCAGGCGCAGGTGGACGATCTTCTGGACAGCCTGGGTTTCTGATAGCTCCTGGGGCGCATTTTGTTGCGCCCCAGACAGGCAGCACTGCTCCTGCGTCCCCAATCTTCCCCATCCCGCAAATAACCGTCCTTTTCTCCCGTTGTTCCACCAATGAAATCAGCATTTTTTTGGCATGCTGACCGCAATTTTATTCCCTCCGGCACAGGAACCGCCCCGTGGCTGAAGACAGCGATCTGGAAAAGAGCGAGGCCCCCACGCCCCATAGGGTGGAGAAGGCGCGTGAAGATGGCCAGATCCCGCGTTCCCGCGAGCTGACGTCGGTGCTGATGCTGGTGGCAGGCTTGTCGATCATCTGGGTTTCCGGCGGCAACATGGCGCAACAGTTGGCGGCGATGCTGACCCAGGGCCTGAATTTCGACCACGGCATGGTCAGTAACGACAAGCAGATGCTGCGCCAGTTGGCGATGTTGTTACGCCAGGCGGTATGGGCGCTGCTGCCGATCATGGCCGGGTTGGCGCTGGTCGCGCTGACGGCGCCGATGCTGCTGGGCGGCCTGCTGCTGAGCGGTAAATCGCTCAAGTTCGATCTCAAGCGCATGAACCCGCTGTCCGGGCTGAAACGCATCTTTTCCAGCCAGGTGCTGGCGGAGCTGTTGAAGGGCATCCTGAAGGCGACGCTGGTAGGGTGGATTACCGGTTTATACCTGTGGCACAACTGGGCGGCGATGCTGCATCTGGTGACGCAACAGCCGCTCGATGCGCTGGGTAACGCGCTGCGAATGATCATCTTTTGCGGCCTGCTGGTGGTACTCGGGCTGACGCCGATGGTGGCGTTTGACGTGTTTTACCAACTGTGGAGCCACTTCAAAAAGCTGAAGATGACCAAGCAGGACATCCGCGACGAGTTCAAGGAGCAGGAGGGTGACCCGCACGTTAAAGGGCGCATCCGACAGCAACAGCGTGCCGTTGCACGGCGGCGAATGATGGCCGACGTCCCCAAGGCCGACGTCATTGTGACCAACCCGACGCATTACGCCGTCGCGCTGCAGTACAACGATAAAAACATGAGTGCGCCGAAGGTGCTGGCCAAGGGGGCCGGCGAAATTGCGCTGCGCATTCGTGAACTGGGGGCGGAACACCGTATTCCCATGCTCGAAGCACCGCCGCTGGCACGTGCTCTATATCGACACAGCGAGATTGGGCAACACATTCCCGCCACCCTGTATGCCGCCGTGGCCGAAGTATTGGCCTGGGTTTACCAGCTGCGACGCTGGCGGCGCGAAGGGGGGCTGATCCCGAAAAAACCTGAACGTTTACCGGTGCCGGAAGCACTGGATTTTGCTGGAGAAAGTAATACAAATGGCTAATTTGGCCGCCTTGCTTCGTTTGCCGGGCAGTTTTAAAGATACGCAGTGGCAGGTGCTGGCCGGCCCGATACTGATCCTGATGATCCTGTCGATGATGGTGCTGCCGTTGCCGGCATTTATCCTCGATCTGCTGTTCACCTTCAATATTGCCTTGTCGATCATGGTGTTGCTGGTAGCGATGTTTACCCAGCGTACGCTTGAATTTGCCGCATTCCCCACCATTTTGCTGTTCTCAACCTTGCTGCGCCTGTCGCTCAACGTAGCTTCGACGCGCATCATCCTGATGGAAGGGCATACCGGATCTGCCGCCGCAGGTCGCGTGGTAGAGGCCTTCGGTCACTTTCTGGTGGGCGGTAACTTCGCCATCGGTATCGTGGTGTTTATCATTTTGGTGCTGATCAACTTTATGGTTATCACCAAGGGTGCCGGGCGTATTGCCGAAGTGGGCGCACGCTTTGTGCTGGATGGCATGCCGGGCAAGCAGATGGCGATCGATGCCGATCTCAACGCCGGTTTGATCGGTGAAGAAGAGGCGAAAAAACGTCGCTCTGAGGTCACGCAGGAAGCGGACTTCTACGGTTCGATGGACGGTGCCAGTAAGTTCGTCCGTGGCGATGCGGTCGCCGGTCTGATGATCATGATGCTAAACGTGGTCGGTGGTCTGTTGGTCGGCGTGCTCCAGCACGGAATGGAACTGGGCACGGCGGCGGAAACTTACACCTTGCTGACCATCGGTGACGGCCTGGTGGCGCAGATCCCGGCGTTGGTGATTTCGACCGCCGCCGGCGTGATCGTGACTCGCGTGGCGACCGATCAGGACGTTGGCGAACAGATGGTTGGCCAACTGTTCAACAACCCACGGGTTATGCTACTCAGCGCCGCGGTGCTCGGCCTGCTTGGGCTGGTCCCGGGGATGCCGAACCTGGTATTCCTGCTGTTTACCGCCGCTCTGTTAGGGTTGGCCTGGTGGCTGCGCGGGCGCGATCAGCAAGCGCCCAAAGTGCAGGAAGTGCCGGTCACGCAGGATAATCCGCAGGCGGTGGAAGCCAGTTGGTCTGACGTGCAGCTGGAAGATCCGTTGGGGATGGAGGTCGGTTACCGGCTGATCCCGATGGTGGATTTCCAACAGAATGGTGAATTGCTGGGCCGTATCCGCGGCATCCGTAAAAAATTCGCGCAGGAGATGGGCTATTTGCCACCGGTGGTGCATATCCGCGACAACCTGGAACTGCCGCCGGCCAGCTACCGTATTTTGATGAAGGGCGTAGAAATCGGCAGTGGCGAAGCGCAACCGGGCCGCTGGCTGGCAATTAACCCAGGCAATGCGGTGGGCGAGTTGGCGGGGGATAAAACCACCGATCCGGCGTTTGGGCTGGAAGCGGTATGGATTGACAGCGCGCTACGCGAGCAGGCGCAGATCCAGGGCTTCACCGTAGTGGAAGCCAGCACGGTGGTCGCGACGCACCTTAATCATTTGATTGGCCAGTTTGCCAGTGAGCTGTTTGGCCGACAGGAAGCGCAGCAATTACTGGATCGCGTCGCACAGGACATGCCGAAGCTGACCGAAGATTTCGTGCCGGGCGTGGTAAGCCTGACCACGCTGCACAAGGTGTTGCAGAACCTGCTGGCGGAACGGGTTTCCATCCGCGATATGCGCACCATTATTGAAACGCTGGCGGAGCATGCTCCATCACAAACCGACCCTTATGAGCTGACCACCGTGGTGCGCGTGGCGCTGGGAAGGGCGATCACCCAACAGTGGTTCCCGGGCAACGGTGAAATTCAGGTGATTGGCCTGGATACCCAGCTCGAGCGTCTGTTACTGCAAGCGCTGCAGGGCGGCGGCGGTTTGGAACCGGGCCTGGCGGATCGTTTGTTGGATCAGGCCAAACAGGCGTTGCAGCGGCAGGAAATGCTCAGCGCGCCGCCAGTACTGTTAGTGAATCACGCACTGCGGGCCTTGCTGGCGCGTTTCCTGCGTCGCAGCCTGCCGCAGATGGTGGTGTTGTCGAATCTGGAGATCAATGACGACCGCCAAATCCGCATGACCTCCACCATTGGGGCCGCATAATGAAACACCGTCTGGCGTTAATTTGCCTGTTAGCGCCGTTGAGCGTGCAGGCAGCATCCGGTTCTTGGGTAGCCGACAGCGTCGGCGCAACGCTGGAATATGGTGGTGAGCGGGGAGAATCGCCGGGGTTACGCGCCCCCAATGCGTTGCCGGACGCCAATGCTCGCATCACCAGCGTAAGCTGGCGTTACCGGCTGCTGGCCGATGAGCCGGCGGGCATGCAGGCGCAGCTTTGCACCCTGACGCGCTGCATTGTGTTGGGCGGCGGCAGCGGTAGCAGCACCGGGCTGAAAGGGGAACCGGCGAACGCCGAGCTGCGCTTTGTTTATTACGTGCAGGCGCGCGGCAGCCTGAATCCGCCGCTGCGCGTGATCAGCAATCAGGTGATTGTGAATTACGAGTAAAACTAAAACGACACAAGCCAGGCTCCTCAGGCCGTTGCCTTCGACCTGGTTGTATTCCGTTGCCCCAAAGCGTGTTTAGCCACGGGGCAGGTAAGCCAATTTAAATTGCCTGATGCTTCAACTGCTTTCAGGAATTTTATTATACGCCGCTTGATCGTTGCTGCCGATCATGGATACTGTATATAAATACAGTTATTCGGATCGGCCATTATGCAGTTTATTCACCCCAGTCAGCTCACTCCCGGTTTATTACTTCCCCTCTTTATGGAGCGAGTCCCCTGCGGTTTTCCCAGCCCGGCTCAGGACTATGTCGAAGACAGTCTCGACCTGAATAAGCTGGTGGTGAAACACCCCAGTGCGACGTACTTTGTCCGGGTCAGTGGTGATTCGATGATCGGCGCAGGTATCAGCCACGGTGACTTACTGGTGGTTGATCGTTCCTTGACCGCCGTTCATGGCGACATCGTCATAGCGGCAGTGGCCGGCGAATTTACCGTGAAGGAGCTGCAAACCCATCCACGTATTCAGCTGGTGCCTCATAATACGGATTATTCTCCGATCGTTTTCCAGGCCGAAGAAGAGCTGGAAATCTTTGGCGTTGTGACATTTACCTTGAAATCAAACCGACATGTTCGCACTTGTTGACGTTAATAGCTTCTACACGTCCTGCGAGACTGTTTTTCGGCCAGATCTTAAGGGCAAACCGATCGTCGTCGTTTCAAACAATGACGGATGCGTTATTTCACTTTCGGCGGAAGCCAAAGCGCTGGGCATCAAAATGGGGGCGCCTTACTTCAAAATCAAAGAGCAATTACGGCGCCAGCAGGTCAGCGTTTTCAGCTCGAATTATACGCTTTATGCCGATCTCAGCCATCGGGTGATGCTGACGCTAATCGAGATGGCCCCTGTCGTAGAGATATACTCCATCGATGAAGCTTTTATCGATGTGTCTGGCCTGAGTAGCAGCCTTCCGCTGAGCACCTTTGGCCATCAAATGCGCGATCGGGTGTTAAAGAATACCGGGTTAACCGTTGGCGTGGGGATCGCGCAAACCAAGACACTGGCGAAGATCGCCAATTTTGCGGCAAAGAAGTGGCGTCAAACGGGGGGCGTTGTTGAGTTGTCCGATCCTGAGCGTCTGCGAAAACTGCTGGCGTTAGTGCCGGTGGACGAGGTGTGGGGCGTGGGCCGCCGCATCGGCAAGAAGCTCAGCTTTATGGGGATCGAAACGGCGCTACAGCTTGCTGACTGTTCAACCTGGGTGATCCGTAAACACTTTAATGTGGTACTCGAACGTACGGTTCGTGAATTGCGCGGCGAATCCTGTTTGGCCTTGGATGAGTTTGCGCCCACCAAACAGCAGATCATCTGTAGCCGCTCATTTGGTCGCCGCATCACGGCTTATCAAGATATGCGCCAGGCCATTTGTACCTATGCGGAACGCGCAGCCGAAAAGCTCAGGGCAGAGAAGCAGTTCTGCTGTGTGATCAGCGTCTTTATGCGGACCAGTCCCCATGCCGAAAATGAAACATTTTACGGCCCTCAGGCCAGCGGGCGCCTGGCGATCCCTTCCAACGATACGCGTGACATTATTCGCGTTGCTGTCAGTGCGCTTGACCGTATCTGGAAAGACGATTTTCGCTATATGAAAGCCGGTGTGATGCTGAGTGATTTCTTTAGCCAGGGGGTGGCGCAGCTTAATTTGTTTGATGAACACCAGCCCAGGCCTAACAGCAGTGAGTTAATGCAGACCCTTGATCGGCTTAATCAGTCCGGTCGGGGCACGGTGTGGTTTGCCGGGCAGGGGATCCAAAAAAGCTGGGCGATGAAACGCGAAATGCTGTCCCCCAGCTATACCACAAGGTACTCGGATCTGCCGTTCGTCAAATAGCCCTGGGGTCTTATCATCCACCGGTTGAGCCGCTCAGGTGGATCAACAATCATTCTTTGATTAAACGCCGATTTTTCGCCCCAGCAGGCTGGCATTGCGCGACTGGCCATCCGGGCCGTAGAGCGATTTGTTTTGCTTGCTCAGGATCGCCAACGCCTGAGTGTTGTGATCGATCTGTTGATTGAGCAGCATGCCGTTATGCTGGTTTTTTTCCCGCAGCTGCTGGCTGAGCGTTTGTACTCGTTGCCAGCCGTCCGCCAGGCGCGGGTGCGCGGAATAGGGTGCCTGTTGCCCCTGTGCGCGCTCCAGGTTCAGCCGCTGCTGCTCCAGATAGTTTACCGTGGCCAGCAATTGGCTCTTGGCATCGGTAGCGCGTTGCAGCGCCACGCCCGGTAATTGTCCCGAACAGAGAAGATGATGTTCTTCCGTCAGCACCGTACTCAGCGCATTCAGGGTTTCCAACAGCTTATCAATCAGTTGCGCCAGACTTTCCATTACGAATAACCACCTGTCAAAGAATTCCTTGGTGTTTAACCCGAGGGTTAAGCCTCCGGCGTTTGCTGGCCGTTAGCCATCCACAGGGCATCGCTTTGCGCGTCTTTCAGTAGCGCATCGGCAATTTTCCCGGCATCCATTTTCAGTTCGCCGTTGCGGATCGCCTGCTTGATGGCGTCCACCCGATTCATATCAATATCTTGCGTACCCGGCTGCATCAGGCGCGCTTGCGCGTCGCTCAATTTTACCTGGGTGCCGCTGACGGTGCTTTCCGTCTGGGCAGCTTTGCGCGGCTGAAGTGGGCTTTCAGTCGCGGTTTCACGAGGTTGCACCGTTGGAACGGGTTGCAGCCGCTGGGTGCGATCGATACTCATGGTCAATCTCCATCGATGCCGTCGCCGCGAAGGCAATGGCTGATATTTTGTGGCCCTGGCGGCCAATAAAAGTCTGCTTATGATTTTCTTATCGGCAAGGTTTGATAAACCTTTACCCTTTTATACCCGTCATCTTTCAAGCTGCAGCGTTGTTACCTGCACTCGCTCACCCCAGTTACTTACTAAAGTAAGCGCCTGGGGATGAGTGAGCTGGGCGCCTAGCTGCAACTTGAAAGCTATAGGGTATTTAACCCAATACGGATCGTACCGTCATCACTGGCTATACCGCTGACGATTTGTCCGGAAGCCATACGCACGCGGACGTTGTCTTCGGCGGCGGCATTGTTCATGGCTTTGCCCGTACCGCTGATGTTAAATCCACTTCCCTGCGCGGTCACCTGTACCGCCTGACCGGCCTTGATCACCCAGGCGCGACGCAGCATGGCGAAGGTCAGTGGCTGACCGGGACTGATATTGCGCAGGCTGACGGCTCCCAGCGCTTTGCCGGTTTCGCTTAGCGTGCGCGGTGGCAAGGTGTCGAGCCGGCCACTTTTGAACCTGATGTCCGCCGCCGTCAGCTTGCTGCCGGCGCTGATGCCGCGGGCCGACACCAGATACTGGCCGATCACCTGAACCTGGGTCTGGATAAAGCGCCGTTCCTGGCCGCAGCGTGCCGAAACGCTGATATTACCCCAACGCCGCGCATTCTGCGGCAAAGAGAGCTGCGGGAATTCGCACTGTGGCCATTGGGTGGCGGGCGTGCGCACCAGCACTTTAACCTGCACCGGACTACCGCTGAACTGGCTGCTGATGAAGCGATCGATCTGCGCCGCCAGATCTTCGGCCCGTGCGTTCAGGCTGCACAGCAGGGCTGCCAACAACAGCATTTTCGCTTTCATCTCCGTTTCTTCCTCAAAAAGCCTCAGGGTGCGCGTAAGTGTACCCGGAGTGCGCGCAGGCTAAGCAGATAAATAGCGACGCATTTTGCCCTTATTCCCACGATAGGCTGGCGGAAGGGACGTTTATGCTGTCGGCTCCAAATTCTAACCTCGCGGAGGGAGCATGATCGACAAACTGGACGCTGCTCTGCGCTTTGGTCAAGAGGCGCTGAACCTGCGCGCCCAGCGGCAGGAAATTCTGGCCGCCAACATCGCCAACGCAGACACCCCGGGTTATCAGGCGCGGGATATCGATTTCGCCGGCCAACTGAACAAGGTGCTGGAACAAGGTCGCGCCAGCGGCAGCGGCATTGCGCTGAACATGACGTCATCGCGCCATATTCCGGCGCAGAACATGCAGCCGCCACAGCTCGACTTGCTGTTCCGCGTGCCGGATCAGCCCTCCATGGACGGCAACACGGTTGACATGGATCGCGAACGCACCAACTTCGCCGATAACAGCCTGAAGTATCAGACCGACCTGACGCTGATCAACGGTCAGATCAAAGGGATGATGTCAGTGTTACAACAAGGATAAGGCGCATGTCGCTACTGAATATTTTTGATATCTCCGGCTCGGCGCTGTCTGCCCAGTCGCAACGCATGAACGTCAGCGCCAGCAACATGGCCAATGCCGACAGCGTCACCGGGCCGGACGGCCAACCCTACCGCGCCAAGCAGGTGGTGTTTGAAGTTGCCGCCGCGGCCGGACAACCCACCGGCGGCGTACGCGTAGCGCAGGTGGTTGACGACCCGGCGCCGGAGCGTCTGGTTTACCAACCGGGTAACCCGCTGGCGGACGGCAAGGGCTATGTGCGCATGCCTAACGTGGATGTGGTGGGTGAGATGGTCAACACCATTTCCGCCTCCCGCAGCTATCAGGCCAACGTCGAGGTGCTCAACACCACCAAGTCGATGATGATGAAAACCCTGACGCTGGGTCAATAACCGGAGCTTGCCATGGCGATTGCCGCAACCACCACTGAATCGCTGGATAACAGCGTCATCGGTGCCAACGCAAAAAAGAACACCAGCCAGGATCTGAACAACAGCTTCCTGACGCTGCTGGTGGCGCAGTTGAAGAATCAGGATCCGACCAACCCGATGCAGAACAATGAACTGACCAGCCAATTGGCGCAGATCAATACCGTTCAGGGCATCGAGAAACTCAACACCACGCTGGGGTCGATCTCCGGGCAGATCAACAGCAATCAATCGCTGCAGGCTACCGCTTTGATCGGCCACGGCGTGATGGTCCCGGGCAGCAATATTCTGGCTGGCAGCAAAGACGGCAAGGTCAGCACTACGCCGTTTGGTCTGGAACTGGAGCGTGCGGCCGACTCGGTGACCGCCACCATCACCGACGCCACCGGCAAAGCGGTACGCACCATTGATCTCGGCGGCCTGACCGCTGGCGTGCATTCGTTCAGTTGGGACGGATCGATGACGGACGGCACCACCGCACCGGACGGTGCCTACAGCTTTACGATCAACGCCAAAGCCAACGGCGAACAGCTGGTGGCGCGCAACCTGCATTTTGGCATGGTCAACGGCGTCATCCGCGACGCGAACGGCGCGAAGCTGGATCTGGGCCTGGCGGGCAGCGCCACGCTGGAGGATGTCCGGCAGATCCTTTAACCCAATACCCTTCATCCTTCAGGCTGCAGCGTTGTTGGCTGTGCGCACTCACCCCAGTCACTTACGTGAGTAAGCTCCTGGGGACTCCTGCGCTTGCCGCCCTGCTGCAACATGAAAGCCATTGGGTATCTCAAAACACTATCAGGCGTTATCGGACGATAGCCTGACCACTATTCGGAGAATGACATGGCCTTTTCTCAGGCAGTAAGCGGCTTAAACGCGGCAGCAACCAATCTGGACGTGATCGGTAACAACATCGCTAACTCCGCCACTTCCGGTTTTAAATCAGGCAGCGTTTCCTTTGCTGACATGTTCGCCGGTTCACAGGTTGGCCTGGGCGTTAAGGTGGCGGGGATCACCCAGAACTTTAAAGGCGGCACCACCACCGGCACCAGCCGTGCGCTGGACGTGGCGATTTCCGGCAACGGTTTCTTCCGTCTGCAGGATCAGGACGGCGGCATTTTCTACAGCCGTAACGGCCAGTTCAAGCTGGATGAAAACCGTAACCTGACCAACATGCAGGGCCTGCAACTGACCGGCTACCCGGCTGCCGGTACGCCGCCGACCATTCAACAGGGCGCGAACCCGGTGCCGCTGAGCATTCCGGAAGGCATGATGAACGCCAAGGCGTCAACCTCCGGCAACATGGTCGCCAACCTTAAATCCACGCATAAGGTTCCGGATAACCACACCTTCGATCCCGCCAAGAAGGATTCTTACAACTACGTCAACACCATCACCACTTATGACTCGTTAGGGAACGCGCACAACATCAACGCCTACTTTGTAAAAACCGACGAGAACAAGTGGCAGGTTTATACCCAGGATGGAACGGCTGCTCCGGTAGATGCCGGTACCATGACGTTCGACACCAGCGGCAATCTGGCCAGCACCACCAGCAAACAAGGCACCGTCGGCGAATTCAGCATGCTGATCCCGATGGAAGCCAAAGATGGCGCGCCGGCACAGAACTTCACCCTGAACTTCGCCAAGAGCATGCAGCAGAGCGTCAGCGCCGACTCCGTCAGCAAAGTGTCGCAGGATGGCTATGGCGCAGGTGAATACACCAACTTCCAGATCAACAACGATGGCACGGTGATGGGCATCTATTCCAACCAGCAGACTCAGGTGCTGGGTCAGATCGTCATGGCCAACTTCTCCAACCCGGAAGGCCTGTCTTCTCAGGGCGATAACGTTTGGCAGGAAACCGGCGCATCCGGTCAGCCACGCGTAGGCCTGGCGGGCAACGGCGGTTTGGGCAAACTGACCAGCGGCGCGCTGGAAGCCTCCAACGTCGATCTGAGCCAGGAACTGGTGAACATGATCGTCGCACAACGTAACTACCAGTCGAACGCCCAAACCATCAAAACGCAGGACTCGATCCTGCAAACGCTGGTTAGCCTGCGCTAATAGGACTGATTTATGGATCACGCGATTTATACCGCGATGGGCGCAGCGCGACAGACGCTGGAGCAGCAGTCTGTCACCGCTAATAATCTGGCCAACGCATCGACACCGGGCTTTCGCGCCCAGCTGTCGGCGCTGCGTGCCGTGCCGGTGGATGGGCCAAGCTTGCCGACGCGAACGCTGGTTACCGCGTCAACGCCGGGCGCGGACATGAGTCAGGGGGCGCTGAATTACACCGCACGCCCGCTGGACGTGGCGCTGCAGCAGGACGGCTTTCTGGCCGTCAGCCTGCCGGACGGCGGCGAAGCCTACACCCGTAACGGTAACATCCAGATCTCCTCCACCGGGCAGTTGACGGTGCAGGGCGTGCCGCTGATGGGCGACGGCGGACCGATTGAGGTACCCCCGTCGGCAGAGATCACCATTGCCGCCGACGGGACCATCTCGGCGCTTAATGCGGGCGATCCACCGAACAGCATTGCACAGATCGGCAGGCTGAAACTGGTGAAGGCCGACGCGCGCGAAGTGATGCGTGGCGATGACGGGTTGTTCCGCCTGACGCCGGAAACCCAACGGCAGCGCGGCAATCAGTTGCCGAACGATCCGCTGGTGCAGGTGATGCCGGGCGTGCTGGAAGGCAGCAACGTCAAACCGATGGAAACCATGGTCGACATGATTGCCAACGCCCGCCGCTTTGAAATGCAGATGAAGGTCATCCACAGCGTGGATGAAAATGAACAGCGCGCCAATTCATTGTTATCAATGAGTTAATTAGCAAGGAAATAACCCATGATCCCATCTTTATGGATTGCCAAAACCGGTCTGGATGCGCAGCAGACCAATATGGACGTGATCGCCAACAACCTGGCCAACGTCAGCACTAACGGTTTTAAACGCCAGCGTGCAGTGTTCGAAGATCTGCTGTACCAGACCATGCGTCAGCCGGGGGCGCAGTCCTCCGAGCAGACGACGCTGCCGTCCGGGCTGCAGATCGGTACCGGTGTGCGGCCGGTGGCGACCGAGCGTCTGCACAGCCAGGGCAACCTGTCGCAGACCAACAACAGCAAGGACATCGCCATCAAGGGGCAGGGCTTTTTCCAGGTGATGATGCCGGACGGCACCCTGGCCTATACCCGCGACGGCTCGTTCCAGAGAGATCAGAACGGCCAACTGGTGACCGCCAGCGGCTTCCAGGTGCAACCGGCGATCACCATTCCGGCCAATGCCCTGAGCATCACCGTCGGCCGCGACGGCATCGTCAGCGCCACCCTGCAGGGGCAGACCGCCGCCCAGCAGGTGGGCCAACTGACGCTGACCACCTTTATCAATGACAGCGGCCTGGAAAGCATGGGCGAGAACCTGTACCAGGAAACCGAGAGTTCCGGCGCGCCGAACGAGAGCACGCCTGGGCTAAACGGTGCAGGTCTGCTGTATCAGGGCTATGTGGAAACCTCCAACGTCAACGTGGCGGAAGAGCTGGTCAACATGATCCAGACCCAACGTGCTTACGAAATCAACAGCAAAGCGGTATCGACGTCCGATCAGATGCTGCAAAAGCTGACGCAACTGTAATTGACGGGCGCTGCAGCGCCCGTAACCCTATTTTGTGAAACAAAGGCGATACCCGTGGTAACCACAACTCTGATGGAAAATCCGCCGCAAGGAAAACGCTGGCTGGCGGCAATGGTGATGCTGACGCTGAGCGGCTGCGCTTACATTCCACATAAACCCCTGGTTGACGGGGCTACCACGGCACAGCCGGCGCCGGCGGGCGCGCCCGTGCCGAACGGTTCCATTTTCCAGACGGTGCAGCCGATGAACTACGGTTATCAGCCGCTGTTTGAAGACCGTCGTCCGCGCAACGTCGGCGATACCCTGACGATCGTGCTGCAGGAAAACGTCAGCGCCAGCAAAAGCTCTTCTGCCAACGCTAGCCGCAACGGGGCCAGCAAGTTCGGCGTAGCCACCTCGCCACGCTACCTCGATGGCTTGCTGGGCAATGCGCGTGCCGACATGGATATCTCCGGTGACAGCACCTTCGGCGGCAAGGGCGGGGCCAACGCCAACAACACCTTTAACGGCACCATTACCGTGACGGTCAATCAGGTGCTGGTGAACGGAAACCTGCACGTGGTGGGGGAAAAACAGATCGCCATTAATCAGGGCACCGAATTCATCCGTTTCTCCGGGGTCGTCAACCCGCGCACCATCAGCGGCAGCAACTCGGTTACCTCCACCCAGGTGGCGGATGCGCGCATTGAATATGTCGGCAACGGCTATATCAACGAAGCGCAGACCATGGGGTGGTTACAGCGCTTCTTCTTAAATGTCTCACCGTTTTGAGTACAGGCTATTTTACTTGCCATTTTGAGGTTGGGCAGTGCTCGGGGCAGTCACGTACTGCGTGTACGCTCCATTCCCTGTGCGCCGCCCGCCCCCGAGCTGCCTGCGACAATAACGCCTTGTGGGTAAGGCGAATGAGGTTCCAATGTTAAAGAAATTTCTAATGGCGCTGGTGATTAGTGCGCTGAGCCTGCCGGCCGCGGCGGAGCGCATTCGCGATCTGGTCACGGTGCAGGGCGTACGCGATAACGCGCTGATCGGTTACGGACTGGTGGTGGGGCTGGACGGTTCCGGTGACCAGACCATGCAGACCCCGTTCACCACCCAGAGCCTGAGCAACATGCTGTCGCAGTTGGGTATCACCGTGCCACCGGGCACCAACATGCAGTTGAAAAACGTGGCGGCGGTCATGGTCACCGCCAAGCTGCCGCCGTTTTCGCGCACCGGGCAGAATATCGACGTGGTGGTGTCCTCCATGGGTAACGCCAAGAGCCTGCGTGGCGGTACTTTGCTGATGACGCCGCTGAAAGGGGTAGATAATCAGGTTTACGCGCTGGCGCAGGGCAACGTGCTGGTCGGCGGAGCCGGCGCTTCGGCCGGTGGCAGCAGCGTACAGGTTAACCAACTGGCCGGCGGGCGCATCAGCAACGGCGCCACCATTGAGCGCGAGCTGCCGACCACCTTCGGGGCCGGCGGAGTGATTAACCTGCAGCTCAACGATGAGGACTTTACGCTGGCACAACAGATCAGCGACGCCATCAACCGTCAACGCGGCGGTGGCACGGCTTCACCGTTGGACGCCCGTACCATTCAGGTGCTGGTGCCACAGGGCAACAGTTCGCAGGTGCGCTTCCTGGCGGAGATCCAGAACATTAACGTTAGCGTCGGGGCGATCGACGCCAAGGTGATCATCAACTCACGCACCGGTTCAGTTGTAATGAACCGCGACGTGATCCTGGATTCCTGCGCGGTGGCGCAAGGCAACCTGTCGGTGGTGGTCGATCGGCAAAATACCGTCAGCCAGCCAAATACCCCGTTTGGCGGCGGGCAAACGGTGGTGACGCCGAACACCCAGATTTCGGTGCAACAGCAGGGCGGCTCGCTGCAGAAGGTTAACGCCAGCGCCAATCTGAACAACGTGATCCGCGCGCTTAACGCGTTGGGGGCAACGCCGATCGATCTGATGTCTATCCTGCAGGCGATGCAAAGCGCCGGCTGTCTGCGCGCCAAGCTGGAAATTATCTGATGGCCGGCGATCTGATGGCAATGTCGGGCGCCGCCTATGATGCGCAGGCGCTTAATGGACTGAAACGCGATGCGGCGAGCGATCCGCAGGGCAACCTGAAACAGGTGGCGCAGCAGGTTGAAGGCATGTTCGTGCAGATGATGCTGAAAAGCATGCGTGCCGCGCTGCCGCAGGATGGGATCTTGAGCAGCGATCAGTCTCGGCTCTACACCTCAATGTATGACCAGCAAATTGCCCAGCAGATGTCGCAGAAAGGCCTGGGGTTGGCCGACATGATGGTGAAGCAGATGAGCAACGCCAACGCGGTGCCGAGCGAAACGGCGGGCACGTCGCCGATGGCGCTGGACGATGAGGTGTTGCGAACGCTGCCGAATCAGGCGCTGGAGCAGATGATCCGCCGCGCGGTGCCAAAAGCGCCGAGCGCGGCCCCGCTGTCGCTCAACAACGGCAACTTTGTTGCCCGGCTGTCTACTCCTGCGCGCGTCGTCAGCCAGCAGAGCGGCATTCCGCATCAGCTGATTGTGGCACAGGCCGCACTGGAATCCGGCTGGGGTCAGCGTGAGATCCCGGCCGCCGACGGTTCGCCGAGCTACAACCTGTTTGGCATCAAGGCGGGCGGCAGCTGGGACGGGCCGGTGACCGAGATCACCACCACCGAGTTCGAGCAGGGTGCGGCGAAGAAGATCAAGGCGAAGTTCCGGGTTTACGGTTCTTACGTCGAGGCGATGGCCGACTACGTCAAGCTGTTGACCAATAACCCACGCTACGCCGGGGTGGCCAACGCCCGCAGCCCGGAGCAGGCGGCGCAGGCGCTGCAACAGGCCGGTTATGCCACCGATCCGCAATATGCCAGCAAGTTGGTCAGCGTGATACAGCAGATGAAAAACGCCGGCGAGCAGGTGGTGAAGGCGTATACCCACGACCTGAAGGATCTTTTTTAGCCACTGGGCGCAGCATGCAGCGCCCCTACGCAATAGGCCGAATTTAAATGTAGGGGGCCAGCATGCTGGACCCGGATTTTTCCCTCAAGTTTCCCCCGTTTTTGCCGATAACCAAGACAGGCTGAGTGAACGGCTCAGCAGATTAATTGACTCCTGTGGGCCACCGGCGCCGCAGCAAAAGGAACTTCTATGTCCAACAGCTTAATCAATACCGCGATGAGCGGGCTGAATGCGGCTCAGGTGGCGCTCAGCACCGTCAGTAACAACATCTCTAACTACAACGTGGCGGGCTATAACCGACAGACTGCGATCCTGGCGCAGAACGGCGGTATGAGTACCATGAGTGGCTTCATTGGCAACGGGGTCACCGTGACCAGCGTTAACCGCGAGTACAACCAGTTCATCACCAATCAGTTGCGCGGAGCACAGAGCCAGGCCGGGGCACAGAACGCCTACTTCGAGAAAATCTCGCAGATCGATAACCTGCTGGCGAGCAAAACCAATACCTTGTCGACCAATATGCAGGATTTCTTTAGCAACCTAGAGAACCTGGTCAGCAACGCCGGCGATGACGCCGCGCGCCAAACGGTGCTGGGCAAGGCCAATGGGTTGGTCAATCAGTTCAATAACACCGACAAATACCTGCGCGATATGGACAGCGGCGTTAACCAACAGCTCAGCGACAGCGCTAACCAGATCAACAGCTACAGCCAGCAAATCGCCAAACTGAACGATGAAATTACCCGCCTGCGCGGCAGCGGCGGTGAGCCGAATGCCTTGCTCGATCAGCGCGACCAACTGGTGACTGAGTTAAACCAGGTGGTGGGCGTGCAGGTGATGCAGCAAGACGGCGACGCTTATACCGTGTCTTTCGCCAACGGCCTGACGCTGGTGCAGGGGAGCAATGCCTACCAGGTGGAGGCAGTGCCTTCCAGCGGCGATCCTTCTCGCCTGACCATCGGCTATAACCGCGGCAACGGCGTCAGCGAAGTGCCGGAAGGGCAAATTACCAGCGGCAGCGTTAGCGGCGTACTGAAGTTCCGCAGCGAATCGCTGGATAGCGCACGCAACCAGTTGGGGCAATTGGCGCTGGCGATGGCGGACAGCTTTAACCAGCAGCACCGTGCCGGGTTCGATCTCAACGGCGACGCAGGCACCGATTTCTTCAGCTTCGGTGGTGGGCGCGTGGTGGATAACAGCCGCAATGCCGGCGATGCGGCGCTGTCGGTGTCCTACACCGATACCAGCAAGGTGAAGGCCAACGATTACCGGGTGGAGTTCGATGGCAGCAACTGGCAGGTCAGCCGCCTGCCGGACAACGTGAAGGTCAACGCCACGGCGAGCGTCGATGCCACCACCGGCAAACCGACGCTGAGCTTTGACGGCCTGAAGGTCGACATCGACGGCACGGCACAAAAGAACGACAGCTTTACCGTGAAGCCGGTCAGCGACGTGGCGGGCAGCTTGAAAGTCGCGATTACCGATTCGGCGAACATCGCAGCCGCCGGCAAAGACGACAGTGGCCGCGGCGATAACGAAAACGCCAAAAAGCTGCTCGATCTGCAGACCAAAAAGTTGGTCGACGGCAAAGCCACCTTCAGCGGCGCATACGCCAGCATGGTGAGCAGCGTTGGTAACCAGACGGCATCGGCCAAGATTTCGGCGACTTCTCAGGCCAATATCGTCAAGCAGCTGACCATTCAGCAGCAGTCGATCTCCGGCGTCAACCTGGACGAAGAGTACGGTGAATTGCTGCGTTTTCAGCAATATTACATGGCCAATGCACAGGTCATTCAAACCGCCAGCTCAATGTTTGACGCACTGCTGAATATCCGTTGATTTCCACTTTGACCGGAGCCTTGGCGGTTCCGGTCGCTGATTTTGAGGAACCCGCACCATGCGCATGTCCACCAGCATGATGTACCAACAGAACATGTCCGGCATTACCGGCAATCAGTCGCTGTTTATGAAAGCCGCCGAGCAGCTTTCCACCGGCAAAAAAGTCAGCAATCCGTCCGACGATCCTCTGGCGGCTTCGCAGGCGGTGATGCTGGCTCAATCACAGTCGGAAAACACCCAATATGCCTTGGCGCGGACCTTTGCCCGTCAAAGCGTGTCGATGGAAGAGACTGTGCTGTCCGGGGTGACCAGCACCATCTCCGATATGAAAGCGCTGATCGTCAGCGCCGGCGGCACCAAAAGCGACGACGACCGCGATTCGCTGGCGACCCAGCTGCAGGGGCTGAAAGATCAGTTGCTCAACCAGGCCAACAGCACCGACGGCAACGGCCGCTATATGTTTGGCGGTTTTGTGAACGACAAGCCTCCCTTTGAAGACAAGGGCGGATCGGTCAGCTATGTCGGCGGTAACACGCCGGTCGAGCAGAAAGTGGATGCCAACCGCACCATGACCATTGGGCATACCGGCGATAAGGTCTTCATGGCATTGACCAGCAACCCGAAGCCGGAACCGGATGGCAGCGCCTCTGTCGCTAACGTGTTTGAAAGCATTGATATCGCGCTGAAGGCGTTGAAAACACCGCAGAAAGATGCGGATGATGCCACCAAGCAGCAGGTGAACGATGCGCTGGCCAAAGCCAACCGCGGCCTGGACAACTCTTATAACAGAGTGCTTAGCGTGCGCGCGGAGCTGGGCAGCCAACTGCAGGAAATGGATACGCTGGACAGTATCGGCAAGGACCGCGACATGATCAACAAAACGCAAATGAGCGCGCTGGTTGATGCCGATCTGGCCGAGTCGATTTCCAGTTATTTCATGCAGCAGGCGGCCTTGCAGGCGTCATACAAAACCTTCGGGGATATGCAGGGGATGTCGCTGTTCCAGTTGAATCGCTAATCCCCTTTGCTGTGCGGGGCCGATAAATTCACTCCGGGTTCGTTGATACGGGCGCAGCATACCGCGCCCCTACGCTAGCTGGGGTGGGGCGCGGGAGCCTGGCTGCAACTCGAAATCCATAGTACAGGGTAATAAATAGCTCTTAGCCTGCCGTGAAGTCACGGCGGGCAATCTCTTTGGGTGTGCTTAGAAGACGTTATTGCTGCGTAGCAGCGGTAGGGAATTCTTGAAACCGGGCGCACTTGTTTGGCACGTCACGCTTCCCCCACACAGGTTTGGCGTGACGTGCCTTTTTTTCGGCTACCCGAAATTATGTGCACTTATATCTGCCTGAATTTAACGGCGGGAAGCGTTAGAATATTCAAGGGTGAGTGCAGAGATAAGAACGCAAATTATATATTTTTGGGGTGGCCCCGTGGTTATTTTTTCTTTTTTACCACAAGCCATTTTTCACCACTGGGTGACAAGGCAATCTGAGAACGGTTGGTGGCCCAGTGTGCAAGGCCTAAGGCTCTGCGTGCTCTTCGGTTGGTTTTAGCTTTCATTTTTATATTCCTTTTGTAGGGTAAGTAATAATTCCGTAGAAAATAAATGTGCCAGCTTCGCCGGGCATGCCGGTGATGTTTTTTTAATTATAACGAGCGTTAAATGGATGCTTTTATTATCACGCCTCTGTTTTTTACAGTGTGTCCCACTCCTTATTTATTGAATTTATTTTTTTGATGTTTTTATTTAATAAGGACATTCTAGGGTGGGTATTTTATTATTCAAGCCAATAAGCGTAATTGAAGGCAAATAGTGATAATTTGCTTTTTCCAATTTTTTATACTGAGAAAGGGAATTTGTTGCCACTTTATCCGGCGTCAGGCGACCGTTAAACCGCTCAGTGAGGGTAACGCTAGGGGGTCATGCTGCCGACGACATCGGCCAGGCGATCGAAGAACTCGCCAAACAGGTGCTCACAAAACGGCGCCAGCATCGGCATCATCATGCCGATGGTCATAATGCCAATGGTCATGGTCACCGGGAAACCGATGACGAACACCGACAGCTGCGGTGTCATGCGGTTAAGCAGGCCGAGCGCCATGTTCAGCGTCAGCAACAGGCAGATCAGCGGCAGTGCCAGCATCATGCCGTTGATGAAAATCAGCGAACCGGCCTGGGTCAAGGCGAGAAAGCCATTGCCGTTAAGCGGCTCGGCCTGGATCGGCAGGGTATGGAAGCTGTCCACCAACAGAGAAATCAGCCACAGATGGCCGTTGAAGCTAAGAAACAGCAGCATCGCCAGCAGGTTGAGCAGCCGTGCCAATACCGGCATGTTCGGCCCGCCGCTGGGATCGAAGAAGGTGGCGAACGACAAACCCATCTGCATGCCGATCACTTCGCCGGCCAGCCGTATCGCCGCGAAGGCGAACTGCATGGTCAGGCCCAGCGCGACACCGATCAGGATTTGCTGGGCCGCCAGCCACAAACCGGCCGCAGAGAAAATAGGCACGGTGCTGGTGGGCAGCCCGGGGGCAATCAGTATCACGATCAGCCCGCCGAGGCCAATTTTCACCTTCTTGCTGATCTGCTTTTCGCTGAATACCGGCGCGGTGCTGATCAGCGCCAAAATACGCAGCAGTGGCCAGAAATATTGGCTGAGCCAGACGCCGAACTGCGCGCTGTCAAATGTGAGCATGGTTAACCAATCAGGTTGGGCAGGTTAGTGAACAGCGTGCGCATATAATCCAGCAGCAGGTTCAGCATCCACGGTCCGGCAATCACGATGGTCGCGACTACCGCCAGGATTTTGGGAATGAACGACAGCGTCATTTCGTTGATCTGGGTCGCGGCCTGCAGCAGGCTGACCACCAGGCCGCTGACCAACGCGGCGAGCAACAGCGGCGCGGCCAAGGCCAACGCCACCTTCATCGCCTCGGTGCCCAGCGCCATAACCGATTCTGGTGTCATTATGGATCCCTCAGTGGCGGCAGGTATGCCGCGAATTACGAATAGAAACTTTGCGCCAGCGAGCCCAGCAGCAGTTGCCAGCCGTCCACCAGAACAAACAGCATCAGCTTGAAGGGCAACGAGATGGTTGCCGGTGGCACCATCATCATCCCCAGCGCCATCAACACGCTGGCGACCACCAGATCGATAATCAGGAACGGAATAAACACCGTGAAGCCGATTTGGAACGCGGTTTTCAGTTCGCTGGTGACGTAGGCCGGCAGCAGGATGCGCATCGGCACCGCTTCCGGCCCGGCCAGCGGCGGCTGGTTGGCGAGCTTGGCATACAGCGCCAGATCGGTTTCACGCGTTTGGCGCAGCATAAACTCGCGCAGCGGCTGTGAACCTTTATCCAGCGCGATATCCAGGCTGATTTTGTCCTGGCTGAACGGCAGATAAGCGTCCTGATAAACCTTGTCGAACACCGGCGACATAATGAAAAAGGTCAGGAACAGCGCCAGGCCCAGCATCACCTGGTTGGGTGGGGCGGAGGGGGTGCCGAGGGCATTGCGCAGCAGACCCAGTACGATGATGATGCGCGTGAAGCTGGTCATCATCAGCAGCATGGCCGGCAAGAAACTGAGCGAGGTCAGCAACACCAGGGTTTGCACCGGCAGCGACCAGCTTTGGCCACCGTTGGCTAATGGCTGGCTGATCAGACCGGGAAGTTGTGCGAAGGCGGTGGGGCTGAGCAACAGTAAAGCCGCTGCCAATACGCGCAGAAGTATTTTGCCTCGCCCACAGAAGGCGACACACTGAACGAGGGATTTCATGCCGATTTTTCCGGACGTTTGAGAACTTTTTGCATCAGTTGGCGAAAATCCGCCGGCGTGGTCACTTCGGCGGCGTCGGTGTCCTGCACCGGCGCGGGCAGGCTATGCAGCGGGGTGATTTGCTGGGCGGTGACGCCCAACACCAGCAAGGTGTTATCCACTTCGATCACCACCACGCGTTCGCGCTGTCCAACCTGACAGCTGGCGCGCAGATTGAGCAGTTTGCTGTTGCGTGCCTGCGGGGCAAACCCCAGGCGACGAAACAGCCAGCCGGCCAGCAGGATCAGCAGCAAAATGCCGCCAAGTGCGCTGCTGACCTGCGTCAGCACTGAACCGGCCGGCAGTGCCGGCTCGGTGGATTGCAAGGTGCCCGCGGTGGGCGCGGCGGCGCTTGGGTTCATCAGCGGCTCAGGCGGCGCATGCGCTCGGAAGGGGTGATGATATCGGTAATGCGCACGCCGAATTTGTCGGCCACCACCACCACTTCGCCCTGGGCAATCAGATAACCGTTGATCATAATATCCAGCGGTTCACCCGCCAGCCCGTCCAACGCCACGACAGAGCCCTGCGACAGGCGCAGCAGTTCCTTGATGGTCATCTTGGTGCGGCCCAGTTCAACGGTCAATTTGACCGGGATGTCGAGGATCAGATCGATATCCTGCAGGCTGCCGCTGGTATCCTGCGGCTCCAGCGATTTGAACACCGCATCGCTGGCAGACGTCTTTTCGGTTGCTTGCTGTTCGTTAAACGCATCAGCCCACAGATCGTCCACGGATTCCTTTCCTTCGCCAGACGGTTGCTTAGGATCACTCATTTGGGCTGTTCCTCACTCAGAGCATTCAAAATAGGGTTAATCAAATGTTCAACACGCAGGGCGTACTGCCCGTTTAACGTGCCGTATTGGCTGGTCAAAACCGGCACGCCGTCGACGTGGGCGATGAGGCGATCCGGTTTATCAATCGGTAATACATCGCCCGGCTGCAGCTTCAGGATCTTCGACAGGCGCATCGGGATATCGACGAAGTTGGCAATCAGCTCCAGCTCGGAATGCTGCACCTGCTTCACCAGCGTTTCACGCCAGTGGCTGTCTTCCTGCCGCGAATTCTCCAGCGGTGGGTTGGTCAGCAGTTCGCGCAGCGGTTCGATCATGGCAAACGGAATGCAGATGTTGAACTCACCGCTCAGCGCGCCAATTTCCACCTGGAAAGGGGTGGTGACCACGATGTCGTTTGGCGACGTGGTGATGTTGGTGAACTTCACCTGCATTTCAGCGCGCACGTATTCCACGTCAATCTTGTAAATTGCGCTCCAGGCGTCGCCGTAGGCGTCCAGCGCCAGCCGCAGCATGCGCTTGATCACCCGCTGTTCGGTTGGCGTAAATTCGCGGCCTTCCACTTTGGTGGGAAAGCGACCGTCGCCCCCGAACAGGTTATCGACGGCGATAAACACCAGGCTCGGTGCGAACACGAACAGCGCAGTACCGCGCAGCGGGTTCAGGTGCACCAGGTTCAGGTTGGTGGGCACCGGCAGGTTGCGAGCAAATTCGTGGTACGGCTGGATCTTGATCGGGCCAACGGTAATGTCCGGGCTGCGGCGCAGCAGGTTGAATAACCCCATGCGGAACTGCCGGGCAAAACGTTCGTTGATGATTTCCAGCGCGTGCAGCCGTTCGCGCACCACTCGGCGCTGGGTGGTCGGATCGTACGGCTTGACCTCGCTCTCGTTGAGGGCAATCGCTTCGGGTTCATCACCCGCGCTGTCGCCGTTGAGCAAGGCGTCGATCTCTGCCTGTGAAAGAATGCTGTCGCCCATAGTGATTACCGCAATATGAAGGCAGTGAACAGCACGTCGCTGACCACCTGCTTCGGTTGTCCCTTAACCAGCGGCGGGCTAAGCACGTCCTTAATCTGCGCCACCAGTTGCTGCTTTCCTTGTTCACTGCTCAACTGGCCCGCTTCCTGACGAGACAGCAGCATCAACAGACGGCTGCGCACCTCCGGCAGGAAATCATTCAGTTGGCGGCGGGTACTTTCATCCGGCAAGCGTAACGTCAGGCCGATATACAACACCCGATCCGGGTTGTTATCGGGCGTCAGCAGATTGACGGTAAAGGTGTCCAGCGGCATAAACACCGGTGCGGCCGGGGGGAGTTCTTTGGCTACGGGCTGCGCGCCCTCCTGGTGCTGCTTGAGCTGCCACCAGCTGTAGCCGGCCGCGCCGCAGGCGACGAGGGTTATCAGCACCAGCAGTATGACCAGAAGGGAGCGTTTCGGTGCTGCCGGTAGGGTATTTTGAGACATAGCTAAATCAAATTCCTGTTGTTATACCCGTCGTCTTTCAAGCTGCAGCGTTGTTCCCTGCACTCACCCCCCCAGTCACTTACTTGAGTAAGCCCCTGGGGATGAGTGAGCTGGGCGCCTGGCTGCAACTTGAAATCCATAGGGTATATGCCCTTCATTTTTCAAGCTGCAACCTAAGATCTCGCGGGTATATAGCGCGTGTAAAAGCCGCACGCATGACATTATTTACCCAAAATATTTGGAGTTGCATCGCGACGGCAAGTTTGTAAGTCCTCAGCAGCATAGATAACTATGTGACCGGGGCGCGCAAATGCAGCCAACAATGATGCAGCTTCAAGTATGAAGGATAGCGGTATTATCGCGCCTATTCCGGCACGCAATAGCCAGAATAGGCAGGGAAAAGCGTGCCAGCTTGGGCGTTTGCGGCCACTCAGGCGAAAATATCAACGCCGCTGACGGCGCGGGCCATCGCCTGCAATTCCAGCGGTGCGCTGTGGGCATCGGCGGACAAATCGCCGTCACCCTGACGCTCGCGATAATCCGGGCGGCCCTGCTGCCCGCCATTGTGCTGCTGCGCCTGTTGCCACTGCGGCATCTGGTCGCCGCCCACGCTGCTTTGTCCCAAATTGATGCCACTCTCAGCCAGCGCGTGACGCAGTTGCGGCATCGCGGCCTCCACGGCGGCACGAACCTGTCCGTGTGCCGAGGCAATGTGCAGCTGTGCCTGGTTGTCATCCAGCTTGAGGGTGATTTGCAGCGCCCCCAGCTCCTGCGGATGCAGACGCAGCTCGGCGCTTTGCTGACCGTTGCGATGGAACATCAGCACCTGTTGGTTCAACGCCTGCTGCCACTCCGGGCTGCCCAACTGGGCGTTTAGCTGCGGCGTAGGCGGGGCAGTGACCAACGCAGCGCCTGGCGCTGCAGCGATCGTTGGGCTGGAGACCGGTGGGGCCATCAGAGGGACGTTTGGCGTTGGCGATTGGCTATCGGCGCCAAGCTTCAACGCCGCTGCATCCGGTTTTTCGTGCGCAATTGCAATTTGCTGTGGGATGTCGGCACGGCTTTCACTGTCGAGCGAAGCTGGGGTTACCGGCGTTGGTGCCTTTTGCGTGCCGGTTACCTCAGTCTGGCGCCCCAGTGAAGCGCCGAGGAGCGTTGCAGCCTGAGGGGTATCTTGATCGCCTTCAAGGCTCAGTTCCGCCGCGCCGGTACCTGCATCAGGCATTGCTGGGGGAATAGCGATTGGCAGCATGGCGAACAGCGCTTGCAGCGTAGCGGCGTCGATCTCACCGGCAGGCCGCAGCGCGGCGTCGTGCGACGGTTGCTTCAACGTCGGCTCTTCGTCGTTACTGATGGCGGCTGGCTGGCCTTGCGTTAACAGCGAAGGCGCTAACAGCCCATCGCGTTCGCCGAATGCGGCCAGTAATTGCGTCAGTTGGTTGCGGCTCAGCGGCGCAGAGTCTTCTTCTGCGCTCAACGCTATCGGTGACAGTTTGCCTGCGGACTTGTCGGCCGGCAGCACGCGCGCGCCAAGCAGTTGAGCAAAAGCGGAAGAGAGCGATGACTCATCCAGCGGGAGCTGCGCGTCCGGCAGCAGGCCGGAGTCGCCCGGCAGCGACAGGCCCGGCAAAGCGTTCAGGTTCATTGATGTATATTCCTTTGTGCACTGCGTTGAGCGAACTCATCCATCAGTTTTTGATCCCGTTTGTTCTCCAACTGCAACTCCGCGCTCTGGGCTCGGGTATGCAGGGTTTCGAAAGCGTTCAACCGTTGCTGTTTGTCCTGCCATTGTTTCATCGCGTGGTCTACTTTCTCTCCCCACTGCATCAACTGCTGGCGGTGCTGGGCGATCGCCTGTTCCAGCGTGCCGATAAACTGTTGGTAGTTCTGCCAGTTGGACGATTCCATACCGCCGCTCAGTTGATTATTCAGCTTCTGACGGTACTCATCCTGATAGTTGAGCAGCATGGAAAGTTGCTGTTCAGCGGCTTGCTGAGCTTTGCGCACCTGGCCCAGTTGGCGAGTCGCCTGTTCTACTGCATCCTGCGCCAGATCGCGCAGGGTAATCAGGGGGGACTGTGGTTTCATCGGGTTTGCGCCTTTGGTGACGTTAAACGATCAACTGCTGTAGCTGCTGGCAGGCGTCCTGATAGCCGCTGCGTTCGAAAATGCCTTGCTGCAGATAGGCTTCCATCTGCGGATACAGCGTCATGGCCTTATCCAGCAGCGGGTCGCTGCCTGCGACGTAAGCGCCTACGCTGATCAAATCGCGGTTGCGTTGGTAGCTGGCCAGCATCTGTTTGAAGTTACGCACCCGACGATAGTGCTCTTCGTCGATCAGCGAGGTCATGGCGCGGCTGATGGAGGCTTCAATGTCGATGGCCGGATAGTGGCCGGCTTCCGCCAGGCGTCGCGACAGCACCACATGGCCGTCGAGAATGGCGCGTGCCGAGTCGGCGATCGGATCCTGTTGGTCATCGCCTTCGGTCAGCACGGTATAAAAGGCGGTAATGGACCCGCCGCCGCTGATGCCGTTGCCCGCGCGTTCGACCAGTGCCGGCAGCTTGGCGAAGACGGAAGGCGGATAGCCTTTGGTGGCCGGCGGCTCGCCGATGGCCAGGGCTATCTCACGTTGCGCCATGGCGTAGCGCGTCAGTGAATCCATGATCAACAGCACGTGCTGGCCGCGATCGCGGAAATCTTCAGCGATACGTGTGGCGTAGGCCGCACCCTGCATGCGCAGCAGCGGCGAGACGTCCGCCGGTGCGGCAATCACCACCGAACGCGCCCGGCCTTCGGGGCCGAGGATGTTTTCGATAAAGTCTTTCACCTCACGGCCACGTTCGCCGATCAGACCGACGACAATCACGTCGGCCTGGGTGTAGCGCGCCATCATGCCCAACAGCACGCTTTTACCGACGCCGGAACCGGCAAACAGCCCCATGCGCTGACCGCGACCGACGGTCAACAGGCCGTTGATGGTGCGCACGCCGACGTCCAGCACCTGTTCGATCGGCGTTCGTTGCAGCGGGTTGAATGGGGCGGTGATCAGCGGCGCACGGTAGCCAGTTTCCGGTGCGGGCAGGCCGTCGAGCGGCTTGGCGCTGCCGTCCAGTACCCGGCCCAGCAGGGCAGGACCGAGCGGCAGCTGCTTACTGGCGCTTTGGCCTTCCGGCGAGATGCGGGCGTAAACCCGGGCGCCGGGCACGATGCCTTCCACTTCTTCCAGCGGCATCAGAAACAGCCGCTGGCCGTTAAAGCCGACCACTTCGCTTTCTACTTCCTGGACCTCACCGGCGTCGTGACGCTCGATCAGGCAGGTGGCACCGATCGGCAGCTGTAGCCCGGTGGCTTCCAGCACCAAACCGGTGGCGCGGGTCAGGCGGCCGTAGCGGCGTACCGTCGGGGCGTGTGCGATGCGTTTTTCCAGCGCATCCAGTGAGGTCAGCCAGCGGCCGAGGCGCAGGGTCATTACACGTCTCCCGGAGCGGCCAGACGGCAGAGTTCATGCCAACGGGTTGCCAGGCTGGCGTCAAGATCGCCTTCGTCGGCGCTGACCTTGCAGCCACCAGGATGCAACTGACCATCCGCCAGCAACCGCCAGCCGTGCAGGCTGAGCGTGGCACCCAACTGTTGCTCGATTCGCTGATAGTCATCCGGGTGCACGCGCAATTGCGGCTTGCCGCTGAACATCGGCTCTTGCTGAATCAACTGTTGGATCTGCGCCAGCAGGGCAGTGCCGTCGCACACCGGCGGTTGGCCCAGCACCTGTTTGGCGGCAGTCAGGGCCAACTGCATCAGGCGCGAGGCAATCACGCTGTCGAGAGCGTCCAGCGTGTGCTGGAATTCCGTCACCAGATGCTGCCAGTGCGCGGTCAGCGGTTGTTGCTGTTGCTGAGCTTCCAGCAAGCCCTGCTGGCGACCCTCTTCCATGCCGGCCTGGAAGCCGGCGTCGTAGCCTTTTTGCTGCCCGTCCGCATAGCCCAACTGCTGGCCCTGCTGCTCGGCCTGCAGGCGGAGCTGAGTGAGCTGTTGTTCCCGAACCAGGCTGTCGTCCAGCGGTGCGCCGTCGGTGATTTCCACCGGCAGCGGCAGCGGGTCGAGCACCGGTTTGGGCTCGTTGAGATCGTTGAGCGACCAGGGCTGCCAGGGCAGGGTATTAATGCGATCAGACATAGGTGTCCTCGCCACCGCCGATAATCATTTCGCCACTCTCGGCCAAACGACGGACCACCAGCAGGATAGCCTTCTGCTCGTTCTCCACCTGCGACATGCGCACCGGGCCACGGTTGGCCAGATCGTCGCGCAGGATATCTGCGGCGCGTTGCGACATGTTTTTGAGGAACTTCTCGCGCAGTGGTTGTTCCGCGCCTTTGAGCGCCACCAGCAAGGATTCGCCTTCCACTTCCTGCAACAGGCGCTGGATGCTGCGATCGTCGACTTCCACCAGATTCTCGAACAGGAACATCTCGTCGATGATCTTCTGCGCCAGCTCGCCGTCGTATTCGCGCATGGCGTCGATAACCGCCTCTTCCTGCTGCGTTTTCATCAGGTTGATGATCTCGGCTGCGGTGCGTACGCCGCCCATTTTGCTGCGCTTGAGGTTCTGACCGTCGAGCAGGTTGTTCAGCACTTCGGTCAGTTCCGCCAGCGCCGCTGGCTGCACGCCGCCGAAGGTAGCGATACGCAGCATCACGTCGTTGCGCAGGCGTTCGTCGAACAGCGCCAGAATGTCCGCTGCCTGGCCACGCTTGAGGTGAACCAGGATGGTGGCGATGATCTGCGGATGTTCGTCGCGGATCAGATCGGCCGCGCTCATTGGTTCCATAAAGTTGAGCGTTTCCATGCCGGTGGTGGTCTCGCGAGATTCGAGAATGTCCTCCAGCAGGCTGGCGGCACGTTCTTCGCCCAGCGCCTTGACCAGCACCGAACGCAGGTAGTCGCTGGCGTTGACGCTCAGCGCGGCATACTGTTCGGCGTCGTCTTCAAATTCGCGCAGTATTTCATTGAGCTGCTTGTGCGACACCTGGCTCATGCTGGCCATGGTGCCACTCAGCTGCTGCACTTCACGCGAGGAAAGGTGTTTGAACACCTCGGCGGCGCGATCTTCGCCCAGCGTCATCAGCAGGATGGCGCTTTTTTCGGTTCCGGTCAGACTCATAGTTCGTTACTCATCCATTGGCGGATTACCAGAGCGACCACGCGTGGGTCTTTATCAGCCAAATCGCGGATCCGCTGGCTCTGGACTTCTGCACTGACGCGCTGCTGGGATTTCCTGTGCTGCGCCAGCTCCTCATTGCTGGGTTTGCTGCTGTCAGCCGGCTTGGCCATTGGCGTAGCGGCGGCGGCGAGCGCGGCCTTTTGTACCGCCTGACGGTTTTGCAGTTGCGGACGCACCAGTTTGCGCCACAGCACCCAGGCGACCAGCAGGATCAGCAGGTAGCGACCGGCATCGATCAGACGATCGATAAACGACTGGCTCTGCCAGAACGGCAGCTCGCCGCCGGTAATTTCGTTATCGGTAAACGGCGTGTTGACCACGTTGAGGGTATCGCCACGGGCGCTGGAGAAGCCCATGGACTCACGCGCCAGCGATTCGATCTGCGCCAGCTGCTCTTTGCTCATCGGCAGTGGTTTGCCGTCCTTATCGGTGCCGCGATAGTTGATGACCACCGCGACCGACAGGCGCTGTACCGTCCCGGCTTTATGCTGGGTATGGCGAATGGTGCGATCGACCTCATAGTTGATGGTTTCATCGCGGCGGGAGTTTTGCGGCCCGCTGCCCTTGGCTGCCGAACTGCGCGCCGTGGCCGTATCGGTTTTAGCTGCGTCGGCATTATTGCCGGCGGTGGCCGGTTGGGCGGTTTCAATCGGGGCAGCAGCCGGTGCGCTCGGCTGATTGGACAATGCGCCCGGCACGCCGCCGACCAATGGCCCGCCAATTTGGTCGCTTTGACTCATTTGCTGTGAGCGTACGGCGGCCTTATTTGGCTCTTGGTTAGGTTGGTACTGTTCGTCAGTTTGCTCGCGAGTGGAGAAGTCGATCTGTGCGGTGACCTGAGCGCGTACGTTAGCGCTGCCGACCATCGGGGCCAAAATCGCTTCGATACGGCGCTGGTAGCGGTTTTCCACTTCGCTGGCGTATTTAAGCTGTGCGGCATTCAGATCGCGTCCGGTGCCGTCGGACTGCGTTAACAGGCGGCCGGCCTGATCGACCACCGTCACGTTGCCCGGCGGTAGACCGGCTACGCTGCTCGAGACCATATAAACGATGGCGTTGATCTGGCCGTCATCCAGGGCCCGACCCGGTTGCAACGTCAGGGTCACGGAAGCGGAAGGGGATTTTTGCTCGCGGACAAACAGCGAAGGCTTGGGCAGAGCCAAATGCACCCGGGCGTTTTGTACCGGCCCCAGTGATTCGATGGTACGGGACAATTCACCTTCCAGCGCGCGCTGATAGTTGATTTGCTCGCTGAACTGGCTGATGCCGAATTTTTCCTGGTCCAGCAGTTCGAAGCCCACGGCACCGCCTTTAGGCAGGCCGAGCTGCGCCAAACGCAGACGGGTTTCATGGACTTTTTCGGCTGGGATCAACAACGCCGCGCCGTTTTCGGCAAAGCGGTAGGGGATGTTCATCTGCGTCAGCTGGGTGACGATGGCGCCGCCGTCGCGATCGTTAATGTTGCTGTACAGCACGCGGTAGTCTGGACTTTTCACCCATAACAGCAGCGCGACCACGATGGCGATGGCCGCGGAGGCCGCAATCAGCAGCGGGACTTTGGGGTTGGCGCGCAGGCGGTTCCACATGGCCAGCAGGCCATTATCGCGGCTTTCGGTAGCGGAGATTGAAGCATTCATTTTAGCCCGAGTCCTTCAATGACGCTCAGGATCCGGTGCGGGCCACGGCGTAGCTCCCTGCCAGGCTGATGAACGGTGTGGTTAGCGTTGTGTGACAAAACAGACTCCCTGATACACATATAAATATACCCTATGCCTTTCAAGTTGCTGCCAGGCGACCCGCTCGCTCATCCCGGGGTCTTGTAGGGGCGCGGCATGCTGCGCCTGAGTTAATCGGGGCGATTTTATTCGCCCCCTACAGTGATTGGGATGAGCGCGGGCAGACAACAACGCTGCAACTTGAAAAGCGACGGGTATAGCGGCGCTCCCATTTCTGGGCATGTTATTATTCGCCCTTAGGGCCCATTTCGATGGCCCGATAAGCCGGGTTTTTTGCAGTTAATTAGCCGCTTTAGGATGAAAATGCTGTGTTAGGGTGTTCAGCATCAAAGTAGTGCCTGATGCAACAACGTCCGGCAGCAGCGTTTTTATTGAGGTCATAATGGCAATTCAGGGTATTGAAGGGGTTTTGCAGCAGTTGCAGGCCACGGCGATTCAGGCAGGGCAGATGGGGCAAGGCGCATCCGCGCAGGGCGTCAGTTTTGCCAGTGAGTTGAAGGCGGCGATCGGCAAGATCAGCGATACCCAGCAGGCTGCGCGCAAGCAGGCACAGGATTTCGAGGTCGGTGCGCCGGGCATCAGCCTGAATGACGTGATGGTCGATCTGCAAAAATCGTCCATCTCGCTGCAGTTAGGGGTGCAGGTGCGTAATAAGCTGGTTTCGGCTTATCAAGAAGTGATGAATATGCCGGTGTGATGAGTCTGGCCTCATACCCGCGGCCAGAATTGAAAGCCTGGATTCTCTGCTGGGCAGGCAACGTCAGCTTAAGAACTGGCCTAAACCCACCGACGGTGGGTTTTTGCTTTTTAGCGAAAGGTAAGTATCGGTTCCGGATTCTGAGATGTAGAGCTTCTCTAAAGCCGAGACAAGTGCCTGGCCGGGAACATCAATCGCTGGAGTAGCAGGGCAGAAACCCCGGTTAAACTCACATTGCCATGGTATTCACGGGGTTATAATTTCCGGGTTAAGGTCGTTTCAATTACCGGATAAGATAATGTGTAGCAAAAGTGAACGCAGATGGCGGTTGTTCAGTATTTTAATTCTGATCGTTTTGGTTGTATTAATAAGCGTTTTAATTAAAGAAAGCTAAAATAACCCGGGCCACGTTGGGTGGCCCTGCCGCTTTATTTTCCCGCCAGCAGCCGCATGGCGTCTTCTTCATACACCAAACCCAGCAGCCACATGCCGAGCAACAACACAACCAGGGAAAACAGCAGTTTTTCGTTGAGCATGGTTTATTCTCTTCCGATGACTGAATGCCCGCCGATGCTATCCCACCCGCCTGTTTTGCGCCAATATTGCCTGTATAAACGACGCTTTCATTGTTCAACGATTTAATTTATCCCGAAGGTCATCACTCCTGGGCTTGCATCATGCTGAAAGGATCGGGGCGAATGGCCTGGGGTTCCATGGCTCGCTGGTGCCCACGAATGGCGGTGGGGGCAAAACCGAAGCGTTTGCGAAAGCGCTCGGCAAATCGCGAAGAACTTTCATAGCCCACGTGCTGAGCGATGGCGGATATTGGCCAATCGGTAGATTGCAGCAAGGTCAGTGCGCTGCTCATACGCACGTCGATCATTAGATTACGCAGCGCGGTATTCTCCGCCGACAGTTTGCGTCGCAGCATGACTTCGCTCATCGAAAGGGTTTCCGCCACCTCGGCAGCGGTCCAGATATTATGCGGATCGGTTGCCAGACAGCGGCGTACTCGCTGGGTTAAATTTCTGGCCTCGTTATGAATGAAGTTGATATTGAATTGTTTTAACCACAGCAATATTTCCAGCATTTTGTGGCGAATGATGACCGTGGGGAAACGATGCTTAAGCGTCAGCGCCAAACTGGTGGTCTCGAAACTGTGTATCAGCGCGCAGGGCAGGTTACGTAACGCCATCACCGCGTCGAAGGGGTTCAGTGGCGCACTTACAGCCTGGGTCGGTGGTATGCTGAGTAACTGCGGATCGCAGGCCAATAGCTGGCAGCTGAATACCCCCTCCTCGGAAAGCTCGTTGATAATATCCACGGTTTGCCCTCCGTCGATAATCAACAGCTCACCCGCATGTGCCACCACTTCATGCTGTTGCCAACGCACGCGTTTGTGGCCTTGCTGTACCAGATACAGATGCGGTTGCTCAAAATAGACTGAAGGAAATAATAATTCAGTATGCTGAATGATGTGTGCCGATGCACCAATTCCTGGACAAAGATTAATTGTACGTTCCATCGATATTCATTTCGCAGCCATTATCTATGAATATCTTTACGCTTTGATTGGCGTTGGAGCAACATCTTTCCATAGGTTGTGAAACACAACGACGTGTTTTATCTATCAAAAATCAATTTCCTGCTGAACAGAAAACGTCCGTGTCGGAATGGTATTTATCCATTAAAGTGAGAGCAAGGCTCGAATTGTGCATTTTTTCTAATTACCCATTATCTGAATAATTCAAATGCCATGGATTAATATCCTGACTTAACCAGGGAGTAATAGTACATGCTGCTATCTATTCTGCCTTCGTCGTTATTGCTGCGAACTCATCTGACTTGTGGGTCTCCCAACAACAGGGCGCGATCGTGAAACTGGCCATAAGTATTATTGACCACGTTTTGCCGCGTCGACTGACCGATTAATTCTTTCAGTTGATTCATACGTTGTTGCAGCAGGCGCTTCAGTTCGGTTTCATTATCCAGGATCTGCTGCAACTTGTGGTGCAGCAATTCCTGTAGTGCCATTGAGGGACCGGCCTGCCCGGTAAAGGCGGCGGTTCTTTCCACCGCCGTCACGTAGGACAGTTCCAGCTCAACCAGATCCTCCCATCTTTCCGTCTGCGCCAGGGCGATCATCTGGCTACTCAGGCTAAACACTTGCTGATATGCGGCTAGCAGTTGCTGTTGACGTTCCATTATACGGCGTCCTGAGAGGGATGATAATTGGGGCCAATCTGGCGCCAGGCGTCGGCAATATTTTCCAGCAGCTTCACCACTTCGGTAATCGCCGCTTCGTCATTGTGCAGGTTGGCTTGCATCAGGCGTCGCTTCATATAGTCATACAGCGCTGCCAGGTTATCGGCCATTTCACCGCCCTGTTGGTGGTCGAGACCGCTTTTCAGGCCGTTATCGATAATATTGATGGCTTTAGACAGTGCCAGTCCTTTGCCGGCGATATCACCCTGATTCATCAGTATCCGTGCGCGTAACAGGGCGCTAAGCGCCCCGTCGAACAACATCACGATTAACTGGTGCGGGCTGGCGCTCATTACGCCACTTTCCAGACTGACCTGGGCGTAGGCCTGAGTTCCGCTACGGTTATACATGTGATTTTTTACCTGGTTAAAAAGTTCTTACTTGAACTGTTGTTTTAAATAATCACCGGTGCCACTCAGTTTGGACATCATGGTATCCAGTTGGACGAATTGTTGTTTATAACGATCGATAGTGCTTTGAATACTGGCCGTCACGGTGGTGATCTTGCTGTTCAGGCGGTCAAGGCTGGTATTGATACTTTTTGTCGAGTTCTCAATGATGCCGCCGGCCTTGATGTAGCTTTGGATCTCATTGTGGATCTCGGTAGCCATACCGGTATCTTTGCCGTTGCCGGCGAAAAAGTTGGCAACCTGCTCCGGTTTTTCATCGATGGCTTTGTTGAGCTTAGTGCTGTCGATCTCCAGCTTGCCGGTTTTGGTGTTGGTGGTGATCCCCAGATTACCCAGCCCCTTCAGTTCCGGGTTGTCCTGCGCGCCGCTGAGCGCACTTTTAATCGAAGACTGAACACCGCGCAGGGTGTTATCCCCCAGCAGCGCGCCGTTTTTGGCATTCTGCGCCTCGCCGGTTTTGACCGGGGTATATTTGGTCAGCGAGTTAAAGGTATCCAGCAGCGAGTTATAGTTGTCGACCCAACTTTTTATTTTGTCGGCGGTGCCGGTTTTATCGGTGCTGATCACCAGGTTCTGCGGCTCATCTTTCTTGGTGACGGTTTTCAGATCGATGGTCACGCCCTGCAGGGCATCGGCAATTGAGTTGGTACTACGTTTGATTTTCGTGCCGTTAACCAGCACTTCAGCATCCTGACCGGCCACGGTTTGCTTCATTGCGTTGCTTTTGGCCGCGGGGTCGTAGTTGAGGATGGCGCCCAACTTATCGTCATTGCTGACCTGTACCGAGACTGTGTTTTTCTCGCCGGTGGCCGTGGAGCTGATCGCCAATTGATAGTCGTTGTCACCCACCCGCATGATGCTGGCGTTGACGCCGGCTTTGGCATTGTTAATCGCATCGCGCATTTCCACCAGCGAGGTTTGATCATCGCTCAGCGGGATCTTCACTTCTTTCTGCGGGTCTCCTGCGGTGATGGTGATTGAGCGGTCAATGCTGCCGGGCGTGCCGAGTTTTTCCGTCTGATTGGTAATCGAAGCTTGAGTGGTCAACGTTTGCGGCTGTGCCAGCTTTTGAACCTCGACAATGTAGTTACCCGCCACGGCCTTATCGGTGGTGGTGATGGCGAACTGATCGTGTTTGCTGGCGGTGGTGTTATTGAAAAACGTCGGTTTCGCCAGCTCTTTACTGAGGTTATCGAACTTTTCCAGCGAGCCTTTCAGGGTGCCGTAGGCGGTCAACTGGGCGTTGTAGCTGGTCTGCTGGGTGGTGTACGGGGTCAGACGCTGCTGTTCCGCTTTGGTCAGCTTGTCCAGCAAGCCGTTGAGGTCGAGTCCTGAGCCGATGCCTAATGAACTGATCGATGCCATTCGTAATTCTCCTTAATAATGACTTTATTCGCTTTACGCGTTTATCGGCCCAGCGGAGAAAAAGTTTACCGAAAAGTTTAAAAACCGATGGCGCAATAGAGGAAGGAAAAATCGCGTTATTTCTGCCATTGCGGCGAAGCGAAAAAAAAACAAAAAATTTCTAAAGGTTGCAGGGGGGGGGCCGATACCTGATGGGACGGTGGTTGACGCCGTGGGCAAAGCAGCCCGAACCTTTTAACTACGTTGCGAAGATCGCAACTGACACGTAAGGAAAGCATACAATGGCACAAGTAATTAATACCAACAGCCTGTCGCTGATGGCGCAGAACAACCTGAACAAATCTCAGTCTTCTTTGGGTACTGCGATCGAGCGTCTGTCTTCCGGTCTGCGTATCAACAGCGCCAAGGACGATGCCGCGGGTCAGGCGATCTCTAACCGTTTCACCGCTAACATCAAAGGCCTGACTCAGGCTTCCCGTAACGCCAACGACGGTATCTCTCTGGCGCAGACCACTGAAGGCGCACTGAACGAAGTTAACGACAACCTGCAAAACATCCGTCGTCTGACCGTACAGTCTCAGAACGGTTCTAACTCTTCCAGCGACCTGAAATCTATCCAGGACGAAATCACCCAGCGTCTGTCCGAGATCAACCGTATCTCCGAACAAACTGACTTCAACGGCGTGAAAGTGCTGAGCAGCGATCAGAAACTGACTATCCAGGTTGGCGCTAACGATGGCGAAACCATCGATATCGACCTGCAAAAAATCGATGCCAAGCAGCTGGGTCTGGAAACTTTCAGCGTAAGCGGCGGTATTGATAAAACTAAAGTTGGCGCAGTTGTGACTGAAGCCCCTACCGGCAAAAGCGTTGCAATTGATACTAACGGTAAGAAAGCGGGTGCCGATGACCCGGCTAAATATGTTAAAGATGATAAAACTGGCGACATTTATGCTGCGGATACTGCCGGTGACTTCTATAAGGCTTCCGTAGACAAGGACGGTAAAGTTACCTCTATCGATACCACCAAAGTTGCAACTGGCGCACTGAAAACCAGCCTGGATGGTTCAGCAAGCATCAGCAGCGTGCAGGAAAAAGTCGCAGTATCAGGCGCTAAAGCTGATACCGACAACCTGAAAGCTTACGATGGCGGCAAATCTTTTGTAATCGAAGACGGCGGCAAATTCTTTAAAGCGGCAGTTGCTAACGATGGCAAGGTTACACGTGGCGAAGAATTGAGCACTGAGCCTAAAACTGCCGATCCACTGGCAACCCTGGACAAAGCATTGGCTCAGGTTGACGGTCTGCGTTCTTCCCTGGGTGCGGTACAGAACCGTTTCGATTCTGTTATCAACAACCTGAACAGCACCGTGAACAACCTGTCTGCTTCTCAGTCTCGTATTCAAGATGCTGACTACGCGACCGAAGTGTCTAACATGAGCCGTGCCAACATCCTGCAACAGGCTGGCACCTCTGTTCTGGCACAGGCTAACCAGTCTACTCAGAACGTGTTGTCCCTGCTGCGTTAATCGACTCTCCCCGATTAACCTGTCGCAAAAGAACCCCGCTTCGGCGGGGTTTTTTTATGGTCGCGCACCGCTCAGCTAATGCATGGCGCAAATAAGGCCTGTTTTGTACGACTGTTCAGCCGATTGGCATTTTGCCCCCTACGGATAATAGCGCTGACTCTCTTATCCGCAGGTTTTAGACATAGTGAGCGATCTGTATACCGCCGAAGGCGTGATGGACAAAAATTCTCTCTGGCTGCGCTACGTTCCGTTAGTGCGCCACGAGGCGTTGCGCCTGCAGGTCAGGCTGCCCGCCAGCGTGGAGCTCGACGATCTGCTGCAGGCCGGGGGAATTGGGTTGTTAAACGCCGTTGAGCGTTATGACGCCCTGCAGGGAACCGCCTTTACCACCTATGCGGTGCAACGCATTCGCGGCGCCATGCTCGATGAGTTGCGCAGCCGTGACTGGGTACCGCGCAGCGTGCGTCGCCATGCCCGTGAAGTGGCGCAGGTGATGCGGCAGTTGGAACAGCGGCTCGGCAGACCGGCCAGCGAAGTGGAAGTGGCGCAGACGCTGAACCTGCCACTGGATGAGTACCGTCAAATTCTGTTGGACACCAATAACAGTCAGCTTTTTTCCTACGACGAATGGCGGGAAGAGCATGGCGAAAGCGCGGAACCGCTGCTGGAAGGGCACGAAGAGGCCAATCCGTTACATCATCTGCTGGAGGGCAATTTACGCCAACGGGTGATTGACGCCATTGAGGCGTTGCCGGAACGCGAAAAAATGGTGCTGACGCTGTATTACCAGGAAGAGTTGAACCTGAAAGAGATCGGCGCCGTGCTGGACGTAGGGGAATCACGTGTCAGCCAATTGCATAGCCAGGCAATAAAACGCCTGCGCTCCCGCCTGGCGAACGAGAACTGACATGCACTCAACTCTGACCCTTCAACCTGATCACCATTGCGATAATCGGACTGCTTCTATGCCAGGAATATTATTGAAAAAACGGCCGCTGAGTCGTTATTTGAAAGATTACAAACACAGCCAGACCCATTGCTCTCAGTGCGGTAAGCTATTGGATCGCATGGCGTTGGTGTTTCGTGGCAAGATCATCAACAAAGATGCCATTGCGCGCATGGATCAGCCGATTGACGATCACGTTTGGCTGAATGTGCAAAATGAGCTGACGGCGCTGTGCCGCTTTTGCAGTGAGATCTCCTGCAATAGCCATCCGAGCTATTTCGATATTATGTCGTTCAAGCAATATCTGTTTGAGCAAACCGAAATGAGCCATAGCACCATCCGTGAATACGTGGTGCGCCTGCGTCGGCTGGATGAAATGCTGGTGGAACGCAACTATCCGGCGGATAAATTCGCCAGTAACGCCAGCCATCAGCGTATTATCGAAGACTTGCCTTCTGCGGCGCACAACAATTACCGTATCGCGCTGCGCAAATATGACCAGTACCTTGCCTGGCAAAAAAGCTACTGATCTGGCTTCCCCGGCACGCCAGCCGGGGATCTTACCCTTTCCCCGTCACGAATAAAGAGTGATTATTAGGTTCACATCTGCTAAATCTATCGTTTAGATGTTGATACCTGATTCCCTGGGGGAAGTTGTGAATCTGCAACACAAACTGGCGCAATTCCCGCGCCTCGATTTAGTGGGCTCTGCCACTCCGCTCGAAAAACTGTCTCGCCTTTCAGACTACCTTGGCCGCGAAATTTACATCAAACGTGACGACGTCACGCCGATGGCGATGGGCGGTAACAAATTGAGAAAACTGGAATTTCTTGCCGCAGAAGCGCTGCGTCAAGGCGCGGACACGCTGGTCACCGCCGGTGCCATCCAATCCAACCATGTGCGCCAAACGGCTGCAGTGGCGGCCAAGCTGGGTCTGCACTGCGTAGCGTTGCTGGAAAACCCAATCGACACTCAGGCAGAAAACTACCTGACCAACGGTAACCGCTTGCTGCTCGGGTTGTTTAACGCGGAAGTGGTGATGTGTGACGCGCTGCATGACCCGCAACAGCAGTTGGCCGATCTGGCGACCCGTCTTGAAGGGCAAGGCTTCCGGCCTTATGTGGTGCCGGTAGGAGGCTCCAATGCGCTGGGGGCGCTGGGTTACGTGCAGTGTGCGTTGGAAATTGCCGAGCAGAGCCAGCGCAGCAACGTTGCATTCAGCTCAGTAGTGGTGGCCTCCGGCAGCGCCGGGACCCATGCCGGGCTGGCCGTTGGCCTGCAGCAGTTGCTGCCGGAAACGCAACTGATTGGTGTAACTGTTTCACGCAAGGTGATCGACCAGTTGCCCAAGGTGGAGCTGATCCAAAAAGCGCTGGCCTGTTCATTGGATATTGACCAACTGGCACCGATTACGCTGTGGGACGACTATTTTGCGCCGCAGTACGGTATGCCAAACGAAGAAGGCACGGCGGCGATACAGCTTTTGGCGCAGCAGGAAGGGGTGTTGTTGGATCCGGTTTACAGCGGCAAGGCGATGGCCGGTCTGATCGACGGCGTAGCCCAGCAGCGCTTCCGTGACGAGGGCCCGGTCCTGTTTATCCATACCGGCGGTGCGCCGGCGCTGTTCGCCTATCATCCACAGGTGTAAGCGCACTTTGTTATTCCATTTTGAACTATATTTATAAGGTTATATTCCTTCAAGCAGGCGGTCACACTGTTAAAGTGCTGATATCAAAAAAGATAAACAACAGATGGGGTGTTTATGATCTTTTCCAAAGTTCGTCGTCAATTGCTGCTGGGCGTGATGAGCGTTGCGCTGACCGCCGGTTTGAGCACGCAGACCTATGCCGCCGATAACCTGCTGGAGCAGGTGAAGCATCACGGGACCCTAGTTGTCGGGTTGGAAGGCACTTATCCGCCGTTCAGCTTCCAGGGGGAAGACGGTAAATTGACCGGCTTCGAGGTGGATTTCGCCAACGCCCTGGCGGAGCATCTTGGCGTTAAAGCCAAGCTGAATCCTACCAAGTGGGACGGCATGCTGGCTTCGCTGGACTCAAAACGCATCGACGTGGTGATCAATCAGGTGACCATTTCCGACGAGCGCAAAAAGAAATACGATTTCTCGACGCCTTATACCGTCTCCGGCATTCAGGCCTTGGTGAAGAAGGGCAACGAAGGCACCATCACCAAGCCGGAAGATCTGAAGGGTAAAAAGGTCGGCGTGGGCCTGGGCACCAACTACGAGCAATGGTTGCGTGACAATGTGCAGGGTGTGGACGTGCGTACCTATGATGATGACCCGACCAAATACCAGGATCTGCGCGTAGGCCGTATCAACGCTATTCTGGTTGACCGTCTGGCGGCGTTGGATCTGGTGAAGAAAACCGGCGACACGCTGGCGGTAGCGGGCCCGGCGTTCTCTCGTCAGGAGTCTGGCGTGGCGGTGCGTAAAAACAACCCGGAACTGCTGGCTGCGATTAACCAGGCGATTGCCGAAATGCAAAAAGACGGCACGCTGGCGAAGATCTCCGAGAAATGGTTTGGCGCGGACGTAACTAAATAATGCACGAAAGTATCCAACTGGCGCTGGATTCAGCGCCATTTTTATTGCGGGGCGCGATCCTCACTCTCCAGCTCAGTCTGGGGGGCATGGCGCTCGGTTTATTGCTCGGTTTTCTGCTGGCGCTGATGCGCCTTTCGCCGTTATGGCCGCTGTCATGGCTGTCGCGCATTTATGTGTCGCTGTTTCGCGGCACGCCGTTGATTGCCCAGCTGTTCATGATTTACTACGGCCTGCCGCAGTTCGGCATCGAGTTTGATCCCTTCCCGGCGGCGCTGATTGGCCTGTCGCTCAATACTGCTGCCTATACTTCAGAAACCCTGCGTGCCGCGATTTCGTCGATCGAAAAAGGGCAGTGGGAAGCGGCAGCCAGCATCGGCATGACCCGCTGGCAGACGCTGCGTCGGGTGATCCTGCCGCAGGCGGCGCGTACCGCATTGCCGCCGTTGGGCAACAGCTTTATCGGCCTGGTGAAGGACACCTCGCTGGCGGCGACCATTCAGGTGCCGGAACTGTTCCGTCAGGCGCAGCTGATTACCTCGCGTACCCTGGAAGTGTTCACCATGTATCTGGCGGCCTCGCTGATTTACTGGGTGATGGCGACCCTGCTTTCTGCGCTGCAAAATCGTCTGGAAGCCCACGTAAACCGCCAGGATCAGGAGTAACGCATGAGTGCCATTGAAGTGAAAAATCTGACCAAGCAGTTCAACGGTCAAACGGTGCTGCATGGGATTGATCTGGAAGTCGGTGCCGGTGAGGTAGTGGCGATTATCGGGCCAAGCGGCTCGGGGAAAACCACCTTATTGCGCAGCATCAACCTGCTGGAAGTGCCGGATTCCGGTACCATTCGCGTCGGCGATATACTGATCGACGGTTCCAAGCCACTGAGCAAACAGAAAAAACAGGTTCGTGCCTTACGCCAGCAGGTGGGGTTCGTGTTTCAGAACTTCAATCTGTTCCCGCACCGTTCGGTATTGGAAAATATTATTGAAGGTCCGGTCATCGTAAAAGGCGAGCCCAAGGCCAGCGCGGAACAACGCGCACGGGCCTTGTTGACCAAAGTGGGGCTGAGCGGCAAAGAGTCGGCCTATCCGCGCCGTCTTTCCGGCGGCCAGCAGCAGCGGGTGGCAATTGCCAGGGCGCTGGCGATGCAACCGGAAGTGATCCTGTTTGACGAACCGACCTCGGCGCTCGACCCGGAGCTGGTGGGCGAGGTGCTCAACACCATACGTTCGCTGGCGGAAGAAAAGCGCACCATGGTGATCGTCACGCACGAGATGAGCTTTGCCCGCGACGTGGCCGACCGCGCCATTTTTATGGACCACGGTCGTATCGTGGAGCAAGGGCCGGCAAAAGAGCTGTTCGCTAATCCGCAGCACCAGCGTACCCAACAATTCCTCGACAAGTTTTTGAATCAGTAAGCATTAGAATTCGAACGGTGTTTGACCAAAAATTGTTGTCATACATTGGGCGAATTGTTAGTTGTAGGGGCCGAACACGTTCGGCCCGTAGACTAATAATCTTCTCCTCTGTCTGTTCCCCATTGGGCAGGGTTGTTTGCAATATATTCCTGAGTTAACGCCAATTCTCTTTCACTACGAATGACCCTTTCCCAATAGCTTCGTTGCCAGACAGGTTGGTGTAATTGCCGCGTTACAGCAGATTTGAAGCTGCGAATGACAGTTGCAAGGCTAGTTGCCTTTTCGTTGCGAAGGTGAAGTAGTGCATGCAGATGGTTAGGCATCAGGACAAAGCTGTCTAAATGCACGCAGTTAAAGTGTTGAGGGATTTGTAACCAGCACTCCTCCGCGACTTTCCCGTAGGTATTCATTTGCATGACTGAGTTATTTATCGTGCCGAAAAGACATTGCCGCTTATGAGTACAAATCGTCACAAAATAGATCCCCACGGAAGCGTAATTGTAATAGCGCAAACGAAAGGACTTTCTTGATGGGTAATGTGTCATTCTTCCTCCAGCATTTTGGATACCTAACCAGAATTTCTGTGGAGAAAACATATTGGGTGATCGGTTATGCGAAATGTTTTGCAGAAATTGTTGTTATGTTCAGGGCGCAGCATGCAGCGCCCCTACGAGTAGATAACTGTTTTTAATAAAAAAGGCGCAGCCATTATGCTGCGCCTCTAGGTTCATCAGTTCACGTCATTACCCTATGGTCATCAGGCTGGCGTTACCGCCGGCGGCTGCGGTATTGACGCTCAGCGAGCGCTCGATCAGCAGGCGTTCCAACAGAATGTTGGTTTCGCCGTGAGCAAAGCCCTGCACTGAAACGATCGCGCCACTGCGCTGGGCAATTTGCTCGCACAGGGTGCGCAGCTGATCGGCGTCGCCGTGGTAAATGGCGGCATCGAACTCCACCTTGTCCTGCTGCCAGTCTTTGCTGAAGCTGATGCTGGCCTGAACCGCCGCCGGCAGGCGGCGATACAGGGTGCGTTGCAGCTCGGCTTCCGGCCACAGCACGCTGCTGCCGACGGCCAGTACTGCGGCCAACTGCGTCAAGGCATCGGTCTCGTTATCGGCCAGGCAGAGTACGCGCTCACGCGGCAACAGGGCATAGGTATTGCGTTCGCCAGTTGGACCAGGCAGTGGACGTAGGGTACCGCCCTGGCCTAGTTCGGCGTAGCGTTGCGCCAACGTCACCAGATCGCGCTGGTTTTCGGCAATCGCCCATTGCTCCAGCGCCTGATGGGCTTTGAGCAACTGTGGCCGCGCGGTGGCTTCCAGCGGGCGTTCTTCGTCCTGGCGGTGCAGGGTGCGTTGCACCGCATCATCCGGACGGTTGGCCAGCAGGCGATACAGGTACAGCGGACCACCGGCTTTAGGACCGGTGCCGGACAGGCCTTCGCCACCAAATGGCTGCACGCCGACCACGGCGCCGACCATGTTGCGGTTAACGTACAGGTTGCCCACCTTGGCGCGTTCGGTCACGCGGGCGATGGTTTCATCAATACGGGTGTGAACGCCCAGCGTCAGACCATAACCGGCGGCGTTGATCTGATCGACCAGCGACTCCAGATTGGTGCGTTGGAAGCGGACCACGTGCAGCACCGGGCCGAAGATCTCTTTTTGCAGCTCGTCGAAGCTGTCCAGTTCGATTAGGGTTGGCTTGATAAAGGTGCCACGGGACCACTCTTTCTCATCCTGTACGTTGCCTTTCGCGGCCTGATAGACCTTACGGCCCTTGGCGCGCATCGCCTGAATATGACGTTCGATGCCGGTTTTGGCCTCGGCGTCGATCACCGGCCCGATATCGGTCGACAGGCGTTCCGGGTTGCCCATGCGGCATTCGGCCATCGCGCCGCGCAGCATTTGCAGCGTGTGTTCCGCCACGTCTTCCTGAATGCACAGGATACGCAGGGCGGAGCAGCGTTGGCCTGCGCTGTCGAATGCGGAGGCGACCACGTCAGTCACTACCTGTTCGGTCAGAGCGGAAGAGTCGACGATCATGGCGTTCAGACCACCGGTTTCGGCAATCAGCGGCGTTGGACGACCTTGCGGATCCAGACGGCCTGCGATGCTGCGTTGCAGGATACCGGCAACGTCGGTCGAGCCGGTAAACATCACGCCGCGAACCCGAGCGTCATTAACCAGAACCGAGCCGACGCTTTCGCCCTGACCCGGCAGCAGTTGCAGCACGCCTTGCGGAATGCCGGCTTCCAACAGAATGCGCACCGCCTGTGCGGCGATCAGCGGCGTTTGCTCTGCCGGTTTTGCCAGAACGCTGTTGCCTGCCGCCAGCGCAGCGGCAATCTGGCCGGTGAAGATGGCCAGCGGGAAGTTCCACGGGCTGATACACACCACCGGGCCCAGCGGACGGTGGCTGTCATTGGCGAAATCATCGCGCACCTGACCGGCGTAGTAATGCAGGAAGTCGACCGCTTCGCGCACTTCGGCGATGGCGTTGTTAAAGGTTTTGCCCGCTTCGCGCACCAGAATGCCCAACAGGCTTTGCAGTTGGCCTTCCATCAGTTCGGCGGCGCGCTCAAGAATGGCGGCGCGCTCGGACGGCGGGGTGGCAAACCAGATTGGACCGGCGGCAGCGGCGGCGTCGAGCGCCCGGCTGACTTCACCTTCGGTGGCTTCACGCACGTAACCGACCACGTCGCCCGGCTCGGCAGGGTTAATGACCGGTTGCTCCACGCCCTGATCCAGCTCGGCGTCAATAATCGGCTCTGCGCGCCAGGGTTGAGTAGCGCTGGTCAGCAGTGCGCTGGACAGAGATGCCAGACGCTGTTCGTTCGACAGGTCCAGGCCGCTGGAGTTGATGCGCTTGGTGCCATAGAGTTCACGCGGCAACGGAATGCGTGGGTGCGGCAGTCCAAGTTGACCTTCGCTGGTGGCCAGGGCTTCGACCGCGGTGACCGGATCGGCAACCAGTTCGTCGAGCGGCAGGGTGGCATCGGCGATACGGTTAACGAACGAGGTGTTAGCGCCGTTTTCAAGCAGGCGACGTACCAGATACGCCAACAGCGTTTCATGGGTGCCGACCGGTGCATAGATGCGACATGGACGGTTCAGCTTACCGTCGGCCACTTTACCCACCACTTGTTCGTACAGCGGTTCGCCCATGCCGTGCAGGCACTGGAACTCATACTGGCCCGGATAATAGTTGTTGCCCGCCAGATGATAAATCGCGCTCAGGGTATGGGCGTTATGGGTCGCGAACTGCGGATAAATCAGGTTCGGCACCGCCAGCAGTTTGCGGGCGCAGGCCAGGTAGGAAACGTCGGTGTAGACCTTGCGGGTGTAAACCGGATAGCCTTCCAGCCCGTCCATTTGGGCGCGTTTGATTTCGCTGTCCCAGTAGGCGCCTTTCACCAGACGAATCATCAGGCGACGGCGGCTGCGTTGTGCCATGTCGATGACTGCATCGATGGCGAACGGGCAGCGTTTCTGATAGGCCTGGATCACAAAGCCGATGCCGTTCCAACCGGCCAACTGAGGTTCGAAGCACAGCTTCTCCAGCAGGTCGAGCGAGATTTCCAGGCGATCGGCTTCTTCAGCGTCGATATTGATACCGATGTCGTATTGGCGCGCCTGCAGGGTCAATGACAGCAGGCGAGGGTAAAGCTCTTCCATTACGCGTTCGTATTGCGCGCGGCTATAACGCGGGTGCAAAGCAGACAGCTTGATCGAAATGCCCGGGCCTTCATAGATGCCGCGGCCGTTCGACGCTTTGCCGATCGCATGGATTGCCTGCTGGTAAGACACCAGATAGGCCTGCGCGTCGGCTTCGGTCAGGGCGGCTTCACCCAGCATATCGTAGGAATAACGGAACCCTTTGTCTTCCAGCTTGCGGGCGTTGGCCAGCGCTTCGGCGATGGTTTCGCCGGTCACGAACTGTTCGCCCATCAGGCGCATCGCCATATCCACGCCTTTACGGATCAGCGGTTCGCCGCTTTTGCCGATAATGCGGTTCAGCGAGCGTGACAGGTTGGCTTCGTTATGGGTCGACACCAGCTTGCCGGTGAACAACAGGCCCCAGGTGGCGGCGTTAACAAACAGCGATGGGCTACGGCCGAGGTGAGAATGCCAGTTGCCGTTGCTGATTTTATCGCGGATCAGCGCATCGCGGGTTGGCTTGTCTGGAATGCGCAGCAGGGCTTCGGCCAGGCACATCAGCGCCACGCCTTCCTGTGAGGAGAGTGAGAACTCTTGCAGCAGCCCTTGCACCATACCGGCGCGGCCATTTGCACTCTTTTGGTTACGCAACTTCTCGGCGATGTCGTAAGCCATCTTGTGGGTGGCTTTGGCAAGATCGGCAGGTAATCGCGCCTGTTCGAGCAACATCGGCACCGCTTCAGTCTCAGGGCGGCGATAGGCCGCGGTGATGGCTGCGCGATTAACCGACTGCGGCAGAATTTGTTCTGCAAATTCAAGGAATGGCTGGTGGGACTCTTCCTGCACTTGCGGCATAATATCGTCCGCTTCGGCCTGGCCGGCAGCGGCAAGTGCTGGAATTTCAGGGATATCGGAACCGTTCTCGAGACGTTCGAGATAATTAAAAATGGCCTGCTTGATCAGCCAGTGCGGCGTGCGATCGATACGCTGTGCGGCGCTTTTGATTCGCTCGCGAGTGGCCTCGTCGAGTTTCACGCCCATTGTGGTAGTGCCCATGCCAATCCAACTCCTGTGTTAAGAACCTATCCCATCAGGCTATACAAACTGCGGGCCAGATAGGCTGCTGGGATAGGTTCGTGCGTTGTGTGCTGTGATGAATGCAGACAATATCCTGCATGTTGCAACTTTGTGCAACCGTGTTAAATCAGGCGGATGAACGAAGTGTGAGTTCCATCGATTTTTTAACATCAATAATCGGCATGGTTCTTGCTCTGCCAGTGGGGTGGTGCGTCGAGGGGCGGTCGTCTGCACGCGTTAACCCCAGCAATATCAGGGGTAACGTTGAATTAGTATGAGGTGCAACTCTGTTTTTGAATGCGGGGTGTAACCTTGTAGGTGGTTAAATGTGACGCAGGGTAAACTTTGTGTAACTTTGTTGTTAAATGTCTTGTTGGATAATCAACAGGTCAACTAGGATAGCCGACGGTCAGACAATTGCGGGGGGAAACTATTTTCACTCGCGGGAGTGTCCGCTTTTCGCCACGTTCCGGCGGATTGGCAAGCAGTAACTATCGCAATACAGCGCGAAATAATAATGAGAGTGGAGAATTTCATGACAATGAGCACACCAATGCTGGTCACCTTCCTGGTGTATATCTTCGGGATGGTGTTAATCGGCCTACTTGCCTACCGGGCAACCAATAACTTTGACGACTACATTCTGGGCGGTCGTAGCCTGGGCAGCGTGGTGACCGCGCTCTCTGCCGGCGCATCGGATATGAGCGGCTGGTTGCTGATGGGCCTGCCGGGCGCCATCTTCCTGTCCGGCATCTCTGAAAGCTGGATTGCGATAGGCCTGACCATCGGCGCTTACCTTAACTGGAAGCTGGTGGCGGGGCGGCTGCGTGTTCATACCGAAGCCAACAATAACGCCCTGACGTTACCGGATTATTTCACCAGCCGTTTTGAAGACAACAGCAAGCTGCTGCGGGTGATCTCCGCCATTGTCATTCTGGTGTTCTTCACTATCTATTGTGCTTCCGGCATCGTCGCCGGTGCGCGTCTGTTCGAAAGCACCTTTGGCATGAGCTACGAAACGGCGCTGTGGGCCGGCGCTGCGGCCACTATCCTTTATACCTTCATCGGCGGATTCCTGGCGGTGAGCTGGACCGACACCGTCCAGGCCAGCCTGATGATTTTCGCGCTGATCCTGACGCCGGTGATTGTTATCTTTGCCGTTGGCGGCATCGATACTTCGATGCTGGTTATCGAAGCGAAAAACCCGGCCAATATCGACATGCTGAAAGGCCTGAACTTTGTGGCTATTCTCTCGCTGCTGGGCTGGGGGCTGGGTTACTTCGGTCAGCCGCACATTCTGGCGCGCTTTATGGCGGCCGACTCTCACCGCACTATCCGCAGCGCACGTCGCATCAGCATGACCTGGATGATCCTGTGTCTGGCGGGCACCATTGCCGTCGGTTTCTTCGGTATTGCTTACTTCGCCAATAACCCGGACCAGGCGGGCAACGTGTCGCAAAACGGCGAGCGCGTGTTTATCGAGCTGGCGATGATTCTGTTCAACCCGTGGATCGCCGGCATTTTGCTGTCGGCAATTTTGGCGGCGGTAATGAGTACCCTGAGCTGCCAGCTGTTGGTGTGTTCAAGTGCGATTACCGAAGATCTGTACAAAGCCTTCCTGCGTAAGGGCGCCAGCCAGCGTGAGCTGGTATGGGTAGGGCGCATCATGGTGCTGGTGGTGGCGTTAGTGGCTATTGCGCTGGCGGCAAACCCGGAAAACCGCGTGCTGGGTCTGGTGAGCTACGCCTGGGCCGGCTTCGGCGCTGCCTTCGGTCCGGTGGTGCTGATCTCGGTCATGTGGTCACGCATGACGCGTAACGGCGCCCTGGCTGGCATGCTGGTTGGCGCAGTAACGGTGATCGTCTGGAAACACTTCGCCTGGCTGGATCTGTATGAAATCATCCCGGGCTTCCTGTTCGGCTGTATCGCCATCGTGGTGGTGAGTCTGATGGGGCGTTCTCCTTCCGCCACCATTACCGAGCGTTTCGATCAGGCGGAAGCCGAATTCAAAACCGTTTAATCTCTCGCATCGCGAGTCAAAAAGGCGCTTAAGGCGCCTTTTTTATTTCATCCTCCCAGGTTTTTCGTCATCTTGCGGAAACAACTGGCGACATTTGATTAGAAAAAATCACCCTTGGAGCTCTTGTATTTCTTTCAGCCAGAATGATAATCACTATCGTTGTGTTTTACTTTTCTTTACATTGGCGCTGCCGTCATTTCTGACGTGCGGGCGCTTCGCAGCAGCTGCCTTTTTAGGGGTTATTACTTATGTTTGTTCCCTTCCTTATCATGTTCCGTGAGGGGCTGGAGGCGGCGTTGATCGTCAGCCTGATTGCCAGCTACCTGAAACGCACGCAGCGGGGTCAATGGTTAGGCGTGGTATGGATAGGGGTGATTGTTGCCGCCGCTCTGTGCCTGGCGCTCGGCATCTTCATCAATGAAACCACCGGCGAATTCCCGCAAAAGCAGCAAGAACTGTTCGAGGGCATTGTCGCGGTGGTAGCGGTATTGATCCTGACCTATATGGTGTTCTGGATGCGTAAGGTCTCCAAATCGGTCAAGGTGCATCTGGAAGGCGCCATCGACAATGCGCTCAACTCCGGCAAAGGTCAGGGCTGGGCGCTGGTAGCGATGGTATTTTTTGCCGTGGCGCGCGAAGGGCTGGAGTCGGTGTTCTTCCTGCTGGCGGCTTTCCAGCAAGACGTGGGGATTGAAGCCCCGATAGGTGCGGTGCTTGGTCTGGTGGCCGCCATTGTACTGGGCATGATGATTTACTGGGGCGGCGTGAAGCTGCACCTGGCCAAATTCTTCAAATGGACCAGCCTGTTTATCCTGTTCGTTGCCGCCGGCCTGGCCGCCGGGGCGATCCGCGCCTTCCACGAAGCCGGGTTGTGGAACCACTTCCAGGACATCGCGTTTGATCTGAGTAACCATCTGTCGACCCACTCCCTGTTTGGCACCCTGCTCGAAGGCATCTTCGGCTACCAGGAAACGCCAACGGTAAGCGAAGTGGCGGTCTACTTCTTGTATTTGATCCCAGCACTGATTTTCTTTTTCCTGCCGCAGCGTGTGGAACCGGTCGCGGTTTCGACGCAACGTAAAATCAATCATTAATTTAATAGGGAATCTTGTATGTCTACTCCGTTATTCCGCCGCAAGGCTTTGCACGCAGCATTACTGGCTATCCCGGCGTTCGCGCTGAGCATTGATGCCCTGGCGGCGGACGTGCCGCAGGTAAAGATTACCGTTAACGACAAACAGTGTGAGCCGATGCAACTGACGGTGCCGGCCGGTAAAACCCAGTTTGTGGTGCACAACACCAGCCAGAAAAACGTGGAGTGGGAAATTCTGAAAGGGGTGATGGTGGTGGAAGAGCGTGAAAACATCGCGCCGGGCTTCACCCAGAAGATGACCGCCAATCTGGAAGCGGGCGAATACGACATGACCTGTGGGCTGCTCAGCAATCCGAAAGGCAAGCTGACCGTGACCGCGGCGGTCGGTGCTGCCACCGACGGTAAACCGAACGCCATGGATTTGGTTGGGCCGATTGCTGAATACAAAGTCTACGTCACCAAAGAAGTGGAAGGGCTGGTCAAACAGACCAAGCTGTTCACCGATGCCGTGAAGGCCGGCAACGTGGCAGAAGCGCGTAAACTCTATGCGCCGACCCGTCAGCATTACGAGCGAATTGAGCCGATCGCCGAGCTGTTCTCCGATTTGGACGGCAGTATCGACGCCCGCGAAGATGACTACGAGAAAAAAGCGGAAGATCCGAAGTTCACCGGTTTCCACCGGCTGGAGAAAGCGCTGTTTGCCGACAACACCACCAAAGACATGAACCAATACGCCGATCAGCTGTACAAGGACACCCTTGAGCTGCAAAAACGCGTGACCGACCTGACCTTCCCGCCAAATAAGGTAGTGGGCGGCGCTGCGGGCCTGATCGAAGAAGTGGCGGCGAGCAAAATCAGCGGTGAAGAAGACCGTTACAGCCGCACCGACCTGTGGGACTTCCAGGCCAACGTAGACGGCGCGCAAAAAATCGTTAACCTGCTGCGCCCGCTGTTGGTCAAGGCCAACAAGCCGTTGCTGGACAAGATCGACGCCAACTTTAAAACCGTCGATACCATTCTGGCGAAATACAAAACCAAAGATGGCTATGAGTCTTACGAGAAGCTGACCGATGCCGATCGCAACGCCATGAAAGGGCCAATCACCACTCTGGCGGAAGATTTGTCACAGCTGCGTGGCGTTCTGGGTCTGGACTGAGGCAAAGCATCATGAGTAACAAGATCGGCCCGGAAAACGGGCCGCATCCACAAACGCAGGGTGCGGCGTCACCGTCGCGCCGTCGTTTATTGCAGGGATTGGGGCTGGGCGTACTGGCGCTGGGCGGCAGTCGTCTGACCCAGGCGGCAGATAAAACGGTGGAACCGCTGGCGGTCGCCAAGGATGAACGCTGGCAGAAGCAACCGTTCTACGGCGCGCACCAGGCCGGGATCCTCACGCCGCAGCAAGCGGCGATGATGCTGGTGGCCTTTGACGTGCTGGCCAGCAACAAGCAGGATTTGGAGCGGCTGTTTCGGCTGTTGACCAACCGCATTGCGTTTTTGACCACCGGCGGCAAAGCGCCGGAAGTGGATCCCAAGCTGCCACCGCTTGATTCGGGCATCATGGGGCCGGAGATCTACCCGGACAACCTGACCATCACCGTGTCGGTTGGAACCTCGCTGTTTGACGAGCGTTTTGGTCTGCAGGCCCAAAAGCCGCTGCGGCTGCAAAAAATGACGCGTTTTCCCAACGACTCGCTGGACGCCAGCCTGTGCCACGGCGATTTGGTGTTGCAGATTTGCGCCAATACCAATGAAACCGTGATCCACGCGCTGCGTGACATCATCAAGCATTCGCCGGATCTGCTCAGCGTGCGCTGGAAGCGAGAAGGGTTTATTTCCGCCCACGCCGCACATAGCAAGGGCAAAGAAACGCCAATCAACCTGCTGGGCTTTAAAGACGGCACCGCCAACCCGAAAACCGACGATAAACCGCTGATGGATCAGGTGGTGTGGGTGGCCGATAATGCCGGGGAACCGGCATGGGCGGTGGGCGGCAGCTATCAGGCCGCGCGTATTATCCGCTTCCACGTGGAGTTCTGGGATCGCACTCCGTTGCAGGAGCAGCAAACCATCTTCGGCCGTGAAAAGCACAGCGGTGCGCCGCTGGGCATGAAGCATGAACACGACGAGCCGGACTATGAGAAGGATCCCGAAGGAAAGATGATCCCGATGGATGCGCATATCCGCCTGGCAAACCCGCGCACCCCGCAAACTCAGAGTAATTTGTTGCTGCGCCGGGGTTACAGCTATTCGATCGGCGTGTCCAACTCCGGCCAGTTGGAAATGGGGCTGCTGTTCGTCTGCTACCAGGCCGATTTGGAGAAAGGTTTCCTGACGGTGCAAAAACGTCTGAACGGCGAGGCGCTGGAAGAGTACGTCAAACCTATCGGCGGCGGTTATTTCTTTGCGCTGCCAGGGGTCAAAGACAGCAACGACTATCTGGGCAGCGGCTTGCTGAGAGCCTGAGCCTCACTTCACCAGGCGGGGTTTCCCCGCCTTATTTTTGAATCAACAGCCGTTAATTAAAATCAACCCTGGGCTTGCGAAATCGAGAGCTCCGTCTTTAATTAGGCTAACTATTTTCATTTTTTGTTAAAAGCATTAACATATCGGCCATAACGTTCCAAATGGTTCATATTTTCCGATCCCTTTAACGGCATTCTCCTGATGAAAAGCACTCATAAAAACCGGTTGGCGGTTTCAGCTCTGGTTATCCCTGCCTTACTGCCTGTCTGCGCCCTGGCGCAGGACAAGGATAGCGAACAGACCATGGTGGTCACGGCCAAACGCAGCGGCCTATCCGAACTGTCCACCCCGGCTGCCGTCAGCGTGGTGAATGGCGATCAAATCCGTGAGGCCAGGCCGCAGATCAACCTGTCGGAAAGTCTGGGCAGCGTGCCCGGCCTGCAAATTCAGAACCGCCAGAACTACGCGCAGGATCTGCAGCTTTCGGTGCGGGGCTTTGGTGCGCGTTCAATGTATGGCGTGCGCGGCGTACGTATTTATGTCGATGGTATTCCTGCCACCATGCCGGATGGTCAGGGCCAGACGTCGAACATTGACCTTAACTCGGTTGAAAAGGTGGAGGTGCTGCGCGGGCCGTTTTCCGCCCTCTACGGCAATGCCTCCGGCGGCATGGTGAATGTGGAAACCGAAACCGGCCAGCAACCTGCGCGCCTTGAAGCCAGTTCGTACTTTGGCAGTTACGGCACCTGGCGTTATGGCGTCAAGGCGACCGGGGCAACCGGCGACGGCACCCACGCCGGTGACGTTAACTACACTATTTCCGGTACCCGGTTCACGACACAGGGCTTTCGCGATCACAGCGGCGCGCAGAAAAACCTCGGCAATGCCAAGCTGGGCGTACGCATTGACGATGTCAGCACCCTGACGCTGTTGTTCAACAGCGTCGATATTCACGCCAATGACCCAGGTGGCCTGACGAACGCAGAATGGCACGATAATCCGCGCCAGGCGCCGCGTGCCGACCAGTACAACACCCGAAAAAGCACTTCGCAGACCCAGGCCGGGTTGCACTATGAGCGCCAGATGGGGGCCGATGACGACCTGAGCATCATGATGTACGCCGGTGAGCGCGAAACCACCCAGTACCAGTCGATCCCGGTTGCGGTGCAGCAGCGGAGCGCCCAGCATCCTGGCGGGGTGATTGACCTGACGCGCCATTATCAGGGGATTGATACCCGCTGGACGCACCGCGGTGAGCTGGGCGTACCCTATACCCTGACCGGCGGGTTGGACTATGAAACCATGACCGAGCAGCGTAAAGGCTATGAAAACTTTACCCAGGTTAACGGCGTAACCGAGTTGGGCACCCAGGGGGCGCTGCGCCGCAATGAGCGCAACCTGATGTGGAACCTGGATCCCTATCTGCAAAGTTCGTGGCAGTTGACGCAAAAACTGACGCTGGATGCCGGCATGCGTTACAGCACGGTCAATTTCGACTCCAACGACCACTACGTGACCGGCAGCAACGGTGATGACAGCGGTAACGCCAGCTACCATAAATGGTTGCCGGCAGGCTCGCTGAACTATGCGGTGATGAGTGGCTGGAACCTGTATCTGTCCGCCGGTCGCGGGTTTGAAACCCCGACCATTAACGAACTGTCGTACCGTTCCGGCGATCAGGCTGGGCTTAACTTCGGTTTACAGCCTTCGACCAGTGACACTGTTGAGTTGGGCAGTAAAACCCGCATTGGCAACGGCCTGCTGACCGCCGCAGTATTCCAGACCGACACGCGTAACGAAATTGTGGTGGATGAAAGCAGCAACGGCCGCACCAGCTACAAAAACGCCGGGCAGACCCGCCGACGCGGGCTGGAATTGGCGCTGGATCAGCAATTCGCCTACGATTGGCGAGTGCAGTTGGCCTGGACACTGTTAGACGCGCGTTACCGCGATGATGTGTGCGGCGACAGCCAGTGTTCAGAAGCCAATAAGGTGCCAAGCGGCAACCGTATGCCGGGTATTGCGCGTAATATGGGCTATGCCTCATTGGCCTGGTCCCCACCTGAAGGGTGGTATGCCGGTGCGGAGGTACGTTACATGAGCGATATCGAAGTTAATGATGCCAACACTGAACAGGCTCCGGCCTATACCACCGTGGGTTTAAATACAGGCTATCGTTATCCAATGGGGAACTGGATGCTGAATGTTTTCGGTCGGGTGGATAACCTGTTTGACCGCCAATACGTAGGGTCGGTGATCGTCAATGAAGGCAATGGCCGTTACTACGAACCGGCTCCGGGAAGAAACTGGGGCGGCGGGGTAAGCGTTTCTTATACCTTCGAATAACGCTAAACAGCGTTACCGTCGCAATCAAAGAACGGCAGGGCGGGAGCTTTCCCGCCTTTTTTATTTATAAATTTGGGGCGATGTGCAGGTTTTTGTTTGTGCAAAATTTAATCAGGAAACCGAAATGTCATCCGCGTATTTTAATCATAACAGCATGATATGTAACGTGATAAAAATTTTATTGAATGACGTAATCGGCGTGATATAGTGTTCTTGCGGCGCCTAAAAACAAAAAAGATTAAATTTTTTTACATTTTAGCAACGTGCGCGGTTTGAATGTCATTATACTGTAATCATCTGGCGGTAGTTTTCACAAGGTGCACAGCTCGAAGCTGTAAATAACACTGCGGGGATCGCTAATGGTAAAGTCCTTGGTTGGGCTAGAAAGAAAAAATAACAGTTCTTCCCTGATGACTCGTTGTAACGAGGGCACTCTCTCCGACTCTCTTTTTCTGACCAGACCGCACTCCCGTTATCACAAATTCCTGTCACTTTTCTCTCTCGATTTAATTATGCAATCGCGTTGTCCCGTGAAAGATCGGCGTGCCGAAATGCCCGTCGGATATTCACTTTTTCTATTGGCTATCGTCGGCTCAAAAGGGAGCCAAACCCGCATCTGTATGTGAAACATAATCGCACGGCCAGGCCGTTGCGGTAGGTGAAACAAACTGTAAGGTGCCACTATGAGACAAAAAGCAGTGATCAAAGCACGTCGTGAAGCGAAACGCGTTATTCGCCGTGACGCTCGTAGTCATCGCCAGCTGGAAGAAGAATCCGTAACCTCGCTGGTACAAATGGGTGGTGTTGAGTCTATCGGCATGGCACGTGACAAGCGCGATAGCTCCCCCATTCTGGCTCGAACCGAAGCTCAGGGTCATTACTTAATAGCCATAGACAAGAAGCAGTTGATATTTGCCACCGGTGAAGCCGGCTGCGGCAAAACATTTATCAGCGCTGCGAAAGCGGCAGAAGCCCTTATACATAAAGAAGTGGATCGGATTATCGTTACTCGTCCGGTTCTGCAGGCGGATGAAGACCTCGGTTTCTTGCCGGGGGATATCTCTGAGAAATTCGCCCCTTATTTCCGTCCGGTGTATGACATTCTGGTGCGCCGTTTAGGATCGTCCTTTATGCAATACTGCCTGCGCCCGGAAATCGGCAAGGTGGAGATCGCGCCTTTCGCTTATATGCGCGGGCGTACTTTCGAAAATGCGGTGGTTATTCTGGATGAAGCCCAGAACGTTACCGCCAGCCAAATGAAGATGTTCCTGACCCGTCTGGGTGAGAACGTCACGGTCATCGTCAATGGTGACATCACCCAGTGCGACTTGCCGCGCGGCGTGAAGTCCGGCCTCAGCGATGCGATGGAGCGCTTCGAAGAGGATGAAATGATCGGCATCATCCGCTTTGATAAACAAGACTGCGTCCGCTCTGCCCTGTGCCAGCGTACGCTCAACGCCTACAGTTAACACCTGCCCGTTCACAAAAGGCCGCCTCGGCGGCCTTTTTCTTGCCTTGAATATCAGCGCAGCCGCAACATTAAAACCAAGGGTATTGGCTCATGACGCCGGCGTAAAACAGCATTCGGCCACCAATACAGGCTGAGAGCAGCGTCAGCATCAGTGCGCCCGCGACGCCAACGTTCAGAACCGGCCGTTGATACAGATAGGCCGCCAATCCGCTGCCGGTAATCAGTGCGCCAAAAATAAGCCACCCCATCAGACCCGAGCCAAAAACGGTGACGGCGCTGGCGAGCATTTTCCCTTGCTGGTTGAACCCGGCGCTGTAGCCCAGGATCACAACTAACACCAATACCACGCCGCATAAAATGCCTGTCGGCAACGCGACGGGGAGCCACCTTTCGCGATCATTTTGAGCCGCATTGAACACGCTGAGCCGCAGCCCAAGGGTGGTAAACCCCAGCAACAGGGCCGTGGCGATAAAACCGAGGTGGGTGAGCGGCGAATGCCAAAGAGGGTGACTCGCCATCTGGTAATAAACCTGTGCGGAAACCAGGATTGCAGCCACACCCGCGCCCGATGCCAGCAGGCTAACCTGGCGAATCAGCCTGGGGTTTGAGTTAAAGCGAAACATCATGGCGGCCCAGATGACGACCACCGCGTTCAGCAAGGCGAAAGCGATGACTTCCCGGCTGAGCCAGGAATGGCCGATCCCCAGAATCGCTCGATAGGCGCCGGTGGGTGAACCCAGATGCAACAGCGACAGCACGGAGCCGAGGATATTGATCGCCACAATCCCTAACGCCAGCTGTCGCAGGACATTTAAGCGTCTCTTGTCGCTTAGCCAGCTAGGCTGCGCCAGAATCAATACCGTGATGGCTACGATAGTGCCGACCGCCCACTGACAAAATACGGTAAAAAAGACCAAGGGAAGTTCATATTCAGACATGGGTTATTCCTTATCACCGGCGGGAATAATGACGATATTGGGCTGACTGATTCGATGATCCGGCAGTGAGTAGCGGGTCTCGATACGCGTCAGGTCAGCGGAATGGCGAGCGCGCAGTTCGTCAATATCGCCAAACTGCAGCACACCGGCCGGGCAGGACGCGACGCAGCGGGGCAGCAGCCCTTCATCCAGGCGTTCAGCGCACAAATTGCACTTACTGGTTTTTCCTTCGACGGGATCAAATACCGGCGCATTATAAGGGCAAGCCATAATGCACATCCGGCAACCAATACATTTGTCATGATCCTGCACGACAATGCCGTCAGGTCGCTTGCTGTAGGTATCCGCCGGACAGACTTTCATGCACTGCGGATCGTCGCAGTGGTTGCACGACATCGAGATAAACGCCATCGCGTTAGGGGCGTCAAAGTGGAATTCTCTGACCCGCCGCCACAGCACGCCAGCCGGGGTGGCATTTTCAGATTTGCAGGCCATCGAGCAGGTTTTGCAGCCATAACAGCCGCGCATATCGACTAAAAATCCATATTGTCTGACCATGATTATGCCTCCGCCCGGACGTCGACCAGGGTGCTGTTACAGCAATGACCGTTGCCCAGCACTTCCGCATGGTCGTTGGTGACGTGGCTGCTGCTGCCGCCTTGCTGTTCCCACCAGCCGTTATCCAGGCATACCACGCCGCGTTTGATTTGACGCGTTACCACCGCCAATGCCCGGTGTTCTCCACGGTGATTAAAAGCAATCGCCCATTCACCGTTCCTGATATGGCGGCTGGCGGCATCATCCGGATGGATCATGATATTGGGCTGATTGCGCTGCACCTCGAGGATCCATTCATTCATGCCGTGGCTGGAGTGGATGCTGCGCGCCAGCTTGCGCTGAACGGCCATTAATGGATATGTTTTCGCCAACTCCGGCGAACCTTTCGGTGACTCTTTCACCTGCATATAGGTCACAATCGGCGGGAAATCCTTCTTCTGCCACTCTTCGATAAAGAAGTGGGCCTTTTTGGTCGGAGTGCGAAAAATACCGTCTTTGAACGGGATCCACGGCGTGGGGGCTGGTTTAATCGGTCCTTTACGTAGCTGTTCGATAGTGAGGCCGGTTCCGGCCAAACAGTTTTCTATATAGTGTTCGATCGGCTGGTTAAACACCTCGCCGAAGCCGAAGCGTTCCGCCAACCGGGCAAAAATCCAGTAATCCGGTTTGGCCTCCGCCACCGGTTCTACCGCCTTTTCCATCAGTTGGACATAGTGGCTGCGAACGCCGGCCATCAGGCTGAGATCTTCAAAGATGGTGGTGACCGGCAACACCAGATCGGCATATAGCGTGGTGGAACTCATCAGGTTATCGGCCACGACGACAAACGGCACCTTCTTCAGGGCTTTCTTCACCATATTGGTGTTGGGCAACTGGGTCAGCGCGCCCATGGTCATGATCCACCAAAAGTTAATTGGGTGAGGGCGATCGTTGACAATCCACTCGCCGGTTTTGGCGACCGGTATCGGCGGAATTTTGTGTACGTTGGGTGCCGGAGGCAGCGGCGGACTGAACTTCATCATTTGTTTGGCGCCGCCCGCGTCGCAGACTCCGCCACCGGCTTTGCCCATATTGCCGGTCAGCAGCGCCAGATAAAACTGGCTGGCCGCCACGTAGGTGCCGAATTCGGTGCGCTGAGCGCCGGACATGTTCTGTACGATCATCGAAGGTGTATTGCTGGCATATTCACGCGCCAAACGGAGCAGGGTGGCCGCCGGGATGTCGGTTTCCGCCGCCACTTTCTCGACGGTCCAGGGAGCCGACTCCTGACGGATCAGTTCAAATACCGTGGTATAAGCCGCATCGGCAGGCAATTCGGCCTGGGTGAGCGCCGGGACGATGGTGGGTGTGTCATGGCGCACCAGACGGCGGCTCAGGGTGTCGTACACCAGATAGCTTTCTTTGTCCTGCGGATCTTCTCTGAGCTGTTTTTGCTGGGGGTTCACCAGATAAACGGCCCCCGGTGTGTCGCCGCAGGAAGTCAGCGTCGTAGCGCTGTTCATCGATGATGATTTTGATCATCCCCAGTGCCAACGCGGTGTCGGTGCCGGGAACGATAGGGATCCACTCATCGGCTTTGGCGGCGGTTTCGTTAAAGCGGGGATCGATCACCACCAGCCGCGCGCCTCTTTCCTGCGCCTTAATATATTCTTTGAAATAGGCCTGCATGGTCACGGCCGGATTATTGCCCCAGCACAGAATGTAGCGGCTGTCGGCAATGGTGTCGCGCATATCCGCGTAGCGCAGGCCAAGCATCGGGATCATGGCGGCGGTCACCGCAGAACAGCATAAGGAACCGGAGCGTTTTGTCGCCCCGCCGAGGTAATCAAAGAAGGCTTTCCCCATGTCGTTTTTAATGGAATCCATATTCCCGGCATGGCTTGAAATTAACAGGCCTTTATTACCGTGATTGGCAAGAGTATTACGAATATTAAGTTCAACCAGATCGAGCGCCTCATCCCAGGATATGGGTTTGAATTTCCCTTCACCTTTTTCCCCCACCCGAAGCAAAGGCGTTTTAACCCGCTGTTGGTGATAGACCCATTTGGTCCGGCTGATGCCGCGCAGGCAGCATTTGACGTTAAAATCTTTGCTGGCCTCTATTTTTTTGAGCTCCCCCTGATAGACATAAGCCGTTAAATTACAATGTAAACACTCCATCGCGCAGGTTGAACGAAACGTCTGGTAGTCACTGAGTTTGAGACGCACTCGGGGCAGGGGTTTGCCCTTGTCCATTGCCATGGAAAATACGCAGGGCGATATGCTGGCCAGCCCAATCACGCCAAGCCCTTTTAACAAGGTTCGGCGATTCATTCTGATGTCAGATATATTTTTCATGATGTATTCCGTACGTATTATTTGTTTTTATTATTGTTTAATGGCTTGCCTTGGGATTAATCAGGCCCCCTGAGTTAATCATGGTTGAATTGCTGCACACTGATCAAAATCAAATTAGTCATGTATTATTCTGGAGTGAATAACGGATATCGTTAATAACCCAAGCCTGAAATACCCGCTTATTTTTATATCAAAGGCTATTTTATCTAACCCGGAGGGCGGGCAGTCATCGGTTTGGGCGCCAACCAGCAAATCGACAGAGGGCAAGCGGTTCCCGCCCATAACGCCGGCTCGTTTAGCCTTTGTGTAAACTATTGTGGTTTTTTGTATAGATTTTTGTTGGTTTAGCGTTAATGCTTAGGGGGTTCCAGACGGGCGCAACAACTTATTGGCCTAAAGGAAATATCTGGGGTGCACGCCGGATGGGCGTGCAAGGTATTGGGATCTTCAATGCGGTTCAATCATGAAATATATTATTTTACTTCTATTTATTTTATGCGTTGTGTATGTCCATTACCGTGGGCGGGTGCGTTACACCTTCTGGCGGCAGCTCTCCGATCATTCCACATTTACTGCTCCGCTGAACGTTTTCATGTACCTGTTTTCACGCGTACCGACCACGCCCTATCTGCAGCCGGAACAATTCCCGGAATTGCAGGCGCTGCGGGATAACTGGCAAAGCATCCGCGATGAAGGTCGGCAGCTGATGGCTATCCAGCAGATTAAAGCCTCGGACCAATATAATGATGCCGGTTTCAATTCATTCTTCAAAACCGGCTGGAAGCGCTTCTATTTGAAATGGTATGAAGACAACCACCCGTCGGCAATGAGCCTGTGCCCGCAGACTACCGCATTGTTGCGCAGCCTGCCTTCGGTCAAGGCGGCGATGTTTGCCGAACTGCCGGATGGCAGCCGCCTGCCACGTCACCGCGATCCCTACGCTGGCTCACTGCGTTACCATTTGGGGTTGATCACACCGAATGACGACCGTTGCTTTATCGAGGTGGATGGCGAACGCTACAGCTGGCGCGACGGTGAGGCGGTGATGTTCGACGAAACCTACCTGCATTACGCCGAAAACCAGAGTGGGCAGAACCGGTTGATTCTGTTTTGCGATATAGAGCGACCGATGCGTTTCCGCTGGGCACAGGGCATTAACCACTGGCTGGGGCGCAACCTGATGAGCGCGGCTACCGCACCCAATGAAGAGGGCGATCGTACCGGTGGCGTCAACAAGTTGTTCAAGTATATCTATGCGGTACGCAAGGTAGGGAAACGGCTGAAGGCGTGGAACCGAACCGGGTACTACATCATTAAATGGATTTTGTTTGGCGGTATCGCGGCGGGTATTTTTTTCGCGATTTAAAGAGGGAGGGCGCTACGAAAGCGCCCTCCGGCAATCAGGCAAAAATAGTCATCATATAGGCGGCAAACAGTGCCAGGTGCGCGGTGCCGTTCAGCACGTTGGTTCTGCCGGTCGAGAATGACAGCTGGCACAGCAGCAACACGGTCAGCATCACGACGATATGCGGCGTCTGCAGGCCGAAGATCAGCGTTTGCCCGGTCAGGGTGGCGATGATGGTTACCGCCGGTACCGTCAGGGAGATGGTCGCCAGTACCGAGCCGAAGAACAGGTTCATCGCACGTTGAACCTGATTGTTCAACACCGCACGCAGTGCCCCCAGGCCTTCTGGCGACAGGATCAACAGCGCAACCAGGAAGCCGGTAAACTGCGCAGGGGCATTCACCTTGGTCAGCAAACCTTCCAACGGGTTGGCGTTGAACTTGGTCACGGCGATCACCGCAATCAAATGCACTACCAGCCAGCCTGCATGCCAGGCACTGCTGTGCGAAGAAGGTTTGCCGTGGTGCGGGTCACCGTCGTCATCTTCGTGCTCGTAGACAAACAGGCTCTGGTGGGTTTTGGTCTGGATCACCAGGAACACGCCGTACATGGCGGCGGAAATCACCGCGACCAGCAGCGCCTGCCCGGTGCTGAAGTTGCCGCCCGGCAGCGCACTTGGGAACACCAGTACGATCACCGCCAGCGGGAAAATCGCCATCAGATACTGTTTGATACCGCCCAGATTGACGTATTGGGTGGCGAATTTGCGACCGCCCAGCAATAAAGCGAAGCCCACCAGACCGGCGCTGACAATCATAATGATGGAGTAAAGCGTATCGCGCATCAGTGCCGGTGCGGCGTCGCCGGTGGCCATCAGCGCAGAAATCAGGCTCACTTCCAGAATAACCACCGACAGGCTCAGGATCAGCGAGCCATAGGGTTCACCCAGACGGTGAGCCAGCACGTCGGCGTGGCGCACAACGCTGAACGCGCTGCTGAGAATACCGACCAGGGCAATGATGTTAATGCCGACGATCAGCGGGAAATTGCTGGTACTGCCCCACAGGTTCAACACCACCAAGGCGGCGATGGGGAAAAGCAGCGAGTACTCAGTGTGGCGGGATTTGGATCGGCCAGGATCGTTTTGCGACTTCATTTCGATGGTACTCCTTCTCAAACAGCGTGGTCCCGTCATCGCTGACTGCCGTTAAGGGCAATTATGCGCATCCAGAATGTATTTATATTTAATAATAATAGGATACACCCGCAGGCTTGTGCCGGGGAATGATGTGATGTTGTTTTACTTGTAAAAGCAAAAGCTTGCTTTCTGTGACTAGGTTAACAAAAAAACCGCATTGGATGCGGTTTTATTTACTTACTTTTACGTAGTGAGATGAGTTTTCTTCATTAACGGCACATAAATTGCAGTTTGTGGCTGCGCTGCTTGATTAATAAAGGGGAAAATCACAGTCAATCGTCAATATTGTCCATGATTTCATGCCGTTTATTATGATAACCCTCTTCGTTTAACCCCTCACGCCAGTAAGGTACGGCATAAAGCTGATTACGGTCACATTGGCGCTCGCGGCGCAGGTAACGGCGCAGATCTACCACCAAACGATCTTCCCCGGCCAGCCAATACTGGATTTTTGTCTCAGGTAGCGGCAATGAGCAAAATTGCGTCACCAGTTCGGCGGTTTTTTCGGTGCCGCCGATAATCCAGCTCAGTTCGAAGCCTGCCGGTTTTTTCAGAACGATAACGTCAGCCGCAGTGTCGACGCGGATAAAGGCATGGCCTTCGCTACGAGCCGGTAACCCTTCCAGCAAGGCCGCCAGCGCGGGCAAGGAGGAAGGATCGCCGGCCAGACAGTAGAAATCGGCCTCTGGCAGCATAGGTTTAGGGCCGCCAGGGTTACTGATGCCGATTTTATCGCCTGCTTTGGCCGATCGCGCAAAGTTAACCGCCGGGCCGCTGTGATCGTGAATGGCGAATTCAATGTCGACTTCCGCCAGCTCCGGGCGTACGGCGCGAATCGAATAGGTGCGGACAATCGGACGAACCGCATCGGCCGCCCAGCGTGGGCCGTTTTCGGTCAGCGTCGGCAGATCCGGCTGCGTCTGGCCTTCGAGCGGCAGGAAAACCTTGATATGCGCTGCGGCGGCGTTTGCCGGGTAATACCGCAGGTCCGGGGCGGTGAAAGTGATGCGGCGCAGGTGCGGGGTAACATCGCGAATCGTGCTGACAGCAATCAGGTAGGGTGCGCGTGAGCGTGGGGCTTCGGTAGTCACGGGGTTCTCCTTATGTTCATTTGGCGAGGAGTATAACATGCCATGTGATAATGAGAATTGTTTGCTAATTGAGGCGGGCGGGGGTGTCATCTAAGCTTAAGGTTCACTGAATATCTGCGGGAGGAAATGATGCCCTACAACAGCACAAATGCCTTGCCGGACAACGTCAAACACGTGTTGCCGGCCCATGCGCAAGAGATCTATAAGGAAGCTTTTAACAGCGCCTGGGATCAATATAGCGATCCGGATGACCGGCGCGGCGACGATAGCCGAGAGGAAACCGCCCACAAGGTAGCCTGGGCGGCGGTGAAGCAAAGCTACCGCAAAGGTGATGACGACCGCTGGCACAAAAAGTAAGGCGCTCCCCGGCGCCTTTGTGCGCCGGTAAATCATGAAATCCGAACCTATTACGCGGGCAATTAATATTATTGCTGCTGAGTACAAATACTTTTTCACTTTAAAGCTCTTTTGAAACTTGATTGCTCACTGAGAAAAGAATAAGGTCATTATTATCGCGGGAAGATTATTGTATTAATATAATTCCGCACTTAATAAATAAGATTGAACAGTGGCGAGGGAGTATGGGCAATCCTATTCCCGGGAGGTTGTTAAGGTGTTAACGCGAGATTTTCTGCAAAATGCGGATTGCAAAACTGCATTCGGCACCATTGAGGAGTCGCTGTTACTGACATCAGAGCAGCGGGCGGCCTCGTTGGATTGTACTTTATCCCGTCGGCCGGATAATAGCCCGGTGTGGGTCTTCGGCTACGGTTCACTGATGTGGAACCCGGTGTTTGAATCCGAAGAGGTGCGGCCGGCCACGCTGCAAGGCTGGCACCGTGCCTTCTGTTTGCGGCTTACCGCTGGGCGCGGCACCTTGCACCAGCCGGGGCGGATGCTGGCGTTAAAAGAAGGCGGCCATACCACCGGTCTGGCGTTTCGCCTGCCGGAAGCCAAGCTGCGCGAAGAGCTGGAACTGCTGTGGAAACGCGAAATGGTCACCGGCTGTTATTTGCCGACCTGGTGCGATCTCACCTTGGCAGACGGTGAAGTGGTGACCGCGCTGGTGTTTGTCATGAACCCGCAGCACCCGCTGTTTGAAGAAGATACCAGCCATCAGGTGATAGCCCCCCTGATCGCCAGCGCCAGCGGCCCGCTGGGAACTAACGCCCAGTACCTGTTCTCGCTGGATAACGAGCTGAAAAACCACGGTATGCAGGATGACTGCATTGGCGATTTGGTCAGCTACGTGCAGCAATGGCTGCAGCAAAATACCTCCGGCCCTATCGGCGGAGAGGCAACTGCCTGATCCCGCTGATATGACGCTTTCGATAGGCTCAGCTTGCTGAGCCTTTTTTGTTTATATATCTAATGCCTATATTTAATAACTTTATTTTGCATAAGCATTTAATCCACATTTTTAAAGTGGATATCTATGTTGTTAATTTTAAAGCCATTCGATAATCTAAGATTAAAAAACAGCAAATTTGCAATGGTGAAAAATTCACTTAGCATGAAAATGCATAACTAAAGGTTATTTCTTATTTGTCCCCTCCCGCCAGACTCCGTATCACTGGTGTTAACAATATTGCTCGTCAGGGGGAGTGGATGAACTTTCAACAATTAAAAATTATTCGGGAATCGGCGCGTTGCAACTACAACCTGACCGAGGTGGCCAATACTTTATTTACCTCGCAGTCTGGGGTCAGTCGTCATATTCGGGAACTGGAAGAAGAACTGGGCATTGAGATATTTATCCGCCGCGGCAAGCGTTTATTGGGCATGACCGAACCGGGTAAAGAGCTGCTGGTGGTGGCGGAACGCATCCTGAATGATGCCAATAATATCCGCCGACTGGCGGATGTGTTCAGCAGCAACGACACCGGCCAACTGCATATTGCGACCACCCATACGCAGGCGCGCTACAGCCTGCCAGGTGTCATCAAGGAGTTTCGTGCGCTGTACCCGCGGGTAAGGGTGGTGCTGAACCAGGGCAGTCCGGAAGAAATCGTCGCGATGTTGGCCTCGGGCGAAGCCGATATCGGCATTGCCAGTGAACGGCTGATGAGCGATGAATCTCTTGCGGCGTTCCCTTACTACCGCTGGCATCACACCATCCTGGTACCGGAAGGGCACGAACTGACCCGGCAACCGCAGGTGACGCTGGAAATGCTCAGTACCTTACCGTTGATAACCTATCGCCAGGGCATTACCGGTCGCTCGCGGCTGGATAGCGCCTTCAAAGCCGCCGGGCTGACGCCGGACATTGCCTTAAGCGCTCAGGATTCCGACGTAATAAAAACCTATGTCGAGCTGGGGTTGGGGGTCGGCGTACTGGCGGACATGTCATATGAGAAAGAGCGCGATCATGGGCTGGTCAGCCTTAACGCCGAGCACCTGTTCGAGCCCAATACCGTGTGGTTAGGTTTGAAACGCAGTCAGTTACAACGTAACTATGCCTGGCAGTTTATCCAGCTGTGCAACCCGACGCTGTCACTGACGGAAATCAAAGACAAGGTGTTCTCTTCACAGCTGGAAACGGTGATCGATTACCAGATTTGAGCGGCATGTGACAATAACGGGCCGGGCTTGCTGCCCGGCATTTGACGATGCTAGAGCTGTTTTCTCAACAGTTTTCTGACCATACGGCGTTTACTTTTTTGCACTGGGCCAATGAGTTCTAAAATGGGGATTTCTTCTGGGGACGGAGGGTTCGCCATTTGCCAGTGGAGATGTTGTTTCAAAATTTCGATCGCAATTTCTTTTTCTTCTTGAATAGTTAGCGTTGGGTCGTTCAGGCCTTGTCCTTCATGTTGCTCTCCTTTTGAACGTTATTTGTACACACCTTATCACGTAGGGATTTGACGCTGAATATTTCTAGGGCGAAGTATGTATTCTCTCAGGGCGATGAAATCCGTTATGCAATTCATGGTGCCGGGCACCACGGTGAATGACGCATGGCGGGTATAAAGCTCGAGTAGCCGATTGTTTAGGACGTTACCGATCAGTATGGCGGGAAGGGTTGTAGATATCAGCCCTTGCGCGTGCAGATTCACGCCATAAAAATAGAGGGTGTGTTCAGGATTGAACACGGTGATTGCGCCACACATCGCAGAACCTCGCCTGCTTAATAATCAAAATCTCAGCTATAGACAGAAAAAGAATATCTATAGTTATTTAAGTACCTTCGCCTGCCGAGAGCTCTCACATACACTCGCGAAATTACTATAAATTCCATCCGCTTGGAGAGTTTTGATGAAAGCGTTCGTTCCCTCTTTGGTGTTTTTGGCCGTGGCGGCCAGTTTCAACGCACAGGCAGCAACCCCGGCAAACACGTTGGTGATTGCCCAGTCCATCGATGACGTGGTCAGTTTTGATCCGGCCCAGGGTTTTGAGTTAACCACGGTGCAGTCGTTCAACAGCCTCTACCAGCGGCTGATCCAGTCCGATCCCAAAAATCCTATCGAACTCAAACCGACGCTGGCCAGCGAATGGCAGGCGGGCAGCGATAACCGCAGCCTGACCTTTACTCTGCGGCCGGATGCCAAATTTTCCAGCGGCAATGCGCTGCGCCCGGAAGACGTGATTTTCTCACTGTCGCGGGTAGTGAAACTGAATCTGGAACCCTCGTTTATCCTCACCCAGTTGGGCTGGGACGCCAAGAACGTCGACCAGCACCTGACCAAGGTGGATGATCAACGGGTCAAAATAAGCTGGAGCGAAAACGTCAGCCCGGCCTTTGTGCTTAGCCTGCTTTCGGCGCCGGTGTCTTCTATTGTCGATGCCAAAGAAGCCTTGTCGCACCAGCAGGGGGATGACCTGGGTCACCAATGGCTGAACAGCCATTCCGCCGGCAGCGGCCCGTATAAAATTCGCACCTACGTACCGCACGAAGTTGTAGTGCTCGACGCTAACCCGAGTTCACCGGAAGGCGCCCCGACGCTGAAGACTATCCTGATCAAGAACGTGCCGGATCCGGCTGCGCGTCGGTTGCTGATCGAACAGGGCGACGCCGATATCGCGCGTAATCTGGGTGCAGATCAGATGGCGGCGCTGAAAGGCAAGCCGGGCGTCAAGCCGTTGGCCATCCCTTACGCCTCACTTTATTTCCTGCAGTTCAACGCCAAGGCGTCACCGGCGCTGGGCAATCCGGCGTTCTGGGAAGCCGCGCGTTGGTTGTTCGACTATAAAGGCATTGCTGACGATCTGCTGAAGGGCCAGTTCCAGACCCATCAGGCGTTTCTGCCGGAAGGTTATCTGGGCGCGCTGAAAGATCGCCCATACAGTTTTAACCCGCAAAAGGCCAAAGAGATCCTGGCGAAGGCCGGCCTGACCAACGTCAGCTTCAAGCTTGACGTCAACAATCAGCCGCCGTACCTGGATATCGCGCAGGCCTTGCAAGCCAGCTTTGCCCAGGGTGGGGTGAAGGTGGAACTGGTGCCGGGCCTCAGCGCGCAGGTTTCCACCAAGGTGAAATCCCTGAACTATGACGCGACCCTGACCTCCTGGGGGCCGGATTATTTTGACCCGAACACCAACGCCGCCGCCTTTGCCTATAACCCGGAAGACGGCAGCAAAACGCTGGCCTGGCGCGCCAACTGGCAGATCCCTGCGCTAAGCAAGCTGACGCTGGCAGCCACGGCGGAAAACGACACCGCCAAACGGGTTGCGGATTATCAACAGCTACAGCAGGCCGTGCAGCAGAGTTCGCCGTTTGTAATCGGCCTGCAGGCCCGCAGCCTGATTGCGGTGCGTGACAACCTGAAAGGTTACGAGCAGGGCATCAACCCTGACATGGTGTTCTACAGCAAGGTCAGCAAGTAATGATAAGCCGTACCGCTTCCGCCGGGTTCGCCCGGCACAGTTGGCGTTGGGGACGCAGGCTGCTTACCGGCTTGCTGTCATTGGCGCTGACGCTGCTTGGGCTGCTGCTGTTCACCTTTATGCTCTCGCATCTGGCGCCGATCGATCCTACGTTGCAGATCGCCGGCGATCATGCCAGCGAGGCCACCTACGCACAGGTCCGTCACGACCTGGGGCTGGATCAGCCGTTGCCGGTGCAGTTCTGGCGCTATCTGGTGCACCTGGCGCACGGGGATATGGGGATTTCGCGCATTACCGCGCAGCCGGTGCTGAGCGATCTGTTACGTACCTTCCCGGCCACGGTGGAACTGGCGACCTGCGCCATTATCCTCGGTGCGTTCGGCGGCATTACGCTGGCATTTTTGGCGGTGATAAAACCGGGCAGTTGGCTGGATAACGCCGCGCGCCTGCTGTCGCTGATCGGCTATTCGGTGCCGATTTTCTGGCTCAGTCTGCTGGGGCTGCTGCTGTTTTACGCCACGCTGCACTGGTCGGCGGGGCCGGGGCGGCTGGACGATATCTACCTTTACAGCATGGAACCGCGCAGCGGATTTGTGCTGATCGACACCTGGCTGTCCGGCGATCGCGACATGTTCTATAACGCCATCAGTCACCTGTGGTTACCGGTGGTGGCGTTGGCGCTGTTGTCGATGGCGGGTATCACCCGCTTGCTGCGTGCGGCGATGCTGGAAGAGTGCAATAAAGAGTACGTCACCCTGGCGCGATCCAAGGGGGCCAGCCGTACGCGTATTTTGGTGCGACACGTATTTCCCAACGTGCTCGGCACGCTGATCACCGTTTTGTCCCTGTCCTATGCCAGCCTGCTGGAAGGGGCGGTGCTGACCGAAACGGTGTTTGCCTGGCCGGGCGTGGGGCGTTACCTGACCACTGCGCTGTTTGCCGCCGATACCCCGGCCATTCTTGGCGCTACCTTGCTGATTGGCACCTGCTTTGTGGTGTTGAACGCGCTGGCCGATGCGCTGACCTATTTAGTGGACCCGCGAACCCGATGAGCCAATATCTTTCTGAACATGAACCCCAGAGCGAGCCTGCGGTCGGCTACCGCCAGCGCGGCAAACTCACCACGCTGACGCTGGGGGCGACGCTGGTGGCTGTGCTGATCCTGACCGCGCTGCTGGCTCCCTGGCTGGCCCCTTTCGACCCTAACTTGCAACACATCGAACTGCGCCTGTTGCCGCCGTCCTCCGGGCATTGGCTGGGGACCGACGGCTTTGGTCGCGACCTGTTGTCGCGCGTGATTTATGGTGCACGGCCAACGTTGATCCTGGTGTCGTTAATCCTGCTGCTGACCATCCCGATTGGGCTGTTGGTGGGCATCAGCGCCGGTTATCTCGGCGGCTGGGTCGAGCGTATTCTGATGCGCGTCACCGATATTTTTCTCTCATTACCCAGCCTGGTGATTGCGCTGGCCTTTGTCGCGGTATTGGGGCCGGGGTTGATGAACGGCGCACTGGCGCTGGCCTTGACCAGTTGGCCGGCTTTTGCCCGGCAAGCCCGGGCGGAAACGCTGGCGCTGCGTCGCAGTGACTATCTGGCGGCGGCGCGCATGCAGGGGATCGGTGGGCTGCGGCTGATGGCAGGACATATTTTACCCCTGTGCCTGCCAAGCGCAGTGGTGCGTGCGGCGCTGAGCTTGGGCGGAATAATTCTTTCCGCCGCGGGATTGGGCTTTCTCGGCATGGGCGTGGCCCCGCCGACCGCCGAGTGGGGCTCGATGGTGGCCGAGGGCAGCAAAGTGATTTTTGATCAGTGGTGGGTCGCCGCTGCACCGGGCGGGGCTATCCTGTTCGCCAGCCTGGCCTTTAACCTGCTGGGCGATGGCCTGCGCGATAAAATGGATCCTCGTCATGGACATTGATAACCCATTATTGACCGTCGAACGCCTGTCGGTGCTGTTACCGGCCTCGCCACCGTTGGTGAAAGGCATCTCTTTCAGCATGGGACAGGAGCGGCTGGCGCTGGTGGGGGAGTCCGGTTCCGGCAAATCCCTGACCGCCCGCGCCCTGATGGGGCTGTTGCCACCGCCGTTACAGCTGCAGGCGCAGCGTCTGACGCTGGGCGACAACGATCTGACGCGCTTGAACGAGCGCCAGTGGAACCGGCTGCGCGGGAACAAGGTGGCCATGGTGATGCAGGATCCCAAGCACGCGCTGAATCCAACCCAGCCGATTGGGCGTCAGGTGGAGGAGCCGCTGCTGTTGCATACCCGCCTGGGCCGCGCCGAGCGGCGGGAGAAGGTGCTGGACATGCTGGCGGCGGTTGGCTTGCCCGATCCGCAGGCGCTGAGCCAGCGCTATCCGCATCAGCTGTCCGGCGGCATGGGGCAGCGGGTGATGTTGGCCATCGCATTAATCAACGATCCGCAGCTGTTGATTGCCGACGAACCGACTTCGGCACTGGATCACCAGATGCGCGATCAGGTGTTGCAACTGATCGAAAATCTGGTGGAGCAACGTAATATGGGCCTGATTTTGATCAGTCACGATTTACAGCAGGTGGCGCACTACTGCGAACGGGTGCTGGTGATGTACAAGGGCGAACTGTTGGATCAACTGCCTGCCGATCGTTTGGCCTCCGCCACCCATCCTTACACGCGCACGCTGTGGTCATGTCGGCCAAGCCGCGAGACTCACGGCAAAACGCTGCCGGTCCTGGATCGCGCACTGCTGGAGTCACTGAAATGAGCCTGATTACCCTGGAAAACCTCAGCGTCAGCCACCGCCAGGGCTATGAGATACGCACCGTGGTGCATGATGTCAATCTGCACATCGAACCGGGCGAGTGCTTCGGCCTGGTTGGCCCGTCCGGCTGCGGCAAGTCATCGCTGCTGTGGGTGTTGGCCGGGCTGAATGAAAGCTGGAGCGGCGGTTTTCAGCTGCTCGGCTGTGATTTGCAACCGGGCCGTCCTTTTACCGGTGATCTGCGGCGTGAGGTCCAGATGGTATTCCAGGACCCCTATGCCTCGTTACATCCCAAGCACCGATTGCTGCGCACGCTGGCGGAACCCCTAAAGTTGCTGAAAGAGAGCAATATCGAGCAGAAAATCAGCGCCGGTTTTCGCCAGGTGGGGCTGGATCCCAGGCTGTTGGATCGTTATCCGCACCAGCTTTCCGGCGGGCAACGTCAGCGGGTGGCGATCGTGCGCGCGCTGTTGCTGAAACCAAAGCTGTTGTTGCTGGATGAGCCAACTTCGGCGCTGGACATGTCGGTGCAGGCGGAAATCCTCAACCTGCTGAACGAGCTGAAGCAGGCGGGCGATCTGACGATGATCCTGGTCAGCCATGATGCCGACGTGATTGACCACATGTGCGATCGTTCGGTGGCGATGGCGCATGGCCGGTTGGTAAACTGAAATAAGCCTGCCGTTCACTCGGCTGGCTTATTCATCTGCGTAATAAATAAAGCAATTTATAGTCGTTCTTCTGCTAAGTCGCTGCCCCTACACTCGCCAAATAACGCATCCGCGTGATTCTGGAGAGTGCATCAATGAAACGGCTAATTCCAACGTTATTGTTCAGTGCCCTGGCGGCGAGCTTCGGCGCACAGGCCGCCACCCCGAAAGACACGCTGGTGGTGGTCAGTTCGCTGGAAGGCATCATCAGTCTCGATCCTGCCGAAAGCTTTGAAACCGTCAGTTCGGCCAACCTGGTCAATCTGTATCAGCGCCTGCTGACACCGGATCGCACCACGCCGGAAAAGCTGGCGCCGGAACTGGCCAGCAGTTGGCAAACGGGGGCAGACGGCCACAGTTTGATATTTACCTTGAACGCCAACCAACGGTTTGCCTCCGGCAACCCGGTACGCCCGGAGGATGTGATCTTCTCACTGGTGCGGGCGGTGAAACTGAACAAGGCACCGTCGTTTATCCTTGGTGAATTCGGCTGGACGCCGGAAAACGTCGAGAGTCAGTTGAAGAAACTGGGCGATAACCAGGTGCAGCTAAGCTGGTCGGCGAATATCGGCAGTGGGCTGGCGCTGCGGCTGTTAACCGCGCCGGTGGCGTCGATAGTCGATGAAAAGCTGCTCAGCCAGCACGGTCAGCAGGGGGACTTCGGCAATGCCTGGCTGCGTTCGAACTCAGCCGGTGCCGGCCCTTATCGCGTCAGCAACTATGTACCGCACGAGGCGCTGTTGTTCAGCCGCAACGATTACGCTCAACCGCAGGCCAAGCTGAAAACGGTGTTGCTGAAAAACGTCAGCGATGCCGGCACCCGCCGTTTATTGCTGCTGAAAGGGGATGCTGACGTGGCCTACGATCTGGGGGCCGATCAGTTCAACTCGCTGCGTAATGAAAAGGGCATCAGGATCGAGCAGCGCGATTCGGCCAAAGTCTATTACCTGGGGTTCAATACCGGCAGCAAGCAGGTACCGGCTTTGAGTAACCCGGCCTTGTGGCAGGCGGCACGCTGGCTGGTGGATTACCAGACGATTGCCGACAACCTGTTGAAGGGGCAGTATCGCGTTCACCAGGCATTCCTGCCGCAGGGGTTGGATGGCGCCTTGGATAATCAACCTTTTAAGCTCGACGTAACCAAAGCCAAACAGATTCTGCATGACGCGGGTATCGCCGAAGGAACGCGTATTGATCTGATCGTCATCAACCAGCCGCCGTATACCGATATCGCCCAGGCGCTGCAGGCCAGCTTTGCCAAGGCCGGTTTGCAGTTGGACATTCATCCGGTAGTGGAGAGCGATCTGTGGGGCAAAATGCGCGGCCGTGATTTCCAGGCCATCTTCACCTACTGGGGGGCCGATTATCTGGATCCTAACACCAACGCCAGCGCCTTCGCCTACAACGTGCCGAATGGGCCGAAAACCCTGGCCTGGCGTACGCAATGGAACATCCCGACATTGAGTGCGGAAACTCGTGCAGCCGCAGCAGAGGGGGATGCTGCAACCCGCGCCGCGCGTTATGTCACGTTGCAGCGCGAACTGCAGGCCAGTTCCCCTTACGTTGTGGCCTTACAGGGGCAAACCCTGGTGGCGCTGCGCGATAATGTTAAAGATGCGCATGTGGATATCGCCAACAGCATGCTGTATCTGGATCGCGTGAGTAAGTAGGCCACCCCGGCACCGGTTATTGACCGAAACGACCGATAATGCCCGCACCGCCCTTGGCGTGGCCCTGCAATTTTTCCAACAGCTGTTCGCGGGTTAACCCTGGCCCCAGCGCATGCGGGGGGAGATCGGTAGCGATCAGCACGAAGGTATAGTGGTGCAACCCAGAGCCTGCCGGTGGGCATGGACCGTGATACACCGCGGTACCCGGTGAGTTCTTGCCGCCGACAAAGCCTTTGCCCTGGGTAAGATCGCCTTCAGCGAACCCCTGAGCCGTGGCTGGAATACCGTAGGCCACCAAGTGGCTGGCGCCCAATCCGGCACGTCCTTCGGGATCGGACACCAGCAAGGCGAAGCTGGTAGTGCCCGCCGGCGGGTTGGCCCAGTTCAGCGCAGGTGAAACATTGTCGCCGGTGCAACTGGCGTTGCCCGGGGTGGCCCCGGCATATTTCTGGGCCAGCATGCCGCCATCCTGAAACGCCGATGAGCTGAGGGTAAAGGTACCGGCAGCCTGCGCCGCGAACGACAGCGAACCGGAAAGTAATGCCGCGCTGAGCGCGAGAGCAGATAAACCACGACCGATCATACAGCCTCCTGTGTTTGGTTAAATAAAGCATAGTGGTGCAGAGACCGGCTCGCTATAACAGCCTGGCCAACAGTCGGCTATAACAGCGCCAACCACGGCATTAATCCGCCATTGGGGTGAAATAAGCTGAAATGAGAGAATTTCCCTTGATGAAGGGCGTGATATCCATGTCGGCCATCGAAAGCAGGGTAAACCAACCGGAAAGCGCCAGATAAAGGCCGAACGGCAGCGGGGCATCTCTGCCGGGGCTGCGGCGTAAATGGGCCACAATCGCAACGCATAAGCCTGCCATGGCTGCGCCGGTCACCAACATCGGCAGGGCAGACCAGCCACTCCAGGCCCCCAGGGCCGCCAGCAATTTAAAGTCGCCCTGGCCGATACCCTCCGTTTTCCGCCGAAGGCGATAAAGGGCGTTAAGCCACCATAGCGACAGATAGCCGGCGACGGCCCCGATCACTGCTTCGTCGAGCGAGGTAAAGCAGCCTTGCTGATTGGCCAGCAGCCCAGCCCATAACAGCGGTTGCGTCAGGCGATCCGGTAACAGCCTGTGCCGCCAGTCGATAAGCGCTAGCGCGAGCAGCAGGGTCGCCACCGGCAGCAAGCTGATTCGCTGTAGCGGCGAGAGGCTAAAAGGCAATGCCGCCAGTCCGGCGCAGGCCGCTATCAACATCAGAGTACGGGTTTTTAGCGGCGGCAGGCGTTGCCCCACGTCCTGAGGCACGGAATGCATGAGCCATCTGGCGATGACCGCCGACAGTAACATGGCCACAATAAACAGGCCGCGAAACCAGAGATCCCCCTGCGGATTGTTAAACATGAGCATCCTTGCTGAACTGAAATTAACGTTCAAAATAGCGGCAAAATGGGTTTTACAGCAGAGCAGGTGCCAGGTAATGACGCGCTTTGTGCAGGCGATCGCAAAGCATTATTTATAGCCAAGTAAAATACGCTGAAATTGAGGGTTTTCACGCATAATCAACGTATTACTGTGTTTTATGAAAAGATGAATGCCGATTAATCAGGCAAAATCTGCGATGAAATTTAGTAAATTTATCCTGCCCGACGGCGAATGTTCGGCGCGTTCGGGAATGACCTTTCTTCGCAAAGCAATATCAAACGCGTGGGTGACGTTGTCACATAATAAACTGAGGTTTATCTGATGGTTTATCATCAGAAACCGATTAGAATTTGGGATTCATGATGCACTTTGGCGCCCCGGCGCCCGACAGGGCCAATACCCTGGTTGTTCGCTGTGCAAAGGTCGTTGTTCTGCTGCCTGGAGTGGCCGCAGCAAAAAAGGTTTTTCCGCCCACTCTCGGGATGAGGGAACGGCGGTGGTGTAATGACTGACGTTATTCTTAAAGCGCGTAACAGATTGAAAAAAGCCGTTGATTTCCTCTCACTCCCTGCCCGTTTACCGGCGGTGGGTTTGGCGTGGCTGTTGTGCAGCTTGCCGGCTGGTGCCGAATCTCCCCCTGCGCCGCCCTCGGTCAGCCATCAAGCGAACGCAAACGACAACTTGCCCGAGCTGGGGGGCAACGTCTCAAATGACGCAGAGCGAGAGAAAGAGTGGGCCACCATGGCCAAACAGCTGGGTGAGCGTAACCTGAATAATGTCTCCGGCCAGCAGGTGCGAACCCGCGCCGAGAGTTACGCGGTAGGGCAAGCCGGTGAGGTGCTGCAACAACAGGCACAAGAGCTGCTGTCACCGCTGGGCACCGCCAAACTGTCGCTGGTCATGTCCGACCAGGGGGATTTTTCCGGCAGCAGCGGCCAGCTGTTCAGCCCTCTGTATGACGTTAACGGTTTGTTGACTTACAGCCAGCTCGGTCTGCTGCAGCAAAGTCAAGGTTCATTGGGTAACTTTGGCCTTGGGCAGCGTTGGGTCGCCGGTGATTGGCTGCTGGGCTATAACACGGTGCTCGACAGCGACTTCAAGCGCAATCAAAACCGCGCCAGCCTGGGGGCCGAAGCCTGGGGTGACTTCCTGCGTTTTTCCGCCAATTATTACTATCCGTTATCGGCACTGGCGCAACAGAAAGATAACGCCGAATTTCTCAGTCGTCCGGCAAGCGGTTACGACATCACCACCCAGGGCTACCTGCCGTTTTACCGCCAGATCGGCGGCTCTCTCAGCTACGAGCAGTACTGGGGGGAGAACGTCAACCTGTTTGGCAGCGGTAAAAAACAAAACGACCCGCGCGCCATGCAACTGGGGGTGAATTACACGCCGGTACCGCTGGTGACGGTGAAAGCGCTGCACAAGATGGGGGAAGGCGGGGTGAGCCAGGATCAGGTCGAACTGGCGCTGAGCTATCGCCTTGGTGTGCCGCTGGTAAAGCAGATATCCCCGGAGTATGTGGCCCAGGCCAAATCGCTGCGCGGCAGCCGCTATGACAATATCGAACGGAAAAATGTCCCGGTAATGGAATTCCGCCAGCGTAAAACGCTGCAGGTCTTCCTGGCCACGCCGCCCTGGAGCCTACAACCGGGGGAAACGCTGCCGTTGAAGCTGGAGATTAAAACCACCAATAAAATCACCCGCGTCAGTTGGCAGGGGGATACCCAGGCACTGAGCCTGACGTCGTCGCAAAACAGCAACGATCCGCACGGCTGGAGCCTGATTGTGCCGCAGTGGGATGACACGCCGGGGGCGGAAAACCGCTACCGTTTATCGGTCACGTTGGAAGACGACAAGCAGCAATTGGTGACGTCCAACTGGATCCAACTGCAGGTGACGCCGCCGCTGACCGCCTCTTCCGGGGAGGGCGAGGGTTTGCCGCCGCCAAAAACGCTGCAAACGCCCACCATTCCGGCAGAGACCGGGCCGTTGAACGGCGCTGACTAGCCGTTTTTGCCCTGCAGTACCCACACGGCGGCCTCAACGCGCGATTTCAGCTTCATTTTTTTCAACAGGTGTTTGACGTGCACCTTGACGGTACTTTCGGTGATGGTCAGTTTGCGGGCGATCATCTTGTTCGGCAGACCCTGGGCAATCAGTTTGAGAATATCGCGCTCGCGCGGTGTGAGCTGCTGAATATCCCGTTCGGTGCTCGGGCGGTTTTCACGCAGACTGGCGGCCAGAATGGGGGTTAACGCCTCGCTCAATACCATCTGGCCTGCGGCGGCCTGGTGCAGCGCCTTCAACAGTTCCTCCGGCTCCATGTCTTTTAGCAGGTAGCCGTCTGCGCCGCGTTTTAGCGCGCTGACCACGTCATCTTCGTGATTCGACACGCTAAACACCACAATGCGGCCAGAAAGCGCGGTCATGCGCAGGCGATCCAACGTTTCCAGCCCGTTGATGCCCGGCATATTCAGATCGAGCAGGATCAGGTCAGGATCGTGCTCCTCGGCCAGCGAAACACCTTGTTCACCGTTGCCGGCTTCGGCAATCACCTGCAGGCGCGGGTCCATGCCGATAAGCTGTTTTACGCCGTTGCGCAGCATCGGGTGGTCGTCAATCAATAAAATGGTGGCGGCAGTTTCGGTCGTCATGGTTTCTCCCATTAGTCGATGGCGTGGTTGTCCGGCTTGAATACCACCCGGACTTCGGTGCCGCCGCCGTTGCGGGGCAAAATTTCGCAGCGGCCGTGCAGGCTTTTGGCGCGATCGCGCATGATGATCAGGCCATAGTGATCGGGGCGAAGGGTATCTTGCGGCAGGCCGCAGCCGTTATCGCAGACGCTCAGGGTGACTTCGCCCCGTTGATTGATCACCTGAATGCTCACCTGGCTGGCTTGGGCATGTTTATGGATATTGCTTAGCGCTTCACGGGCAATCTGTAGCAGGTGGATAGCCTGATAAGTGGGCACGGTGCGCGGCGTCAACTGATAGTCGAGGCTGATGGGAATGCCCAGCCGTTGGCTGAACTCCTGTACCGTCGATTGCAGTGCGGCCAGTAACCCAGGCTCCGTCAGTCGTAGGCGGAAGGTGGTCAGCAGCTCGCGCAGTTGGCGATAGGCAATGTTAAGTTCCTCTCGCATCTGTTGCACCAGCCCCAGGTTGGCGGGGGAAAGCTCCGCACCTTGCATTTGCAGGCAACTGATCTGCATCTTCAGGCACGACAATGACTGGGCAATGGAATCATGCAGTTCACGGGCGATTGCCGCGCGTTCTTCCATCAGCATCAACTGCTGTTGGTGATCAACCTGGCGTTCAATCGCCAGCACGCTGGTCAACTGCTCTACCAGGGTATTCATCAACTGCTTATGGTCGTCATTCAGCGGGCGCTGTGGCGCATGTTGCGCGACAATCACCCCATAATCTCCCAGCTTGTCGCTCAGGCTCCAGCTTAGCGATGGGTGGCTGGCATGCTGTTGCTCGTCGTCGTTGAGGCAGGCGCTGCACACCGGATTATTGCAGTACTCCGGTCGCAGAGGCTGGTTGCCGCTCAACTGCACAAACTGCTCCTGGCTGTTGTTTTCATACAGCCGCACCTGAATGGCGCGCAATGGCGTCAGGGTTTGCAACTGATTGAGTATTGGCGTCAGGCGGCTGCACAGCGGTTCATTGGCGTGCAGTTGACGGCTGGCGCGGTACAAAAAGCTCAATACCTGATTTTTTTGCTGCAGATCGGCAGTTTTCTCCACCACCCGTTGCTCTAGCCCGCTGTACATGGTGGCCAGTTCGTCGGACATGGTGTTTAACGCGCCGCCAAGCGAGGCCATTTCATCCTGGTGACCACGTTGGGTGAAGCGGCGGCTGAAATCGCCGCGGCCCACCGACAGCGCCATCGCCACCAATTGCCGCCAGGGATGCAGCAGGCGCCGGCGCAGGTAACAAATGGTACCTACCAACAGCAGCAGCGTCAGCGCGATAAACACCGCCTGCACCAGCGTCACCGTCAGCAACCGGCGTTCGGTATGACGGTCGATGTCCGAGACCAGTGCGTCCAGCAGAGAGACGAAATGGGCTACCTGCGGCGCTGCGTCGGCCGGTTTATGGGCCTGGCGCAATTGCGGCAGCAGCGTCAATTGCCAATAGTCATGCAGCGCCTGAAATTGCTCGGTTAAGCCTTCTTGTTCTACCGGCCGCTGCAGGTCGGGGCTGTTGGCATCCTGGTCCAGCTCGCGTACCAGGGATTCGCTGCGCGCATCCAGCGGCACCTGGGCCAGCAAGCGGTAACTCTGCATTCGCAACGAACCGGCTTTGTTGATGGCGTGCGCGTTGCCCTGAATGCTTTGTGACATCCAGGCGGAAATGCTCATGCCGGCCACGCCCAGGATGCCCAGGAGCAGCATCAAAATAGCCACCTGGTTAACGATGGAAAGCGGAGCTAACAGGCGTTTCATAAGCTTTGGATCCCTGGAAAATAGCAAAACAACGGCTGGAACCAGAGGACGAAAGCAGGTGGTGCCAGCGAGGGTAGTAACGTTTCAGCGTTATTTTTCATCATACCCAGAGATAACCCCATACCTCTAACGAAGTACCCATTAGTTTCCGCCCGGCAATATGGCGTCGTGGCAGCGGTATGGGGTGATTTTTAATCGATTGATTTATTTTGTTTTTACCTTGAATTGCGGGTTACTCATAAAGGGATGGCTGGCGTTTTTCGGCATTTGGCTACCTGCATCCGGGTTGATTTACATCAACTTTGCTGCGGGGGGCGGCCCATAGGGTGAGCGAAGTTATCACCCTGTGTCTGAGGTTTTTATGTCGCAATCTGCAACGTCATTATCAAAACAAACAGGCGCGGTTATTCAGGATTGGCAACCTGAGGATGCCGCATTTTGGCAGCAGCGTGGCCAACGCATTGCTAACCGCAACCTGTGGATTTCCATTCCTTGCCTGCTATTGGCCTTCTGCGTGTGGATGCTGTTTAGCGCGGTCGCCGTCAATTTGAACAAAGTTGGCTTCAACTTCACCACCAATCAACTATTCCTACTCACTGCACTGCCTTCTGTTTCTGGCGCTATCCTGCGCGTGCCTTATTCATTCGTGATCCCGATCTTCGGCGGACGCCGCTGGACGGCCATCAGCACTTGCTTCCTGCTGGTCCCTTGCCTGTGGCTGGGCTTTGCGGTGCAGGACGCCACTACCCCTTACGGCGTACTCATCATTATTTCTTTGCTGTGCGGTTTTGCCGGCGCCAACTTTGCCTCCAGCATGGCCAATATCAGCTTCTTCTTTCCCAAGGCCAAACAGGGCGGTGCTCTGGGCCTGAACGGCGGTTTAGGCAATCTGGGCGTGAGCGTGATGCAGTTGGTGGCTCCACTGGCCATCTCCATCGCCATTTTCGGCGCATTTGGAGGAACCGGCCATTTACAGCCGGACGGTAGCGCATTGTGGCTGGAGAATGCGGCCTGGATTTGGGTGCCATTTTTGTTGATCGGCACGCTGGCAGCCTGGTTCGGCATGAATGACCTGGCGGCCTCAAAAGCGTCGCTGCGTCAGCAATTGCCGGTGCTCAAACGCGGTCACCTGTGGGTACTGAGCTTGCTGTACCTCGCCACCTTTGGTTCCTTCATCGGCTTTTCCGCCGGCTTCGCCATGCTGTCTAAAACCCAGTTCCCGGACGTGGTGATCCTGCACTATGCCTTCTTTGGGCCATTCCTGGGCGCATTGGCACGACCGGTAGGTGGAGCGTTATCCGATCGTTTCGGTGGTGTCCGCGTCACGTTGATTAACTTTGTGCTGATGGCGGTGTTTGCTGCCTTACTGTTCCTGACTTTACCGGGGGCAGGGCACGCAGGATCGTTTATCGCATTTTACAGCGTCTTTATGCTGTTGTTCCTCACCGCCGGGTTGGGCAGCGGATCCACCTTCCAGATGATTGCCGTTATCTTTCGTAAAATTACCGTCGATCGGGTTAAGGCCGCCGGTGGCAGTGACGAAAGCGCTCAGCGCGAAGCTGTCACCGACTCTGCCGCGGCCTTGGGTTTTATCTCGGCGATCGGTGCCGCCGGTGGTTTCTTTATTCCGCAGGCTTTCGGTACCTCGCTGGCGCTGACCGGCTCACCGGCTGGCGCGATGAAAATCTTCCTGGTGTTCTACGTGGCGTGCATTTTGGTCACCTGGATTGTCTACGGCCGTAAGAAATAGAAAGCCTTTCGGTAACACCTGCTCCTCTCCGGCCGGGGAGGAGCTTTTTATCCTCTTTTTAGATGAATCTTTTACCCCCTCAGTGAAATCCTCGACGCTTTAGGTAATATTCTTATTATTACGCGCTGTTTTTCCCTTTGTTTATAGGCGCATCTATCCTGCTGTGACTTTCTCTTGTCTTTACCAAAAATGTTATTTGTGCATTATTTTTTCATTTTCACGTCGAGTTTCTGACAAAAATAAAGCATTGTGATGGCCGTATCGGGTTGGAATGAAATTCCGTTTCATTGCGACGGATGAGATTCATTTCACCAAGATAACAATAGGCCTTTGTATTTGGTGCTATATTTTAACTCTACATTCCAAGAGCGGCTAAATCAGATAACTCTCATTCTGTTTTAGCAGGCTTTTTGTAGGCTATCTGGCAATCGGATTAGGTGGAAAAACAGATGATATCGTTGGATGTCAGAATGAAATTTCACAATTTCATTAAAATAACAATTCGATAACATTTTTATATTTGGTCTTATAAAACAATAAATTACGTTGGTTTTATTGCCGGAAATCATGATGAGAAACCATGTTTCCAACAGGGAAATAAAGACATTCAAAGAATCCTAACCTCCTTTTGAGAGGTGTTGTAAAAAATGAAATCAGTAATTTTTTATAAAAATAAATATCCCATGAATGCAACCTGTTGAGTTTACATTTAATTTCTTGAACATTTTTTCATATTTCTATACAAAGTGTGCAGGACAGGCACGCTAAGGAAATTAAAAGTGAATCTTGATAAAAGAATAAAGATTAGGAATCTAGATGTTCTGACACCGTCCAGGGAAAAGTTTCGCCTACGTTGGAAGGAGTATCAGATACTTTCACTTCTTGTCGCCAGATCCCCAGAACTGGTTAGTCGTACAGAAATTATAGAAAACATATGGAAAGGAACTTATTGTTCGGATTCAACTATAAATCAAACAATTAAATCAATTCGTCAAAAAATCGGTGATGCTGAGCATACACTTATCAGAACTATTCCGCGCCTGGGTTATAAGGTGGAAAACAAGGGTGTTTTTCACTTTATTTCGGAAGAAGAAGAATATGTCGCTGATGAAATATGGGGTGTCGACGATGATATTAATAAAGACATTCAAGCGGAACTTTCTGAAAGTAACGATAAACAGGATGAAATTGCTACTGAAGAAATAGAGTTCAATGAGGCGGATATTGCTCCCGTTGCTCCATCTGTCACACCAGGAACGATTAAAAATACGACGATCAGAAAAAAAATCCCGGCGTCGGCAGGTTTTTTCTCCGTACCGGCCGTCAGAGTTGTGAAATACCTGTCGGTATTCGTGTCGTTACTGATTATTTCACATTTTTCTTATGTCCTGGGGAATCAAACACGTCCACCCATTATCAATGATATTCAAAACAACACTCGCGTAGTGCTTACTCTGACGTTGAACAACTCCCGAACCAACAGTCCGCAAACGCTGCTTTGCTTGTATCAGGGAGAAAGTTTGGAACAGGCAACCATCGAATGCGTCGATCCTAAACAAGGAAAGCTGAAACAGCCGGTGAAATACGAAACTTCGGATGCGCAGGGCGCGGGTAAGATTAATCTCATCTTGCCGAATAAAACCATGGAATATCAGGTCGCTTACGATGTTAAAAATTAGCATGAGATAACATTTCACCTTTATCGATAATTTTACATTTGGTACTTATTTTTATTTCATTATTTGTTATTTGAAAGCCTGGTCTGTTTTGTCCAGTCTGGTTTCCATGTTCTAACGCGAATTAGCGTCCTGCCTCAATGGTGTGGTGGGGAATAATGGGAAACCGGGTTGAGTGACAAATTATGGATAAGCGTAAAGTAGCGATCATCGGGGGTTCCGGCTTTATCGGCACGCGTTTGGTTAAGCGTCTGAGTGCACGTGACGACCTGGTGTTGACCATCGTAGATAAAAAGCAGAGTGAGCATTTTCCTGAGCTCTATCAGTTTGGCGATGTAACCCAGCCCGAGACACTGCAGCAGCCGTTGGCGGGTTGCGACGCCGTGATCAACCTTGCGGCCGAGCATCAGGATAATGTCGATCCTATCTCACTATATTATCAGGTCAACGTTGAGGGTGCGCGCAATGTTTGCATGACGGCATCGGCGTTGAATATCACACAGATCATCTTTACCTCCTCCGTGGCGGTCTATGGCTTTGTCACTCGGGAAACCGGTGAGGAAGGGGTTTTCGAACCCTTTAACCATTACGGTAAATCCAAGCTGGAAGCGGAGTATGTCTACGAAGCCTGGCGTAAAGCCGATGGCAGCAACAAATTAACCATCATCCGCCCGACGGTGGTGTTTGGCGAAAACAATCGTGGCAACGTTTATAACCTGTTCCGACAAATTGCCAGTGGCCGTTTTGTGATGATTGGCAGCGGCAATAATATGAAATCGATGGCTTATGTCGAAAATATCGCTGCCAGACTGGAGTACGCGCTGGATCAGCAAGCCACTTATCAGGTCAGCAATTATGTTGATAAGCCTGACTTCACCATGAATCAATTGGTTGACGTTATTTCCTCTTCATTAGGCAGAAATAATAAGACTATTCGCATTCCTTATCTATTTGGGATCTGCGGTGCCACGGCATTAGATGTAGTGAGTAAAATAAGTCGCCGTAAATTTCCTATTAGCCGGGTACGGGTGCAAAAATTCTGTGCCAGAACGCAATTTAAAAGCAATGTGCAATGTGATTTCGTGGCGCCAGTCGAACTTGATTCGGCAATCGAAAAAACAATTAAACACGAGTTTTCCTAGAGATAACTTTATTACGGGTTAGGGTTATTTATTTTTTGCCTCTGACAAGCAGATAAATCTGTATTACACGGGATCGGCTCATGCTGACTTATATCCTGGGGCTGTCAATTTTATTTTTGTTAATAGCGCATTGGGAGCTGTAACTCAAGGGCGGTAGCGTGCTTATTCGCTGGAGGAACAATGTTATATCAACTGAGCGTGATATTTATTTTGGCGTTGATGCTGGTGGTTATTGCCCGCCGCGCTGCGCTGGCGGTGGGGCTAGTGGATAAGCCCAATGCGCGCAAGCGTCATCAGGGACATGTTCCATTGGTTGGTGGAATTGCCATTTATCTGATCATGACGCTGGTGACCTTTTGGCAGCCGGACTGGTTGCCGCACAGTACCACCTATTTACTGAGCATCACGGCATTGGTGCTGCTTGGGGTACTGGATGACCGTTTTGATCTGCCGGTGGCGCCACGCGTCATTGTGCAGGGAGGGATCGCGCTGGCGATGATGCTGGCGGCAGGGATGCAACTTACCTCATTCGGTTTCCTGTGGGGCCATCAAGAGTTGCTGCTGGGCTACGCGGCCTTGTTGATCACGCCCCTGGCGGTGTGGGGTGCGATCAACGCCTATAACATGGTTGACGGCATCGACGGCCAGTTGGGTGCATTGTCCTGCGTTACCTTTACCGCGTTGGCCATCCTGTTCGGCTTGGCCGGGCATGAAGAGCAGGCGTTGTGGTGCCTGAGCCTGATCGCGGCTCTGGCCGCCTACCTGTTATTCAACCTCAGCGTGTTTGGTGTGCGTAACAAGATTTTCATGGGGGATGCCGGCAGCATGGTAATTGGATTCAGCGTGCTGTGGTTGCTGATTGTCGCCACTCAGGGCGACGACGCCGTGATGCGGCCGGTGACTGCGCTGTGGCTGATTGCCATTCCGCTAATGGATATGGTGACGGTGATGGCGCGTCGTTTGCTGCGTCGCCAGAGTCCCTTCAAGGCCGGGCGTGATCATTTGCATCATATTTTGATGCGTCGCGGTCTTAATGCGCGTCAGGCGTTGGGTATGAGCTGCATGCTGGCGGTGACGCTGGCCTGCGTCGGCATCTGCAGTGAAGTGCTGCAACTGCCCGATCATCTGATGCTGTTGGCCTTTGTATTTTGTTTCTTCGGTTATTTTGCCCTGCTGCACGAACCCCGTCAGGCCAGAGTTTTTACCGACAACCCTACCGCCGATCGTTAATCCTCCCACGGGCCGCAACGGCGGCCTGTTTTTCACGGTACCGTTATGAACCTTCATTTGCCTCATTTGATGCCACTGGTGCTGTCCAGCGTGCTGCTCAGTGGTTGCACCGCCTTTCCGGGTTCACACCTGCCGACCCAGGGAAAAGAAAAAGTGACTCAGCAGGACGAAGATTTCGACCTCAACAAGCAGGTTCAGGTGTATCGCGTCACGCCGATGCTGCTGGAAAAAATGCGTCGCATAGAACCGGTAGCGCGCCCCAACCTGGCATTGGACCAGCGGTTGCAAAGCTATCAGTACCGCATCGGCGTTGGAGATGTACTCAACGTTACCGTCTGGGATCACCCGGAACTGACCACCCCGGCAGGGCAATACCGCAGCGCCAGCGACACCGGCAACTGGGTGCATGCCGATGGCAGCATTTTCTATCCGTACATAGGTCGAGTGCAGGTGGTGGGTAAAACCGTCACCGAGGTGCGTAACCAGATAGCCAGCCGCCTGGCGACCTATGTGGAAAGTCCCCAGGTGGACGTCAGTATCGCCGCGTTCCGCTCGCAAAAGGTGTATGTGACTGGCGAGGTGAAAACCTCTGGGCAGCAGGCCGTGACCAACGTGCCGCTGACCATTCTGGATGCGATCAACGCCGCCGGCGGGCTGACCGATAACGCCGACTGGCGCAACGTGGTGCTGACGCACCAGGGCAAAGAACAGCCGATTTCACTGCAGGCATTGATGCAGCGCGGCGACATCAGCCAGAACCATTTGTTGACGCCTGGCGACATTCTCTATGTGCCGCGCAACGACGAACTGAAAGTGTTTGTGATGGGCGAGGTTGGTAAGCAGTCGACGCTGAAAATGGACCGCAGCGGCATGACCCTGACCGAAGCCCTGGGCAGTTCCGAAGGGATCAGCCAGACGGTGGCCGATGCTACCGGGGTGTTCGTGATCCGTCCAAACGGCGGCAAGCAGCCAAAACGGCTGGCGTCGCTGTACCAGTTCGACCTGTCTGATGCCGCCGCACTGGCGATGGGCACCGAATTCCAGTTGGAGCCTTATGACGTGGTGTACGTCACCGCGGCACCGGTCGCACGCTGGAACCGCTTGATTAGCCAGCTGGTACCGACCATTTCCAGCTTCAACGACCTCAGTGAGGCCACGTTGCGGGTACGTAACTGGTAACCCCGTAACGGTGACTAAAGGAAGACCGATGATGAAGAACAATGCATTGCCGATTGTGATGGCCGAACAGGACGACAAATTGGAGTGGGAGCGCCTGATTGGCCCGTTGTGGGACAACCGCTGGCGCATTCTGCTGGTGACCGGCGTAGCCGGGATGCTGGGCTGTGCCTATGCGTTGATGGCAACGCCAATCTACCAGGCAACCGCGCTGGTGCAGGTGGAAAAACAACTTTCGGGCGACTCGCTGCTGCGCGAAACGTTGGACAGTTCGATCGGCGGAGTCGGTCAGAACTCGGCGACCCAGGACGAGGTATCGCTGGCGAAATCACGTTACGTAATTGGCAAAACCGTCGACGACCTCGGCCTGACGGTGCGCATCAGTCCGGATTATTTCCCGCTGTTCGGCAAGGGCATCGCTCGCCTGAGTGGCGAAGTGACGCCGGTACTGCGTATTTCTTCCATGAAGGTGCCGGCGGTGATGCAGGGCCAGGAACTGACCCTGACCGTCGATGATCCGCAGCATTACAGCCTGAGTCATGACGGCAAAACCTTGTTCAGCGGCGTTGTGGGGCAAACGCTGCAGCAGGGCGGTTGGTCGGTCAACGTGAGCGAGCTTGAGGCGCTGCCGGGCACCACCTTCACCGTGGTAAACGTGCCGCGCCAAAAAGCGGTGGACGATCTGCGCAATATTCTGGATGTCGCACCTGGCGGCAAGGAAAGCGGCATCATGACCTTCAGCCTGGCGGGGGAGGATCCGCAGCGTGCGGAAGCGGTGCTCAAGAGCATCACCGATAACTACCTGCAGCAGAATGTGGATCGCAAAACTGAAGAGGCCCAGCGCATGCTGGCTTTCTTGCACGAGCAGTTGCCGCGGACCCAGACCTCGCTCAATAACGCCGAGAATCAGCTTAATCAATTCCGTCAGCAGAACGACTCGGTAGACCTGTCGCTGGAGGCCAAGTCGGTGCTGGACACCCAGGTGCAACTTGAAGGGCAACTCAATGAGCTGACCTTCAAAGAGGCGGAAATTTCCAAGCTCTATACCCGGGTGCACCCAGCCTACCGCGCACTGTTGGAAAAACGCGCCACGCTGGAGGCTGAAAAGGCGCGGCTCGGTAAACAGGTACAAACCTTGCCGAAAACCCAACAGGAAATTTTGCGCCTCACCCGCGACGTGCAGGTGGATCAGCAGGTTTATATGCAGCTGATGAACAAGCAGCAGGAGTTGAGCATCAGCAAGGCCGGTACCGTGGGCAACATCCGCATTATCGATGAGGCCGAAACCGGTCTGCGGCCAGTACAGCCGCAGAAAGCGATGATCGTTTTCTTCGCTCTGTTGATGGGGGGCGTGCTGTCGGCGTCAGTGGTGGTACTGCGTGCTGCGCTTCATCGCGGCATCAGCGATACCGATACGCTGGAAAAACGTGGGATCAGCGTCTATGCCACGGTGCCGTTGTCGCCATGGCAGCAAAAGCGCAATCGAGTTCAGCAGCAGCTGTTGACCAAACACAGCAGCGGCAAACTGCCGATCCTGGCGCAGGAAGAACCGGAAGACTTATCCGTTGAGGCTATCCGCAGCCTGCGCACCAGCCTACATTTCGCCATGATGGAGGCCAAAAACAATATTCTGATGGTTTCCGGTGCCAGCCCTGCCAGTGGTAAAAGTTTCACCAGCACCAACCTGGCGGTGGTGATCGCTCAGGCAGGGCAGCGGGTGTTGCTGATTGATGCCGATATGCGCAAAGGCTTCTTGCACCGTTGGTTGAACAACAGCGCCAAGGAAGGCCTTTCAGACATGCTGTCAGGGCTGATTGCGCCAGAGATGGCGGTGAAAAAGACCGATATCGCCAACCTGGATTTTGTGCCGCGCGGGCAGGTGCCACCTAATCCGTCCGAACTGCTGATGCACCAGCGCTTTGCCGATTTTCTGCGTTGGGCGGGCCAGAACTACGATCTGGTGCTGATCGACACACCACCGGTGTTGGCGGTGACCGATGCCGCCATTGTCGGGCACCACGCCGGTACGGCACTGATGGTGGTGCGTTTTGAGGTCAACACCGTCAGGCAGATTGAGACCAGCATCCGCCGGTTCGAACAAAATGGTGTCACCATTAAAGGGGTGATCCTCAACGGCATGGTGAAGAAAACCGCTACCGACGCCGGTTACTATGCCTTTGCTTACCCGAGCCACCAGGAAAAGGTCCAGTAACCCTATGAAAGCGATGCTGATGAACTCCCTGTGGTTAATGTTGGAGCGAGTATCGCTGAGCCTGTCGGGGATTTTCGTTTCGGTCTACGTCGCGCGCTATCTTGGGCCGGCGCAGTACGGATTGATTAACTACTTATTGTCGGTGATTGCCATTGCGGTTCCGCTGGTGCAACTGGGGGCCGACGCGGTGTTGTTCAATCGCGTCGCCCGCCAGCGGCACAGCGGCATTCGGCTGATGTTGGCCTCGATGCGTCTGCGGCGGCAACTCTTTGCGCTGATCGCGGTGCCGCTGATGGCCTGGGCATTGTTAACGCAGGATCGCACCAGCCAGATCATGATGGCGCTAATGCTGGTCAGCACATATTTCTCGGTACAGGACGTTTATAAAATTTATTACGACGCCCTGTTGAAATCGAAGCTGAACACGCTGATCAACAATGTGGCGCTGCTGTTGTCGATTGTGATGCGGTTGGCGCTGGTGCATGCCAAGCTGCCGCTGGAGTGGTTCGCGGTGCCCTATGTGCTGAGCAGCCTGATCCCCTACGGGGTACGTTGGCTGCTGTTTCGCCGCGAGCAAGGGGGCATGCGGCCCATCAGCCTGCGTCATCAACGGCGCTATGGCCGCTATCTGCTGAAGGTGGGGTTGCCGCTGGCCGTGTCCGGGTTATCGATTGTCATCTATACGCGTATCGATCAGATCATGATCGGTAACTACCTCGGGGAACACAGCGTTGGGTTGTACAGTGCCGCCATCACCCTGAGTCAGGGATGGGTCTTCGTGCCCATTGCGCTGATTACCTCGATGATGCCGGGGGTGGCCAACGCCGGTTCCTTAAGCGAGCAGGAAGGGCGGATCCGACTGCTGTATCTGGTGGTTCTGCTGCTTTCTATGCCAGTGATATTACTGCTGTCGCTGTTCCCGGGCCCGATAGTGAAGCTGATGTTTGGCGACAGTTACCGTGAAACCGCCGCCATTCTGGCGCTGTGCTCGGTGACTTCACTGTTCTCGGTGATGGGCACTGTTTCTTACCGGGCGATCGTGTTGTTTGGCGGTTATCGGTTTATCGCGATAAAAATGCCTTTGGCCGCTTTGGTCAACGTGCTGATGAATCTGGTGTTGATCCCGCGTTATGGCATTTTGGGCGCGGCGATATCAACGTTTATTACCGAATTTATTTCGTTTTTTGTACTTAATGGCATTTTTAGAAAAGGACAAATTACCCGGCTGCAGGTCACCTGCTACCGTTGTTTACCGCAACTAATAGGGAAGGTGCGAGAACTTTATGCTAAATAATCTGGTGAAGGGTTTTTACCGTAATATACCCGATGCATTATATCATCAGTTAAAATACGCCTTATTTTTTCGCAAGGTGCCACATCTTGCTAAACCGGTGGGGTATAGCGAGAAACTGATGCGCAGAAAAGTCTATCCTCTGGCAATGTATACTCAACTGTCCGATAAATATCTGGTCAGAGAGTACATTGAACGGCTGTGGGGGAAAGAATACCTCATCGAACTCTATGCACAGGGTAAAAAATTAACTGAGGAAATGTATGAGTCATTGCCGAATACCTTCGTTATCAAGGCGAATCACGGCAGCGGTTATAACAAGCTGGTGTTTGATAAAAGCCAGACCAGTTTTAATGAGTTAAGGGTATTGACCAACAGTTGGTTGCGACAGAATTTTTATCAAGTCTATCGCGAGCGACATTATAAGGATATTTCGCCCTGCATCATGGTGGAAAAGATGTTGCTGGAAGACGGCAAGACGCCGAACGACATCAAGATCCACTGTTTTAATCGCAATGGAGAGGTGCGTTTTTTCATTCAGATTGATTACCAGCGTTTTATCGATCACCGTCGCGACTTCTTCGACGCCCACTGGAACCGCACGGAAATCCGCATGGGGGTGCCTAACAGCGATGTTCCGATGGAGAAACCTTGCCGTTTAGAACAGATGCTGAAGCTGGCACGCCAGGTGGCAGAGCAGTTCTCCTATGTGCGTGTCGATTTTTATCAGGTGCAGGAACGGATCTATTTTGGCGAGTTGACATTTACTCCCGGAGCCGGCCTGCAACGATTCACACCGGAAATTATTGAACAAGAGTGGGGAGGTTATTTCCAGGAGTAGTTGAGTAACCGGTGGGCTGCGCGTATTTCACCGCGTCAGGACGGGGGGAGTAACCGGACAAGGACATTCTGGGATAACAAGCTATTCCGTTGGCATTAGCGTTGTTTTGCCAAATGATAATATATTGTTGAGGTAATAAATGGACTTATCGATTGTCATGCCCGTTTTTAATAACTCAGCCAGCCTGGCCACTACATTAGTCAGGATGACTAATGCCTGCTCCGGATTCGATTATGAAATTATCGTGGTGGATAATGCGTCGGATAAACAAGAGCTGGATAATATGCGTAGCCTGTTGGTTGCAAATCGTCGGGCGCGGTTGCATGAAAATAAAGTTCGCCGTAATACCGCGGTGTCGTGCAATACCGGTTTTCGGTTAGCGCGAGCGGAAGTGGTTTTCTTTCTGGAACCGGAGGATTCGTTTAACACCAACTATATTATCCGCCGCCTGAAACGTCATCAGGACACCCGTATAGACATTATTTTTGGTAACTACGTTACGGTAAGCGACAGGAATGTACGCAGCTATCGATTCGATTATAAAGAAGGTGCAACGGGGGCGGATTTTTTATTTATCGACATGGGCGATATCCGCACTTCAACCATCAGTCTGCGCAAAAAAGATGACCGCCGGTTTTTATTTCCGGAGTTTCTTTATAAGTACCAGGATTGGGGATTTTTGGTCAATGCCACCAACCTGGGAGCCAAAGTGGCCTTTGACGAGGGACGCGGCGTGTTTATCCGCTGCGGTGATGCCGATACGGACCGCTGCCGGATGAATATCGACGCCAGCGAACAGTTTATTGACGCTTATCTCAATGCCAGCGGCCGCTATATCAGTGGTTTTGCCTGCAAACACCTGCTGGCCTCGCTCTACAGCGAAAATCTGCAGGCCTTTAACTATTACTCATCGCGCACTGAGCGCGATGCCCTGAGCAGCAAATTCAGGGCGATCAAACTGTACGGCGACTGTCTGGCCAGACTGGGGCTGTTTCCACTGGGCGGGCGGCTGTTGCGTACCGCTCGCGAGGGATTTCGGAGATGACATGCAGCAACGAAAAGTAGCGATTGTGATTGAGAATATCGCCGAAAAAGGCGGTACCGAGCGGGTGGCCAGCAGTCTGGCCAATGCGCTGGCGACGCGTTTAGGGCATCAGGTGGATCTGGTGTCGATCAGCGGTGACCAGGCGTTTTACCCGCTGGACCCGGCGGTGAATTTGCGCTTTATGCGCGGCAGAACGCTGCTGTGGCCCTGGCGACTGGCATGGTTTTTACGGCGCGGCCGCTATGACGCAATTATCACCGTTTCGATGGGCAAACTCTCGTCGATTATTGTGCCGTACCTGCGCTTGCTGTGCCCGCACAGCCGGCTGCTGCTGAGTGAGCACGTCAGTTTCCATCAGTACCCCTGGCCGATGAAGTGGTTGAAGGTACTGGTGTACCGACTCGGTGACCGTACGGTTCTGCTGACGAAGAAAGATTTGGCGACCATCAGCCGTTGGGTGCCTGACCGCAAATGTCGGGTGATCGAAAACGTTTCGCCCTTCCCGGTGCAACCGCCACAACCGGCTCAGCAACAGCCGGTGGCGTTGGCGGTGGGGCGGTTATGCCGGCAGAAAGGGTTTGACCGCTTGATCGCCGCCTGGCAACGGATAGCGCCACAAGCGCCAGGCTGGCAATTGCATATCGTTGGCGACGGTCCGGACCGCGAAACGTTGCAACAACAGATTGACGCCGCCGGTCTGGGTTATCAGGTGAAGCTGTTGCCGGCGACGGCGGACATCGCCAGTCACTACCGTCAGGCCGCGATGCTATTGATGACCTCGCGTTACGAAGGCTTGCCGATGGTGCTGATTGAAGCGATGAGTTTTGGTCTGCCCCTGGTGGCGTATGACTGTCTGACCGGACCGGCTGAGCTGATCGATGACGGTAAAAACGGTTATCTGGTGGCGGAGGACGATATCGAGGCCTTCAGCCAACGAACGCTGGCGCTGATAGGCGACGGCGAGTTGCGTCAGCGCTTCTCTCTGCACTCGTTGGCGCGGGCGCAGCAGTACATTCCCGAGCGTATTTATCCCCAATGGCAACAGCTTATCGCTGGAGGTTAAGATGGAAAAAGTTTCAGTTATCATGCCGGCTTACAACGCCGCGGGCTTTATCAAAGAGTCGATCCTCGGGGTGTTGAACCAGACTTACCAGGATTATCACCTGTATGTGATCGACGATGCTTCCACGGATCATACCGCCGAGGTGGTGAAACCGTTCATCCACGATCGTCTGACTTACATCCGCAACAACACCAATCAGGGCGTGGCCGAAACCCGCAACATCGCGATTGAAGCCGCACGCGGCGATTATATTGCGTTTTGCGACAGCGATGATGTCTGGCACCCGAACAAGCTGGCGCGCCAGGTCGGTATTCTCAAGACCAACCGCTACGACGTGGTGTGCTCCCATTATTACACCTTCGAAGATGACCCGACGCGGGTGAAAAACTACCGCGGCGCCGGCGAAATCATCGCCTATAAAGACATGTTGAAAAGCAACTGGATCGGCAATCTGACCGGCATGTACAACCAGCGACAGGTCGGCAAGGTGTACCAGAGCAAAGTGGGCCATGAGGACTACGTGATGTGGCTGTCGGTACTGGAGAAGGCGCGGAACCACATGGCTTACTGCATCCCCGAACCCCTGGCCTTTTATCGCCTGTCGGCGCAGTCGCTGTCCGGCAATAAATTCCGCGCGGCCGACTGGCAGTGGCAGATATATCGCCGCCATCTGGGACTTTCCTATCAGAAGTCCTGTTATCTGTTCTTCTCCTATCTGTACAGCGCGGTGATGAAAAGACAATGAATTTCAGCAAACTAACCTCGGCCTGCCTGCTGGCGAGCGCCGGCTGGGCGGGGCTGGCCAATGCGGCCGGCTGCGACAGCAACCTGCTCAAGGATCCCGGCTTCGAGCAGGGTGGTGCCGGGTGGTCGCTGGCCTCGGCGCAGGTGGTCGCGGGTGGCCACGGCGGTCAGAGCAGCCTGTTTTATCAAAATCACAACCCGGCCAACTACCACAACATGCTGCAAACCCTGCCGGTCAAACCGGGTCAACAGCTGGCTTTTGGTGCCTGGGTTCGCGGTGAAAATCTCAGGGGCAAGGGCGAAAATCAGGGCGCCGGCGTGTTTGTCGAAAGCTATGACGACCAGGGGCGTTTTTTGGCGGGCAGCTATCCGCAGGGGCTGCTGGGCACCAGCGGCTGGCAGCCGGTGACCGGCGATTTTCGGGTGCCACCACGGGCGGTGAAAGTGGTGCTGGGCGTTTATCTGCGTCAGGGCACCACCGGCAGTGCCTGGTTTGACGATGTTTACGCCTGCCTGCAACCCGTTGCGCCGGAGTTGTACCAGATGCGCAGCGGCAAGGAGGCGGCCTCCAGCCTGATTGAAGTGGTGGATCCGCAGCAGGTGCAGGTGGACAGTACCCTGGTCGACGACAAGAATACCACCGTCAAACATGATAGCCGCCGCTATGCCATCAGCGGGCAGCAAAAGGTGGAATTTCCGCTGCCGGCCGATCTGGCCGCCGGCGAGTATCGTTTGCAGCAGCAGGTGACGGACGTGGCTTCGCAACGCAGCCAGCGCAGCGAAATGCCGATCAGCGTCGGTCGCCCGCAGCCCAAGGTAGCGCTGGATGCTCAGGGTTACGTATTGAAGCAAGGCAAGCGCTTCTTCCCGCTCGGCATCTACATGTACGGCGAGATGGCGACGGATGAGCATCTGGCGCGCATCCGCGATGCCGGTTTCAATACCTTGCTCAATTACAACTACGGCACCGGCCGCGACCCCTATAACTATTTCCGCAAAACCCAGCAGTATGGTTTGCAGGTGATTTTTTCGCTCAAGGATATGTACGCCGGCACCCGCTTTGCGCCGGAAACCAAAATGAGCTATCCGCAGCTGACGGCCAGCTATGTGGAGAAGTTCAAGCATCAACCAAACCTGCTCGCCTGGTACATCAACGACGAACTGGGCCCGGAATATGTGCCGCAGATTGAGCAAAAACACCTGCAGGTCAAGCAGTTGGATCCGGATCACCTGACGTTCCAGGTGTTGGACAAGACCGGGACGCTCAATGCCTATTTCAACAGTTCGGACGTATTGGCCAGCGACCCTTATCCGGTCGGCAGAGACGCCGATCTGACGCGAACGCTGGAGTACAGCCGTATTACCAGCCAGGTGGCGCGCCAGGCAAAAGGAGCCTGGTTGGTGATGCAAATTATGGATCATGCCGCTTACGCCCCCGGCCGCAAACCGCGTCAGCCTACCGAGGCGGAGATCCGCAATCAGGCCTGGCTAGGGCTGATCGGCGGGGCCAGAGGCATCCTGTTTTATTCCTATACCGACTTGTTCTACAAGCGCCAGCGTGGCGGCTTCAGTCAGCAGGAGTTCGATGCTATCTGGCGTGGCGTCGCCAGCGTAGCACAGCAGATTGTCAGCTTTGAGCCTTACCTGCTTTCAGGTGAAAGCCGGTTGTTGCAAGGCAACAATACCGCCATCCCGGCCCGGCTGTTTATCCGCGGCGATCGCGGCCTGGTACTGATAGCCAACCCTTATTACCGTCAAATGTCGGCACGTTTTGATCTGCCTGCCGGTTGGCAGGCTCAGGGGCAACGGCAGATTGAGGCGGAATTGCCTTCGATGGGCAGCCGTGCGGTATGGGTGCAACGTCAAACAGAAGATAAAGGATAACCGGTCATGAATATTACCCTGAGCCTGATTATTCCTGTGTACAAGGTCGAGGCTTACATCGAGGCATGTCTTGACTCGGTGCTGCAACAGTTACCTGACTGGGCGGAAGTGATCATCGTGGATGACGGCAGCCCGGACGGTGCCATCGGCATTGCCGAAGAGATGCTGTGTCGCTACCCGCAGCACAAACGGCGGGTCAGCATTCTGCGACAGGAAAATCAGGGGTTAAGCCAGGCGCGCAACAACGGCATTGACCATGCCGAGGGGAACTACATTGGCTTCCTGGACTCCGACGACGTACTGCTGGAGGGCTACTTCAGCATTTTGGGGCGTTTGATGGCGGATAATCCGTTGGCCGACATTGTGGCCTTCAACGCCCAGCGCTTTTCGACCTTCAATAACGGCAAGATCCAACCGGACGGAACCATGGCTATCGTGCCCGGTAATGCGGCTCCGCAGCAGCGTGATGAGCATATGGCGCTGCTGGCAGACAGCTTTAACCGCAGCATGTGGTACGCCTGGGCGAGGATTTATCGCAAAACGCTGTTCGATGAGGCTCGCTTCCCGGCGGGGCGCAATTTTGAAGATATTCAGCTGATCCCGCAGCTTTACCTGAAGGCCGAACGCATCGTGGTCTGCGATACGCCGTTGGTGGGATACCGCGCCAACCCGAATGGCATTACGCGCGCGCCCAAGCGACGCGATCTGGACGATCTGGATTACGCACTCGACGGCGCTGACAGCGGGCGACGGCAGGGACTGGGGCATGGACTTTACTCGATTCTCTACGTCACCACCCTGAAAGCGCGCTTGCTGGTGGGGTTGGACTTTTTCGGGCCGCGTGATGCGTTGCGCGAAACCCGCGAGCTGAAGCGCCGTTATTCCGGCCTGCGCGGCGAGGAGCGTAAAATGCTGAGCCGTAAAAACCGGCTGTTTTACCGTAGCCCGCTGGCTTACTACCTGATGGCCCGGCTGTACAACCTGCGCGGCTAGCGGCACAGCATTCGCCTCTTTCCCGTTTTCGTCAAAGCAGCAGCATGCTGTACCCATGTCAATTGGGGCGAGCCCTCTCGCCCCCAACAGGCAGAATAAAACTATGAGTATCACCGTCAGCGTCATCATACCCACCTATGGCCGCAGCGAACTGCTGGCACGCGCCATCGATAGCGTATTGGCACAAACCCATCGCCCGTTGGAAATCATCGTGGTGGATGACAACCCGCAGGGCGACGCCCATCGCCTGGCGACCCGCGAACGCCTGGCCGGCTACATTGAGCGGGGTGAGATTATCTATTACCCGCGCAGGCGCAATGGCGGCGGCGCGCTGGCACGTAACAGCGGGATCCTGCGTTCGAGCGGTCAGTACATCAGCTTTCTGGATGATGACGATTACTACCACCCACAGAAAATCGCCCATCAACTGGCGTTTATGCAGCAGGGCGATTACGACGTCAGCCTGTGCGATATGGATATTCTGAAAAACGGGCAGATCAGCGCTGAGCATTACTACCGCGCGCGTTGCGAAGGGCTGGAGGACTTTATGCTGGCCGGCGTAGCCTACACGCCGATGATCATGATGCGCCGTAGCACGGCGATTGCGGTACGGGGTTTTTTCAACACTCCTCGCTACCAGGATCATATCTTCCTCTACCGGCTGCTGGCGGCCGGAGCGAAGATCGGTACGCTGCACGAACGACTGGCGGTGCACAACGACCATGACGGCGAACGCATCACCTCCAGTCCGAAGGGCATTATTGGCTACCGCAACAAAATGCAGTTTGAGCAGCGGCTGATGCCGCAGGTGTCACCCCGGGCACGCAAGATCATGCGTCTGCGCCATACCTGCATTACTTCGCGCATCATTACCGACGGCAAGAGTCGCCTGGCAGGCGTTTTCTATGGGTTGAAGGGCATTGTTTACGTTAATAGCGGCTTGATGGCGGGGGTGTATATGAAAAATATCATCCGCAATGTGTTTTTCCGCGGCGTGCCATTCTGAGATGCGTTTCGCGTACTCCGTTACCCTTAAGAGATTCCCCCTTTCAGAGGATGATTATGCGCTTTGAACGTTCGACGCTGATCGGCAGCGTACTGTTGCTGACGGTACCGCTTTTCGCCTTGTTGCACAGCATAGGCACGCTGAGGGCAGGAAAGAAAAACTCGGCAGCTTATGTGCTGATTGCGCTGTGTTTTTTCTTTTTCTTCATTAAAATTCCGCCGCTGGCGGACCTTTACCGCCACTTTGCCAACTACGATGCCATCAATTCGGCGACCCGCCTGAGTGATGTCATTCAGGGCAAGGTGGACGTGGTGCTGTACGCCAATTTCTATATTTTCAAAACGCTGGGGATCCCCTTTTTCATTATTCCGGGGCTGTACGTCGCGCTGTCGGTTTACTGCTATCTCAGCGCGCTGAATATCGTCATGCTGCATTCCGGCAAGGCGTTCACGGCGCGGCAGTTTGTGCTGCTGCATCTGGCGGTGCTGTTTTTGATTAACCCGTTTATCATTGCCATGGGGCTGCGCTTTGGCTTCTCGATGGCGGTGATGACCCTGGCGATGGTGCTGTTTTGCCATAAGCTTAACCGTCCGCTTGCCGCGGGCCTGATGCTATTCGCCATGTTGACCCATTTTTCCAGCATGCTGCTGGTGGGGGTGTTTCTGTGCAGCCGGGTGATGCGCCTGAACCGCCTGCTGACGGTGGTGTTCAGCGCCATCGCCTTCCTGACCGCCAAGTTTGCGCTGCCGTTTATCGTTTCCCATATTACGATCTCCGGCATCAACAGTTACTCCGACGTCTATACCTCCGGCATGTACGCCAGCGACTACCTGACATCCGGCAACGCCAACGGCATGATTAACTTCCTGATCGTGTTATTCCCGGCGCTGTTTCTCGGCGTGTTTATGCTCGCTAACCCGATGCGCAATCAGGCGGGGGACATCAAAAACTATGCGGCATGGCTGGTGGTGTTTGTGTTCCTGTGTTCCAGCTCGCTGCAGGCGGCCAGCCGTTATGCCAGTGTGGCCTCGGTGTTCTTGCTGTTTTATTACGTGGCTCATCGGGGATCGTTCATCCGCGGCAGATTTAACTACTTCTTCCTGTGCTTTATGCTGATGGCCACCGGTTATAACCTGATAGAGAACATTTACGTTCCGCGTCGCCCGATCATGCTGGGGCAGATGTGGCAATCGTTCTATAAAACGCCGCTGCTGAACCTGTTCTATGGCGAACAGGAATATGAGCAGTATCTGCAATTTATCAACCGCGACAGCGGCGAGTGGATAGGGCATGAGATGGATTTAGGCTAATGCGCTTTTTTAATCACTTCACCGAATCGGCAGCGGGCATCAGCCCGTTTGAGGCCGTTGACAAAGTTTAATGGTAGGGGCGCTGCATGCTGCGCCCAATAGCATCATCAATGGGTTAAATCGGGTCGAACATGTTCGACCCCTACCGGTTTAGCCCTTTCGCAGGTTTGTCAGCAGTCTGAAGCGGGTATCAGCCCGTTTCTACCCCCAAATACCTCGCCCCGCTCAGCACATCCCGTCATAGAAGTTCCATCTCATAATTTCTATATAATTTTCAATTAATTAAATCAATTTCACGCACTGATACTTTAGGGGTAGGCTTGCCGTTGCCGCCGTTATTCTCCCCCCGTTCTCTTGATCGCAATCAATTTGCCCAACTTCTGGCCTCAGTAGGCTGGCGGCAGATTGAGCAACGTCATTACCCGCCGTATTTCAAGCCGCAGCGTTGTTACCTGCGTTAGCTCACTCCAGTGACTTACTTGAGTAAGCGCCTGGAGATGAGCGAACTGGCCGCCTGCTGCGACTTGAAATCCATAGGGTAAAAAATATTAAAAAGCCCTCAGGAGAATTCCGGATGAGCAAGTTTCTAGACCGATTCCGCTATTTTAAGCAGTTGGCGGAACCCTTTTCTGGCGATCATGGCCAGACGTTGAACACCAACCGCGACTGGGAAGACGGCTACCGTAGCCGTTGGCAGCATGACAAGATTGTGCGCTCCACCCATGGGGTCAACTGCACCGGCTCCTGCAGCTGGAAAATTTATGTGAAAAACGGCCTGGTCACCTGGGAAACCCAGCAGACCGATTACCCACGTACCCGTCCCGATCTGCCAAACCATGAACCGCGCGGTTGCCCACGTGGCGCCAGCTATTCCTGGTATCTGTACAGCGCCAACCGCCTGAAATACCCGTTGATGCGCAAACGCCTGATCAAACTGTGGCGCGAAGCCAAGGCGCTGCACAGCGATCCCGTCGAGGCCTGGGGCTCGATCGTCAGCGATCCTGAAAAAGCCAAAAGCTACAAAGTGGCGCGTGGGCGCGGCGGTTTTGTGCGTTCCAGCTGGCAGGAGGTTAACGAGCTGATCGCCGCTTCCAACGTCTACACCGCCAAAACCTTCGGTCCGGATCGCATCATCGGCTTCTCGCCAATCCCGGCAATGTCGATGGTGTCTTACGCCGCCGGCGCCCGTTATTTGTCGCTGATTGGCGGCACCTGCCTGAGCTTCTACGACTGGTATTGTGACTTGCCACCGGCCTCGCCAATGACCTGGGGCGAACAGACCGACGTGCCGGAATCCGCCGACTGGTATAACTCTTCCTACATTATCGCCTGGGGTTCCAACGTGCCTCAGACGCGCACCCCGGACGCGCACTTCTTCACTGAAGTCCGTTACAAAGGCACCAAGACCGTGGCGGTCACGCCGGACTACGCCGAAGTCGCCAAGCTGTGCGACCAGTGGCTGAATCCGAAGCAGGGCACCGACAGCGCGATGGCGCTGGCGATGGGCCACGTGATGCTGAAAGAGTTCCACCTGGATCGTGAGGTGGGTTATTTCCGCGATTACGTGCGTCGTTATACCGACATGCCGATGCTGGTCATATTGGAGCCGCGCGAAGAAGGGCATTACGCCGCCGGTCGTCTGTTGCGCGCCGCCGATTTGGTTGACGGCCTGGGGGAAGAAAATAACCCTGAATGGAAAACCGTCGCCATAGATCAACGCAGTGGCGAGCTGGTTGCTCCGCAGGGGTCGATTGGTTTCCGCTGGGGCGAACAGGGCAAATGGAACCTGGAACAACGCGCCGGGCAGGACCAGCAGGAAGTTGAATTGCAACTCAGCCTGCTGGGCGCGCATGACGACGTGGCCGAGGTAGGTTTCCCTTACTTTGGCGGCATCAAAAGCGGCGCTGCCGAGGGCGGGAACTTCAACAGCGTGGCGCTGGACGAGATCCTGCTGCACAAACTGCCGGTCAAACGCCTGCGTCTGGCGGACGGCAGCGAAGCGCTGGTGACCAGCGTGTATGATTTGACCCTGGCCAACTACGGCCTCGAGCGCGGCCTGAACGACGCCAACTGTGCCACCGGCTACGACGATATCAAAGCCTATACCCCGGCCTGGGCCGAGCAAATCACCGGCGTTTCCCGCCACAACATCATCCGCATTGCGCGCGAATTTGCCGACAACGCCGAAAAAACCCATGGTCGCTCGATGATTATCGTCGGTGCCGGTGTCAACCACTGGTACCACATGGACATGACCTACCGTGGGCTGATCAACATGTTGATCTTCTGCGGCTGCGTCGGCCAGAGCGGTGGCGGCTGGGCGCACTACGTCGGCCAGGAAAAGCTGCGGCCGCAGACCGGCTGGCTGCCGCTGGCGTTTGGCCTCGACTGGCAACGTCCGCCGCGTCATATGAACAGCACCTCGTTCTTCTACAACCATTCCAGCCAGTGGCGCTACGAAACCGTAGGCACCGAAGAGCTGTTGTCGCCGATGGCGGACAAATCACGCTTTGGCGGTAGCCTGATCGATCTCAACGTGCGTGCCGAGCGCATGGGCTGGTTGCCGTCCGCACCACAGCTGGGCACCAACCCGCTGCATATTGCGGCGCAGGCGCAAGCCGCTGGACAATCGCCGGTGGATTACACCGTCGACGCCTTGAAAAAAGGGACGTTGGGCTTTGCCGCCGAGCAGCCGGACAACCCGCAGAACTTTCCGCGTAACCTGTTCGTTTGGCGCTCCAACCTGCTGGGTTCCTCCGGCAAGGGCCATGAGTACATGCTCAAATACCTGTTGGGCACCGAAAACGGCATTCAGGGCAAGGATCTGGGCCAGCAGGGCGGTGCCAAGCCGCAGGAAGTGGAATGGCTGGAAAACGGCGGCGAAGGCAAGCTGGATCTGGTGGTGACCCTCGATTTCCGCATGTCCAGCACCTGCCTGTACTCCGACATCGTGCTGCCGACCGCCACCTGGTACGAAAAAGACGACATGAATACTTCGGATATGCATCCGTTTATTCACCCGCTGTCGGCGGCAGTCGATCCGGCCTGGGACTCGAAGAGCGACTGGGAAATCTACAAGGGCATCGCCAAAGCCTTCTCCGAAGTCTGCATCGGGCATTTGGGGCAGGAAACCGACGTGGTGACGCTGCCGATCCAGCATGACTCTGCCGCAGAGCTGGCGCAGCCTTACGGCGTCAAAGACTGGAAAAAAGGCGAGTGTGACCTGATCCCGGGCAAAACCGCGCCGCATATTATGGCGGTAGAACGCGATTACCCGGCTACCTATGAGCGTTTTACTTCGCTGGGGCCACTGCTGGATAAGCTGGGCAACGGCGGTAAAGGCATCGGCTGGAACACCCAGGACGAAGTCGACTTCCTGAAAAAACTCAACTACGTGAAAACCGCCGGCCCGGCAGTGGGCAGGCCGAAGATTGAAAGCGCTATCGATGCGGCCGAAGTGATCCTGGCGTTAGCGCCGGAAACCAACGGGCAGGTGGCGGTCAAGGCGTGGGACGCGCTGGGTAAAATGACCGGTCGCGATCACCGTCACCTGGCGCTGAACAAGGAAGACGAAAAAATTCGCTTCCGTGATATTCAGGCCCAGCCGCGCAAAATCATTTCCAGCCCTACCTGGTCAGGGTTGGAAGACGAACATGTGTCGTATAACGCCTGTTATACCAACGTGCATGAGCTGATCCCATGGCGCACCATCAGCGGCCGCCAACAGCTGTATCAGGACCACGAGTGGATGCGCGCCTTTGGCGAGAGTTTGCTGGTGTACCGTCCGCCGATCGATACTCGCGCCGCGCAGCCGTTGCTGAACCAGAAGCCGAACGGCAACAAGGAGAAGGCGTTGAACTTCCTGACGCCGCACCAAAAGTGGGGCATCCACTCCACCTACAGCGACAACCTGTTGATGCTGACCCTGTCGCGCGGCGGGCCGATTGTCTGGATGAGTGAAGACGACGCCAAAGAGCTGGGCATTGAGGACAACGACTGGATCGAGGCCTTTAACGCCAACGGCGCACTGACCGCACGGGCGGTGGTCAGCCAGCGTATTCCGGCAGGCATGACCATGATGTACCACGCGCAGGAACGTATCGTGAATATCCCCGGTTCGGAAATCACCAGCCAGCGCGGTGGTATTCACAACTCGGTGACCCGCGTCTGCCCGAAACCGACCCATATGATCGGCGGCTACGCGCAGCTGGCCTACGGTTTCAACTATTACGGCACCGTCGGCTCCAACCGCGACGAGTTTGTGGTGGTACGCAAAATGAACCGCATCGATTGGTTAGACGGTGAAGGCAACGACGACTCGCAGGGCAGCCAGCAGGAGAAAGCAAAATGAAAATTCGTTCACAAGTCGGCATGGTGCTGAACCTGGACAAATGCATCGGTTGCCATACCTGTTCGGTGACCTGCAAGAACGTCTGGACCAGCCGCGAGGGTATGGAGTACGCCTGGTTCAACAACGTTGAAAGCAAACCCGGCGTCGGTTACCCGCACGCCTGGGAAGATCAGGAAAAATGGAAGGGCGGTTGGATCCGTAAAATCAACGGCAAGCTGGAACCGCGCATGGGCAGCCGCGTCGGCCTGTTGTCGAAGATTTTCGCCAACCCGGACGTGCCGGCGCTGGACGATTATTACGAGCCTTTCGACTACGACTATCAGAACCTGCATACCGCGCCGCAGGGGAAACATCAGCCGATCGCTCGTCCGCGCTCGCTGATCACCGGCCAGCGCATGAAGAAGATTGAAAGCGGCCCGAACTGGGAAGAGATCCTCGGCGGCGAATTCGAAAAACGCTCGCAGGACAAAAACTTCGACAACATGCAGAAGGCGATGTACGGCCAGTTCGAAAACACCTTCATGATGTATTTGCCGCGCCTGTGCGAACACTGCCTTAACCCGGCCTGTGTCGCTACTTGCCCAAGCGGCGCCATCTATAAGCGTAGCGAAGACGGCATTGTGCTGATCGATCAGGATAAATGCCGCGGCTGGCGCATGTGCCTGACCGGCTGTCCGTACAAGAAAATCTATTTCAACTGGAAGAGCGGCAAGTCCGAAAAGTGCATCTTCTGCTACCCGCGTATCGAATCCGGCCAGCCGACGGTGTGTTCGGAAACCTGCGTTGGCCGTATTCGCTATCTTGGCGTGTTGCTGTATGACGCCGACCGCATTGAGCAGGCCGCCGCCGCCGAAAACGAACAAGACCTCTATCAGCGCCAGTTGGATATCTTCCTGGATCCGCACGACCCGGCGGTGATTGCCCAGGCGTTGCAGGATGGCATTCCACAAGGGGTTATCGAGGCCGCACAGCAGTCGCCGGTGTATAAAATGGCGATGGACTGGAAGTTGGCACTGCCGCTGCACCCGGAATACCGCACGCTGCCGATGGTGTGGTACGTGCCACCACTGTCACCGATCCAATCCGCCGCCGATGCCGGTGAGCTGGCACACAGCGGCGTATTGCCGGACGTGGAGAGCCTGCGTATTCCGATGCAATATCTGGCCAACTTGCTGACTGCCGGGGATACCGCGCCGGTGCTGTTGGCGCTTAAACGCATGCTGGCGATGCGCCACTACAAAAGGGCGGAAACCGTTGACGGTGTGCTGGACACCAGTGCCCTGGAGCAGGTGGGGTTGAGCGAAGCGCAGGCGCAGGAGATGTACCGTTATCTGGCGATCGCCAACTATGAAGATCGCTTTGTGATCCCGTCCAGTCACCGCGAACTGGCGCGTGAGGCTTTCCCGGAAAGCAAAGGCTGCGGCTTCAGCTTTGGTGACGGCTGCCACGGCAGCGACGGTAAATTCAACCTGTTCAACAGCCGCCGTATTGACGCCATCGATGTGACGCAAAAAACCGCCCGTCAGGAGGATGCCTCATGATCAGCCTGAAAGTGATTGCCCGCCTGCTGGATTATCCGGAGCAGGCGTTATTTGACCATCAGCAGGCTCTGGTAGAGGCACTGGAGCCGGCCAGCGAACTGGATTTGCACCACAGCGCGCAGTTGATCTTGTTTATTCGTCGATTTTGCGCTCGCCCGTTGTTGGACGTGCAGGCCGAATACTGCGAACTGTTTGACCGTGGTCGCGCCACCTCGCTGCTGCTGTTTGAGCACGTACATGGCGAATCGCGCGATCGCGGCCAGGCGATGGTCGATTTGATGGCGCAATACCGTGAAGCGGGCCTGGAGATCGACAGCCGTGAACTGCCGGACTTTTTGCCGCTGTATCTGGAATACCTGGCCAGCCGCAGCCCAGCGGAGGCGCGCGGTGGCTTGCAGGACATCGCGCCGATCCTGGCGCTGTTGGGCGCACGTTTACAGCAGAGGGAAAGCCCGTACGCGGTGTTGTTTGACCTGTTGCTGGTGCTGTCCGGTACCGAGGTGAAAAGCGCCAGCCTGGAAAGCCAGGTGGCGGGAGAAGCCAGGGACGACACGCCGCAGGCGCTGGACGCGGTCTGGGAAGAGGAGCAGATACGATTCACTTCCCAGGGCGGTCCCGGTGAGCAAGGCTGCGCTTCGGCACAGCAAACGGCACATCAGCGGCGTTTTGCCGGCGCGGTGGCGCCACAGTACCTGGACCTGACGGATGCGCTAACCGGAACCAAAGGACGCTAATCATGCAATTTTTAAATCAATTCTTCTTCGATATTTACCCCTATCTGGCGGGAGCGATTTTCCTGATAGGTAGCTGGTTACGCTACGATTACGGGCAGTACAGCTGGCGTGCCGGCTCCAGCCAAATGCTGGATAAAAAGGGCATGCGGTTGGCTTCCAACCTGTTCCATATCGGTATTTTGGGTATTTTCGCCGGGCACTTCCTCGGCATGCTGACGCCGCACTGGATGTATGAAGCCTTCCTGCCGATCGACGTGAAACAGAAACTGGCGATGATCGCCGGCGGTGCCTGCGGCGTGATGACGCTGGTTGGCGGGGCGCTGTTGCTGAAACGCCGCCTGACCAACCCACGAGTGCGGGCCACCAGCAGCTTTGCCGACATCATGATCCTGACGCTGTTGGTGGTGCAGGTGTGTCTGGGGCTGCTGACCATTCCGTTCTCCGCCCAGCATATGGACGGCAGCGAGATGATGAAGCTGGTGGCCTGGGCGCAGGCAGTGGTGACTTTCCACGCTGGGGCGTCACAGCATTTGGCCGGCGTTGCGTTGATCTTCAAATTGCATATGGTGCTGGGCATGACGCTGTTCGTGCTGTTCCCGTTCTGCCGTCTGGTGCATATCTGGAGCGTGCCGGTGGAATACCTGACCCGTCGCTACCAATTGGTGCGTAACCGCCGTTAATTCCTCGCCTACATAGCGGCAATGCCTGCCAGGTGTTGCCGCTTTTCTGCTTCTCCGTTGTTTTCCACCTATTCTTAATTCATCTCCCCTGAGTGAGTTCCTGTAGATCTCCGTTCGACCTTGCTCTAGGCTGTGGCCGGATAAACAGACGTGATTTATCGGCTCAGTTAAATGAACGGAATCAATCAGTAAGAATGCCACTTAGGTTTTTCTTTATACTGATGTCAAACAAGGGTGTGGCTGTGGATAGCGGGGTTTGAATCATTAACCGCGCTTGAGAGTCGGCCAACGGAATAATGGACACACAGGCTGAACAACGATAATGACCCTAAATAGCCTTTCCCAAAGCTTATTGCCTCTTAAAATTATTGCGACCGGCGCGGCGTTGCCGCCGCAGTGCGTCGAATCCTCGGCGCTGGATCGTCGCTTGAACAAGTCGGCCGGTTACGTAGAAAAACGTTCGGGCATTATTCATCGTTTCCATGCCGACAATGATGCCAGCCAGGCTGAACTGGCCGTTGCCGCGCTGGACGATGCTCTTGCCCGCCATGCGATCCCGCGAGATTCCATCGATCTGCTGATCTCTGCCTCGGCCATCGCGGTGCAGGCATTGCCTTTCAGCGCCGCCCATATTCTTAAACTGGCACGACTGCGGCCGGGTATTGCGGGCTTTGATATCAACACCAGCTGCGTGAGCTTTATTTCCGCATTGCAGGTGGCGGCGGGGTTACTCAATACGGGCGTTTATCGGCGTATTGCCATTGTCTCTGCCGATATTGCTTCGCGCGGTATCGACTGGGAAGACGAAGAGTCTTCATTGATCTTCGGTGATGGCGCGGCCTGTGCCATTGTCGAACGCGGTGACGGGCGTAGCGGTATTTTGTCCTACCTGATGGAAACCCACCCGGAAGGCAGCGATCTGTGTGAAATCAGGGCTGGGGGGACGCGCTGTAATCCGCGTGCCGGCATGAACGACAGTGACTTTCTGTTCCATATGAAGGGCAAGCAGCTGTTCCGCCAGGCGTCGGCGCTGATCGAAAGCTTCCTTGGCCGCTTGTTGTCGGCTGCGGGGCTAAACCTGGCGCAAATCGCCACCGTGGTACCGCATCAGGCCAGCCATCTCTCTTTGGAACATATGCGCAAGCGGCTGCACGTTTCCCCGCAGGCCCTGGTGGATATCTATCGTTATCGGGGCAATCAGGTGGCGGCTTCGATCCCTTCGACCCTGCACCAAGCGGCGATCACCGGCAGGCTGCACGCCGGACGTCCGGTGATGCTGATCGGCACCGCCGCCGGTTTAACGCTGGGCGGCATGGTACTGCTGCCATGAGAGTGTTGATCACCGGAGCGACCAGCGGGCTGGGGCGCAACGCCGCCGAGTGGCTGCTGGCCGCCGGGCATCAGGTGCATGCCACCGGGCGGGACGTTGCCGTTGGACGGCAGTTGGCGGCACGGGGCGCCAAGTTTACCGCGCTGGATCTGACCCTCGCCGACGACGGGCAGTGTGAGCAGTTAATGGCGGGCTACGATATTGTCTGGCACTGCGCCGCAAAATCTTCTCCCTGGGGGAGCCGCCAGGCATTTTATCAAGCCAATACCCGCGTGACGGAAAAACTGGCCCATGCCGCCGGACGTTGCGCAGTGCAGCGGTTCATTCATATTTCAACGCCGGCGGTTTATTTCGATTTCAGCCACCGTCATAACGTGACCGAAGCGGATGTTTCCCCACGCTTTGCCAATCACTATGCCGCCAGCAAGTTTGCTGCCGAGCAACGTATTGCGGCGCTGCTGCCTGATTATCCGCAAACCACCTACCTGATCTTGCGCCCTCGCGGCCTGTTCGGACCTCATGACCGGGTGATTGTGCCCAGGATACTGGCGCAGCTGCAGGGCGATAAAGGCCTGCTGCGTTTGCCGGGCGGCGGTTCGGCTTATCTGGACCTTACCTTTGTGCTCAACGTGGTGCATGCGATGGATCTCGCCAGCCGTCAACCAGGTTTGCCGTCCGGCAGCATTTTCAATATCACCAACCAACAGCCGCAGCGGCTGACCGATATGTTGCACCAGTTGCTCAACCGGCAGCTCGGCTGGCAATACGCCGTCAAAGCGGTGCCTTATCCCTTATTGTCGGGCGTTGCGGCGGGGATGGAGCTGTTGGCGCACGTCACCCGTAAAGAACCGATGCTGACCCGCTATAGCGTTGCGGCAGCCTATTTCGACATGACGCTGGATAACACCCAGGCGATAGAGGTGCTGGGTTACCGGCCGCGCTACAGCCTGGAGCAGGGGATCGAACTGACGGCGCAGTGGTTAAAGCAGCAGGGGATGAGCGCAGATGGCTAATATCACGACCTTTGAAATCGGTTATTGCACTCATCTGGGCTGCATGGCGCTGCGCGGTTCGGCGATGCGCACCTGTAAATTTCCTTCCCGGGCCTATCTGCTGGAAGTCGGCGAGCGCCGCTGGCTGTGGGATACCGGTTATGCCAGCCATTTTGAACATTACACCGCCAGCGGCATTCTTCGGCTTTATCGCCAGGTGACGCCGGTTTATTTCAGTCCGCAGCAGGCACTGTTGGAACAGTTGCGCAGTCTGGGGCTGAACACTGGCGATATCGAGGCGGTGATCATTTCGCACTTTCATGCGGACCACATTGCCGGTCTGCGAGACTTCAGCAGCCTGAAGATGATTTGCTCCGGCGAAGGGTGGCAGCAAACCCGAGAGCTGCGCGGTTTTGCCGCATTGAAAAGGGCGTTTGTGCCAGGATTGATCCCGGAAGGTTTTGAATCTGCGCTGCAGTTCGTCGAGGCATTTCCGCAGCAAAGCCTGTCTGCCGCATTGGCCCCCTTCCAACAGGGCTATGTGCTGCCGGGCAGCGGTGGAGAAATTGTTATCGTGCCGCTGCCGGGGCACGCCGCCGGGCACCTTGGGGCCTTTGTCCTGACCGATGCCGGTTGGACGCTGCTGGCCAGCGATGCCGCCTGGTCGCCGCTGAACTATCAGCAACTGCGTGGCCCTTCGCGGTTGGCTAACCTGATCATGGACAATCCGCGCAGCTATTACGACACCCTGGGCGCGCTCAACCAGCTCTATCTTGGCGGCGCTGCGGAGATCCGCCTGTGTCATGAGGGGGATTTATGATCCCGCTGATGACGCTATGGCACTACCTGCGCGCGCGGCGACTGCGCTTTACCCAACGGGCGGCACTGGAGGCCTATCAGGCGCGCCAGCTGAAGCGGTTTGCCCAGCGCGTATTGGCGAGCAGTCCCTATTTTCAGCCCTATAGTTCATTGCCTCTGACCGAGTGGCCAACGATGGACAAGGCGGTGATGATGGCCAATTTCGATCGGATGAACACCGCCGGTCTGCGATTGGAGGCGCTTTTGGCCTGTGCCCGACGCAGCGAAAGCGATCGCGATTTCAGCCCTAAAGTGGGCAACTACAGCGTCGGTTTATCTACCGGTACCTCTGGGCGGCGCGGCGTGTTCGTCGTCAGCCCGCAGGAGCAGCAGATTTGGGCCGGTGGCATGCTGGCAAAAATGTTGCCGCAGGGGGTATTTGCCGGGGAGAAGGTCGCGTTGTTCCTGCGGGCCGACAACAACCTGTACCACAGCGTCAATAACCGTTGGCTGAGCCTGTCGTTTTACGATCTGTTCGCTCCCTTTACCGAACATTTGCCGCAGATTGAACGTGAACAGCCGACGATTATCGTGGCCCCGGCCCAGGTATTGTGCGCCCTGGCTGATGCCGTTGAACGCGGCGAACTCAAGCTCAGCGTCAAAAAAGTGATTTCAGTGGCCGAAGTGCTGGAACCGCAGGATCGCCAGCGCCTGCAGCGGGTGTTTGCGCAGGTGGGAGAAGTGTATCAAGCCACCGAAGGTTTTTTGGCCGCGACCTGCAGCCACGGCACTTTGCATCTGAACGAAGAGTTTATTCATGTCGAACCGCAGTGGATCGACGAGCGGCGTTTTATCCCGTTGATTACCGATTTTACCCGCCGTACTCAACCGATAGTGCGTTATCGCCTGGACGATATTCTGGTGAGGCGCGAACAGCCCTGTCCCTGCGGGCTGGCGACCATGGCATTGGATCGTATCGAAGGGCGCTGCGATGACCAACTGCTGTTACCAGCCAGGCAGGGCGCAATGCAGCAGGTCTTCGCCGACCTGTGTCGCCGCGTGATAGCCAATGCGTTGCCGGCGGTGGCGGATTATCGGCTGACGCAACAGCGCGACAGCGAGCTGTATCTGATGGCCGATTGCAGCCCGGAGGCGTTGGCGAATTGCCAACGGCAATTGATCGCGCTGTTCGAACAGCAAGGTATTGCCACGGAGCAATTGACGTGGCGCCTGCAAGCGCAGGCGATCATGCCGCAGTTCGATGCCAAGCGCCGCCGCATTGTTCGCATGCCGGAGGCCGGATGAAACTCGTTGTTTATCGCCTATGGCAGATGCTGCTGGGGTGGGGATTTGTCGGGGTCATCTACCACGGTAGCGATCGCTGGCAAGGTGCCGGCCACCTGCTGACACCAGGTTGGGTCGACCGAGCGATCCCGTTCAGCCCGCACGCCATCTGGCTGTATCTGTCGTTTTTCCTGATTATCCCGCTGTGCTATCTGCTTTGCCCGTTAAACCGGTTAAAATGGCTCAGAAGTACCATGCAGCTTAGCGCCTTGCTGGCGGGAGCCATTTATCTGCTGTGGCCGACGACGATGAACTACCCGATCGTTCCTTCCGATTCGGTGAGCGGCGATTTACTGGCGAGGTTGATCAGCGTCGATTCGTCGCAAAACTGCCTGCCTTCACTGCATATCGCCTTGACGGTGTTGGCGGTGTGGGCAGCGGCGGAAAGCCGCAAAAAACTGCGCAGCGCGTTGCTGATCGTCTGGGGGCTGGCGATTGCCTTTTCTATCTTGCAACTGCGTCGGCACCTGTTTGTGGATTTGCTCAGTGGGGCGGCGTTGGCATGGGGCGTGGGCTACGTCTGCCAGCGAGTTCAAGGGATTGGCGGGGGCGTACGGCAGGGGGAAGAGTCATGATCGATCTGGTGATACCTATCGTGTTTATGCTGTTGGTGGTGCTGGGGGAAGCCCTGTGGCTACAGTGGCGGCGCAAGGGCAGCGTGGATTGGCATGACGTGATTTTCAACCTCAACTCCGGGCATATCATGCTGTGGCTGTTTCGCGGTTTGGAGATAGCCTGCTACGGCTACGTGGTCACGCATTTTAATCAAGGCTGGCTGGACGGTTGGCCGCCGGTGCTGATGTGGCTGTTTGCGATACTGGCGTGGGATTTCGGCTTTTACTGGCTGCACCGGTTACACCACCGTTTTCGCCTGCTGTGGGCGGTGCATGTGGTGCATCACCAGGGCGAGCATTTCAATCTGTCGCTGGGCGTGCGCAACTCGTGGTATTCGTCACTGACCTCGATCCCGTTCTTTATGCTGTTGGCATTGGCGGGCGTGCCGCTGTCGGTGTTCATCACCGTTTCTATCCTGCATTACAGCATTCAGCTGTTTAACCATAATTCGGTAACCCCCAAACTCGGCTTTCTGGAGCACATCCTGGTGACACCGGCGCATCATCGGGTGCACCACGTTAAAGATTTGGCCTATTCCAACCGGAATTTTGGCGGCAGCTTTATCTTCTGGGACAAGCTGTTTGGCACCTTTTGCCCGGCGCTGCCGACGGAGCCCTTTACCTATGGCGTGCGTGGCGACAAATCTTCCGCCAACCCGTTTTGGGCCAGTAACCTGCCGTTTATGCGCTACTTCAAGCTGCCTTTCCAGCCTTCGAGCAAGAGCGGGCATTTCCGCTGTTCCGCCGGCTGCCTGGTAAGCGGGGCGATGCTGCTGTTCGCTCTGGTGTTGGGTTACGTTTATCGTTTTGGTTACGGGTATGGCGGGGTGACCGGCGAGCAGGCGGCGTTGTTTGTGTTGTTGGCGGCCGGGGCGATAGCCTTGGGTGGGATGGCTGAAGGTCGCCGCTGGGGCGTAGGCGTTTGGCTGTTGGTGACGTTGGCATTCCCCCTGTGGTTACTGAGTGTGCCCGATGGGCAGTCTGCTCTCTGGTGGGGCGTTGCCGGTGGCATGGTGTTGCACGGTTGCGCTGTCGCGGTCGGTTGGGGACGCCAAAAGGAGGCCGCGTATGGCTGATTTGCCGCCGCTGAGTTTCCCCGCAGCGGGGGAACAGGCGTTTCATCGGGAATTGAAACGACGGGCGCATGCTTATCTGAGCGCTCGCGACGATCACCGGTTTGCCGATGCGGCCCGTTGGGCCAAGGCCACGATTTTGTTGCTGCTTTGCGTGGGTTTCTACCTGCTCAGTTTGATGCAGCACCAGGCTCTGGCCTTTATGCTGAGTTACTTCGCTTTTGTCATGATGGGCATGTTGCTGAACGTCAACGTCAATCACGATGCTTCGCACAACGCCTTCGCCCGCACGCCGTGGGTCAATCGTCTGGCCGGGCGGCTGGTGACTTTGCCGCTGGGCGTCGATCCGGATTACTGGCGAACCCGGCACGTCAGCTATCACCATGTGTATGCTAACGTCGAACATTACGATCTGGATACGGAAGAGAACGGCTTTTTCCGCCAAACCCCGTTCCAACGTTGGCGGGCTTATATGCGCTATCAACATCTTTACTGGCCGCTGATTGCCGCGCTGTCGCTGCCGTACATTGCGCTGGTGTTCGATTGGTCGGATCGCTTGGGCAAAACACCGTTGGCGACCAAGGGCGTATTGCCGGGGCGCAAGGGCTGGGCGATGTTCATTGCCGGCAAATTGTGTCACCTGTTGCTGGTGCTGGTGATCCCGCTGGTGGTGGCACAACAAAATGGCATCGGCTGGCAAACGGTACTGATTGCCTATTTGATTAGCCAAATGCTGGCCTCGTTACTGGTGGTTTTTTTGCTGTTGGGCACGCACTGGGCGCAAGCCGAATTTTATGCGGTGCCGGCAGGCAGCCAGATGCCGCAGGGCTGGTATCGGCATAACTTCGCCACCGCCTGCGACTGGGAAACTTCGCCGAAGAGCTTGCACCATCTGACCGGCGGGCTGAATTATCACCTTACTCATCATCTGTTCCCCGGCTGGAATCATCGCCATTATCCGGCGCTGGCTGCCATATTGGCTGAGACGGCGGCGCGACACGGCATGGATTATCGCTGTATCGGTTATCGTGAATTGTTGCGACAGCAGCAACGTTTTTTACGTGCTATGGGGCAGCCACCACAATGAAAATGCCGGATACCACACCGCTGCCGCCTTTGGCGTTCCAGCGAGAGGCGAGTGAGATCCATCAGGAGCTGATGCGGGCCAGCCAGGCCTACCTGGCGACGCGCGGCGATCACCGTTTTGCCGACGGCAGAATGTTCGCCAAGCTGTTGGCGCTAATACTGCTGTGCGCCGGTTTTTACGCGCTGAGCCTGCAGCAGCAACATTTCTGGGCCTATTTCGGCTGTTACGTCGGCTTTATTTTTTCCGCCATGATGCTAACGGTGAATGTAGTACACGACGCCTCGCATAATGCCGTTTTCAAACGCGCACGGTTAAATCACTGGCTTAACTTCTTTGTCAGTATGCCCCTGGGGCTGGATGCCGACTGCTGGCGAGTGCGGCATGTCATTTTCCACCACGCCTATAACAACATCGAAGGTTACGATCCGGACATTGAACCCAACGGGGTGTTGCGCCAAACGCCGTTCCAGCACCGCAAGGCGTTTATGCGCCTTCAGCCTTACTATTGGCCGATCGTCGCGGCGCTGACTTTCCCTTATTACATCTGGTTGTTCGACTGGTTGGATCGCGCCGGTAAAACCCGCATGACGCCAAAGATGATGTTCCATGGCCGGAAGGGATGGGGGATTTTCCTGTTGGGCAAGCTGGCGCATTTTACCCTGGCGCTGGCCGTTCCGCTGTGGCTCACGCCGCCGACGATCGGTGTCGGCACAGTGTTACTGACCTATCTGCTCAGCCAGATGCTGTCGTCGCTGGTGTTTGTGATGCTGATTGTCGGCACCCACTGGGCCAAAGCCAACTTTTATCAGGCCCCCGAACAGGGAAGGTTGGCGCACGGTTGGTATCAGCACGTTTTTGCCACCACCTTTGACTGGCAAGCTTCACCGGCGTGGCTGGGTTATTGGCTTGGCGGGGCTAACCTGCACCTGACGCACCATCTGTTTCCCCATTGGAATCACCGCCACTACCCGGCATTGAGTCGAATCATTGAAGAGGTTGCCCCGCGTTTTGGCATTGATTATCGGGTCCTTGAACTGAGGGAGCTGTTGCGGTTACAGCAACGTTTTCTCAGCGCTATGGGGCGTAAGCCCAGCTGATCGTTGCTAAACGCAAGTCTTGCAACATATTGAATTTGCGAGACGTTACGCAGTTCACTAATTGAACAGGCCGTGCGGCTCACGTAAACTCTATCTCACTGACAGTCAGCCACAGGAGGTGGAGTATGCGCAGTTTGCCGATCCGTTTATCCAATAAGATTGATGACGATCTGAATGATATAGCCCGGCGCCATGGGATGGAGAAAACCGAGGTGATCAAGATGGCCTTTGCGTTGATAGCCATAGCCGATAAGCACTGGATGAAACAGAACGGAACGTCCCTTGGCATCGTGAGGGAGAATGGCAAAGAGTTGGAGGCCGTGGGGCGAGTCGTGGGGATCTTCCCATGAGCATCGAAAACGCAAACCTGCACGATGAGGCCGCCAAGGGGTACCTGAAGGAGATATTGGTCTTCGATGAAATGGAACGTTTGCGCTTGGCGCGTCAGGTGCTGTGCGGGATCTTCGTGATAAGCGTGGGCGTTTTTACCGCCCACGCTTATTGGGATCAAAGCGAGCCTATCAGGCAAGTGTTCGAGCTGTTGAAAATTGGTGCGCTACCCTTGGTAACGCTGGTTATTTCCTTCTACTTCCCCAATACTTCGGCCAGATAGCGCTCAACTTATTCCGATTTCATGCCCGCGGCGGTCATCAGCAGGCGGAACATCGAGGCGACCAGGAACAGCCCCAGTACGCTGGCGCTCCAGATAATCACCAGCCAGCCAACGCGCTTCCACCAGGGGGCCGGAGCGGATGCGGTTTTATTTTGCATAATGTCCTCCCTCATCAGTGGTAACCCTGTTCATGGCTGACCTTGCCGCGGAACACGTAGTAGCTCCAGAAGGTGTAGACCAAGATAATCGGGATGATAAACAGCGCGCCGACCAGCATAAAGCCCAGGCTTTGCGGTGGGGCTGCGGCGTCCCACAGGGTGATGGACGGTGGGATCAACAGCGGCCAGATGCTGATGCCCAAGCCGCTCAGGCCGAGGAACACCAGCAGCAGGGTCAGCAAGAACGGCGAATAGTGCGCCGCGTTTTTCACGCCGCGCTGGATGCCCCAGGCGCTGAGCAACACCAATACCGGCACCGGCATCAGCCAGAACAGGTTTGGCAACGTAAACCAGCGGCTGGCGATCTCGGGATGGGCAATCGGCGTCCAGATACTGACCACCGCCAACACCAGCAGCAGAGTGATCAGCAGCGGCGTTGCCAACCGATACATGCGTGCCTGCAGATCCCCGGCGGTCTTCATCACCAGCCAGGTACAGCCCAGCAGTGCATAGGTCACCACCAGCCCCAACCCGCAAAACAGCGCGAACGGCGTCAGCCAGTCTAGAGCACCACCGGCATAGCTACGGCCGTTGACCGGGAAGCCGTTGATGATGGCACCCACCACCACCCCCTGACTGAAGGTGGCGAAGAGAGAGCCCCAGATAAACGCCTTATCCCAGATATGCCGCTTTTCTTCCTTGGCCTTGAAGCGGAATTCAAAGGCCACGCCGCGGAAAATCAACCCGAACAGCATCAGGGTGAGCGGGATGGCCAGCGCATCGAGGATCACCGCGTAGGCCAACGGGAAGGCGCCAAACAGCGCCGCACCGCCCAGCACCAGCCAGGTTTCGTTACCGTCCCACACCGGTGCGACGGTGTTCATCATCACATCGCGGTCACCGCTGTCCTTGACCCACGGGAACAGGATGCCGATACCCAAATCAAAGCCGTCCATTACCACGTACATCATGGTGCTGAACACGATGATCACAAACCAAATCAACGGAAGATCAATGCCCATGCTCAGCTCCTGTCATCCAGAGTTTCTTTTACCGCAGACAGCGGGCGAGCCGGTCTGCCGTCCGTGTCGTCTTCATGGCTTTCATGCTGCTGCGGTCCTTTACGGATCAGACGCATCATGTAGGAGTAGCCCACGCCGAACACCGAACAGTAAACGATGATAAACGCCAGCAGGCTGATGCTCATGTGCAAATCACCGTGCGCAGAGACCGCATCTTTGGTACGCAGCAGGCCATAGACCACCCACGGCTGTCGGCCGATTTCGGTGGTGAACCAACCCGCCAGCAGCGCCAGCAGCCCCGATGGCCCCATCCACAGGATGAAGTACAGGAAGGGACGCGACTGGTACAGCCCGCCGCGCCAGCGCAGCCACAGGCTCCACACCCCAGCGAGGATCATCAGCATGCCGAGCGCCACCATGATGCGGAACGACCAGAACACCACGGTGGAGTTGGGGCGATCTTCCGGCGGGAAGGATTTCAGCGCCGGGACCTGTTCGGTCAGGCTGTGAGTCAGGATCAGGCTGCCAAGATAGGGCACTTCCAGCTTGAAGCGAGTCTCTTCACGCTCCATGTCCGGCCAACCGAACAGGATCAGCGGGGTTGCCTCTCCCGGCGGGTTTTCCCAGTGGCCTTCAATGGCGGCAATCTTCGCCGGTTGGTACTTAAGCGTATTCAGGCCGTGTGCATCACCAATCAGGGCTTGTACCGGCGCGACGATCAGCGCCATCCACATCGCCATCGACAGCATTTTGCGCATTGCCGGCGTATCACGCCCGCGCAGCAGGTGCCAGGCGGCGGAAGCGCCCACGAAGAAGGCCGAAGACAGGAAGGCGGCGGTCGACATGTGCAACAGACGGTAGGGGAATGACGGGTTGAATATCACTTTCAGCCAGTCGACCGGAACCACCTGACCGTTGATGATTTCGTGACCCTGCGGTGTTTGCATCCAGCTGTTGGAAGCCAGGATCCAGAAGGTGGAAATCAGGGTGCCCAGCGCCACCATGCAGGTCGCGAAGAAGTGCAATCCAGGCCCGACGCGGTTCCAACCGAACAGCATCACCCCAAGGAAACCGGCTTCGAGGAAGAAGGCGGTAAGCACTTCATAGGTCAGCAACGGGCCGGTAATACTGCCGGCAAACTCAGAGAAGAAGCTCCAGTTGGTACCGAACTGATAGGCCATTACCAGCCCGGAAACCACGCCCATGCCGAAGTTGACGGCGAAAATTTTTGACCAGAAATGGTACAAATCGCGATAGGCTTCATTGCGCGTTTTCAGCCATAACCCTTCCAGCACCGCCAGATAACTGGCCAAACCTATGGTGATTGCAGGAAAAATAATATGGAAAGAAACGGTGAAGGCGAACTGTATTCTGGCAAGTTCCAGTGCATCAAGACCCAGCATGGCGCCTCCTTGGGTTGGACATAAAATAACCTCTTCAGTATAGCTGTAATTTTTTTGTGGAAAGCTTGGCGTCAAGTTAAGCACGGAGTACAGTGACTATAATAGTGACAGTTATTTCACTTTTTCATATAACAGTTAAGGCCTATGACCAGATACGAGCAGCTTGCACAACAAATTCGTGAACAGATCCAGAACCGGGTATGGCGGGCGGGGGATAAGCTGCCTTCGCTGCGGGAAAGCGGTAAACGCGCAGGCCTGAGTCTGATGACGGTGGTGCAGTCGTATCAACTGCTGGAGAGCCAGGGCTGGATCGTTGCGCGCCCGCAGTCCGGTTATTATGTGGCGGCGCGTCCGCAGCCGCTGCCGCAGCCGGCACGCGGGGAGAAACTGCTGCTGAGCGAGCAGGTAGACATCAACACCTTTGTCTTCGACGTGCTGCAGGCGTGCAAAGACCCAGGCATTGTCCCGTTCGGTTCGGCCTTTCCGGATGCCACGCTGTTTGCTCAGCCGAAGCTGGCGCGGGCGCTGAGCAGCGTAGCGCGCAAATTTACCCCGCACAGTTCGCTGGCTAACCTGCCGCCCGGCAACGACGCGCTGCGCCGCAACATTGCCCAGCGTTATGCTTTAAGCGGCATGCAGGTCGCCCCGGATGAAATCGTGATTACCGCCGGAGCCATGGAGTCGCTGAGCCTTAGCCTGCAGGCGGTGACGCAGCCGGGGGATTACGTGGCGATCGAGTCCCCGGCCTTTTACGGGGCGTTGCAGGCGCTGGAGCGGCTGCGGTTAAAGGCGGTGGCGATCGCGACCCATCCGCAGGACGGCATCGATCTGGATGCGTTGGAACATGCCTTGGAACAGTACCCGATCAAGGCCTGCTGGCTGATGACCTACTTCCAGAATCCATTGGGCGCCTCGATGCCGGAAGAGAATAAACAGCGGCTGGTGGGCATGCTGCGCGAGCGGCAGATATCGCTGATTGAGGACGATGTTTACGGCGAACTGTATTTCAGCGCTGAGCGCCCGCAGCCGGCCAAAGCATTAGACCAGGGCGGACAGATTTTGCACTGTTCGTCGTTTTCCAAATGTCTTGCGCCGGGCTTTCGCGTGGGCTGGGTGGCTGCCGGGCGCTACGCACAGCAGATCCAGCGTTTGCAACTGATGAGCACGGTATCCACCAGCGTGCCCACCCAGTTGGCGATCGCTGATTATCTGCTACACGGTGGCTACGATACCCATCTGCGGCGCTTGCGTCGGCTGCTGGCTCAGCGTCAGAGCATGATGCGTCAGGCGATTGCTCACCACTTCCCTCCGACCGTAAAGGTCAGCCAGCCAGATGGCGGTTACTTTTTGTGGGTAGAGCTGGATCCGGCGTTGTCGTCGATGGAGCTGTATCAGCGCGCGCTGGCGCTGGGGGTGAGTATCGCGCCGGGCAGGATGTTCACCACCGGCAACCATTTCAACCACTGCTTCCGACTGAACGCCTCTTTCGACTGGAGCGACAAGCATGAAGCGGCTATCCAGACCTTAGCCAAACTTATCCGGCAGCTCGAGCCGGCAGGCTAAACTCCACCCAACGGCCGGCTATCGCAATAGAAAAATTCATATTGCGATTTCCGGCAATAGAATGCCGGTTTCGTTGTTAGACAGCCTCCCGGCCGCCGATTACTCTGCGATAAATTTTGTCACATTTATCAACGGGTAAACGAGGGGCAGTGGGTGAGAAAAATAAAAAACAAGGCAATCAAACCTTTACAAAAGCGGCTGGTTACGCTGGCGATCGCCTGTGCCGTGGGGCTGGCATTTAGCGTGCAGGCGGAAACCTTGGCGGAAGGTATTACCCCGGCCAGCGATGCCAGCCTGGTGCCGGCGGCGGCCAAGTTGCGTAAAGACACCGTAGTGGCCGGTATTCTTGAACCTCAGGGTAATTTTAATCCCTATCTGTTCAGCAATGGCTGGGATGAGAACGTCACCGACGTGATCTTTACCCGACTGATTGGTCTGGACAGCCAGGGCAAGCCGGTGGCGCGGCTGGCAGAGTCCTGGCAGGTCAGCCCGGACAACCGGGTCTACACCATTAAACTGCGGCCTAATCTGGTCAACAGCGACGGCTCGCCAATCAAGGCCGAAGATATTGCCTTTACCCTGACGCTGCTGCATGACCCGGCCTATGACGGAGAGACCGACATTACTCCGGCGCACATTCAGGGCGGGGCAGAGTACAAGAATGGAACTGCCCCCAGCATCAGCGGGCTAAAGGTGATCGACGATCGTACGCTTCAAATCACCACCACCCAGCCGGGGGCGACTACGCTGCAGCTGATTGGCGGGCCGGTGCTGTCGAAAGCCTATTACGGCAAGGAGTATCAGCGCGGTAAGCTGGAAAGCGTGCGTGCGCTGAACGGCAAGCCGTTAGGCAATGGCCCTTATATTTACGACAAATACGTGCCGGGTCAGGAGATCCGTTTTCACGCCAACCCGAACTTCTATCTCGGTAAGCCAGCGGTGGCGCGTTTTATTTACCGCGTGACCAACCCCTCTACCAACTTCCAGCTGTTCCAGACCGGTGAAACCGACTACGACGCCTTTACTTCCAAACCGGATGATATTGAACAGTTGAAGCTGCTCGGCTTCGCCAATATCAATTTGTACAGCTCGAGCGACTACAGCCGGGTGGATTTCAACTTTAAACGCCCGGCACTGCAGGATGCGCGTGTGCGTCAGGCGCTGATTTACGGACTGGATCGGCAAAAGCTGATCACCGTGGTCTACCAGGGTTACGGTTCGGTCGCCAATCAGCCGATCTCACCCGTTTCCTGGGCTTATGATCCCAAGGGGATCAACCCCTATGCTTACGATGTCAACAAAGCCAAGCAACTGCTGGATCAGGCCGGGTGGAAACCGGGAGCGGACGGCATTCGCCAGAAGGACGGCAAAAAGCTGGAGCTGACGCTGTTGGTGACCAAAAAGCTGATTAACGACGCGCTGGTGCCGATTGCCAAAGATAACTATCGGCAGATTGGCGTGCTGTTGAAGCCGCAGGTGCTGGATTTCAATGCGCTGCTGGCGCAACGCAAGGCCGGTAATTACGATCTGGCGTCGCTCAGTACCAGCGGGCTGAATGATCCTCACGACGGGGTACGCGATTTCATCAGTCAGGTCAGTGAAAACGGCTATAGCAATCCGCAGGTGGACAAGCTGATTGGCGAGGCTAACGCCACGCTGGACATCGAGCAGCGTAAGCCGCTGTATCACCATCTGTATCAGGTGCTGGCTGAAGATCCGCCGGTGATCCTATTGGGGAACCGTAAAGTGCTCAGCGCCAGCAGCGCACGCGTCACCGGCTTTAAACCGGACGTATACAACGGCCTGACCGGCAGCCTGCCGGACGTCAAGATCGCTCAGTAACGGTAAGGCACCGCTGCGCCGGTTTGGGCAGCGGTGACGGAAAACACCATGAGAAATTTTATCCTGCGCCGCTTGCTGCAAACCCTTCCGATGATGCTGCTGGCATCGCTGCTGATTTTCTTTATTTTCGCGCTGACCCCCGGTGACTTTATCGACGGCAACATCAACCTGACGCCGCAGCGCGCGGCTGAGCTGCGGGCGCTGTACGGGCTGGATCAGCCGTTGTTCAGCCGTTATCTGCACTGGCTCGGTCAACTGCTGCAGGGCGATCTCGGTTTCTCGCTGCAATACCAGATCCCGGTCAGTACCTTGTTGAACCAGTACATCTGGAACTCCTTCCTGCTGGCGTCGGTGGCACTGGTGCTGTACTGGGGCATTGCGCTGGCGGTAGGTGTCGCCTCGGCGATGAAACCCTATTCGCTGTTCGATCATCTGGTGACCGTGGCGGTGTTCGGTGCCATGTCGTTTCCCACCTTTTTCCTGTGTCTGTTACTGATCAAATGGTTCGCCGTCGATCTGCACTGGCTGCCTGCGGGTGGCATGCTGCGCACCGGTAGCGAAGCCAGCGGATTGGCGTGGGCACTGGACGTGGCGGCGCACCTGTTGCTGCCGGTGCTGGCGTTGGTGATGCTGCAGGCCGGCACCCTGACGCGCTATTTCCGCGCCAGCATGCTGGACGTGATCCGCATGGATTATATCCGTACCGCACGCGCCAAGGGGCTGAAGGAAAAGACGGTGATCCTGCGGCATGCGCTGCGTAATGCGCTGTTGCCGATCATCACCTTGTTGGGTTTTGAGCTACCCGCGCTGTTTTCCGGTGCGCTGATCACCGAAAAAATCTTCAACTGGCCGGGCGCCGGGCACATCCATCTCGATTCGCTGGCGGCGCGCGACTACCCGGTATTGATGGGCTTTACGCTGTTTCTGGCGGTATTGACCATTTTAGGCAATCTGCTGGCGGACATTTTGTACGCCTATGCCGACCCGCGCATTCGTTTGAGGTAACTATGTTGGCATCCTTGTTTTTCGGACGTCGTCGCCGTTGGCGGCAAGCGCAACTCCCGGCGCTGGCGCAGCTATCGCCACCGCCGACCGCCCAGGCCTGGCAGCGGCTGCGGCGTCACCGCCTGGCGATGATTTCACTGCTGCTGTTGGTATTGATGGCGGTGCTGTGCCTGTTCGGCCCGATGCTGTCGCCCTGGCAGGACGATGCCGGCGATGCGTTGAGTATCAATCAGGCACCCGGCGCGCAACACTGGCTGGGCACCGATTTTCTCGGTCGCGATATTTATACCCGCCTGCTGCTGGCGGGGCGTATTTCGCTGACCATTGGCCTGGTGTCGATGCTGTTATCGGTCACGCTCGGCTACCTGCTGGGGGCGCTGTCCGGCTATCTTGGCGGCGTAGTGGATAAGCTGATTATGCGCTTTGCCGATCTGTTGATGACCATTCCCAGCCTGCCGCTGCTGATCATCATGGGAGCGATGCTGTCGGAGCTGGACGTTTCGCCGGACTACCGTATTTACATGGTGATGATCATGCTCAGCCTGCTGGGTTGGCCGTCGCTGGCGCGGCTGGTGCGTGGGCAAATTTTGTCGTTGCGCGAGCGTGACTTCATGCTGGCCACTGAGGTGCTGGGGTTATCCACCCGGCGGCGTATCTTCGGCCACCTGTTGCCCAATACCATTCCGATCCTGGTGGTGGTGGCCACCATGGGCGTCGCTAATGCCATTCTCAGTGAATCGGCCCTGAGCTATCTGGGGTTGGGCGTAGTGCCGCCAATGCCGTCGTGGGGCAACATGATGGACGCCGCCAACAGCCTGATCGATTTTCAACGCCGCCCCTGGCTGTGGATGCCGCCGGGGTTGGCGATTTTCATCGCCGTGGTGGCGATTAATATTCTCGGCGACGGCCTGCGAGACGCGCTTGATCCAAAAATGAACGGGGTAAGACGATGAGCCAACCGCTGGTGGCCTTTAATCAACTGTCGGTAGCCTTCCAGGGCGAACAAGGGCGGGTGCGGGCGGTGCAACAGGTGAGTTTTGACCTTTATGCCGGACAAACGCTGGGGGTCGTCGGTGAGTCCGGCTGCGGTAAAAGCGTGACCGCGATGGCGCTGATGGGGCTGTTGCCGCAACCGCTGGCGCAAATCGACGGCGGTGAAATCCATTTCGACGGCCAGGACTTGCTGAAACTGCGGCCGCAACAGATGGCCGATTTACGCGGTAACCGTTTGGCGATGATCTTTCAGGAGCCGATGAGCGCGCTGAACCCGGTGCTGACCATCGGCGAGCAGTTGGTTGAGCCGCTAATCCGCCATAGGGGGACTGCGCCAAAAGCGGCCTGGCGGGAGGCGACGGCGCTGATTACCGAGGTCGGACTGGCACGCGCCGAACAGCTGATGACCAGCTATCCGCATCAGCTTTCCGGTGGCATGCTGCAGCGCATCATGATCGCCATGGCCATCAGTTGCCGGCCGGCGTTGCTGATTGCCGACGAACCCACTACCGCATTGGATGTCACCGTGCAGGCGCAAATTCTGGCGCTGCTGCGCGAGCAGGCGCGTAAGCACAATATGGCGATGATGCTGATTACTCACGATCTCGGGGTGATTGCCCAGATGGCGGATCGGCTGGTGGTGATGTACGCCGGGCGTATTGTCGAGCAGGGGGCCACGCATGAAGTGCTGGCTAACCCGCAGCACCCTTACACTCAGGGATTGATGGCCTCGCGGCCGGTGGCGGGGCAGCGACGGCGGCGGTTGTATTCGATCCCCGGTCAGGTGCCCGATCTGACCAGTTTGCCGGACTACTGCGCCTTTGCCGAGCGCTGTGACAAAGCGAGCGCCCGCTGCCGTGACGGTATTCCGCCATTGTATGGCGATCGGCGGCGGCAATCCGCCTGTTTCCTGAATGCCGGGGGGCGTATTCATGTTGGCTGAACCCTTGGTGGAGGTAAAAGGGCTGAAGAAATATTTCCCGCTGCGTGAAGGGCTATTCGGTCAGACCACCGGGCAACTGCGTGCGGTGGATGATGTCAGCTTCAGCATTCGCCGGGGAACGGTTTTTGGCCTGGTGGGGGAGTCCGGCAGTGGTAAAACCACCGTAGGCCGAACCCTGCTGGGGCTGCATGAAAAGACCGCCGGTGAGGTACTGTTCAACGGACAGGCGTTAGATGCGCTCAGCGCCCGCGAGCGGCGCGCAATGCGCCCGAAGATGCAACTGGTGTTTCAAGACCCGTATAGCTCTCTGAATCCGAGAATGCGGGTAGGCGATGCGATTGGCGAAGCGCTGTTGCAGCACGGTTTGGCGCAAAAGAGCGAGCTGCGAGACCGGGTGATAGACACGCTGGAAATCTGCGGGTTGTCGGCACAGCATTACGGGCGCTTCCCGCACGAATTTTCCGGCGGCCAGCGCCAGCGCATCGGTGTAGCCCGCGCGCTGATCCTGCAGCCGGAGTTTATCGTCGCCGACGAACCTATTTCGGCGCTGGACGTCTCTATTCAGGCGCAGATCATCAACCTGTTTTCCGATCTTCAGGAACAGCAGGGGGTGACTTTCCTGTTTATTTCGCACGATCTTGGGGTGGTGGAGCATCTGTGTCAGGACGTAGCGGTAATGTACCTCGGGCAGATTGTCGAAAGCGCCGATCGCGATGCGCTGTTTCGTCGGCCGCTGCACCCTTACACTCAGGCACTGTTGGCCGCGGTACCCAGTTTGGATCCGCACCGTCAGCCGCAGGCGATGGCCCGGGGAGAATTACCTGACCCTACCCAACCGCCGCAGGGCTGTCGCTTTCACACTCGCTGTCCGCAGGCCACTGCGCAATGCCGGGAACAGGCCCCGGCATTGCGGCAGGTAGCGGCAGGACATCGGGTGGCCTGCCATTATGTCGGCTGAGCTTAGGCCAGATAATGTTTTAGCGCGCGCCCGGCCTGATGGATGGCCGAGTGCACCGCCGGGACTTCTGCGATCGCGTTGAGCAAGCCATAGTCGTGGATCAGCCCGTTATAACGGGTGGAGGTGACTTCGACTCCGGCGGCGTTGAGCAGGCGGGCGTAGGCTTCGCCTTCGTCACGCAGCACGTCCAGCTCGGCGGTTTGCACCAGCGCCGGTGGCAGGCCTTTCAACTGTTCCAGCGTGGCGTTAAGCGGCGAGGCGTAGATCTCTTTGCGCTGGGCTTTATCGGTGGTGTAGTGGTCCCAGAACCATTTCATCATATTGCGGGTGAGGAAATAGCCTTCGCCGAACTGGTGGTAAGACTCGGTATCGAAATTGGCGTGGGTCACTGGCCATAGCAGGATCTGGCTGCGCAGGGCAGGCGTGCCTTTATCTTTCGCCATCAGGCTGACCACCGCCGCGATATTGCCGCCGGCGCTGTTGCCGACGACCGCCAGACGTGAACCGTCAACGTTGATTTTCTCGCCGTACTCGGCCACCCATTCGGTCGCCGCGTAGGCCTGATTGATGGCGACAGGGTAAGGGGCTTCCGGCGATCGGGTGTAGTTAACGAACACCGCCGCTGCGCCGGAGCTGTGGACCAGATCGCGCACCAGCCGTTCGTGGGTCGGGAAGTCCCCCAACACCCAGCCGCCGCCGTGGAAGAACATGAATACCGGCAGCTTCTCCTTTACTTTGGCCGGCCGCACGATGTGCAACAGGATATCCTGGCCATCGACGTGAATGGTTTTTTCGCTAATTTCGACTTCACGCAGAGGGACTTCGGTACCGCTTTGCAGGCCCTCCATCACCTTACGCGCTTCTTTCGGCTTCAACTGCTCCAGGGGTTTGGCGTCACTGGAGTTCAGTCCATCAAGAAAGGTACGGATATCGTGCTGTGCTGCAGGCTGGGTGAGATCAACAGTTTTCTTGGACATCTTGATTCCTCTGGCACAGGGGGATGAAATCTTCTGGTGAGATCACAGTGTAGTAGAACAATGTGCCTGTGGGCTTAGTGGTGTGTGCCCTGTTGGAAAAGGCGCGTTACGCCACGCTTTTCACCGCTTCGGTTTGACTTTTCAGGTGGGCAGCGATATTTTTTAATCACCATGGAACACGTGTTCCATTGGTGCGAATGACCGGTCATCACCGGTGCCTTTCTTTTAGCGCTGAACGCCGTGCGGGAAACATAACCCTATGATTGTGATTGCAAACTCTGAAGGACATCCGGGTATCGGTCTGTCTGCCGAACGGTTACGACAGGGGCAGAATGGCCTGCGTGCCATCGTTGAGGGTATCAAGCTGGTGGAGCTGGATCCGAGCGTACGTACGGTGGGTTTCGGCGGCTGGCCCAACGTGCTGGGTGAGATGGAGCTGGACGCTTCGGTGATGGACGGCGACAGCTTGCGCACCGGTGCGGTGGGAGCGTTACAAGGCTATCTGCATCCGGTGGAAGTCGCTTATCGGGTAATGGAAGATCTTAACCATGAAATCCTGGTGGGCGCCGGAGCGGCACGTTTCGCCGCTGAGATCGGCGCATTGGCGGGTGACAACCTGATTGCCGACTCCAAGCGTGTCTGGTGGGAAAAACTGGAGCAGGCGATGGACGCCGAACAGCTTCGCAACTGGCCGAATATCCCACTGGCAGGGTTGTCGAATAATGCCACCGATCCAGAACGGGTGCGCGACACCACGGTATTTTTAGCCATGGATGGTGGGCGCACGCTCAGCGCGGCGACGTCAACGTCAGGCTGGGCGTGGAAATACCCGGGGCGGCTGGGGGACAGCCCGATCATCGGCAGCGGCTCCTATGCCGACAGCCGCTATGGCGCCTGTGCCTGTACCCACACCGGGGAAATGACCATTCGCTGCGGCACCAGCCGCGCAGTGGTGCTGTATATGAAGATGGGCATGACGCTGGAACAGGCGGTGTATGAGGCGATTGAAGATCTGAATTACCTGAAAGATGGCTATACCGAAGGGGTGACTATTCACGCCATCGATAAGGACGGAAAGCATAAGGTCGTCAGCCTTAACTGCCCGGGCCCAATTCAGTATTGGCTGTGGCAAAGCGGTATGGCAGCGCCGCAATTGCGCGATGCGGAGATTATAACCACCCGTTGACCAGCGGCTCTGTGGCTTATGGAAGGGGCGCGGCATGCTGCGCCCAATAGCATCATCAATGCGTTAAATTGGGCCCAACAGGCTTGCCCTTATCGGTTTAGCAGGACGCGCGAACCACCAACTCGGTGGGAATGGTGATCTGCTGCGGCGCAGCCTGGGGGCTGCCGCTGCGCAGTTCGACCAGCCGAACGATGGCGGCGATCATTGCGTCCATATCTCGGCGTACCGACGTGAGTTGGTAACTCGGCCAGGCTGCCATCGGGATATCGTCGAAGCCGTAAACCGCGACGTCCTGAGGGATCTGCAGCGAAGTGTGCAAACGAATATAGTCCATCACCCCCATCGCCATGGAGTCTGCGGTGCAGAAAATGGCCTGCGGAGCCGGAAGCGCCTCCAGCAGCTGCGGCGCGAGGTTAAAGCCGCTCAGGTAGCTGTAGTCGCCGCTCAGCTGCGCGACAATCTCTAACTGCTGCTGTGCGGCATGAGCCAGAAAGGTTTGTTGACGCAGCTGTTCACCGTGGGCGCTGCTGCGGCCACCGAGCAGCGCCACGCGGCGTTGACCCTTTTGCGCCATCAGTGCCGCCAGCTGTTGCAGGCTGGGTGACTCATCGGCGTTGAGAGCGTCGCACAGGGCGTCGCCCGCCAAACCGTTGAGCATAATGGGCGTAGCGATGCGAAACAGATCTTTTGCTGCACGCGCGCTGATGTTGTCGGCGAACACCACGGCAGAATCGACATGGTAAGAGATGGTTTGCTTCAGGTAGTTGGCCGGATCGTCAATGCCTTCCAGGCGGATCATCACCGCCTGCCGGTTGCTCTTCTGCAGTTGTTCAACCAGACGATCGAAAAACTCCAGGTCAGACAAATCGTGAAAGTGGTTCACTACCACCGCGACAAAGCCGGTTTTGCCGCTGTGCAGGCTCTGGGCGATGGCGTCTGGCGCATAGCCTAACTGACTGGCGACGCGCATCACCAGATCGCGGTTTTTTTGCGAGACCCGGCCCTGATTGGAAAAGGCGCGAGACACCACGGTGCGTGAAACGCCGGCCACGCGGGCGACATCGTGAGAGGTGACTTTTTTCATCGGCATACGGCAGCTACTCAGCGGAAAACGGGGCGCTGCGGCAGAGGCACGCAGCGGCGATATGGTCTCACAGAATGCCGGCCGGCAACACTGTTTCCCCGCTTTGAGCTACCCGTTGACCGCTATGCGGATCAAAAAAGTGCAGGGCGGTGATATCCAGCGTAATGGCCAGCGGCTGGCCCTGGGCATACTGCAGTTGTGCGTGCTGTTTGACGATGTACTGCGCACCGTTGTCACCCTGTACGAACAGGTTGCTCTCAGCGCCCAGGTTTTCACTGTACACCAGTGTTCCACTCAAGTGGGGTTCTGCCCGTGGCGCGCTGATGCTGCACGCTTCCGGACGACAGCCCAGCGTCAGCCAGTCGCCTCCTCTTGCTGCCAGCGCCGGGAATTCGGCGGCGCTCAAGGGCAGCAGCAAACCAGAGTCGCCCTGCAATAGGATCTGCTCGCCCTGCACCAGAACCTGCACGTCAAACAGGTTCATCTGCGGCGAACCGATAAACTCGGCGACAAAGCGATTAACCGGGCGATGATAAAGATCCAGCGGCGTACCGATCTGCTGCACTTTCCCCTGATTCATGATGACCACTTTGTCCGCCATGGTCATGGCTTCCACCTGATCGTGGGTGACGTAAATGATGGTCGCGCCGATCGCCTTATGCAGTGCAGACAACTCCTGACGCATGCGGTTGCGCAGTTTGGCATCGAGGTTGGAGAGCGGTTCGTCAAACAGAAATACCTTGGGCCGCCGAACAATCGCCCGGCCCAACGCCACGCGCTGACGCTGACCACCGGAAAGCTGGCCGGGTTTGACCTTAAGGAATTCCGTCAGGTGCAGCATTTCGGCCACGGCGGCAATCTGCGTGGCAATCTCCGCTTTGGCCATTCCTTTGATTTTCAAAGACAGCGCCATGTTTTCATAGACGGTCATATGCGGGTACAGCGCATAGCTCTGGAAAACCATGGCGATATCACGGTATTTGGGCAGCACCTCGTTCATGCGTTCGCCGTCGATCAACAGTTCGCCGGAGGAGAGGGTTTCCAGCCCGGCTATCATCCGCAGCGTGGTGGACTTGCCGCAGCCGGACGGGCCGAGCAGCACCACAAACTCACCTTTCTCTACCTGCAGATTCACGTCGCTGGCGGCCTGGTAACCGTTGTCATAGCGTTTGTTGATATCAACCAGTTCTACGTAAGCCATCATTCGCACTCCGTCTGGGCAAGCAGGGCACTCAATCGCGCCAGCAGCAGCACGCCGAATGAGGACGCGCCGTTGGCGTACAGCTTGCGGTGCGGCATATCGGTAGACATGGCGGCAATATCCAGGTGCGCCCAGCGCTGGCCCGGCTGCACGAACTCGCCGATAAAGGTCGCCGCCACGCACGGGCTGCCGTGCGGATCTTCACCGCCGTGACGGTAATCGGCAAATTCAGACTTCAATACCCCGCGATACCAGCCGCCGTGCGGCATCGGCCACACCGGCTCGGCGCTGGCCTTGCCCGCCTGAGTGACCTGTGCCAGAAAGTCGTCGTCGTTACCCATCATGGCCGCATACTCCTTGCCCAGCGCCACGCCTGCGCCGCCGGTCAGGGTGGCGATATCGAGTAAAAAGTCGGGCTGGAAGCGCTGTTGGGCATAGCTGATGACGTCCGCCAGCACCATGCGGCCTTCGGCGTCGGTTGAAATGATTTCCACCGACTTGCCGTTGTGCATGGTTACCACGTCGCCGGGGCGCTGTGCGCGGGAGGAGGGCATGTTTTCTACCAGGCCGCACAGGCCAATCACGCGGATCGGCAGTTGCAGTGCGTCGATGATACGCATGGCGCCCACCACCGCAGCCGCACCGCCCATGTCGAACTTCATGGTGCTCATGCGTGCCGCGCCTTTAATGCTGATGCCACCGCTGTCGAAGGTGACACCTTTACCCACCAGCGCCAGAGTATGGCGTGCGTTGGCGGGATGGTGATCGAGGATCAGTAATTGCGATGCGCGGGCGCTGCCTTGACCAACGCCCAGCAGGCCACCGAAGCCAAGCTGTGCCATCTGCTCTTCATCCAGCACCTCCTGGCGCACACAAGTAAAGGGCAATTGCTCGACGGCCGCCACGAAGCTTTGCGGATAGAGAATATTGGCCGGCTTATTCATCAGCTCACGTCCGATGATCACGCCCTCGGCATGCAGATTGGCCCAGTCGCACAGCGCCTGCGTTGTCGCATCATGGCTGGCTAACGGCTGGGTCGGGTCGGTCAGCGTAGCGCTGGCATGATGCTGATAGCGATAAGCGCCCAGACGCAGGCCGAACAGCAGCCAGCGCCAGGTTTCTGTACTGGCCGATGAGCCTTCATCCAGTGTCAGACGCAGGTGCTGTAACCCGAAGTGTTTTTGCCCGGCGGCGATACCGGCACCGGCATCCTGTAGGGCCGCGGGAGTCAGGGAAGGGCCGATATTGAGCGCAAAACGGCCGTCACCCAGCGGATAAAGCACGCCGACGGCGGCCTGTTGCAGGCTGGCATTTTGCAGCGTTACCGGCAGTGAACCTTCCGCAGCGGTAAACAGGGTGATTTGCTGGCGCGCCGCAGTGTCGTTTTCAATGTAAATATCAATGAATTGCATAAGGTTACCCTTTGACCGCCCCACGGGTGAGGCTTTCCATCATTTGTTTGGACGAGAAGATAAAGGCGATCAGCAGTGGGACGATCGCCAGGAAACTGCCGGTCATCACCAGGTTCCACGGCGTGGCGGTAGCGCCGCTCAGGCTGCGCAGCACCAGTTGGAGAATTTGCTTGTCCGGCGACTGCAATGCCACCAGCGGCAACATAAAGTTGTTCCAGGTATCGACCACCACCACGATCGCTACCGTCAGCAGCGCCGGGCGCATCAGCGGCAGGCCGATACGCAAAAATATCTGCAGTTCATTCAGACCGTCCATGCGTGCACTGTCGAGTATTTCGCTGGGCAGTGAGGAACTGACGTATTGCCGCACCAGGAAAATCCCGAAGATATTCACCCCGGCGGGCAGCCAGACGGCGGCAAACTGATCGAGCAAGCCAACGCTTTTAATCACGAAGAAGTAGGGCACCAGATTGACCACGCTGGGCACCATCATGGTCAACATGAGGGTGGTGAATAACACCTTTTTGCCCTTGAACTGATAGACGCTGAAGGCGTAGCCCGCCGCGGCGGAAACCAACACGCTGGTCAGGGTGGCCATGGCGGTAACATACAGGGTGTTGAGCAGCGAGCGGGTGAAAGGCACCTGTTGCTCCAGCCCCCGGTAGTTTTCCAGCAGGTGGCTGCCGAAGCGCAGCGACATGCCCATAATGCTGCGGGTGTCCTGCGTCGCCAGCAACGCCGACCAATAGAACGGGAACAGCGACAGCGAGGCGAACAGCGATACCAACAGGTAAATCACCAGCTTGCCGGTGTCGAAACGGCGGCCCTCAGCGATCATTTTTGAGTCCTCCACGGTTGCCGAAACCCCAAAACACCAGCGCACTCACCAGCGCAATCAGCAGGAACAGGATCCAGGAGATGGCCGAAGCGGTGCCCATATCCAGATAGGACCAGCCGGTCTTGTAGACGTACATCGATACCGTCAGGCCGCTGTTGTCGACGCCGCCGGTGCCCTGCGTCAGGATCATGGGTTCATTGAACAGCTGCATGTTGCCGATCAGCGTCATCAGCGTGGCGAAGAAGATAAAGGGCGCCAGCAGCGGCAGCGCGATGTAGCGGAATTTTTGCCAGCGGCCAGCACCGTCCAGCTCGATCGCTTCGTACAGGTCGGGCGAAATAGAGGCCAGACCGGTCATGTAAATCACCGTATTGATACCGGTGAACTTCCAGGTCACCTGATTGGCGATGGTGAAGCGGATCCAGTCGCTGTCAAAGAAGTTGATCGGCAACGCGGCGGCCAGCGCGCTCAGGTGCAGCTTAGCGGCCAATCCGCTTAACAGCTCGTTGACCATGCCGACCGGCGAGAACAGGTTGAACACGATCAGGCTGACGGCGACGGAAGAGGTGATGTAGGGCAGGAAGATCGCCGCTTTCAAAAAACGCCTGCCGCGCACGATGATGTGCAGCAGCGAATAAGCCAGGGTGATGGCGAACAGATGTTGGCACAGGCCGGACACCAACGTGATTTTAATGGTGTTGACCAGCGACACCCAGAAGGCGTCATCGGTGAAGGCATAGTAAAAGTTATCCAGCCCGACAAACTTCATCGAACTCAGGCCTTTTACCGGGTTCCAGGATTGGAATGAGAGAAACGCCGAGAAGAAGATCGGGAAGGCGTTGAACACCGCAAACAGCAGCATGAACGGCAGCAGCAGCAGGTAGGCGGTGCGGTGATCGTGCAGCAGCCCTTTGAAAAATCGCTTACGCATAGACTCCCCGAACCGTCGGAAAACGAAAAAAGGCGGCCGGTAAGCCGCCGTAGTCTGATGATTACAGGGCGCGCATCCGCCGCTCCAGCAGCTTATTGGCATCGCGCAGAGTGCTGTCGATGTCCTGATGCTGCACCAGGATCTTCTTCGCCGCTTCGTTGAGAATTTCGTTGGCGATATTGTCTTCCGGTGAGGAAGCTACGGGCTTGAGGTCCGGCACCAGGCTGGCGTAATAGCGCATCGAGTGTTGACCACCGAGAATGCTGCTAGGCGTATCGAAGTAAGGCGCGTTATACACGTCGAGGCGCGCAGGCAAGGTGCCGGCGGTTTTCGCGGCGTCGATCACCACGTCACGCTGCATAAAGTATTGAATGAACTGCCAGGCCGCCTGGGCATTCTTGCTTTGCTTGGGGATCACCAGCGTGGTGCCGCCTGCGTTGACCTTGATATTGCCCGGCACGCCCGTCACCCGCCACAGACCGGCTTTCGCACCGTCCGGATCCAGTTCTTGCTCGATGCGACCTTCGTCCCACGGGCCATCGATATCGGCGAACAGTTTCCCCTGCCGGTACAGTTTGATGTATTCCTGCGAGTTGGTGGAGCCGTCCAGGGAGGCTGCCAGCCCTTTGTCATACAGCGTTTTGATCACCGTCATCAGCTGTTTGATTTGTGGTGAATCCAGGTTGGGCTTGCCGTCTTTGGTGTATACCGGCTTACCCGGCTCACTGTTCATGCCTACCACCAGCGGATTGATCAGGCTGGTGGCCGCCGGCAGCAGATAGGCGCCTTGCTCTTTTTTCAGCTTCTCACCGAAGGCAATAAAGCTGTCCCAGCTTTGGGTGATGTCTTCTATTTTGACGCCGGCCTTCTTCACCATGTCGTTACGGTAGATCATGATCACCGGCCCGGTGTCGTAAGGCACGCCATAGATATTGCCGTCATTACCCTTAGCCAGGCTGATCATCGAAGGATCGAACTGCCAGCCCTGGCTATCAATGCTGAACGGCGGGGCGCTCAGGTTATTCAGGCCGCCGGAGTTGGCGAAGCTGCCGAGTTTGATGGTGCTGACGCTGAAGATATCGGCGGCGCCCTGGCCAACGGCCAACGCGGTGGTCAGCTTTTGATGACAGTCGGCGAAGCCGCATTTGATCGACTGCACCTGAATGTCCGGATGCGCCGCCTCAAAGTCTTTAATCACTTTGTTGATGTAATCAGTGGGCAAATAGTTGGCGAAGGTAATGCTGGTGTTGGCACTGGCGGAAAGGGGCAGGCCCAGCAGCACGGCCAGTGCGACCCCGGTGATTCTTTTATTATTACGCAAGCAGACTTGAGCCATGATAACCCCGATCCTGTGCAGTCGATGTGGTGTGTGTTTTTTCATCATGGAACACGTGTTCCATTGAAATTAACCTATTATCGCGTCAGCAGACTGTCAACATTTTGTTCGGCAAGTTAACAAATATGAGATCTGACGCGGCAGTTGCCCAGGGTCACGCCCGATTTTGGCCCACACAGGGGCACGCAGAGCCTGTAATGACGCGGGTTTGCCCGCATCCGGTGCATTTTCTGCACCTGAATGGGGCAAAAGTGTGATGGGGAGCAAATCAGGCCAAATTATTTTTGCGAGCGCGATCAGAAATATCGAAGTTTTTTGTCATTGAATAGGATTTCGCAGCCAATGATGATTTTTCGCCTTATTTTTCCAATTATTCATTAGCAATGCATATTTATTGAATAAGTATGCATTATAAGCCGTTGTTTTACCGAAAAAAACCGCGTTTTTCGCCAAAAATCCCGTTTTGGCACGATAGCTGCTCTACACTCTTTATCAAACGGCATGTATTTTAACTGCTCGTTAACATTTATTCCCCGTTACAGGACCTGATACCCGGCATAAATAGCGAAAAACGCGAATGATGTAACAGATTTGTTTCTGAATAGGCGGTGAAAGGCAGAGTTATCACCGGCTAAAAAACGGATCGAACGGCGCGGTTTTTTATGTTTTGTTGTGGACCATCCAGGCTGGAGCGGCCCTTACAGTCAAAATTCAGTCTTTGCTGAAGTTATGAGGTCATTATGGAACAGCCAATCGCAGTTACCCGCCAGTCTTTCGACGACTGGATGGTCCCGGTTTATGCCCCCGCTGATTTTATTCTGGTACGGGGAGAAGGCTCGCAGGTATGGGATCAGCAGGGTAAGTCTTACATCGATTTTGCTGGCGGCATTGCGGTTAACGCGCTGGGCCATGCGCACCCGGTCGTGACCGCAGCGCTGGTGGAGCAGGCAGGCAAACTTTGGCACCTGGGCAACGGCTATACCAACGAGCCGGTGCTGCGGTTGGCCAAGCTGCTGATTGACGCCACCTTTGCCGAGAAGGTGTTTTTCTGTAACTCCGGGGCGGAAGCCAACGAAGCGGCGCTGAAACTGGCGCGTAAACGCGCACTGGATAACGGCAACCACAGCAAGAACCAGATTGTGGCATTCAACAACGCCTTCCACGGCCGCACGCTGTTTACCGTGTCTGCCGGTGGCCAGCCTAAGTATTCCAAGGACTTCGCGCCATTGCCGGGCGGCATCACCCACACGCCATTTAACGATCTGGCGGCCGCTGCCGAGGTGATTAACGACAACACCTGCGCGGTGATCGTCGAGCCTATTCAGGGCGAAGGTGGCGTGTTGCCGGCCGATGCTGCTTTCCTGCAAGGCCTGCGTGAGCTGTGCGATCGCCACGATGCGCTGCTGATTTTCGACGAAGTGCAAACCGGCATGGGCCGTACCGGCGACCTGTACGCCTACATGCAGTACGGCGTGGTTCCTGACGTGCTGACCACCGCGAAAGCGCTGGGCTGCGGCTTCCCGATCGGCGCTATGCTGACCACTGACGAACTGGCCAAAACCCTGAGCGTCGGCACCCACGGCACCACCTACGGCGGTAACCCGCTGGCGACGGCGGTGGCGGGCGCGGTGTTCTCCGTCATCAACACGCCGGAAGTGCTGGAGGGGGTTAAGCAACGCCACCAGTGGTTCCTTGACGGCCTGAACAAGATTAACCAGCAGTATCCGATTTTCTCTGAAATCCGCGGCGGCGGCCTGTTGATTGGCTGCCAGTTGACCAAGGACTACGCCGGCAAGGCGAAGCAGATCACGCAGTTGGCCAACGAAGAGGGCGTGATTGCCCTGATCGCCGGTCCGGACGTGGTGCGTTTCACCCCTTCACTGGTTATTCCTGAGCAGGATGTGAAAGAGGGGCTGGCGCGATTCGCGCGAGCCGTGGCGCGGATTTGCAGCTAACACACAGGCTGCGCCCTTACCGGCGCAGCCTGATTCAGACGAGGTTCGCATTATGATGATTATTCGCCCTATAGAGCGTCGCGATTTGGCTGACTTACTGACGCTAGCCGGTAAGTCCGGCATCGGTCTCACTTCCCTGCCACAAGATGAAGATACCTTGTCGGCACGCATTGAGCGGGCGTTAAAAACCTGGCAAGGCGAACTTCCGCGTGGTGACCAGTGTTATCTGTTTGTGCTGGAAGACAGCGAGCGCCAGCAGGCGGTAGGGGTTTGCGCGATTGAAGTGGCCGTCGGGCTGACTGAACCCTGGTACAGCTTCCGCGTCGGCACGCAGGTGCATGCGTCCAAACAGTTGAACGTGTATAAATCGGTGCCGACGCTGTTCCTCAGTAACGATCACACCGGCCATTCCGAACTGTGCACGCTGTTCCTCGATCCGGACTATCGTCACGGCGAAAACGGCAAGCTGTTGTCGAAAGTGCGTTTCCTGTTTATCGCCGCTTTCCGTGAGCGTTTCTCCGCCCGGCTGATTGCCGAAATGCGCGGTTTCTCTGATGAAGAGGGCCGTTCGCCGTTCTGGGAGAGCGTCGGGAACCATTTCTTTTCCATCGAGTTCGCCAAGGCGGACTACCTGAGCGGCACCGGCCAGAAAGCGTTTATCGCCGAACTGATGCCGAAACACCCGCTGTATGTCGATTTCCTGGCCGAAGACGCGCAAAAAGTGATTGGCGAAGTGCACCCGCAGACCGTGCCAGCACGCCGGGTACTGGAGTCCGAAGGGCTGCGTTATCAGGGTTACGTCGATATTTTTGACGGCGGCCCAACGCTGGAGGCGGAAATCGATCAGATCCGCGCGGTCAAACAAAGCCGTCTGGTAAAAGTGGTGCTGGATGAGACCCCGATGCGCGCCGATGCGCCGGCTCTTTTGGTGGCCAACGATCATTATGAGAATTACCGCGCACTGCTGGTTAACGCCGATCTGTATGACGACCGTCTGCATCTCAATGCCGCTACCGCCGAGGCGCTGGGCGTTGAACAAGGCAGCCCGGTGCGGGTCATCCCCCTTATTGCACAGGAGAAAGCGTAATGTCACATCCTGCACTCTTTATTAATGGTGCCTGGCAGCAAGGCCATGGCGCTGAGTTCAGCAAAACCGATCCGGTTGATAACCAACCGCTGTGGCAGGCCAACGCCGCCGACGGCAGCGATGTTGCTGCCGCCTGTGAAGCTGCCCGCGCCGCTTTTCCGGCCTGGGCTCGTACCCCATTCGAACAACGCGAACAGTTGGTGAAGCGTTTTGCCGCTTTGCTGGAAGAGCACAAGTCTTCTTTGGCGGCGGTGATCAGCCGTGAAACCAGTAAACCGCGTTGGGAAACCCTGACCGAAGTGCAGGCGATGATCGGCAAAGTGGCGATTTCATTGCAGGCCTACCAGGCGCGTACCGGCGTAAGCCAGACTGCGATGGCGGACGGCGCTTCGGTGCTGCGCCACCGCCCGCACGGGGTACTGGCGGTGTTCGGCCCTTATAACTTCCCCGGACATTTGCCGAATGGCCACATCGTGCCGGCGCTGCTGGCGGGCAACACCGTGGTGTTCAAGCCGAGTGAACTGACGCCGCAAACTGCCGAGGAAACCCTGAAGCTGTGGCAACAGGCCGGGCTGCCCGATGGGGTTCTCAATCTGGTGCAGGGCGGGCGTGAAACCGGTGAGGCGCTGGCCGCCAGCGCGGACATCGACGGCCTGCTGTTCACTGGCAGCGCGGGTACCGGTTACCACCTGCATCGCCAGTTGGCCGGGCAGCCAGAAAAGATCCTGGCGCTGGAAATGGGCGGCAACAACGCGCTGATTATCGATCAGATCGAGGATCGCGATGCGACGGTTAACCTGGCGATTCAGTCGGCGTTTATTTCCGCCGGCCAGCGCTGCACCTGCTCGCGCCGCATTCTGGTGAAACGCGGCAGTGAGGGCGACGCTTTTATCGAGCGTTTGGTGCAGGTGGCGAGTGCGCTGCGTGTCGGGCGTTGGGACGCTGAACCGCAGCCGTTTATGGGCGGCGTGATCTCTTCGGCGGCGGCGGAAAAAATGCTGGCGGCGCAACATCACCTGTTGGCACTGGGCGGCAAAGCTCTGCTGACCATGCAGCGTCTGGAAAGCGGCAGCGCGCTGCTCAGCCCAGGCATTATTGACGTGACCGGGGTACGTGACGTACCGGACGAAGAGTACTTCGGCCCGCTGACCACCATCATTCGCTATAACGACTTTGATGAGGCGCTGCGTATCGCCAACCAAACGCGTTATGGCCTGTCGGTTGGGCTGGTCTCGCCGCAGCGTGAGCAGTTTGATCATCTGCTGCTGGAAGCGCGTGCCGGTATCGTCAACTGGAACAAACCTTTAACCGGGGCTTCCAGTGCGGCACCTTTCGGCGGTGTCGGGGCGTCCGGCAACCACCGTCCGAGCGCCTATTACGCGGCAGATTATTGCGCCTGGCCAATGGCGTCATTGGAAAGCGAAAGCCTGACGCTGCCGGCCAGTTTGTCGCCGGGGCTGTCGTTTAATTAAATTTTACCCGTCGCCTTTCAAGCCGCAGCGGGGCGAATAAGTTCGCCCCGTTTAACGCGGGCACAGCATGTAGCGCCCCTACAATAACTGGGGATGAGCAAACTGCTCGCCTGGCTGCAACTTGAAATTCATAGGGTATGTTTTGAGTAGGGCCGAGCTTGCTGGGCCCAGGAGAAAAGCATGTCAGGATATGAAGTCAATTTCGATGGTCTGGTGGGCCTGACGCATCACTATGCCGGGTTGTCATTTGGCAATGAGGCCTCGACCCAGCATCAAAACAGCGTGTCGAATCCGAAACTGGCGGCCAAACAGGGTCTGCTGAAGATGAAGGCGCTGGCGGATCTCGGCTTTCAGCAGGGGGTATTGCCGCCGCAGGAACGGCCGCACCTGCCGATGCTGCGCAAGTTGGGTTTCAGCGGCAGCGACGAAACGGTCTTGGCGCAGGCGATGAAGCAGTCTCCGCGCCTGCTGTCTGCGCTCAGCTCGGCTTCTTGCATGTGGACCGCCAATGCGGCCACGGTTTCACCTTCGGCGGACAGCGCGGATGGCAAAGTGCATTTCACCGCGGCCAATCTGAACAACAAATTCCATCGCGCGATTGAGGCCGAGACCACCACCGGCGTGCTGCGGGCGATTTTCAACGATCCACGCCATTTCGCCCACCATGAGGCTTTGCCGCAGGTGGCGCTGTTTGGTGACGAAGGCGCGGCCAACCACAACCGACTGGGCGGCGATTATGGCAAGCGTAGCGTGCAGATGTTCGTCTACGGCCGACAGGAGTTTGGCGGAGAAATCGCCCCAACTCGCTATCCGGCACGCCAGACGCGCGAGGCCGGGGAGGCGATTGCCCGTCTGCACCAGTTGGATGAGCAACATACGGTGTTTGTGCAACAGAATCCGGCGGTGATCGATCAGGGCGTATTCCACAACGACGTTATCGCCGTCAGTAACCAGAATGTATTGTTCCACCATCAGCAGGCGTTTTATCAGCAGCAGCAGGCGCTGGATGAAGTGCGTCGCAAAATGGCGTCGCTGGACAGCGAACTGGTGGCGATTGAGGTGCCGACGGAGCGGGTTTCCGTGGCGGATGCGGTAGCGACCTATCTGTTCAACAGCCAAATTCTGACCAAGCCTAACGGCAAGATGATGATTGTGGTGCCGGAAGAGTCGCGTCAGCATCGCGGCGTGTGGGGCTATCTGAGCGAGATGGTGGCCAGTGGCGGACCAATTGATGAAATTAAGGTGTTCGATCTGCGTGAAAGTATGCGCAATGGCGGTGGGCCTGCCTGCCTGCGATTACGTGTGGCGCTGAACGAGCAGGAATTGCGGGCAGTCAATCCGCGCGTGATGATGAACGATACGCTGTTCGTTACGCTCAATGACTGGGTTGACCGCTATTACCGAGATCGTCTGACGCAGAACGATTTGGCTGATCCGCAATTGCTGCGCGAAGGGCGCGATGCGCTGGATACCCTGACGACCATCCTCGGGCTGGGATCGGTTTATCCTTTCCAACAATAGGTGATGTCATCATGTTTGATTTGTTGGCTCTGACGCTGGAAGGGCAAATGCCCGAAGAGCAACGGGGCGAAAATGCGGATTTACACTGGCGTTGGCTGGCGGAAGGCCTGCTGGAAATCACACCGCGCCGGGGATATCGGCAGGCGGTGGTGCTGTCGGCGGGGATCCACGGCAATGAAACGGCGCCGATTGAGCTGCTCAATCAACTGGTCAAGGATCTGCTTGGCGGCGAGCGAACTTTGGTGGTTCGGCTGCTGGTGATATTGGGCAATCCACCGTCAATGCGCGCCAATAAACGGTACCTGCACAGCGACATGAACCGGATGTTTGGCGGCCGCTATCGCGATTTCAGCCACAGCGACGAAACCATGCGGGCGCAGCAGCTGGAGCAGGTCGTCGCCGCGTTTTTCGACGGTGAGCAAGCGACACGTTTCCATTATGATCTGCATACGGCGATTCGTGATTCACGCTTACCGCGCTTCGGGATTCTTCCTTTCCAGACCGGGCCTTACAGTGCCGAGATGCTGGCATTGCTGGACGCGGCCGATTTGGATGCGTTGGTGATCCACAGTGCGCCGGGCGGCACCTTCAGTAATTTCACCAGTGAACATGCCGGCGCCGCCAGCTGTACGCTGGAACTGGGCAAGGCGCGGCCGTTTGGTAGCAATGATTTACAGCAATTTGCGGCCATTAACCGTGCACTGCAGGCGGCAGTCAGTGGCGAAGCCTTGCCGCAGCGAATGGGAGAGGCTCTGCGGGTGTTCCGCGTTGAGCGATCGCTGATCAAACGTAGCGAAGCGTTCAAACTGCATCTCAGTGATGATACCGCCAACTTTACCGAGCTGGAGCAGGGGACGTTACTGTGCGAACAACCGGGGGAGGAGTACCGGGTTCAGCATGCCAGAGAATGGATTTTATTCCCTAATCCCCAGGTCGCACTTGGATTGCGCGCCGGTATGGTGCTAATTGAAGCGCCGCGCAGCACGCTGTATTAACCTGCCAGTTTCGAATACGGTTTTATACTTACAGTATTTAGGGTTGTAGCGATGTCGGCTGCAACCTTAAATAACGGTGGTATATCCTGCTGCTAATTCCTGTTACTTCCCCTTCTTTATAGTCTCTCTATCGAAACTTATATTTTATGTTGAATTTATTTTTGCCGTCATTTTTTGGTGGTTTGAATCGATTTAATTATTCGAAGCGGTAAAAGACTTGCTTAAAACGTGGTGAAACGCACTAAATTACCGCAATGACTTTACTCAGATAAAAATGTGAAATAAGTAACGTTATTAGTAACCATGCTAAGATTCATGGTATTTATGAATCGAATGGAAAGCATACAAAAGGAAACTAAATTGCACCTTTATGGTGCATTGCACCAAATTGGTTATAAGATATGTAATAAATATCAATATGAATCAATGGGTTGATTGACTTCTTTTTTGTAATATTTAGTTACAAATAAACATGCTTTATCCACGGTGTTTTATGAACTTTTTTATTTTAAGTTTGGATTCATGATGCTAATGTCACATGGCTTCTTAATTAGAGGCGCTCATAAAACACTAAATGATAAAGATCACAGCCCAAACCATAAATTGGGCGTGATGGGCAGAAATTAAAATTATAATATCTAGGAAAATAAATGATGAAACGCAGTGTATTAGCCTTAGCTATTGCCTTAGGGGCAATGACCTCCTTTGCCAACGCGGCAGAAATTTATAATAAAGATGGCAATAAACTCGACCTGTACGGTCGCGTAGCCGCCAAACATGTTTTCAGCGATGACAAATCCGAAGATGGCGACAAGACTTATGTCCGCTTCGGTTTTAAAGGCGAAACGCAAATCAATGACCAACTGACCGGTTACGGCCAGTGGGAATACAACGTCCAGGCCAACCACGATGAAGCGCAGGGCACTGCCGGCACCAAAACCCGTCTGGGCTTTGCCGGCCTGAAATTCGCCAACTACGGTTCATTCGACTACGGCCGTAACTACGGCGTGGTGTACGACGCAGAAGCCTATACCGACATGCTGCCGGAATACGGCGGCGACTCCTACAGCTACACCGACAACTTTATGACCGCGCGCTCCAACGGCCTGGCTACCTACCGTAACCGCGACTTCTTCGGCTTGGTGGAAGGCCTGAACCTGGCGTTGCAGTACCAGGGCAAAAACGACAGCGACAGCCGCGGTGTGACCAAACAGAACGGCGACGGTTACGGCATGTCCCTGGATTACCAGGACATCGGCGGCTCCGGTATCGGCGTAGCGGCGGCATTCTCGGATTCCAACCGCACCAGCGATCAGAAAAAATCTGATTACGGTAAAGGCGACAGCGCAACGGCCTGGACCACAGCGATTAAATACGACGCCAACCAGGTTTATCTGGCTGCCATGTACGCCGATACGCGCAACATGACGCCAATCAGCGGCAACGGCGTATCTGGCTTCGCCAACAAAACGCAGAACTTCGAAGTTGTGGCCCAGTACCAGTTCGAAAACGGTCTGCGTCCTTCTCTGGCCTACGTGCAGTCTAAAGGCAAGGATATCGAAGGGATTGGCGATGTTGATCTGGTGAAATACGTGGAAGTGGGTGCGACTTACTACTTCAACAAAAACATGTACACCTACGTTGACTACAAAATCAACCAGTTGAACGACGATAACAAACTGAAGCTGAGCACCGACGACGTCGTGGCAGTGAACCTGACCTATCGTTTCTAAGTTTCAACACCATTACCTTCTTCCTGTGTCGGGATAAAACGGTAATCAGGCAGAGCGAAAGCTCTGCCTTTTTTATTGGGTTGTTAACCTTTGGGGGCTTGCCCCATCACTTCGATGGCGGAACGCAATGTAGCAAAGCGTTGCTGATTGGTTTCATGTTCAATCTCGTTAACCAAATGGGCCAGAATATTATTGCCGGAAACTTTTTTGTTGAGATTGATCAGTTGAATGACCGCGCCGCCGACCACCAGGCTGACGTCGCGTAACAGGGCTTCGTAGTGTTCGTTTGAGAATGTAGAAACGGGCATCGCGCCATCTCCATATCGTTCGGGTGAGGCAATTTAGCAAAATAGTGGCATAAAGCATCGTCGGCATGCCGGCTTTCCGGTGAATTCAGAAATTCCTCAGAGGAAAGTAGTATAAAAGTCTTTTGGCGATTTACATCGGCGCATATTCGTTGGCGGGTAGCCAAAAGCCATCGATAAAATCTTCAAATGGGAAGCAGCCGGCGTGGCGCAGGTTTTGTTCTTTCATACTGATCAGGCACTGGCGTTCGTCACGCAGCACGTCAACCACGATATCGGCGCAGCCGCCGTCCAGATAACAGACAAACATCACCAAGGCGTACATCGCTTCTTATATCCTTCCTCCTAATCCTTCCATGCTCTTATTGTAGGTAACTTCAGCGATTGTTTCATGTCAGGTGCTGCATAAAAGGACAGATTGGCAATGAAAGTTGGCACTTTCGGATTACTCTAACCGCTTAATACTGTTGGACCAATTGAATATCCCTCTTGCGGTGCTAAGCTTAATAAGTCTTAAGTCAATGCAACATGCTAACCATCGAAAGGAGTGAATATGGGTTTGTTTAACTTCGTCAAAGAAGCGGGCGAGAAACTGTGGGACACAGTGACCGGCAATGCGACAGCCGAAGATCAAAGCGCCAAACTGAAGGACCATCTCAATAAAACCGGCTTGCCGGGTATCGATAAGGTTGATGTGCAGGTGGTTGACGGTAAAGCCGTAGTAACCGGGGATGCGGTCAGTCAGGAGCTGAAAGAGAAGATCCTGGTGGCCATCGGTAACGTGGCAGGTATCAGCGGCGTGGAAGACAAAGTAGCGGTTGAACAAGCCGCCGCGGAAAGCCGTTTCTATACCGTGAAGAAGGGCGACACCCTGAGTGCGGTCTCGAAAGAAGTGTATGGCAACGCAAATCTGTATAACAAGATTTTCGAAGCGAACAAGCCAATGCTGTCCAGCCCGGACAAAATCTATCCGGGGCAGGTGCTGCGTATTCCGCAGTAACACCCACAGCAGCACGACACTGCCTGGCCCGATCTGTTATCGGGCTTTTTTTATGTTTACTTGCATAAGTTAGCCTAATTATTTTATTGTCTTAATAAGACTTTTGAATGCATCGTAATCTTGGTCATCTCAGTTCTGGGGGAGTGTTGACCCTGGTGAGGAAAGTTGATAGCGTCTTGCCACTCTTGAGGTCTGAGTGGCATTGGGCGCGGAATCTGACAAACCCGCAATGGCGGGCTTTTATCAATCACCCTTCACAAAAACGTTAACGCGTGATGAGTTAAGATAGATTCTGTGAAACAACAACGTAATACCTCACAAGATAAAAACTACCGTGAAACTTTGGGAGACGCGCAATTCGCTGTCATTGTGCTGGCGATAGCGTCCTGTTCCCTGATCATTTTTACGCTTTCAGTCACGCTATGGCTGACGTGATGTCGTTCAATACAGGAGATAAAATGGAGCACAATCTCCACGATGAAACCAAGCTGTTGGCCGTTATCGGTTTACTGGTTTCCGTGTTGTTAGTGGTATCGATTCTTTTTGGTGTGACTTACTTTTCCGATCTCAAGCATGCGCGCGATGAGGTCGACATCAAAGGCTGCTATATAAAGGCGTCGTAGCCTTCTGCCTCCCGGGTTGCGTTCTGGTCGCTTGCTCATGATAAGCTGGCGTCCAGCTACTCACTCAACCCGTGTGTCGTTCTGGAGGCGTTAATCATGAGCAATTCCCGCCCAACCTATTCATCCTCTTCCCGTGATTGTCCTGTGGTTGACGGCATCCGTCAGATCCAACGTATTGCCGTACGTAACGCCGAAGTTGGTGGTATCCCGATAAGCCGTGCCTTGCCCACCCGTGAACGGCGTACGCTGGGCGCATGGTGCTTTCTCGACCATGCAGGCCCGTCGGTATTCAGCGGTTCCTCGCAGGGGATGGACGTTGGCCCACATCCGCATATCGGTCTGCAAACCTTTACCTGGATGATTGAAGGGGAAGTTCTGCACCGGGATAGCCTGGGCAGCGAACAGGTGATACGGCCCGGACAGGTCAATCTGATGACCGCAGGACGCGGTATAGCGCATACCGAACAGTCAACCGGTGAGCAACGGCGTTTGCATGCTGCACAATTATGGATTGCCTTGCCCGCAGAACATGCCGACATGGCCCCGCGCTTCGATCATTATCCCGACTTGCCGTGCTGGCTGCATGACGAAGTGAAGCATACTTTGCTGGTAGGGGAGTTCGAACAATATCGTTCACCGGTGTCGACTTTTTCACCGTTAATCGCCATGGATTTGGAATGGCAGGCTGATGGTTATTTGCAATTACCTCTGCGAAAAGATTTTGAAATAGGTTTATTGCCCCTTATTGGTGCATTTGAGGTTAATGATGAAAAATTTTCACCTGATGAATTCGCCTATTTAGGTATAAATCTTAACCGTATCGAGTTACGTGCCAAGAAAGGAAGTCGTGCATTATTAATCGGTGGCTTGCCATTAACCGAAGAGATTCTCATTTGGTGGAATTTTGTCGGCCACAGCAAACAAGAGATTAGCCGTGCGCAGCGTGATTGGGAGCAGGGGAATTCACGTTTTCCCGATGTCGTCGGCTATTGCGGTCCTCGCATGACCGCGCCACGCCTGCCCTGGAGCGATGATTGATACCTTCGTGCTATAACAACGGGATATTTTTATTCATTTCGCTCTATTAACGTTAAATTAATGTGATCGAAATTCCATGTTTTCGCATCGATATAGTTTATCTGGTAAATAGTGATCTTGCGCAAATAAATGGTCGGAGCAGTGGATTAAGATAACTCTCAAGAAGTGATGTTAACCACCGCTAGTCAGAAGCCTGTGAGGTTATTATGAGCCAAGTACTCTATCGTGCAAGATTATCCCATGTTGTTATTGCAACGGCGGCGTTCTGGATCTCTATTGCAGCCATGCTGGTTGTTGCTCTGAACTAACTCTGAATGATTATGCAATAAACCCGCTACGGCGGGGTTTTTTTTGTCGATATATTCGCAATATTCTCAGTGAGGTTATACTTATAAAACCCAATATCTGATTAACCCTGCTAATAACAATGATAATTCTTTCTAATATAGTGGTGTTGCTTATTGCAGCGATCCATTTGTATATCCTGATCCTGGAAATGTTCCTATGGCAGAAGCCTACCGGCAGGCGAGTGTTCGCCACCACCGCGGAGTTTGCTGCCGCCACGCGGGTGCTGGCGGCCAATCAAGGGTTATACAACGGTTTTCTGGCGGCGGGATTAGCCTGGGGCGTCTGGCGTGAGGAGCCGGAGGTGCAACTGTTCTTTCTTGGGTGTGTGCTGGTGGCGGGCATGTTTGGTGGGCTGACCGCGAGCCGCAAGATTCTCCGTGTACAGGCGCTGCCCGCGCTGGTCGCTATTTTAGTGGTGCTGTGGGCACATTAGCCCGCCGTTAGCGGCGGCGGGAAAGAGAGTCAGGCGGTTTTTTGATGAATGACGTGCAGCGGCGGGGCGATATGCAGGTCGACGCTTAAATCCTGACGGAAATCATAAGGCGTGATGTTGAAGCGCTTTCTGAACATATAAGTGAAATGCGATTGCGAGCCAAAACCGAAATCCAGAGCGATGTCGAAGATGGAGGCGTCACTGGTGCGCAACTGGTAAACCGCCCCGGCCAACCTGCGTTCGCGAATATACTTACCCAGCGAAATCCCGGTCGCTTCTTTGAACAGCTTCTGCATGTGCCACAGCGAGTAGCCGGAATACTCGGCCAGCTCTTCAAGATGGATCACTCTTCCAAGGTGAGTTTCGACCCATTTACTGAGGGCGCAGACTAATGAGAGGTGGTGTTCTTGTATCATCAGTGCGTCTGTGTGAGATCTACATAGCGCTGAAGTATACACAACTTGCCGCATGGACAAAAAGACCGCCGTCACCCAGGCGAAATTATTCGGAAAAACCATCGTCAAGCAGCTTGTCAGGCGGAAGGAAAAACGGCTAATCTGAGGTTGCCCGCTACCGCTGATATCGCAGTGGTTCTGGTCGCAAAGAATAACCGCCAAAGCAGAGTCAGCCGTGACAATTCAGCGTTGAAGGGGTGATCGCATGTTAATGACAGTGATTATTACTCTGGTTGTGATTGTGGGCGTTGCCGCTTTTATGGTGACGCCGGTGATGAGAATGAATAATGCGGAAGGTGTGGGAGGTGAAGAGCCGTGATTTCAGGGAACAACACGACCCCAAGTCGGGGTTGACCGAAAACCGAAAAAGCCTGGGCGCAGCAGTGACCCGGGCTTTTTATTGCTGAGTTGCGTGGATTAGACGTTTTTTCGCTCTACGGTTTCTTCGCCCCAGTACAGCTGGTCGGCACTGGTTTTGGCGAAAGCTATTTGCAACGCTTCGTCACTGCCTTCCTCCCAGATTTTTTGTGCCAGAACCTCATCGTTTTTTGCCAGCTCAAAAATTGCCTCCGCGATTTCAACCGAGGTTTCACGTACGGTTGCCCAGGATTTCACATTGTGGTTTGCCATAACTTTCTCCTGTTGGGGTGTGGCTGAAGGATGCGCCGGTAAGCGCGTCGCTTAAACCTTAAGTATAGGCCAATACGGCCGGGCATTTTGGCACCCGATGCGCAATAACGTTGAAATTCAGCGGCAAACAACCTGGGGGCGGCAAAGCACCAGGTGACATGTTATTCTGTGCGGCGACTGAATCAAGAAGGAAAGTAATTATGTCAGACATGCTGAGCAACGATCAGGAATTGGCCTCCGACCTGGTTGCCTGCCAACTGGTGATCAAACAGATTCTGGATGTTATCGACGTTATCGCGCCGACCGAGGTGCGTGATAAGATGGCAAGCCAGCTGAAAAGCATCGATTTCTCCACTCATCCTGCCGGTGCCGATCCCGTGACCCGCAGGGCGATCGAAAAAGCGATTGCGCTGATTGAGATGAAGTTTACCCGCAACTGATGGGGGAAACCGCCGCCTGGCGACGGTTTCGGGCGGTGGTGATCAATCCACCACCGTTTCGACTTTTTTGAACAGCGGACAGTCGGCCACGCCAATGACGCCGTTGTCCCCGTGCAGATACTGAGCAATCACCACATTGCGTGCGGTCATATATTTACACTGCAACCCCAGGCCAGCCACGTTCTTGTTGCTGCCGACCAATACGCCGTATCCCGAAAACAAAAATACGCCATACACCACTGCCAGTAGCAGTAACCCCTTAATCAGCTTACTCATTATAACTCCCGTTTATTTATCGTCGTTGCGATATAGCCACGCGCCGACGCAGGCTGCAACGGTAACAATCTGAAAAGTCATCGTCAAAACGGTTTCTAAACGACAGGTTAAACTTCGTTTAAGTTAGCTGTGGTAGCATGACGAACAGATTATCAAGATAACAATGAGGCTGCTAAATTTGTTGCGAAAAAAAGTCCTCGTGATAGTGGCGTTCCTTGCGGCCTGTCTGTTTTTTTATCTGCTGGCGCTGGATAGCTACTGCGATGAGGGAGGCTCCTTTGCGTTGGGGGTGTGTTCCGTTACTCGTTTCATTCCCTGGTGAGATGCGCAGCGGTGCATAACAATTTACTATCAAGATGTTCGTGCCCGCACCCGGAGTGTTAAGATGTGCGCCTGTTTTTAGCAGTAGATAGGGTTGTCCATGTACGATTTAGGTTTTGGTTCGAATAGCCTGCTTTCGCTGGCCCTCGCGGCGCTGGCGCTGTTGGTGGGATTATGGGTCTGGTTCCTGGTGAATCGTGCCAGTGTGCGTGCCAATGAACAGGTCCGTCTGCTGCAGGAAATTGCCGAGCAGCAGCGTCAGCAGACTGCATTATTGAAAAGCCTGGCGCAAAGCGCGCGTGGCGATAGCGTAATCGACGATGACGATCTCAGCCCGGCGCTGGATTTCAAAGGTTTTATCCCCGAGCGTTAAGCAAACTTTCTGCCGGGTGGCGTGCCCAAGTTTACGCCACCCGCATCGCTTAGAAAAACTCCATTCCCTGATAGGGCGCTGCGCGGCACGCCGCCAACCGACTGGCCAGGTCGCCGCCGTGAATTTCCAATTGGTGTCCGTCCGGGTCAAGAAAGTACAGCGATTCCCCCTCGCTACGGTTAGTTTTCCACTCATCAACCCCAGCCTGGCGCAGCCGCGAAGCAACCTTGGCGAAATCTGCCGGCGCCACGCTGAACGCGTAATGGGTGTAATCCTTTGCTGAATTTACGGCTCGTGCGTCGTCCCATGACAAACACAGCCACAGCTCCCCCAGAGACAGGTAGGCGCCAGTTTGCCAGCGAGCATGTGGGACAAAACCCAACAGGTTGCTATAAAAATTGAAGCTGCGGTTGACGTCGCTGACTGCAAGCGTCAGATGGTTAAGGCCAGTTAACATGCCGGTATTCCTGCGCAACAAAACAGGGAAAAAGTGTAATCAGCGTCCAGGAAAAGATAAAGCCGAAAAAACATTAGTGGAGATAATGTGGAAAGCCCTCGCGTTGTCATAAATATGTCGTATTGGCATCGTAATGTAGCGCCAACTCTACGAAAGATGGATAAAGCCGATGATTAAATGGTATGAAGAAAGCGACGCCGAGGTGAACCGCAGCATTGCGCTGATCACCGGAGAAAATCCGGACAAATGGTATCCCTACGGCGGTGTGAAAGGTAAAGACTATTGCAAGAATCCCTCCGATGCCTGGCCAATTATCTGCGCCAATAAAATCAGCCTGAATGCCGACAGCCAGGGCGACAACCCGCAGTGGCAGGCGCGTATGATCACCCAACGCGGCGAATGGCAGGCGGACAGCAGCAGCCCGCTGCGTGCGGCAATGATCTGCTTCCTGCTGAGCCAGCAAACCAACGAAATGGTCCGTTGAAACACCAGAATTACTGATGATTTTTCCCTTTTTATGACAACAGAACTGTCTCTGGCGGAGCCTGTTTATGAAGCGCATTATTAAAGGTGATAAAAACTTGTCTCATCTGGTGATTGCCCATGCGGCAATCGATCGTCATGCCGAAAGCTTTGGTCAGCGCCGACAGGGTTGGCCGTCAACCTACCTGATAAAATATCAAAACGATCGCGTGGCGGTAGAGGTGGTAACACGCCGCCAGTCCTACGTCGCCACGCTGATGATTGGCGCCCGCAACCTGACCAAACTTTGCGGTCTGTCCAGCTAAAAACCTGCCCTTACTGCCGTTAATTCCAGCATAAAATAGCGCCTTGGCCGACGTCGCCGGGGTGCTACTCCTTGATGCTCACGGGGTTAAGTGTTAAAAAGCCGCCCGCAGATACATTTATTGAATGGCGAAATCTTGTGCAACAGCGCCAGGTTCCCACGCCATATGAGGATAAGATGGGCGGTCAGCAGCAGGATACCCCGCTAAAACGCGGTTTAAAAAACAGACATATACAACTTATCGCCCTGGGCGGCGCTATTGGCACCGGCCTGTTTCTCGGCATTGCGCAGACCATTAAAATGGCCGGCCCATCGGTATTGCTGGGCTATGCCATCGGCGGATTCATTGCCTTCCTGATCATGCGCCAACTGGGGGAGATGGTGGTCGAGGAGCCGGTTGCCGGGTCGTTCAGCCACTTCGCTTATAAATATTGGGGCGATTTCGCCGGTTTTCTTTCCGGCTGGAACTACTGGGCGATGTTCATTTTGGTCGGCATGGCCGAACTGACCGCCGTCGGTATTTATATTCAGTACTGGTGGCCGGACATCCCAACCTGGGTTTCCGCCGCGGTATTTTTTGTCCTGATTAATTTGATCAACCTGGTCAATGTCCGGCTGTATGGCGAGACCGAGTTTTGGTTTGCCATCATCAAGGTGGTGGCAATCGTCGGTATGATCTTGTTTGGTGCCTGGCTGTTGGCCAGCGGCAACGGCGGTCCGCAAGCCAGCCTCAACAACCTGTGGGAGCAGGGAGGCTTTATGCCGCACGGCATCAGCGGGCTGGTGATGGCGATGGCGGTGATCATGTTCTCGTTCGGCGGCCTGGAGATGGTCGGTATTACCGCGGCCGAAGCCGCCGATCCGCGCCGCAGCATCCCGAAGGCCACCAATCAGGTGGTGTACCGCATCCTGATTTTTTATATCGGTTCGCTAACGGTCCTGCTGTCGCTTTATCCGTGGGACAAAGTGGTGGAAGGCGGTAGCCCGTTTGTGATGATTTTCCATGCGTTGGACAGCAGCCTGGTGGCGACCCTGCTTAACGTGGTGGTCCTGACGGCAGCGCTGTCGGTGTACAACAGCGGCGTCTATGCCAACAGTCGCATGCTGTTCGGCCTGGCGACGCAGGGCAATGCGCCCAAGGCGTTGACGCGGGTGAACAAGCGCGGCGTGCCGGTGCTGTCGATTGCGCTGTCGGCGCTGGTGACCTCTGTCGGTGTACTGATCAACTATGTGATGCCCGGCAAGGCGTTTGAATTGCTGATGGCGCTGGTGGTGTCCACGCTGGTGATCAACTGGGTGATGATTTGCCTGGCGCATTTACGCTTCCGCGCGGCGAAAAACCGTCAGGGCGTGATCCCGAGCTTTAAGGCGTTGTGGTACCCGTTCGGCAACTATTTGTGCCTGGTGTTCCTCAGTCTAATCCTGGTCATCATGTATTTCAGCGAGGGGATCCGTATCTCGGTGTTGCTGATGCCGGTGTGGATCTTGCTGTTGTGGATAGGGTTCAAGCTGACGCGCCGCAAGGGCGCTAACGTTCGGCGTTAAGGTTTCACGGAGGCGCGTTTTGCGCCTCCCATTTTCATTTAGCCGCGTGGCATAAAGGCATTGCCCGGTGCGGAGCGGCCCAACCCCAACAGCTTCCTGCACAGCAGGAATACCGTGGTGATGACATCGATAGCGACCACGCTAAGCATCAATACGGCCAGCATGAAAAAACTCACCATCGCGCCAAACAACAGCACCTGGGGTGCCGGCACGCGTACGCGGCGCAGTTTCATCGCGACATACATTTTCCAATACTGCATCTGTGCCAGCATCGCGCTACGGATACGGCCCATGCGAACACGTGATTTGCGTGATGTAGAACGGCTCATAACTTCTCCTTTTCTGAATGTCCTATAAGTAAAACACAAGGATCTTAAGAGATGCTTAACAGGCTCTAGGCGGCCCTGGCATTCTCACAGGGATTGTGACACCACAATGGGCGAAAAGGTCCCCCCTGAGGTGAGCACAGTTCACAAAGCGCACCAATCGTCTATTTTGTTATGTTATCGAAACTGCCCGTGCAGGGTGTCCGCAGTGGTCGGGAGAGCAACTTGAAGATAACCAATCGTTACTATGATGCCGGCAAAGCGCACCATACGCCGCAAGGGTTTCGTAACCCGGAGCCTACTCTGCGCCGGGAGGGGGATTTGAAGCGCTGGCAGGATGAGCGCAAGCAGCAGGGCCTGCCCAAGCCACCGCAAATGGGGTACCAACAGTTTACCCAACGCTGGTGGCAGCAGGCAGACCTCAGCGGCAGCGACAACGGTATCTGGTGGTTGGGGCATGCCTCAATGCTGCTGCGTCTTGAAGGGCGTTACATTCTGATTGACCCGGTGTTGTCGCAGCGAGCATCGCCGTTGAGTTTTTATGGCCCAAAGCGCAAGACCCCAACGCCGCTGACGGTGCAGCAGTTACCGACGGTGGACGTGGTATTGATCTCGCATAACCATTATGACCATCTCGATCGGCGCACCATCAGGCAGTTGGCGCGTCGTTTTCCGCATGCGACCTTTATCGTCCCGTTGGGGCTGAAAAGTTGGTTCCGGCGCTATCGCCTGCAACGGGTCGAGGAGCTGGACTGGTGGGATAGCCTGCAGTTGGGTGACCTGACGTTTCACAGTACGCCGGCGCGCCACTGGAGTATGCGCACCCTGTGGGACCGCAATCGCTCTTTATGGTGCGGTTGGGTGATTCATCATCCGGCACTTCGATTCTATTTTTCGGGCGACAGCGGCTATTCGGAGCGGCTGGCGGACATTGGCGCGCGTTTAGGGCCCTTTGACGTGGCGGCGTTGCCGATAGGCGCTTATGCACCACGTTGGTTCATGCAGGAACAACATATGGATCCGCAACAGTCGGTGACGCTGTATCAGCAATTAAATGCGCCGCAGGTCATTCCAATCCATTGGGGTGTTTTTGAATTAGCCGATGAGTCATTGGATGAGCCGCCGCAGCAATTAAAACTGGCGTTGAGTTCGGCCGGGATAGAACAACACCGGTTCCGGCCAATTAAAATTGGTGAGCGCATTCTGCTTGAACCTAACTCTTAAGCGTTAATTCGTGACAAACGGGGCTGGCGTCGCCCCCGTAGCCGTCCGCAAGCCAGTCCCACCGCAGGTTGTAGCGATGTGGGCAGCTTGCCGGACGGCAATATCCACAACCTGGCCTAACCGGTTGACTTGAATAGGGTAGGCGCGTGACAAAAGATAAAATAAATACGTCAACTCGCAATTGCTCTTGAACGCATAAATACCCGTTCAGTTTTTAAGATTTAATTTCGCTATAGGTTCGCACTGACCTCAAGGTTATTGGCGTTATTTAACGGCGTTACGGAGGATGTATTTCTCTGTGGATGCACGACCACGGTGCGTAAATTCTGATTTTGCATGCTTATGCACCCAAAAGTGGCACGCTATTTGATTTTCATGGTAGAGCATGGGTTGCATGAATTATGGTCAGTTGGCGAGCGTGGCAATAATTTACCCTGGTATTATTGTGCTGTTGCAGGCGGAGGGATTGCCGAAGAGTGGGCTATGCCAGCGTTAAGCCGTCCGGATGGCAACCCAATGGTCGGATCAGCCGGTCTCCAATACGCCCGTTCATCGATATTCAAATGTCGTATAAGAAATTCCATAAAGATTCAAATTTTTTAACGTTCTAAGCGTCTGGCTGGAGTTATATGTTGCAACATTCATGAGTCAATCGGATGAAAGAATTGTTAAAATTCAGTCAGGATGCGGAGTGTAGCGCAGTGTAAGTGTTAAGCAGAAAATAGCTAAGGCTTCAACATCTTTTAGCCTATTTAAGCTTATATTGCTCTCGACCGTTTCAAATATGTGCGACAGCTCCATCAGTGATTAAAAATGGCTTGCCATCGAATACAGAGTATGTGATAACGCATCTGGGTAAAACGAGGTACAGTTCTGTATATGTGTGGCATTTTCAGTAAAGAAGTTCTGAGTAAAAACGTTAGCGTTGAATACCGCTTCTCTGCCGATCCTTATCTTAGTGCCTCAAGCAGTAACGACTCTAGTTTGTCTATGTAACGCCTACGGGCGGTTTAAACAATCCAAAGGAAATACTCAAGATGGCAAAGATCAAAGGTCAAGTTAAGTGGTTCAACGAATCTAAAGGTTTCGGTTTCATCACTCCAGCTGACGGCAGCAAAGACGTGTTCGTACACTTCTCTGCAATCCAGGGTAACGGCTTCAAAACCCTGGCTGAAGGCCAGAACGTTGAGTTCGAAATCCAAGATGGCCAGAAAGGCCCATCTGCAGTAAACGTTACTGCAATCTAATCAGCGTCAGCTGTACAAAAAACCCGCCTTGGTGCGGGTTTTTTCGTTTCTGTTATTCGCCGGTGATAATAATGGCCGCATACTGGTTGCGTCCGGTGATGCCTGGGTGGGTGGGATCCTGTTCGCGACGGTGACTGTTGCGCCGATAGCTGGTGTATTTAAAGCGCTGTGGCTGCAGCGGGTCGGTATTAGGCGTGCAGATGGTGCAGCTGCCAGCATGGTCCACGGCGGCGAATCCCAGCTCGCGAAGTTTGGATTCGGCGATTGCGGCCAGATCCAGGTGACGATAGTGGGGACTGATTAAGCTGGCGGGCAGCGGCAACTGCTGTTTGAACCGTTCGACCAGTTCTTCATTCACCTCATAACAGCATGGGCCGGCCGCAGGGCCGATGGACGCGACCCAGTTGGTGGTTGAGTCATCTTGTGCGATACGCGCCGCCAGCTGCTCCAGAACGCCATCCAGCAGCCCACGCCAGCCGGCATGCACGGCTGCAATGGCCGAGCCGTCATGGCGGCTGAAAATCACCGGCAGGCAGTCTGCCGTTAACACGCTGAGCAGAATGCCCGGCTGGCGGGTATAGAACCCATCGGCCTCACCACACGCCTGCGCTGCCTGCGTTACGTCGACAATGCGCGTGCCGTGTACCTGTTTTTTTTCCGGCAAGGTGGCGCGATAGGGCTGCAGATGCCCAGGCAGCAACGCGCTCTTGTTGCCGAAACCGTGTCGAATAGCGGGAACGCGGTTGAGAAGCGGGGAATAGTCGGTCATAAACGTCTTTACCTGCGTCAGAAAACTTAGCGTCAGTGTAGTCAGTTTTTTTCCTGCTTGGCTAGCCCCCATGGGATGCGCCTTGCATCACACAGAAGCCTTCTTTAGACTAGCCGCGCCGTATCTCTCTGGAACCCAAGCCATGTCTTATCAGTGCCCTCTGTGCCATCAGCCGCTTCATTTTTCCTCACCGCAATGGCGTTGCGACGCTAACCATCAGTTTGACTGCGCCAAAGAGGGCTACGTCAACCTGCTGCCGGTACAGCACAAGCGTTCGAAGCAACCCGGCGACAGTACGGAAATGATGCAGGCGCGGCGCGCGTTCCTGGATGGCGGTTTTTATCGGCCTTTGCAGCAGCGGGTAGCCGAGCTGTTGGATGAGGCGCTGGCGCCCGACGCACAGGCGCTGCTGGATATCGGCTGCGGCGAGGGGTACTACACGGCGGAAGTGGCTGCCCGATTGACGCAACAACGCAATATGACCCTGTATGGGCTGGATGTCGCCAAGGTGGCGATCCGCTATGCGGCCAAGCGTTATCCTGCGGTGTCATTCTGCGTAGCGTCGAGCCATCGTCTGCCGTTCGCCGACGCCTCTTTAGACGCCATTCTGCGTATTTATGCGCCCTGCAAGGCGGAAGAACTGGCCCGGGTGGTGAAACCCGGTGGCGTCGTGGTGACGGTATCGCCTGGTCCACGCCATCTGTATCAGTTAAAAGAGCAGGTTTATCAGCAGGTGCAACTGCATGCCGAACAGAATGAGCAGTTCGCGGGCTTTGACTGTGAGCGGGTCGAATCGCTGGCCTACCCGATGACGCTGCCGGGCGAGCAGGCGGCCAATCTGCTGCAGATGACGCCTTTTGCCTGGCGGGCCTCTCCGGAGGTCCAGCAGCGCCTGAGCGCCAGTGAGACCTTCCTCTGCGAAACAGATTTCGTTATTGCGCTCTATCGCCGCCGGCATGCTTAATGCCGCCCGACAGAGTGGTTCAGCTTTGCTGCGGGCTGGCGATGACCGGACCGACTAAGAGGGGCAGAAACAAAAAAACCTGCCGTTGGCAGGTTTTTCTTTGGGTGCTGTCGGTTCAGGCGAGGTAGCCCAAATGCTCCAGCAGAATATTGACGCCGATGGCGATCAGCACCACGCCGCCAAGGATCTCAGCGCGTTTACCGAGTAATGGCCCAATAAAGCGGCCAATCATCATGCCCAGCGTCGCCATAATCATGGTGGCCATGCCGATAGCCATGGCGGTGTGCACAATGTTCACCTGCAGGAAGGCCAGGCCAACGCCGATAGCCATAGCATCCAGACTGGTGGCGATAGCCGTGGCCACCAGCAGCCAGAATCCGTGACGCTTCACTTTCTCTTCTTCTTCAGGGCGGTTTCTGACGCCTTCGACAATCATGCGCATACCGAGAATAAACAGCAGCGAGAAGGCGACCCAGTGATCCCACTCCATGATGTATTGACTGGCGAACAGGCCGATGCCCCAACCGATAATCGGCGTAATGGCTTCAACCACACCGAAGATGAGTCCGGTGCGTAGCGCTTCACGAAAACGGGGCTGATGCAGGCTGGCACCTTTGCCGATCGACGCGGCAAACGCATCCATAGACATGCCAAAAGCGAGAATGAGTGTAGCTGACAAGTTCATGTAAAATAGCCTCGGCCGGGCGGCTCCATATACACGTAACCCACCCCCAACCATACGACGGAGTTACGTGTCTATGGTCTCGCCAACCTTACCTGGCTGCCCGCACCACGTTTTAATGATTAAAACGAGTATGTTGATACGGGCGTTTCTGGCGTTTAATTGTCCAGAAACCGGCTACTCCCCAATGACGGCGCAACCATACCATATTATTTCCGTTGGCAACAACCCTTATTCCCCATGGATATTTATTTGGAATTGATAATTATTTTCATTAATGAAATATGCAAGACGGAATATAATGTAGGCGAGTGCAATAATGTTGCATAAATAATAATCAGGTAGCCTTATGCGCTGGTGATTAATTATCCACATTCAGCGCATGGCGAGAACAGAGGTTCCGTTGAGGTTATTTTTACTCACTGATTTTCAACAAAAAAGTGATATATTTTTTCCAGATCGTCTAATTGCGTGACCTGAATAAGCAGTCTGCGCCGCTCCAGATCGATGACCAGAATGCCATCTTCAGATAAATTCATGGCCTTAATGCGGTTATATTCGATAAACGCATTGGCATAAAAGAAACCCTGCGCTTTAAACAACATCTTGGGCCAGCGAATATAGGATATGTAGACGGCGATCAGTGCTAAAGAAATAAGCAGATAGGTGGTTAATGCAGCACCCTGTGTCGTGACATTACGATAAATCAGAATGGCAATCAGACCGACAAAGATCAGACAATCAATCCGGTTACGTCGTTTTAGCTGTACCTTGAGCAGCGTTTTGCCCTTCAGCAGGTTCATCCCGAATTCGTCGTAAATCGCATACACCAGCATCAGCGCGGTGAAAATCAGTAATACGCCATCGGTCAGCGACATCTTCTAGCTCCAAAAATAAAAAAGCCGGGGGTTTCCCCCCGGCTGATAATCGTCTTACAGGCCCAGCAGGCCAACCCAGTAACCAAAGATACCGATGGCGAAGAAGCCGATGATAATCCACAGCGCATTCACTTTCCTGCGCAGCAGCCACATACAGCCAAAGGTCAGCAGTAACGGCACCAGGCCCGGCATCAACTGGTCGAGGATAGTCTGCACCGTGGTCACCGTGGTATGCCCGGTCTGGTCGGTGATTTTAGACACCACCAACGGGATATTCACGTGCGTCCACTTGTTAACCAATGCCCCCATGACAAACAGGCCGAGAATCGACGCTCCTTCCGTCAGTTTTTGCAGGAAGCCGCCGCCCATGTCGTTAACGATATCCACCCCTTTGCGGTAGCCGTAGGCCACGCCGTAATAGCGGGTCAACAGGCGCACCAGGTTGAACAGGACGAAGAATAAAATCGGACCCAGCAGGCTGCCACTCATGGCGATACCGGCACCAAGCGCGGCGAATACCGGACGAACGGTCCCCCAGAAAATCGGGTCGCCTACGCCGGCCAGAGGCCCCATCAAGCCGACCTTGATGCCGTTGATTGCCGCATCGTCGATCGGCGCGCCGTTAGCGCGTTGCTCTTCCATTGCCATGGTCACGCCAAGCACCGGCGCCGCCACGTAAGGGTGGGTGTTGAAGAACTCCAGATGGCGTTTAATCGCTTGTTTGCGATCGTCGTTATTTTCCGGGTACAGGCGACGGATCACCGGCACCATGGAGAAGCAAAAACCCAGCGCCTGCATACGTTCGAAGTTCCATGAACCCTGGAACAGGTTCGAACGCATAAACACACCGCGAATATCGGCTGGCGTGAGTTTCTTTTGAGCTGTTGTATCAACCATTTCTCTCACCTATTCCTAGTCCAGTTCGTTATCGAGGTCGTTGGCGTTAGCCGGGCCGGCTTGCACAACTTGTGACTTGTTGTATTTCGGGCTGAGCTGGATATACAGCACGGCCATCACCACGCCGATAACGCCGAGCGCGACCAGGTTAAAGTTGGTGAAGGCGGCGGTAACGAAGCCGAGGTAGAAGAATGGCATCAGATAACCGGCACGCATCATGTTGATCACCATGGCGTAACCGACCACCACGATCATCCCGCCGGCGATGTTCAGGCCGCTGGTGACGACTTCCGGGATCGAGTTAAGCAGCGCGTGAACGCCAGAGGTGCCGACCGAGATAGCGACGATAACCGCTGGGATAGCGATACGCATCGCCTGCAACAGCAGGGCGGAAATATGCAACCAGGTGATGGCGCGTAAACTGCCGCGTTCTGCCGCGCTGTCCGCTGCGTGCTGGAAGGCGACGGTCAGGGTACGCACGATGATGGTCAGAACTTGTCCGGCTGCCGCCAGCGGGATGGCCAGGGCGATACCGGCACCGACGCTTTGTCCGCCGGCAATAACCAAAATGGTGGAAATGATGGACGCCAATGCTGCATCTGGCGCAACCGCCGCACCGATGTTCATCCAGCCCAGGGCGATCATCTCCAGCGTACCGCCGATGATGATACCGGTTTTCATGTCACCGAGGATAAAACCGATCAGGGTACATGCGACCAGCGGACGGTGAAATTGAAACTCGTCGAGGACAGAACCCATCCCGGCGATACAGGCAACGATAAATATCAGTACAATCTGAAGAGTGGTAATCTCCATTGCACTTCTCCTATGACCAAAGATCTCTGAGTAAAATAATTACTGGCTGTCGCCATTAATTGAGTTTGTTAATCAGGTCCATCATTTTTAACCGGCTGTCGGACGAGACTTTACGCACTTCCAATTCAATACCGCGCTCGTTTAATTTCTTAAACGCTTCGATATCTTTTTCGTCAACCGACACGGCATTGTTCACCTGTGTTTTGCCCTGGCGGAACGCCATGCCACCGATATTCACCGACTTGATATCCACACCGGCTTCCACCAGGCGCCAGACGTCGGTCGGATTGGTAAACAGCAACATCACGCGATCGCCAGCGTATTTCGGGTTGTTCCACACGCGAATGGCTTTCGCTACGTCAACCACGTGTGCGGTGACGCCCGGCGGGGCAACCTGGGTCAGCAAGGTTTTGCGAACGTGGTCGGCGGCAACTTCGTCGCTGACCACGATAATGCGGCTGACGTCGGTTTCCTTGGTCCAGCGGGTCGCTACCTGGCCGTGGATCAGGCGGTCATCGATACGGGCCAGGCCGATTTTCATATGGTCATTGGGCCCCAGCGGCGCTTGTGGGGCAGCGGGTTTGGCGGCGGGAGAACTCTGCGGTGCCGCGGGCTTAACACTCTCTTCTGCCGGTTTTTTCAGCGCTTTCACGCCCTCACGGCCGGTTTCCAACGCCAGGGCGACCAATTCGTCGAAGCTGGGGTTGTCGTCTCGTGCCATGAAGGTTTCCACCAGCATGGGAATGTTAACCCCGGTGACGACCTCATAATTTTCTTTATCGACGGCGATGCGGCTGGCCGCATTGAACGGGCTGCCGCCCCAGGTATCGACCAGGAACAGGACGCCACCGCTGGTGTCGAGTCCGCTGATTTTCCCGTTGTATTTCTCGATTAACGTTTCGGCATTTTCTCCGGGGACGAAATCTATAAAAGCGACGTTGTCCTGTTCGCCCAATAGCATCTCCGTCGTTTTCAGCAATTGTTCCGCTGCGGTCCCGTGTGTGCCGATGATAATAGCTATTGCCACTCGCTACCTCCTCATTGAACTTCGTGCACGGATTGTGTCGGTCTTTAGTTCATTTGCTTCCTGGCAGTCACTTCCGCGGTTCAGATACATTATGGTAGAAATCTGGAAACCCGCTCTTAACATTTCTCGCGCAGTTTCAAATGCCTGTGCGCGTTGTTCCACGTTAGCGCCATTTATTTTAGTGAGTGAAAAAATAAATTTTGTGACGTTGCTCTGTTATTGAGCGCTCGGATAAGTCCTAACGCAGCGTTTGAGGAATTAAACAACAGAGCTGTTACAAGAGAATGCAGAAGGTAAAAAAGCTTCTTTGCCGGCTAAAAATTTCCTGCTAGAGTATTTCCTCTTTCATATTTAGGAGTGAAGGGCCTCAGCCCACCCTATGGACTGTCACCGAAGTTACTGTTTTTCAAGGTTCCACCCGCCACCTGCTGGCGTTGCAAACATCACACGGCCGCTCGGCCATTCCCCGGTACTACAATCCCGTTATCTTGCTGTCGTTGTCAGCGCTAATCCTGCGTCGGCATTCTCACGCCTGAGCACAGCTCGGCAATCCTGTCTTTTTTTCGGAGTCTGATATGGAATTTTTAATGGACCCCTCAATTTGGGCTGGGTTACTGACACTTGTCGTGTTGGAAATTGTACTGGGTATCGACAACCTGGTGTTTATCGCCATTTTGGCCGATAAGCTGCCGCCGAAGCAGCGTGATAAAGCGCGTATCCTCGGATTGTCGCTGGCGCTGTTTATGCGTCTGGGCCTGTTGTCGGTAATTTCCTGGATGGTTACGCTGACCACGCCACTGTTTAGCGTCGCGGACTTCAGCTTCTCCGGCCGCGATCTGATCCTGCTGTTCGGCGGTGTTTTCCTGTTGTTCAAGGCCACCATGGAATTGCACGAACGGCTGGAAGGGCAGACGCATCAGGATGGCGCCAACCGCGGTTACGCCAAGTTCTGGGCGGTGGTGGTGCAAATTGTGATCCTTGACGCAGTGTTCTCGCTCGACGCGGTGATTACCGCCGTGGGGATGGTGAACGACCTGCCGGTGATGATGACCGCCGTGGTTATCGCTATGGTGGTGATGTTGGTGGCCTCTAAACCGCTGACTAACTTCGTGAATGCGCATCCGACTATCGTGGTGCTGTGTCTGAGCTTCCTGTTGATGATCGGCTTGAGCCTGATCGCCGAAGGCTTTGGCATGCATATTCCGAAAGGCTATCTGTACGCTGCGATTGGCTTCTCGATCCTGATTGAGCTGTTTAACCAAATCGCGCGCCGTAACTTTATCAAGCACCAGGCCCATCGCCCGATGCGTGAACGCACCGCCGAGGCGATTATGCGTCTGATGGGGCAACAGCGTGCGCAGCAGACGGATGAAGCGGCACCGTTGCCGGTGAATGAAACCTTCGCGGAAGAAGAGCGCTATATGATCAGCGGCGTGTTGACGCTGGCCTCGCGTTCACTGCGTAGCGTGATGACGCCACGTACCGAAATTTCATGGGTGGATTGCGACCGCTCTCGTGAAGAGGTGCGCGAACAGCTGTTGGATACTCCACACAGCCTGTTCCCGGTTTGTCGTGACTCGTTGGATGAAATTATCGGCGTGGTGCGCGCCAAGGATCTGCTGGTGGCGGTAGAACGGGGCGAAGACATCGCCGAGTTTGCCGCGCGCACACCGCCGATCGTGGTGCCGGAAACCATGGACGTGATTAATCTGTTGGCAGTGCTGCGTCGCGCCAAGGGGCGACTGGTGGTGGTCACCAATGAGTTCGGCGTCGTGCAGGGGCTGGTGACGCCTTTGGACGTGCTGGAAGCCATTGCCGGTGAGTTCCCCGATGAGGACGAGACGCCGGATATCGTGGTGGAAGCCGACAGCTGGCTGGTAAAAGGCGGTGCCGATATGCACTCGCTGGAGCAGGCGCTAAACTGCGAAGATCTGGTCAGCCCGACGGCAGATTACGCCACCTTGGCTGGGTTCCTGCTGGCCCATTACGGCCAAATGCCGGTGGTGGGGGACGTGGTGGAGCTTAACCGGCTGCGCTTCGAAGTCATTGAGGTGTCAGAGTACCGCATTGAGCTGGTGCGCATCACCAAAGTGGAGCCTCACGACGAGGAACATCAGTAACACGCAAGCCGGAGGCATCATGCCTCCGGTTTTTTTTCCAGCCCTGTTTTTTGTTCTTCCCGCTGATTCCCCGTCCGTAACCGCGATTCGTACTGCTGTAGCCACAGCGGGAAAACATGGATTGGCATTGGCTTGGCAAAGTAGAAGCCTTGCAGGGCATTCACGTCGTGCGAGCGCAAGTATTCAACCTGTTCGGCGGTTTCTACCCCTTCAGCCACCAGTTTCAATTTCAGGCGCTGTGCCAACGTAATAATGGTATCGGTGACCGTGGCGTTAATGGCATCGGTACCGATGGCGGCGGTAAACCCGCGATCGATCTTCAACACGTCCGGGCTGAGTTTTTTCAGGTAGCTGAGCGAGCTGTGCCCGGTGCCAAAGTCATCGATCGCCAGCATAATGCCCATCTCCTTCAGCGTTTTGATTTGCTCATACTGAATTTCTGACAGCGCGGTGCGTTCGGTCAGCTCCAGCATCAGCGACGGCATCGGTTCGGCAGGCAGCCACAGACGGCGAATATCATCGATGATGGTCACCGCGTTGAAATGCTCGGCGGCGACGTTGATGCTGATATAAAACGACGGACGCGGCGGGAATAACTGCAGATTTTCCACTATGGTGCTTATCAGGTAGCGGGTCAGGGGAATGATTAACCCATGCTGTTCCGCCAACGGGATGAACACGTCGGGGGAGATCCAGCCCTGGCGTTTGTTTTTCCAGCGCAGCAGGGTTTCAACCCCAACGCAGCGACCGGTTTCAGCGTTGATGATCGGCTGACAGTAAACGCGGAATTCGCGATGAGAAATGGCATGTCCTATATGGTACGAAAGGCTCATGCGATTCGCGGTGAGCAGGTACACCACGTAGGCTGCCAGCAGGCTGATCAACAACGACAGCGGAACATGGCGCGGCAGTGCCGCAAGCGCCAGCATGCCGGCCTGAGGACCGAACAGCGAGACAGAGAAAGGGTATTGCGTAGATTTCGCGGTATAGCGCAAATCGGTTGTCAGGCTATCGCTGCGCAGGATCTCGCGGCGACCGTATTCCAAACTGTAATCTCCGACGTTCAGCACCACCCGCTGCGCATAGGGTTCCTGAGGCTCGAGCAGAAAGTTTGCCAGCAGTTCAATATTAAAGACGTGCAAGACGCCGTTACGGCGATCATTATCCGTCTCTGGCGTCCACATGATCAGGGTGGGGACGCCTTTGGCGACCGACAGCGAAGGGCGCAGCGCCAGCTTCGCGCCATCGTTTGCTATTGCGGGCAAAATAGCGCTGAAAACATACTTGCGGGAACCAAACAGGCTGGAACAGTAAATAACACCATCCTTGACCAGCAGCATTGCCCGAAGCGCCTGGTTTTGTGCGGCGCGAAAGCGCAGTGTGGGCATGACGGTTTCACAAGTGGAGGTCAGCAGGGGCATGGAGCGTTTGGCCTGTAATTCAGCCGGTGACAACAGGTTGTTGATCTTGGCGACGGTGCGATTGGCAAGCACCTGACGATTGTGCTCGATGGTGCCGATTTCCTGATAATAGCGGGTGTAAAGCGACAACAGCAGAATAGCCAACCCGACCGCCCCGGCTAGCAGCCAACGGTAATAGCGGTATTTGGTCACGGTAAGTTGGGTCATCAACATCGCTAAATCCTTGTTCGGTAAGCCAGCCCAGAATCACCGTCAGGCCAAACAGTCCAAAATGATACTCGGCTAATTCTAGCCTGTCGTTATACAAGAGTGATGGTAACCCAGTAAATTATTTAAATTTGGCGAAACAGAGGGGGAAATTGTGGGTTAACCGCAGGATCGATGTGACGTTGCCGACATATTTTACTGTGACATTGTCACTTAATTGGCGTTAGCGATTTGATTATCAACAAATTCTGGCAAGAAAAACCCCGCCATCAAGGCAGGGTTTGGGGTTAATCGCACTGCACTTTTATTGCCAGACCGCCACGCGAGGTTTCGCGGTATTTAGCGTTCATGTCTTTACCGGTTTCATACATGGTCTCGATCACCTTATCCAGTGACACGCGAGGCTCACTGGTACGGCGCAGCGCCATGCGCGCCGAGTTGATCGCCTTCACTGAAGCAATGGCATTACGCTCGATGCAAGGCACCTGAACCTGACCAGCAACCGGGTCACAGGTCAACCCCAGGTTGTGCTCCATGCCGATTTCCGCCGCGATGCAAACCTGCTCTGGGCTGCCGCCCAGCAGTTCGGCCAAACCGGCCGCTGCCATGGAACAGGCCACGCCGACTTCGCCCTGGCAGCCCACTTCGGCGCCAGAGATAGACGCGTTCATTTTGTACAGAGCACCGACCGCGCCCGCTGCCATAAAGTAACGGATGTAAATATCCGGGCTGACGGATTCGATAAAGTGGTCATAGTAAGCCAGCACGGCCGGTACGATGCCGCAGGCGCCGTTGGTTGGAGCGGTGACCACGCGGCCACCGGCGGCGTTCTCTTCGTTGACCGCCAGCGCGAACATATTGACCCAGTCAATGACGTTCATCGGATCGCTGGACAATTTGTCGGAAGAAACTAGCAGGCGACGTAATGCGGAAGCACGACGCGGTACGCGCAGCGGACCAGGCAGCACGCCTTCGGTGTTCAGGCCACGGTCGATACAGGCGCGCATGGTCTGCCAGATATTGCCGAAGTAGGTTTCGATCTCCTGCTTGCTGTGCAGCGCCAGTTCGTTCTGCATCACCATGCCGGACAGCGACAGTCCGGTTTCACGGCAATGCTCCAGCATTTCACGCGCAAAATTGAACGGGTAAGGAACGCTCAATTCATGCGCATCGGTTTTGCCGAAATTCTCTTCATCGACGATAAAACCACCGCCGATAGAATAGTAAGTCTTGCTGTAAACTTGTTTATCCCCGGCGAAGGCGTGGATTTGCATGCCGTTCTCATGCAGCGGCAGGTTATCGCTGCGGAACACCATGCCGCCGTCACGCGGGAAATCTACCTCATGCAGGCCGCTGGCCAGCATCAGTCTTTGACGTTGTTCTACATCGCGAATAAAACCCGGGATGCTATCGATATCAACGGTATCCGGCATGTTGCCTGCCAGGCCGAGGATGATAGCGATATCGGTATGGTGACCTTTACCGGTCAATGAGAGTGAGCCGTAAACGTCTACGGCAACACGCGTGATAGAAGGCATCAGGCCTTTATTTACCAGATCGTCGACAAACTGTTTGCCGGCTTTCATCGGTCCAACCGTATGAGAGCTGGACGGGCCGATGCCGATCTTAAACATGTCGAAAACGCTAATCACGCTAAAACTCCTTAGAGGCATATTGTTATGGCTGCATCGGTTAAAAACCGTGCAGGGAACAGCGATATTGTAAAAGGGCCGTACGGGTTCGGTTGCCTTTTTCGCATGAAATAAAATAATCCTTGGTGTCAGTCCTGTTTATGATTGCCGCAGGCGCTCGGCCAGTCGTAGAACAGCCGCCACCTAAACTCGGTTAATGGCAATCGCGCCAGCTTCCACTGCTGAACGCGGCCGGCTTAAACCCTGCTGAAATAGTGGTTTATTCCGGACGGCGGTATTTTACAGGTATTTCGTAAGGTTGAAGAGAGGGTTTACAGTTTTTTTAAAACTCTGATAGCCAGAACGGTAGTTGAAAAAGCAAACAAATGAAGTGATGCCGATCGCTTTACCCGTGCCGCTGGTGCAGGTAACCGTTTGGCTTGTGATCGGCGTCACGGAATTGGGGCTAAATGCTGACCTGTTGCGCCAGGCGGCGAATGATAGCCGCGGTCAATCCCCAGACAAATTGACTCTGATACCAGGAGAGATAAATACGGTGCGAATGACCGGCGCGCTGAATATCCAGCGGGTAATAGCGTGAGAGGGTCAGCGCTTCGTGCAAAGGCATTTCGAAAACGTCGGCCACTTCATCTTCATTGGCGCTAAATTGCACGTCGGGTGAGATCAGGCCGACAACCGGAGTGACCTGGAAACCGGTGCTGCTGTCGAGCGGGGCCAGTTGGCCAAGGATAGTCACCGCCTGGGGCGGGATTGCCACTTCCTCCTGGGCTTCACGCAGGGCGGTAATAATCGCTGAGCCGTCTTCGGCATCGGTTTTACCGCCGGGAAATGCCACCTGGCCAGGATGTTTTCGCAAGGAATCGGCACGGCGGGTGAGCAGCAGCGTGGGCTCGGGCCGGCAGATAATGGGTATCAGCACCGCCGCAGGGCGAACGTTATGCGAAATCTGTGACGCCTGCGGCAATTGCAGCTGGAAGCGGCTGATAAACGCCGCCAGCGAAGTCGGATAAGTCGGTTGGCTCACGAAGCGATAAACTCCCCCAGTTGCGGTAGGATGCGGCCGACTTTATCGAAAGTTTCCTGATATTCCGCCTGTTCCTGGCTGTCGGCTACGATGCCGCCACCGGCCGAACAGTAAATGCGGCCGCTTTCGGTGAACAAAGTGCGGATGGTGATGTTGGTGTCCATGGTGCCACAGGCGCTGATATAGCCGATACTGCCGCAGTAGGCGTTACGCCGCTGTGGCTCCAGCTCTTCGATAATTTCCATCGCCCGTACCTTGGGCGCACCGGTAATAGATCCGCCCGGGAAGCAGGCGCGCAACAGCTCAGTTGCTGGCGTGCGTTCGGGCAGGAGGGCGGTAATGGTGCTGACCAGATGATGTACCGCCGGGAAAGGCTCCACCACGAACAGTTCGGGAACTTTGACGCTGCCCGGTTCGGCGACGCGGCCGATATCGTTGCGCAGCAGATCGACAATCATCAGGTTTTCCGCGCGATCTTTGGCGGAATTCGCCAACCGTTGCGCCTGCTGCGCATCTTGCTCGGCATCGGCCAGCCGCGGCAGCGTGCCCTTGATAGGGCGGGTTTGGATCTGCTGGTTCTCCAGCCACAAAAAACGCTCGGGCGAAACGCTCAGTACGGCGTTGTCCGGCAGACGTAAAAAGGCAGAGAAGGGGGCTCGATTGCTGGCGTTCAGTTGCTGAAAGGCTTGCCATTCATCGCCCTGATAATCTGCTGAAAAGCGTTGAGCCAGATTGATTTGGTAGCAATCGCCGCTACGCAAATACTGCTGGATGCGCTGGAATTTTTCACCATATTGCTGCCGTGTCATGTTGGCTTGCCAGCGGCTGGTCAAGGTGAAGTCTTGCTGAGGTTCAGATTGCTGGCTGCATAACCACTGCCAGCGTTGTTCAGTATCGCCATAGCTGAGCAGCGTTAGCGTCTTCTTATGGTGATCGGCAATCAGCGCCCAGTCGTAAATGCCAACCGCCATGTCCGGCAAGGTGATATCCGCCTGTGCCATTTGCGGCAGTTTTTCCACTCTGCGGCCCAGATCGTAACCGAATAGCCCCAGAGCGCCGCCCTGGAATGGCAAGTCGGTATTTGCTGCCGGATGTTGGTTTTGTTGTTCCAACTGCTGTTGCAGCAACTGGAAAGGATCTTCCTGTGATTGATGCTCCTCCATCCCGCGGCAGATTTCTGTGATTTGCCCTCGGGTAGTCAGAGTGACCTTGGGGGCCGCGACCAAAATATCGAAACGATTATGCGAATGTTCGGCAAAGCCGGAGTGTAGCAACATGGCCCAGGGGTGTTGAGCAAGGGGAGCAAACAGCTCCAGCAGGGTGGTGGGGGTATAGGGCAAAGATTTTAGATTGGGTGCGGTTGCGCTCATGGGTCTCAATAAACCTGACTGACGGGGCGGCTGTCTATGATGGCTATTCTGCCATATTCGGCCGATAGGCGCATGTCCTAGCATGTGTGGACAAAGCACACTTCACATAAACAATGAATCAACAAATTTGCAAATGAAGCATTTTTTGCGACTTCAACTATAATCCAATATGTTAAAAACTGCGTTATCAATTAATGACTCGGATATATCTTATCCATTGGAATCGGGTTTTATAAATTAAATCCTAGTAATTAGTTTTATTGCGTTATTACTTTTGATTGAGATCACAAAAATATCAGGCGAACTTATGACATTGCCTGATAATACCGGTTCCCGGACGAGAAATACCCAAAAAGAGCACGTTTCGTATAAAACTATAAACAGTAACAAGACGCATTTATACCCATTTTATCGCCGGGCACTGCGTTCTAATTTAATTGCACCCTGATATTTTTAAAAAATAGAGATATTCATTCGTTACTTTTTGCGAAGAGCTGCCTATGCCCCTAATGCTGAGTGTCATCGTCCCGTTACATAACGTGGGTGAACTGTTTGAGCCGTTTTTGGCCTCGCTGTTAGCCCAACAGGAGCGGCGCATGGAGGTGATCATCGTCAACGACGGATCCACCGATGGCTCTGGTGATATCGCCCACCGCTATGCCCAACGGCATCCTCATATTACCGTGATTGACCAGCTCAATGCGGGCGTATCCTGTGCGCGCAATGCCGGGTTGGCTGTAGCACGCGGAAAATATGTGGCATTTCCCGACGCGGATGATTTACTGGCGCCGGAAATGTATGCAACCCTGATTGAAATGGCTGAAGAAAATCAATTGGATGTCATGCAGTGCAACGGTGAACGTTATTTCACCGACCAAGATGAACTGCAACCGATTATTCCGCAAAACCGCTTGGGCGACACCGGCGTTATTAGCGGAGTGAAATGGTTGGAACGCGCGCTCAAATCGAGAAAATTTATTCATGTGGTCTGGCTGGCGGTATATCGCCTTGATTTTATTAAACAGCATCGGTTGTATTTTGAGCCGGGTTTGCACCACCAGGATATTCCCTGGACCACCGAGGTGATGTTTAATGCGCAGCGGGTGAAATATCTCAGTAAAACGTTGTATCGCCAGCGAGTGCACGATAAATCGATCAGCAACCGTCGCCGGACAGGCCAGGCCAACGTTGAATATCAACGCCATTATATGAAAATAGTGGAGATGCTGGTGGCGTTGAACCAGCGCTATGCACGGAAAATCAGTATCCGTCCTGCTTTTCACTGGCAGATCACCCGTGAAGCCCTGGGAATTTGTCACAGCATTCGCCGCGAGCCCGAACTGGCGGCGCAGTGCCGGATCACCGATGAGTTCTACCAGCACGGTATCGATCGAGCGATGTCCACCAACGCGCGCGGCCTTAAGCAGGGCTGGCACGTCATGCTCTGGTTGCATCGCCTGAAACAGTGGCGACACGGCGATCATTGCTCACAACCGGCCGCTGAATAACAGGCGTTGGGATCCGCCGGTTTAAGGGGTATACTCGCCCTCCATTTTACCGGAGAGAAACACATGCTTGCAGGTATGCCGTCGTTAAGCCATCTAGAGCAGCAGGAAGCTGCGGATCGTATCCATCAGCTGATGGAACAAGGCATGAGCAGTGGTGAAGCCATCGCACGGGTTGCGCAGGAAATCCGTGAAAAACATCAGGGTGACCAGGTTAGCGTGATGTTCGATGACGAAGATGACGATGAAGAGTATCAGGAACGCCCGGACGATCAGGGTGATGATGACTCGGAAGAAGACGAAAACTATTGATGTTGCAGGGGCCGGCAAGCCGGCCCCAAAGCCTTAACCTTCAATGACCACCGCAGCAGCAGCCTGCTTGGCCGACTCTACCGCCAACTCGATATTTTCAGCTGTCGCCAACGCGACGCCCATCCGACGTTGACCTTGAATTTCCGGCTTGCCGAACAAACGCAGCTGATTGTGGCCGGTCAGTGCACGATCCAGCCCGCTGAAACGCAGGTCGCTACTGGTAAGCTGTGGCAGGATCACCGCCGAGGCAGAAGGACCGAACTGACGGATTGCGCCAATCGGCAGACCGAGGAAAGCACGCACGTGCAGTGCAAATTCAGACAGGTCTTGTGAAATCAGGGTCACCATGCCGGTATCGTGTGGGCGCGGTGAAACCTCGCTGAAAATCACTTCGTCGCCACAGACAAACAGCTCGACGCCGAACAGGCCAAATCCACCCAGTGCCTTCACCACGTTTTCCGCAATGGCCTGCGCGCGGCTGAGCGCCAGTTCGCTCATCTGCTGCGGCTGCCAGGACTCACGGTAATCCCCGTCTTCCTGACGGTGTCCGATCGGTGCGCAGAAATGTACGCCATCGACGGCGCTGATGGTCAGCAGAGTGATTTCAAAATCGAACTTCACCAGGCCTTCGACAATCACCCGTCCCCCGCCGGCACGGCCACCCTGTTGGGCGTAATCCCAGGCGGTTTTCAGCTGCTCCGGGCTGCGGATCAGGCTTTGTCCCTTGCCGGAAGAGCTCATGACAGGTTTGATAATGCATGGGTAGCCGATTTGGTCGACGGCCTGACGGAAGGCTTCTTCACCGTCGGCAAAACGGTAGCTGGAGGTCGGCAGGCCGAGCGTTTCTGCCGCCAGGCGACGGATGCCTTCGCGGTTCATGGTCAGGCGCGTCGCTTCTGCGCACGGCACCACACGGTGCCCTTGCTGCTCCAGTTCAACCAGCATGCCGGTGGCGATAGCTTCGATCTCCGGCACGATGTAATCAGGACGTTCCTGTTCAATCACGGCTTTCAGCGCGTTGCCGTCCAGCATGTTAATAACGTGGCTGCGATGGGCGACGTGCATGGCCGGGGCATTGGCGTAACGATCTACGGCAATCACTTCCAGCCCCAAACGCTGGCATTCGATGGCAACTTCTTTTCCCAGCTCGCCGGAGCCGAGCAGCATAACGCGGGTGGCGGAGGGGCGCAGGGCGGTTCCAATAGTTAACATAGTCTCGTACCTGGATCTGTGGAGAGTAACGCGGTCTGATTGTGGGCGAGCAGTATATACGAAAACGTTTGCGTGTGCAGCCGGTGGCACACGCGTTGTCGGTTTCTGAGGTAAAACCCCGGCTGGCGGCTTTTTTTATGTGTGAAATCCGTAATCCTGACTATCTCTGTTATCATCTGCGGTTGATTCGGTGCTGCCGTGGGCGCGCCGCCATTCCATTTGCCATATAAGAGTTATCGCCGTGAGCACAGTTTCTTTTTCTTCCCTGCCGCTGCCAGCCGAACAGTTGGCCAACCTCAACGAACTGGGGTATGCCGAAATGACGCCGGTGCAGGCTGCCGCATTGCCCGCCATCCTGAAAGGGCAGGACGTACGTGCCAAAGCAAAAACCGGCAGCGGTAAAACGGCGGCGTTCGGCATTGGCCTGCTGGACAAAATCAACGTTTCCCAAGTGGCCGCTCAGGCACTGATCCTGTGCCCGACGCGTGAGCTGGCGGACCAGGTGAGCAAAGAATTGCGTCGTCTGGCGCGCTTCACTCAGAACATCAAAATTCTGACCCTGTGCGGGGGCCAACCGATGGGGCCGCAGCTCGATTCGCTGGTGCACGCGCCGCATATCGTGGTGGGCACGCCGGGGCGTATTCAGGAACACCTGCGCAAGAAAACGCTGGTGCTGGATGAACTGAAGGTGCTGGTGCTGGACGAAGCCGACCGCATGCTGGACATGGGCTTTGCCGACGATATCGACGATGTGATCAGCTACACGCCGCCGCAACGTCAGACGCTGCTGTTCTCTGCAACCTATCCGAGCGGGATCGAACGCATCAGCGCTCGCGTGCAGCGCGAGCCGCTGAATGTGGAAGTGGACGACGGTGAAGAGCAAACCACCATCGAACAACGTTTCTACGAAACGACCCGCGATCAACGCCCGGCGGTATTGGTGTCGGCGATTCGTCATTACCAACCTTCTTCTTGCGTGGTGTTCTGCAACACCAAACGCGATTGTCAGAGCGTGTACGAAGCGCTGGAAGCGCGAGGCATTAATGTCCTGGCGCTGCATGGCGATCTGGAACAGCGCGATCGCGATCAGGTGCTGGTGCGTTTTGCCAACCGCAGTTGCCGGGTGCTGGTAGCAACTGACGTTGCTGCGCGCGGTCTGGATATTAAAGAGCTGGAGTTGGTGGTCAACTACGAGCTGGCGTTCGATCCGGAAGTGCACGTGCACCGCATCGGCCGTACCGGTCGTGCCGGTTTGAGCGGCCTGGCGATCAGCCTGTGTACGCCACAGGAAATGACGCGTGCGCATGCGATTGAAGAGTATCTGCAGATCAGAGTTAACTGGGCCCCGGTGTCCGAGTTAAGCGGTGCGGGAAACACCACGCTGGAAGCCGAAATGGTCACCCTGTGCATCGACGGCGGGCGTAAAGCCAAGATCCGTCCTGGCGATATTCTCGGCGCACTGACCGGCGAGGCCGGGTTGACGGCGGCGGAAGTGGGTAAAATCGACATGTTCCCGGTGCATGCCTACGTGGCGATCCGCAAGGCCAGCGCGCGTAAGGCGCTGCAGCAGCTGCAGCAAGGCAAAATCAAGGGTAAGAACTGCAAGGTGCGGTTGTTGAAATAAGTCGCGTCAGGGGGGCGCTTGCATCCCTGCGTATAATCACCTTATACTGGTTATAAATACAGTATTCTAACCTTTGAGGAATGCACACATGGCGGTTGAAGTTAAATATGTGGTGGTGAGAAACGGTGAGGAAAAGATGACTTTCGCGACCAAGAAAGAAGCCGACGCTTACGACAAAATGCTGGATCTGGCCGACAGCCTGGGTGAGTGGCTGCAGCAGGCTCCGCTTGAGCTGGATGACGAACAGCGAGAAGGCCTGAGCTTCTTCCTGGCGGAAAATAAAGATGCGCTGGGGCAGATTTTGCGCGGCGCGACGCCGACTGAAACACCGAAGAAAGCTGCTAAAGTGAAAACGGAAAAACCTGCTGCTACCCCAAAAGAGGGATCTGCGTCAGAAAAGCAGGCAGCATAATGACTTATGTTGCGGTAATGTGATGAAAAAGGATCTAGAATGAGCCGTGAAATAACTTTCTTCACTCGCTTTGAGCAAGACATTTTGGCCGGGCGCAAGACCATTACCATTCGGGACGCCAGTGAGTCTCACTTTCAACCCGGTGAGGTTTTACGCGTTAGCCGCAATGAAGACGGTGTTTTCTTCTGCATGATTGAAGTGCTGTCGGTTACGCCGGTGCGTTTGGATGCGTTAACCGAGCAGCACGCCCAGCAAGAAAACATGTCGCTCAGCGAACTGAAGCAGGTGATCAAGGAAATCTATCCGGGGCTCGATGAGCTGTTCGTCATCACCTTCGCCAAACGCTGATCTTTTGCCAGACCAGTTGTGAGCCAAGGGCAGGCGCCCGCGGGTAGCGTAAATCACAACTGGAGGGAATATGAAAGCAACGGGACTGAGTTTGGCCGTAGCACTGTTGGCCACGGTAGGTTTTACCACCACGGTGCAGGCGCAGGAACAACGCAGCGCAAAGGTGGCACAATGCGCGGGTCTGCAACCTACAGACGTCGCCGCTCAGGTGAAACGCGATTACCTGCAGAACCGCATTACGCGCTGGGAGTCGGATAAAAAGCTGCTGGGTACCGCTACCCCGATAGCCTGGATCAGTCCGGAGGCGATTACCGGCAAGGACGCGGTATGGCAGGTGCCGTTAACGGTACGGGGCACAAAAATGGATAAAACCTACAATGTTACCCTCGACTGCAACGCCGGTAAAATCACCTATAGCGAACCGCAATAATCTCACCGTTTTCCGGCGTATTAACGTCTGAAAAATATCAAGCCCGCGTTAACAGCGGGCTTTTTGTTTTTTTAATGTCAGCGTCAGTCGGTAAATGGAATAACCAGTTCACCCGGCTTCACTTCCAACCCTTTAGCCAGTTTCTTGGCCATGGCTTCTGTTTTACTGTTATCCGGGTTCAGCACATAGGCCGGCTTTTGATCGAAATAGGATTTCAGCGATTGATTCAGATAAGGGGTCAGGGCCTTCATCACCGTCTGCATTTTCTCCGGCTGCACGCTGTAGTCGGTCAACTCCATGTCTTTGAGGAACACCGCGCCTTGCTCGCGGTCATACACCGGCTGCGCCTTCAGCGTCAGCTTCAGGTCCGCGGTCTGCGGGCCCAGAATGGAAGTGATATTCACTTTCGCATCGCCGGAAAGGGTAACCTTGCCCGGTTCGCTACGCCCAATTTGGCTCTTTAGCTGAGTCAGCACGATATTGGCGTCCAACAGCCCTGGCACGCCGATCTGCTTCTGGTAATCGTTGTGCTTTTGCAGGTAATCATTCACTTCCTGCTCGCTGAGCGTGTACTGGGTCAGCTGATTGCAGCCGACCAATGCGCCGGCGAACAGCAGGGCGGCTGCGCCCATCAGGATCTTTTTCATGTGTGCCTCATAGCTACTGCCAACGAAAATGCTGCAGATTATTGATTTGTCATTATAAACGCTCGCTGTCTGCGAAGGAAACCGTTGATGTCAGCGAGCAGGGTGATAGTGCGCGTGAAATGCCTGGCTACCTATCGGATAACGCTGAAACTGTTCAGCGCCGCAGACGCAGTACCAGCAGCAAGACACCACCCAGGCAGGCCAGCGCGCCCAGCGCCGGAAACAGTGGAATACCCCACAACCGCAGGGAAGAGTGCATCAGATAGGGCGCCAGGCCCAACGCGAAGGCGGCGGTGACAATAGCAATGGCCAGGGTGATGGCGGCTCGCTCCAGTGCCTTGCTCAATTGATCAATATTCTTGACGTTGATATCGGCGCTGATTTTCCCGCCTTTAAGACGGCGCATCAGCAGCCGCAAGGTTTGCGGCAGCTCTTCACTGGCGTCCAATGCCTCGCCGCCCAATGCCAGCATGCGCCGACGTACCGCCTCCGGGGTATAACGCTGCAGCATCACCTGTTGCAGCATAGGTTTCAGGGTGGCGATGATATCGAAATGGGGATCCAGCCGATGCAGCACGCCGTCGGCCGTGATTAACGCCTTGAACAGCAACACCAGGTCTGGCGGCAGTGCCAACTGATGCTCACGCACCATCACCAACAAATCGGTCAGCGCCTTGCCCAGTGTGAGAGTGGCAGAGGCCTGTTTATCGAGAAAGTTTTGCGCCGCCAACTCCAGATCCAGCAGATCCAAAGGATCGCTGTCCGACCAGGCGATCAAAGTGTTGACGATGCCGGCGGATTCTCGTTCGGCGGTGGCCTGCAGCAACAGCAGCAATTGATTACGTCGCCGTTCGGAAAGCTGCCCGACCATACCGAAATCGATAAAGCCGACGCGATTATCCGCTAACGCCATTACGTTACCCGGATGCGGATCGGCATGATAAAGACGGTGCTCCAGCACCATTTTCATAAAGGCCTGTGCGCCGCGCTGAGCGAGTAATGGGCCATCTAATCCTGCCGCCGCCAGTTGCTGCGGATTTTCCGGTGCGATACCCGGTAGAAATTCCTGCACCAGCAGGCGCTGAGACGACCATTGCCAGTAAATCTTCGGAATCACCACGTTGGGCTGCTGGGCAAACTGTTGGGCGACCCGTTCGCAGTTGTTACCCTCGTGAGTCAGGTCCAGTTCATGCGTCAGCGCGGTTGCCAGGGCTCTGACCATCTGCCGCGGACGATAACGGGCCAGCGCCGGGCTCTGTTGCTCCACGGTTTCCGCAAGATAGGTCAGCAGGCGCAAGTCGGCTTGAATGGTTTTTGCCAGGCCGGGACGTAACACCTTAATCACCACCGCTTCGCCGCTGTGCAGGCGGGCGCGGTAAATTTGCGCCATCGAGGCAGCGGCCAGCGGGGTTTCGTCAAATTCGGCGAACAGGCTGTGCGGGTCACCCTTCAAGTCTGCCCGGATCTGTGGTGCCAGTTGCTCCCACGAAAGGGTGCTTGCCTGACTGTGCAGACGGTCAAGTTCGTCGGTCCAGCTTGCGTCCAACAGATCTGAACGGGTAGCCAGGATCTGGCCGAACTTAACAAAGGTCGGCCCCAAGGCTTCCAGCGCCGCACGCAGGCGCTGCGGCAATGTTTGACCGTCTTGCCTTTCACTGCTGCCTTCAGCACCGCTTAACAGATTGCTCAGACCCAGCAGACGAATCACATCCTGCAATCCATAACGGATCAGCACGGTGGAGATTTCTTTCAGCCGTGCCCGATCGCGGGCAGTGACCAGCACCATTTTCAACATTTGCGCGCTATATCCTTATCGCGGGGGTTACTGTTCCATATCGAACAGCAGTGGGACGTCACTGCGTTGCGCCATACGGTTGCGATAAGCTTCTACGTTTTCCGGCAGCGTAAGTCCGGCGACGATCGACAGCGAACGCAGCAGGGGGAACAGGTGGATATCATCTTCCGACAGCGTGCCATTCACCGCGTCTGCGGAGACCACCAGGCCGGAAAGTGTTCGCAAGTCGTCCTCCAGTTGGGCAATCAGATCGGCACTGTCAGCAAGGTGCTCGGAAAAATCCCCGATCGAGGCCTGCTTTTTGTCGCTAAAGTACTGGCGTGCACTGTCAGTGGCGAACTCTTCGAAGTCGGCATTGGCAAAGCGCGGCAGCAGTAGATTGATGCTATAACCACTGACCCGTTGCAGCCAGTCGGCGATCGCCGGGTTGGTTTTACCGGTCAGCAGCGGCTTGCCGTCGAGGTTATCAACGTAATGCACGATATCCATGCTTTCAGGAAGATAGCTGCCGTCATCCTTTTGTAAAATCGGCGCCATTTTTTTGCCAATCATGCCGACAGGCGTCGCTTCATCGTCGTTGAGCAGGGTGACCAGGCGGACGGGCAGGTTTTTCAGGCCGAAAATCATGCGGGCTTTAACGCAGAATGGGCAATGATCGTAGATAAACAGTTTCATGCTTGCTCCGGTTGTCAGGTTTCAACAGCAATAGTTATCACAGCATACTGAGGCTGTCGCGAAAAGTTATTGTTGGAAGGTGCGTAATTGGTGTTTGGCCCGTACAGACTGCGCGGGCCAAAGCAGGGATTATTTTTTTGTCGGAACGGAATTAATCACTTCTATCAAATGCATGCGTGCTTCTTCCAAATCGATTTTATCACGCTCGTTGCTGGCGTTGACTATCTGTAGCTGTTTGATGATGTCGCTCTTTAAAGTGGCATTGTCAGCGATGACGTGGGCCAGCGCTTTTTCTACCAATGTTGACCGCGCGTAGATCATGCGCAGGTTCAGTACCATGTGTTCCAACAGCTGCGGTAATTTGTCTTCTTCACTCATCGCCAACTTCTCCCGTTTATGTTTTTACTATCAGGATAGCAGCTGTGGGTAATTCGGCTGATTTTCTGGCAACTTAGAGAAAAATCTCAGCCGCCGGGCAGCGCTTCCGATGCGATGCTGCGTGGATTGAACTGCCAATAAAGGGCGAATAGGGTTATCAGTCCCACGATGCCAAGCAGTATCCAGGGCAGTTCCGGCATGCCAACCGCATGGCCGGTGTCGTACATCCAACCGCCGCCGGTATAACCCACAGCGCCGCCCAGCGCCAGACCAAGCCGGCTGAATCCCATATAACTGCCGCGTGCGCGCGGATCCGCTAGCGAAGCACTGAGGGTTTCACGCGCTGGTTCGGCGATGATGGAGCCGAGATAGAAACAGCAAATCAGGGTAAATACGCCCTGAAGACTGGTAGCCAGCCCGACCGGGATCAGGCTGAGGGTCATCAGCAACAGCCCGGCCATCAGCCGCTGCTCCAGACGGAAACGTTTTTCGCTCCAGCGCGCCAGCGGGTAGAGCAGTGACAGCGACAGTGCGGCCTCAATGGCATACATCCATTTCACCGCCGTCGGTGAACCAGCGATTTCATTGACGACGATCGGCAGCATCAACATCACCTGTACCGACAGCATGTAGTAACCGGTCAGGGTCAGTACATAGGTCAGGAAGCGGCGATCGCGCAGGACACGCATCATGCCTTCCTTCATGGGGGCGCGAACGGTAGAAATTCGGTATGCCGGCAGCAACCAGGCATTCCAGCCCGCCGCTAGCACAAAAATGCTCGCACCGACCCAGCAGACAAAGTGAAAATCATACTGCAGTAACCAACTGCCGATCAGGGCGCCGATGACCGCACCGGCGCTGTCTTGCATCATCAACAAGGAGTAAAAACGACCGCGTTCATGCGGGCGGGTAAGCTTAATCACCAATGCGGTACGCGGCGGATCAAACAGCGTGCCGCCGAGGGCGGACAGGGCACAGGAGAACCACAGTATCCAGGGTTGGTCGGCCATCGCCATGGTGGCGAAGCCTGCCGCGCGCATCAGCATGCCGGTGACAATCATCGGTTTGGCGCCGAATCGGTCGGCTATCGCGCCCCCAAAGATCCCCAGGCCTTGCTGGATCAACTGGCGTAAACCCAGCGCTGCGCCGACCACCACCGCCGCCCAGCCAAGCTGATCGACAAAGCGAATCGAAATAAGCGGGAAGACCACAAAAAAGCCTAAAACCACCAACAAATTATCGAGTAATAGAAAATATTTACCCAAGCTCCGCGCTTGCGATACCAGAGACATGCTTCACCACGAGCAATTAAGAGGGAGAGGAGTGCAACCGCTCTAGTGTGTACCCAATCCCGTATTGCCGATAGGGGCGGGATAGATAATATTTTTTTATCGTCAATACGTTACCTGCGCGGCAAAACGGCACGAAAATAGTCGTAAAATGACTAATCGCTTATTTACTGAGCTACCGGGATTTTACCTCTGGGGCAGGCTGCGGTTATATTAAATGAGGGTAAGTGCGGTTCTGCGCCGATGGTTGAGAAATAATGGCTCAGAATAGGTTCGTCGCCGGATTATTGTCCAAACGTGCGCCCAATAAATACTTCTTATCGAACCGTTCTGACCGCGGGGGAAATGATGTTTGGCTACCGCTCTGCATCACCAAAAGTACGCCTCACCACCGACCGACTGGTTGTCCGTTTAGTTCATGAACGCGATGCCTACCGGCTGGCGGAATACTATGCCGAAAACCGAAGCTTCCTTAAACCCTGGGAACCGGTTCGGGATGAAAGCCACTGTTATCCTTCCGGCTGGCAAGCGCGGCTGGGGATGATCACTGAAATGCAAAAACAGGGCAGCGCCTACTATTTTATCCTGCTCGATCCGGAAGAAAATGAAGTGCGCGGCGTGGCCAACTTCAGCAACGTGCTGCGCGGCTCATTCCATGCCTGTTTCCTCGGGTATTCGCTGGCCGAGAAATGGCAGGGCCAGGGGCTGATGTTTGAAGCGTTGCAGTCCTCCATCCGCTATATGCTGCGCCAGCAGCGTATGCACCGCATCATGGCTAACTATATGCCGCACAATCAGCGCAGTGGCGCACTGCTGACCCGCCTGGGATTCGAACGTGAGGGTTATGCCAAGGATTATCTGCTGATCGACGGGCAGTGGCAGGATCACGTACTGACAGCTTTAACCAATAAAGAATGGCTACCGCCACGCTGAGGCAAAATAATGAAATATGAATTAAGCGCTAAAGAAGCCAGGGTGATTGGCTGCATGCTGGAAAAGCAGGTAACCACCCCGGACCAGTATCCCCTTTCTCTCAATGCCATCACCCTGGCCTGCAATCAGAAAACCAACCGCGAACCGGTGATGGATCTTGCTGAAAACGAAGTTCAGCAGGTGCTGGATCTGCTGTTAAAGAAACACTTTTTGCGCACCCTGAGCGGTTTCGGCAATCGGGTGGTCAAATATGAACAGCGTTTTTGCAATTCAGAGTTTGGTCAGCTCAAGCTGAGCGCCGCTGAATTGGCGGTGATCGCCACTTTACTGCTGCGTGGCGCACAAACTCCTGGGGAATTGCGTACCCGAACCAACCGCATGCATGAATTTAATGATGTTACCGAAGTGGAGCAGGTGCTGGCACAGCTGAGTGCGCGTGAGGATGGCCCCTTTGTGGTGCGGCTGGCGCGGGAGCCGGGCAAACGTGAAAGCCGGTTTATGCATTTGTTCAGCGGCCAGATTGACGAGGCACCTGCGGAAGCATCAACGGCCAATGACAGCGATTTACACGAGCGAGTGAGTACGCTGGAAAACGAAGTGGCGCAGCTTAAACAGCAAGTGCAGGCGTTATTGGAGCGGGGATCGCATGAGTAAATTACGCGTTGGCGTGGTGGGGTTGGGCGGTATTGCTCAAAAGGCTTATCTGCCAATCCTCAGCCAGGCGGCAGACTGGACGTTAGTCGGCGGTTTCTCCCCGAATCAGCAAAAGGCACAGCCCATTTGCGACAGCTATCGCATGGCCTGTTTTTCGGGGCTCGACAGCCTGGCGCAGCAGTGTGATGCGGTGTTCGTTCACAGCAGCACCGCCAGCCATTTTCAGGTGATTGGCGAGCTGCTGCGATATGGCGTTCACGTTTATGTCGACAAACCGCTGGCGGAGACCGTGGAACAGGGCGAACAGCTACTGGCCCTGGCTGAAAAACAGGGCAAGGCGCTGATGGTTGGCTTTAACCGTCGCTTTGCACCGCTGTACCGTCAGTTGAAGCAGGATATGAACCAACCGGCGTCGATTCGCATGGATAAACATCGTGCCGACAGCGTCGGACCCAACGATGCGCGCTTTACCCTGCTGGACGATTACCTGCACGTGGTGGACACCGCACTGTGGTTGGGCGGCGACGCTGGGCAACGGCTTAGCGGTAATCTGCGCATTAACGATGCCGGTGAGTTGGTTTATGCCGAACACCATTTTGAATGCGGAGAAACGCTGGTGACCACCAGTATGCATCGTCGGGCCGGCAGCCAGCGCGAAAGCGTACAGGCGGTAACGGACGGCGCAATCTATCAAGTAAACGATATGCGTCAGTGGCTGCGGGAAGATTCACAAGGCGTGCTGGAACAGCCGGCACCCGGCTGGCAAACCACGCTGGCGCAGCGCGGTTTTGACGGCGCGATCCGTCATTTCCTGGCCTCCGTCAGTAACCAAACGCTGCCGGAAACTGCCGGAGAGCAGGCGATCGCTGCCCAGCGGGTGATTGAACGCCTGTTGCGAGACGCCAATTTGTAACATAACTCCATGTAACATATGAGAGTAGCTATTCTGCGACGTACGGGTAAACTTAGCCGATAGTTTTACTGACGCCTGCTGATGCAGGCGTCGACATTTACAGGGCACATCAAAAAACCACATGAACCTACTAAAATCACTGGCAGCCGTCAGCTCTATGACGATGTTTTCACGGGTGCTGGGCTTTGCCCGTGACGCCATCGTGGCGCGGGTATTTGGTGCCGGTATGGCAACGGACGCCTTCTTCGTGGCGTTCAAACTGCCTAACCTGCTGCGGCGCATTTTCGCCGAGGGGGCCTTTTCGCAAGCCTTTGTCCCGATCCTGGCCGAATACAAAAGCCAGCAGGGAGAAGAAGCAACGCGTACCTTTATCGCTTACGTTTCCGGACTGCTGACGCTGGTGTTGGCCGTGGTGACGGTGTTGGGGATGCTGGCCGCCCCATGGGTGATTTACATTACCGCGCCGGGCTTTGTCGATTCGCCGGACAAATTCGCATTGACCTCGTCGCTGCTGCGGGTGACCTTTCCGTATATTCTGCTGATCTCGCTGGCGTCATTGGTGGGGTCAATCCTTAATACCTGGAACCGTTTTTCGATCCCGGCGTTTGCGCCGACGTTGCTTAACGTCAGCATGATTGGGTTCGCGCTGTTTGCCGCACCTTACTTCAATCCACCGGTGATGGCGCTGGCCTGGGCGGTCGTCGTGGGCGGCGTGCTGCAATTGGGCTACCAGCTCCCGCATCTGAAGAAGATCGGCATGCTGGTGCTGCCGCGCCTCAAGCTTGGCGACGCGGGCGTATGGCGAGTGATGCGTCAGATGGGGCCAGCCATTTTCGGCGTCTCGGTCAGCCAGATCTCACTGATCATCAATACCATTTTCGCCTCCTTCCTGGTCTCCGGTTCGGTGTCCTGGATGTACTATGCCGACCGCCTGATGGAGTTTCCCTCCGGCGTGCTGGGCGTGGCGCTGGGAACCATCCTGCTGCCGTCGCTGGCGAAAAGTTTTTCCAGCGGCAACCACGATGAATATTCGCGTTTGATGGATTGGGGGCTGCGCCTGTGCTTCCTGCTGGCGCTGCCGAGCGCCATAGCTCTGGGCATTCTGGCCAAGCCGCTGACCGTCTCTTTGTTCCAGTACGGCAAGTTCAACGCCTTCGATGCCGCCATGACCCAGCGTGCGCTGGTGGCCTATTCGGTGGGACTGATGGGATTGATCGTCGTGAAGGTGTTGGCGCCAGGGTTCTATTCGCGTCAGGACATTAAAACGCCGGTTAAGATTGCCATTATCACGTTGATCTTAACCCAGGTGATGAACCTGATGTTTATCGGTCCGTTAAAGCATGCGGGGCTTTCGCTGTCGATTGGTCTGGGAGCCTGTATTAACGCTTCGCTGCTGTATTGGCAGTTGCGCAAGCAGAAGATTTTCCACCCGCAACCGGGTTGGGCTCTGTTTCTGACTAAACTGGTGATTGCGGTGATCGTGATGTCGGTAGTATTGGTCGGGGTGATGTGGCTGATGCCTGCCTGGGATCAGGGCAATATGCTGGCACGCCTGCTGCGTCTGGCAGTGGTAGTGGTAGCAGGTATTGTGGCTTACTTCGGCGTATTGGCAGGCTTGGGTTTCCGTCCCCGCGATTTTGCTCGGCGAGTGGCGTAACTGGGCTTTCCCACTTTCAGAACATAAAAAGGGTCGCCTCGGCGACCCTTTCTCGTCTTCAGCGTGATGACTTACATACGTTCGACGGTTTCGATACCCAGCGTATCCAGACCGATTTTCAGCGTTTTGGCAGTTAACAGTGCCAGCTTCAGGCGGCTCTGGCGCGCTTCTTCGCTGTCTGCATTCAGGATCTGGCAGTGTTCGTAGAAGCCGGAGAACAGGCCCGCAAGATCGTACAGGTAGCTACACATCACGTGCGGGGTACCTTCGCGCGCCACGGTGGTGATCACTTCTTCAAACTGTAGCAGGCGGGTCGCCAGCGCAATTTCGCGCTCTTCGGTCATCACCAGCGGCAGGGTCAGATTACTTTCGTCGACACCGGCACGTTTGAATACGGAAGCCACACGGGTGTAAGCATACTGCATGTAAGGTGCGGTATTGCCTTCAAACGCCAGCATGTTGTCCCAGTCGAAGATATAGTCGGTGGTACGGCTTTTCGACAGGTCGGCGTATTTAACCGCCCCAATACCCACGGCATTGGCCAGGCTTTGCATCTCTTCCGCTGGCATGTCCGGGTTTTTCTCGGCGATCAGTTTACCTGCGCGATCGACCGCTTCATCCAGCAGATCGGACAGTTTCACCGTGCCGCCTGAACGGGTTTTGAACGGCTTGCCGTCTTTACCCAGCATCATGCCGAACATGTGGTGTTCCAGCGAGAGGGAGTCTGGGATATAACCGGCTTTACGCACGATGGTCCAGGCCTGCATCAAATGTTGATGCTGGCGTGAGTCGATGTAGTAGAGCACGCGGTCGGCGCCCAGCGTTTCATAGCGGTATTTCGCACAGGCGATGTCGGTGGTGGTGTACAGGTAGCCGCCATCTTTCTTCTGGATGATGACACCCATAGGCTCGCCGTCTTTATTCTTGTATTCGTCGAGGAATACCACGGTGGCGCCTTCGCTTTCTACCGCCAGCCCCTTGGCCTTAAGATCGGCCACGATGCCCGGCAGCATCGCGTTGTACAGGCTCTCACCCATAACATCGTCTTCGGTAAGGGTGACGTTCAGGCGGTTATAGGTCAGCTGATTCTGCGCCATGGTGATATCGACCAGTTTGCGCCACATTTTCAGGCAGTATTGATCGCCGCCTTGCAGTTTTACCACGTAGGCACGGGCGCGTTCGGCGAACTCGGCGTCTTCATCATAGTGTTTCTTTGCTTCACGATAGAACTGCTCCAGATCGGACAGGCCCATATCGCTGGCGTTTTCGTTCTGCATTTTTTCCAGATAGGCAATCAGCATGCCGAACTGGGTACCCCAGTCACCCACGTGGTTGGCGCGGATCACTTTATGCCCCAGGAATTCCTGAGTGCGTGCCGCAGCGTCACCGATAATGGTGGAGCGCAGGTGACCGACGTGCATTTCTTTCGCCACGTTGGGCGCTGAGTAGTCAATCACGATGGTTTGCGGTTTGACGGGCGCAATACCCAGTTTTGGCGCGCCAAGCACCAAATCAGTTTGCTGCGCGACCCAGTCGCTGTTCAGGAAGATATTGATAAAGCCGGGACCGGCGATTTCCACTTTGCTGGCAACGTCGCCGAGATCAAGCAGTTGCACCACTTTTTCTGCCAATTGGCGCGGCGGCATGCCGAGTTTCTTGGCGACGGACATCACACCATTAGCCTGATAGTCGCCGAACTGCGCTTTGGCGGACTGACGGACCTGCGCTTCGCAATCGGCTGGCGCGCCTGCGGCAATCAGCGCCTGGCTGACTTTATCTGAAAGAAGAACCTGAATATTCACCGGGTTACCTTAATGACGAACGAGGGGCCGTATGCCATGCCCCTGTGGGATTCAAAGGTGGTTTTACTGGCCACGCGTCAACACGCCGACCCACCACAAAACAGCCTGCAATTGTAACCGATCTGATGAGTGACGTCAGCAGTTGGCGCGGGGGAAGGCGAAAGTCGCAGTTTGATTATGCCTGGCGCCGCAAAGCGCCAATGTTGCGGAAGGCAAAGCTGAAGGGAAAAACGAGAAAAAGACGATGTCTGTGGGAAAATAAAATAGCAGGGTTAGTGTTTTTTGTTTCGGCGGCCAGCGTCCAACGTATTATTGCGGCGCGATTTAAAGTGGCGAAAGATCGCGTAAACGGCAATAACGACCAGCAATAGGGAGATTATTAAAAGAAACATGATTGATTATCTCTGGCTCAATTTTCACTAAAGTAGCTCAATTGATATTTTCAAGCAATTGTCGATGCCTCGTTTAGGAGGATTCTCATGCTTTTATTATAATAATTTTAATAATAACAGTGCATTGTGTTTTTGATGTTCATTCCATTAAGTTTTTCATTGGTTTTTACTACGTGAGGATTAACTATTTATTAAGCATTTTTTAACGCCAATTTTGATGTGTTTTTGGGCTTAATAAGTTAGTAGTACTCTCATGGTTCAGTTCATAAGAAAAAACTATAAACTAATTCCATAGCCATTATCTGAAATTAAAATTCAGGAAATGCTAACCCGTGCAGTAATAAGAACAGGGTAAGTTATTTTTTGTGCGTTTTCACGTCTTCTAAAGCGAAAAGTTAATCAGCGATGGCATCTTCTGCTAAAAAAACGCAGTTTGCTGGACTGGCCCTGTGGCTAGCGGCATCTCAGGCGTGTAAATTACCCCCCTGAAAACCGCTTTTGTTGTTTCGAGGACCCTATGACTAGCTTCCCGGCTATTGCCGAACTTCACGATTTAGCGCTGGATCTGCCGCGCTTTGAGCAGGCGCTGAGCCAGTTTGCTGAAAAACTGCATCTGGATCTGTCCCAATTCACTGCAGACCACGTTTCGCTGCGCTGCCATCAAAACACTACCGCTGAACGCTGGCGACTGGGGTTAGAGCAGTGTGGTTCGCTGCTGTCGGAGGCGATGATCAATGGCCGTCCTATTTGCCTGTTTGACCTTCAGCAGCCACTTAAGGTGGGGCCTTGGTTAATTGATTGTGTCGAACTGCCTTACCCCGGCGAAAAGCGCTATCCGCACGAAGGTTGGGAACACGTAGAGCTGGTGCTTAGCGGCGAACCGGCCACGCTTTATGCGCGTGCGTTGGCCCACTTGCCGGATGAAGCGCTGCTGGCTCCGGGCATCAAACTGAAACAAAGCTCACCAAAGGGAGAAGGCGAACGTTTACCGAACCCAACGCTGGCGATCACCGACGGCACCGTGACGATCAAATTCCATCCTTATTCCATCAGGGACATTGTCGCCAGCGAACAGGGTTAATTGGGCTGCAGCGAGCGGGTGGCCAGCAGCATGCGGTCTAGCGCCTGGCTGAGCAGTTCGCGCCGACAACCAAAATTCAACCGGACAAAGCGCCGGTTGCCAAAATCCAGACCCGGGCTTAATCCTACGCCGGCCTGTTCAAAGAAGGCGTGCGGGTTATCGACCGGCAGCTGGCTGCAGTCTATCCAGGCCAGATAGGTGGCTTCGATGGGCTGCAGTGCCAGCCCTGGCATGGCATTAATACGCTCGATCACCCAATCACGGTTTGCGCGTAGATAAACCAACAGTTCGTCCAGCCACGCTTGCCCATGCTGGTAAGCAGCCTGCGCAGCAACCAATGCGAGCACATCCACCTCCGGCACAATACCGCTGCGCGCACGGACCAGCTTCTTGCGCAGCTCCGGGTTGGGAATAATTGCCATTGAGGCACCAAGACCGGCGATATTGAAGGTTTTCGACGGCGACATCAGCGTGACGCTGCGCTGGGCGGCATCATCATTCAACGTGGCGAAGGGGATGTGTTCACACCCCGGTTCAAGCAACAGATCGCAATGAATTTCATCTGAACAAACAACCAGATTATGTTTTTTGGCAAACTCATGCTGTTGCAACAGCTCATGTCTGCGGTAGACGGTGCCGCCGGGATTTTGCGGGTTGCACAGCATCAATAATCTCTCTGCACCGCTGAGCTGTGCTTCGACAGCGCTGAAATCCAATAGCCAGCGCCGGTCCTGCAGCGTCAACGGCACCGGTAGCTGTGTGCGGCCGGCAAATTTCGCTGCTTTACGAAACGGCGGGTAGATTAGCGAGGGGGCCAGAGTGCCTTCTCCCTCGGTGGTAAAAGCCCGCACGCATAAATTCAGGCCGCAAACCAGGCCAGGCAGGAAAACCAGCCATTCAGGATTGATATGCCAGCCGTAGCGCTCTAGCATACGGCGGGTAAAAACCTCAATCAGCTCAGGGGAGGGATGACCGTAGCCGAATACGGCATGAGCGACGCGCTGCTGCAAGGCATCAATAATTGCCGGCGGTGACGGGAAGTCGGTATCGGCAACCCAGAGCGGAATAACGTCGCGGCCGCGATATTTATCCCACTTAACGCTGTCACTGTGACTGCGGTCTACCCATAGATCAAAATTGAATGCCATAGTTACTACCCTGAGCTGGCTTATGCTTACTATGAGCCTAAATGAGAAATTGAAAAATTAACAATGGCCGTCGCAAGTTAGCCGTCATCTGGGGGTGACAATGATTAAACTGGAAGTTTGCTGCTATAGCGTCGATTGCGCGCTGACGGCCGAGCGGGCAGGTGCCGATCGTATAGAGTTATGTGCCAGCCAAAGTGAGGGCGGCTTGACGCCAAGCTATGGCTCTTTACGTCTGGCACGCGACAGGATCGGTGTGCCGGTGCACCCTATTGTTCGTCCACGTGGTGGGGATTTTTGCTACGGTGCGGTGGATTTTGACGTGATCAAGCATGATATTGCCCAGATCCGCGATATGGGCTTTGCCGGTGTGGTGGTGGGCATGCTGGATGAAGAAGGGCATATCGATCTGCCGCGCATGCAAGAAGTGATGCGTTTGAGCGGTAATATGGCGGTGACGTTCCACCGCGCTTTCGACATGTGCCAAAATCCGCTGGTGGCGCTCGATCAACTGACGCAGTTGGGTGTGGCGCGGATACTCACCTCAGGCCAGCAGCAAAATGCGGAATTGGGATTGCCCTTACTGCGCGATCTGGTGCAGGCCAGCCAGGGACCGGTGATTATGGCCGGTGCCGGCGTGCGGCTCAGCAACCTGCACAAGTTTGTCGACATCGGTATTCAGGAGCTGCACAGTTCCTCCGGCCATGCGGTGCCTTCGACCATGCGCTATCGCAAAGCCGGTGTCACCATGTGTTCAGACAGCGAGTTTGACGAGTTCAGCCACTATTGCGTAGACGGCGATATGGTAGAGGCGATGAAAAACTCGTTGGCTCTGGTTGATCCCCTGGCGCAAAGCGCCTAAAACGCATTGCTAACCCGCAAGCCCCGGTTTTACTGCCGGGGCTTTTTTATTTCCATGATCCCCGACGCCCTTGTCCTGTCAGCGCTGGCACTGATGGCGTCCGATGACGGCACCATAACAAGTGCAATAACCTCTGTCGTCAGCCAGCTCGTATGGCTGCATAAAACACAGGGATTTGTACGGTTATGGAGGAGTCATGAAGTGTTATTTGATTTTGTTGTTGATGGCCTGTCTTGCATTGTCCGGCTGCGTCGCAGCTTATTACCGCTAAGGAGAGTGGAATGCGTTATCTGATGATTGTATCGCTGATTTGTTGTTTAAGTGCCTGCGCCTCTATGTATTACAGGTGAATGTCGATGAGAAGACTAACCGCTATTGCATTGCTGATGCTGACAGGTTGCGTGTCGGTGTATGGGCCGACAAAAGCCGGTAATCAATCCGCCGAGGGCACGACAGGTGATGCATCCGTTCCTTCCGCAGCCGATGACGGCAGCCTGATCGGTAACCGAAAACCGGATGAGCTGTTCACGCGCACCCTGGCCATTTTAAGCGCGAAAGGGATAACTCCAACGTTGACCGACAGTCGCCTTGGCGTTATCGGGGCTGCCGGGAGCGAGGCCGAACTGGCGGGACTTTATCTGGATTGCACCGACCAGGCGACCCCGTCAAATCTGACGGAGGAATATCGAATACTGGTGCAGATTTATAGCGCCGGGGAGGGAAGTCATGTCATGGTGCAGGTTAGCGGGGTTGCCGGGCTGACGGCTGCGGATGGCAATGACAAAGTGAAACCCTTTGAATGCAAATCCAGCGGCGTGCTGGAAAAGGACTTGCTGGAGGCCTGGCGAAAATAACGGGCGTAACGTCATCACCCCGATAGGTACGAGGTGATGACGTTTTTCACTTTAGGGCTTCCTGGCTACCAGTACGGCACGCAAGGGCGCGGGGTAGCCTTCGACGGTTTTGCTCGGGTCTTGTGGATCAAGGAATTCGGCCAGTGACTCACTGGTCATCCAATCGGTGCGGCGTTGCTCTTCGGTGCTGGTGACGCACATGTCGGCGATTTTAACGTCGACGAAACCGCACTTCTCCAGCCAGCATTTCAATGCTTCGGCTGACGGAATAAAGTAGACGTTACGCATTTGCGCGTAGCGGTCACCGGGTACCAGAACCTGATGGCGATCGCCTTCCACCACCAGCGTTTCCAATACCAGCTCACCTTCGGAAACCAACTGGTTTTTCAACTGATACAAATGGTCCAGCGGTGAGCGGCGATGGTACAGCACGCCCATTGAAAATACCGTGTCGAACGCGGCCAGCTCAGGCAGTTGCTCAATACCGAGCGGCAACAGGTGGGCGCGTTGATCGCCGCCCAACAGCTTGCGCACCGCTTCGAATTGGCACAGAAACAGCTGCATCGGATCTATGCCCACCGCCAGATGCGCACCCGCGCCAACCATGCGCCACAGGTGATAACCGCTGCCGCAGCCGACGTCGAGAATGGTGCGTCCAGCCAGCGGTGAAATGTGCGGTAATACGCGATCCCACTTCCAGTCGGAATGCCATTCGGTGTCGATATCGATGCCATACAATGAGAACGGGCCTTTGCGCCACGGCATCATGGTGCGCAGCATCTTTTCAATGCCTTCCAACTGGCCCGGCGACAAAGGGGGTTCCATTTCGGCACGGACGCCGTGCAACAAATCAAGCTGGGTGGGGGTCAGTGCCGGTAAATGTTCAACCGAATTAAACCACTGCTTGAATTTACCGTGTAGTGACTCGCGCTGCCAGGCGCTGAGCTGTGCCGGCAGGGTATCCAGCCAGTGGCTGAGGTTGCTTTTCGCGATGCGTTGATAAAAATCGCCAAACTCAATCATGCTGCGGCTCCCGCTTTCAACGCGATCAGTGAACCGAAGTTAAAGCACTGGAACCAGACTTCCGCATGCTCAAAACCGGCCTGTTTCAGACGGGCTTTGTGGGCGTCCACGGAGTCAGTCAGCATGACGTTTTCCAGCATGCTGCGCTTCTGGCTGATTTCCAGCTCGCTGTAACCGTTGGCACGTTTGAAATCGTGATGCATGTTGAACAGCAATTCGCCGACATCGGCATCTTCAAAGCTGAACTTCTCCGACAGCACCAGTGCGCCGCCAGGGCGCAGACCGCGGTAAACCTGTTCCAGCAGACGCAGGCGGTCGGCGGGTTCGAGGAATTGCAGGGTAAAGTTCAGGACTACCATCGAGGCGTTTTCGATGTTGATATCAAGGATATCGGCTTCGATAACGTCTACCGGGGTGTCGGCGCGGAAGGCATCAATATGACGGCGGCAGCGCTCGACCATGGCCGGAGAGTTGTCGACGGCGATGATGTTGCAACCCGCCACCTTGATATTCCGCCGCATCGACAGCGTGGCTGCACCCAGCGAACATCCCAGGTCGTAAACCCGACTGTCAGGCTGCACGAAACGCTCGGCCAGCATGCCAATCATGGAAATGATATTGGAATAGCCTGGAACGGAACGCTGGATCATGTCAGGGAACACTTCAGCGACGCGTTCGTCGAAGGTCCAGTCGCCCAATTTGGCGATCGGGGCAGAAAAAAGAGTATCGCGGTTTGGCATAGCGGAAAATCGGTTCAGAATTCGAAGGGGCGTATTCTAACAGATAATGACAAAAAGCGCAGCGGAAGCAGGCGGCGTAGCCGCCTGAGGACGAACAGGGGATTAATGCAGGCTAAAAATAAGATCCCATGGCAGATAGAAAATATTGGCCAGTACCATTAAAACCAGCGAAATGTAGGTGGCCGCCATGCCCGATCGACGCCAGCGCACCTCGCGGTTACGCAGACCATAGTAATGCACCAAACGGCCGGCCATCAGCATCAGACCGCAAATATGGATCATCCATATTTCAGCGCCGTTCATCTCCATGATCACCAACAGCACTGCGGCGATAGGAATGTATTCTACGGCATTGCCGTGAACGCGGATTGCAGTTTGCAGCTCATAAAAACCGCCGTCCCCGTAGGCGACACGGTATTGCATCCTTAACCTAACCACGTCATAAGAGAGTTTGATCAACAACAATGCGCCGAGCACTACATAAAGCGCGCTTACCATTTTTAACTCCATTCCCTAACCAAAACTGGCAGCCAGCATCATAGCCGCCATTGCAATCACTGTCGCGAGGAAAAATCTGATGTAATTGGTCAGATTAATCGGTCAAAACAGCGCATCCTGCTCCGGCCAGTCCGGTGGAGGAGGTAAATTCGGAATAGCCTGATACAGCTGCTGCCAGATTTTCTGTGCCTGCTGGGGGGAATCACCATTATCCGGCGTATGTATAAACAGAAAAGGTTGGTGCTGTTGCTGCCAAACGGGCAATTTCTGCTGCCAGGCGTCGAACCAGCGCAGGTTATCTTGCAGCACATCGCCGCCGATGAAACGTACCAGCGGATTGTTGGCGGTGACCAGAGCATGCACCGGCAGCTTGGGCTTTTTCTGCTGGGCATCGCGCACGGCGGCGCTGTTGGGCAGGGCGTGATGCACCGGCCGGCTGTCGAGGATCACCCGGTTGATACCCCGCTGGTGTAACCCCTGATTCAGCAGCAGCTCTTCCTCGCCTTTGTCGAAAAACGCCGGATGCCGCACTTCCACGCCATAGGTAAACTCTTTCGGCAAAGCGTCGAAGAACTGCCACATCGCCGGTAATTCCGCCGGGCCGAACGCCGCTGGCAATTGCAGCCACAGCTGGCCTATGCGCTGATGCACCGGACCCAGGCAGTGGTAAAATGCCTGCAGATCGGCGGCGCAATTACGCAGTGCAGCCTGATGGCTGACGGTGGCGGGGAACTTGAAACAGAAGCGAAAATCATCGGTGGTCATATCGCGCCAGCGCTGGACTATTTCCAGTTTGGGTAACGCGTAGAAGGTGGTATTGCCTTCCACGCAGTTAAAATAGCGGCTGTAATCCGCCAGATCGCGCAGCCCGATACGATTCCAGGCCGGGTGTTGCCACTGTGGGAGTCCGATATACATCAAGCTTGCATCTTCCTTAATTTTCCCTGCCAGTCAAAGGTGGGCGCAGCAGGCTGCGCCCCTACAAGTTAGCGTTACTGGTCGAGTGCGGCAACAATTTCGCGGGTGCTGCGAACACGTGCCAACCGCGGGAAGATATTATCGAAAGCAAACTGGTGCATTTCAGCATTTTGCGCACTGCAGAGATCTTCGGCTATCACTAACTCGTAGCCGTGTTCCCAGGCCGCGCGAGCCGTAGATTCCACGCCAATATTGGTGGAGATACCGCCCAGCACCACCGATTTAATGCCACGGCGACGCAGTTGCAAGTCAAGATCGGTGCCGTAAAACGCACCCCATTGGCGCTTGGTCACCAGAATGTCGCGGTCGCTCACCGCCAGGGATTCCGGGAATTCCCACCAGTTGGCAGGCAATCCGCCGGCAGGGGCGGGAGACGGCTTGTCCACCGGCTGTTTCAGCGCTTCGGCGAAAGAGTCGGACCAGCCGACGCGTACCAGGATCACCGGTGCCCCCAGCGAACGGAAATGTGCCGCCAACTGCGCGCCATTGGCCACCACGCTTTCGGCGCTGTGTGGGCCACCGGCGAAGGGCAGGATGCCGTTTTGCAAATCAATTAACACCAGTGCGGTGGTGTGAGCATCAAGTTTCAACATGGAAATATCTCGTGACAAGGTGGATGAAATACGCGCAGCTTAGATAGCGCGCTAAACAAGCATCGATTCAGGCTACGTGAAAAAAGCATCACCGGTTAATGAGAAATTTGTTAATCAATGTGTTACTTCGGGCAAAAACACACCATTTAGTGCTGCAACAAAGCTGTGTTCGCACTTATCTGGCGCATGAATTTCCTTTATAATGATCGCCTTTTTTCAGCTCACTTTACTCCAACGACCTATGCCGATTTATGAATATGCATGTGGTGCTTGCAGCCACCGGTTAGAGAAGTTGCAAAAATTTTCCGATGCGCCGCTGACGGATTGTCCGGCGTGTAGGCAGCCCGCGTTAACCAAGCTGATTTCTTCCACCGGTTTCCAGTTAAAGGGTACCGGTTGGTATGCAACCGACTTCAAACCGGGCAAGTAAATATACCCTATAGCTTTCGAGTCGCAGCCAGCCAGCTATCTCACCCCTGGCGCCTACTTGAGTAAGTCACTGGGGTGAGAGAGTGCAGATAACAACGCTGCAACTTGAAAGATGACGGGTATTGAGTTCATCAGAAAACAGCCGCGTGGCAGGCGCCAAAAGCACGCGCGGCATCGGCTTAAGCCAAAAGGATAGCGTATGCGTACTGAATATTGCGGGCAGTTGAATCTGTCTCACGTGGGCCAGGAAGTCACTTTGTGTGGTTGGGTCAACCGTCGTCGCGATCTGGGCGGCCTGATCTTTATTGATATGCGCGACCGCGAAGGCATCGTGCAGGTGTTCTTCGATCCGGACCAGAAGGCCGCGTTCGACAAGGCGTACGACCTGCGCAATGAATTCTGCATCCAGATCGTCGGCACCGTGCGTGCCCGTCCGGACAGCCAGATCAATAAAGATATGGCTACCGGTGAAGTAGAAGTGTTCGCCCATGCACTGGAGATCATCAACCGCTCCGAGCCACTGCCGCTGGATTCCAACCAGGTCAACACCGAAGAAGCGCGCCTGAAATACCGCTACCTGGATTTGCGTCGCCCGGAAATGGCAGATCGCCTGAAAACCCGTGCCAAAATCACCAGCTTTGTGCGCCGCTTTATGGACAGCCACGGTTTCCTCGATATCGAAACCCCGATGCTGACCAAAGCCACGCCGGAAGGCGCCCGTGACTATCTGGTCCCGAGCCGCGTACATAAAGGCAAGTTCTATGCGTTGCCGCAATCTCCGCAGCTGTTCAAACAGCTGTTGATGATGTCCGGTTTCGACCGCTACTACCAAATCGTCAAATGCTTCCGCGACGAAGACCTGCGTGCCGACCGTCAGCCTGAATTTACCCAGATCGACGTGGAAACCTCTTTCATGACCGCCGATCAGGTGCGTGAAGTGATGGAGAAACTGGCGCGTGAACTGTGGCTGGACGTGAAGGGCGTAGATCTGGGTGATTTCCCGGTCATGACCTTCGAAGAAGCCATGCGTCGCTATGGCTCGGACAAGCCGGACCTGCGTAACCCACTGGAGTTGGTGGACGTTGCCGATCTGGTGAAGGACGTGGAATTCAAGGTGTTCTCCGGCCCGGCTAACGATGCCAAAGGCCGCGTTGCCGCGATCTGTGTACCTGGTGGTGCGCAGCTGACCCGTAAGCTGATCGATGAGTACGGCGCTTTCGTTAACATCTATGGTGCCAAAGGCCTGGCCTGGCTGAAGGTCAATGACCGCGCCGCCGGCATGGAAGGCGTACAGAGCCCGATTGCTAAATTCCTCAGCGCAGAAGTGCTGGAAGCAATTCTGGCGCGTACCAACGCGCAGAGCGGCGACATTCTGTTCTTCGGCGCCGACAGCTTCAAGATTGTCACCGATGCGATGGGCGCGCTGCGTCTGAAGCTGGGCCGTGATTTGGAACTGACCAAGCTGGACAGCTGGGCACCGCTGTGGGTCGTGGACTTCCCGATGTTCGAAGAAGACGGCGAAGGTGGTCTGGCAGCGATGCACCACCCGTTCACCGCACCGCGCGATATGAGCCCGGAAGAGCTGGCCAACACGCCAATCAATGCCATCGCCAACGCCTACGACATGGTGATTAACGGCTACGAAGTGGGTGGCGGTTCCGTGCGTATTCACCGTAGCGAAATGCAGCAGACGGTATTCAGCATTCTGGGTATTAACGAACACGAGCAACGCGAAAAATTCGGTTTCCTGTTGGACGCGTTGAAGTACGGTACGCCGCCGCACGCCGGTTTGGCTTTCGGTCTGGACCGTCTGGTGATGCTGCTGACCGGCACCGACAACATTCGTGACGTGATCGCCTTCCCGAAAACCACCGCTGCGGCCTGCTTGATGACCGAAGCACCAAGCTTCGCGAACCCGGCGTCGTTGCAGGAGCTGGCAATCAGCGTGGTAAAGAAAGCGACTGACGATTCAAATGTAGAGAACCAGTAATGAACTACAAGCGTCCCGAGTCTATTCTGGTAGTGATTTATGCCAAATCCAGTGGTCGGGTGCTGATGTTACAGCGGCGCGATGATACCGAATTCTGGCAGTCGGTGACCGGCAGCCTGGAGGAAGATGAGTCGCCGCCGCATGCCGCACGGCGTGAGGTCATGGAAGAAGTCGGCATCGATATCGAAGCAGAGAAACTGCCGTTGTTCGATTGCCAGCGCTGTGTGGAGTTTGAACTCTTTGTCCATTTGCGACATCGCTATGCTCCGGGAACCACGCGCAATAAAGAGCACTGGTTCTGTCTGGCTTTGCCTGAAGAGCGCGATCCGGTGATTACCGAGCATCACGCCTACCAGTGGCTTGAGGCGGCGGAAGCCGTGAAGTTGACCAAGTCCTGGAGCAATCAGCAGGCGATTGAAGAGTTTGTGATTAATTCAGTCCAGTAATTTTTTTCGGAGATTTTTTATGGCAGGTCATAGTAAGTGGGCCAACACAAAGCACCGTAAAGCAGCGCAGGATTCCAAGCGCGGTAAAATTTTCACCAAAATTATTCGCGAGCTGGTGACCGCCGCGAAACTGGGCGGTGGCGATCCGGGGGCTAACCCGCGTCTGCGTGCGGCGATCGACAAGGCGCTGTCCAACAACATGACGCGCGACACCCTGAACCGTGCCATCGCGCGTGGGGTAGGCGGTGATGATGATACCAATATGGAAACCATCATTTATGAAGGCTACGGTCCGGGCGGCACTGCCGTCATGATCGAGTGCCTGAGTGACAACCGTAACCGTACCGTGGCGGAAGTGCGTCATGCCTTCACCAAGTGTGGCGGTAACCTCGGCACCGACGGCTCCGTGGCTTACCTGTTCACCAAGAAGGGCGTGATCACTTACGCAGCGGGCCTGGATGAAGACGTGGTGATGGAAGCTGCGCTGGAAGCCGGTGCTGAAGATATCGTCAGCTACGACGATGGCGTTATCGACGTCTTCACCGCTTGGGAAAACCTGGGTGAAGTGAAAGACGCGCTGACCGCTGCCGGTTTCACCGCCGAGTCGGCAGAAGTTTCCATGATCCCATCGACCAAAGCCGATATGGATGAAGAAACCGCGCCTAAGCTGCTGCGCCTGATCGACATGCTGGAAGACTGCGACGACGTGCAGGAGGTTTACCACAACGGTGAGATCTCCGACGAGGTTGCTGCGACGCTGTAATGGGGTTGAAGTACGGCGCTGTCTTGTGGCAGCGCCTGGCGAAGTTAATGCTTAACGCAAGGTGGGTGTAGGGATGACGATCATACTCGGTATCGATCCCGGATCGCGCGTCACCGGTTACGGCCTGATTCGTCAGCAGGGCCGCCAGTTGAGCTATATTGCCAGCGGTTGTATTCGTACCGTAGTGGATGACATGCCGACGCGCTTAAAGCTGATTTACGCGGGCGTCAGTGAAATCATTACCCAGTTTAAACCAGACTTTTTCGCTATTGAACAGGTGTTTATGGCGAAAAACCCGGATTCGGCGCTCAAACTTGGGCAGGCGCGCGGCGTGGCTATTGTTGCTGCCGTGAACCAGAATTTGGAAGTGTTTGAGTATGCGGCACGTCAGGTGAAACAAACGGTGGTCGGTACCGGCGCGGCCGAAAAAGCACAGGTGCAGCATATGGTGCGCTCGCTGCTTAAGCTGTCGGCCAATCCCCAGGCCGATGCTGCCGATGCGCTGGCGATCGCCATTACCCACTGTCACCTCAGCCAAAACGTGCTGCGGATGAGCGAAGGGCGATTGAACCTGGCGCGTGGACGTTTAAAGTAACGCTTAATCAGTTCCGAGGCTGGATATTCATCCAGCCTTTTTTATGTTATAAGCTTTAGCAGCACGGCATGGCAGAAGGTCATGCTCAGGAATTTAGCAGGAGGGTAAATGATAGGTCGTCTCAGAGGTTATATTCTGGAAAAGCAACCGCCACTGGTATTACTGGAGGCAAACGGCGTGGGCTATGAAGTGCATATGCCGATGACCTGCTTTTATGAACTGCCCGAGCTGGGGCAAGAGGCTATCGTGTTTACCCAATTTGTGGTGCGCGAAGATGCCCAACTGCTGTATGGCTTCAACGATAAACAAGAGCGCGCGCTGTTTCGCGAACTGATTAAAGTGAACGGCGTTGGCCCTAAGCTGGCGCTGGCCATTCTGTCCGGCATGTCAGCGCAGCAGTTTGTCAGCGCGGTTGAGCGTGAAGAGATCACGTCGCTGATAAAATTGCCGGGCGTAGGCAAGAAAACCGCAGAGCGCCTGGTGGTCGAAATGAAAGACCGCTTCAAAGGGCTTAATGGCGATCTGTTTAACAGCAGCAGCGAAATCACGCTTCCAGCCACAGCGGCGAAAGCGGCCGAACTGGATGCGGAAGCCGAAGCGGCCTCTGCGCTGGTGGCGCTGGGCTACAAACCGCAGGAGGCCAGTCGCATGGTCAGTAAAATCGCCAAGCCGGGTGCAGATTGCGAAACCCTGATCCGCGACGCGCTGCGTGCCGCGCTGTAAGCGCCGATAAGGGGTAGAGAATGATTGAAGCCGATCGCCTGATTTCTGCCGAGCCGATCAATGAAGAAGAAATTCTTGATCGCGCCATCCGGCCGAAGCTGCTGACGGAGTATGTCGGTCAGCCGCATGTCCGCGAGCAGATGGAAATCTTTATTCAGGCTGCCAAGCAGCGTGGCGACGCTCTGGACCATTTGCTGATCTTCGGCCCACCCGGGTTGGGGAAAACCACGCTGGCCAACATCGTTGCCAATGAAATGGGCGTTAACCTGCGCACCACCTCCGGGCCGGTGCTGGAAAAGGCGGGCGATCTGGCGGCGATGCTGACCAACCTGGAACCGCACGACGTTCTTTTTATCGATGAAATCCACCGTCTGTCTCCGGTAGTGGAAGAAGTGCTGTATCCGGCGATGGAAGATTATCAACTGGATATCATGATCGGTGAAGGCCCAGCAGCACGCTCGATCAAACTCGATTTGCCGCCGTTCACGCTGGTGGGGGCAACCACCCGCGCCGGTTCCCTGACTTCGCCACTGCGCGATCGCTTCGGCATTGTGCAGCGTCTGGAGTTTTATCAGGTTGCCGATCTGCAGCACATCGTTTCACGCAGCGCTAACTGTCTGGGGCTGGATCTGTCGGACGAGGGCGCACATGAAGTGGCTCGCCGTGCGCGCGGTACACCGCGTATCGCCAACCGTTTGCTGCGTCGGGTACGCGATTTTGCCGAAGTCCGCGCCAATGGCGTGATCAATGGCGAGGTGGCGATGCAGGCGCTGGATATGTTGAACGTTGACGCCGAAGGCTTCGATTACATGGACCGCAAACTGTTGCTGGCGATAATCGACAAGTTCACCGGCGGCCCTGTGGGCCTGGATAACCTGGCGGCAGCGATCGGCGAGGAAAGGGAAACTATCGAGGACGTGATCGAGCCGTTTCTGATCCAGCAAGGTTTCATCCAACGCACGCCGCGCGGGCGCATGGCCACCAATCATGCCTATAAGCACTTTGGCATGGTGCGCGAAGAGTAAATATTACGCCGTAATCCGCATTAAAAAGGGCCGCTAATTGCGGCCCTTTTGCTATCTGCGAAAGGGAGGTCAGGCTTGCTGCTTCCTGGATAAGCTAAGGACGAACAGCACCGCCGCACTCAGTACCACCGATGGGCCGGCCGGGGTATCGTAAAATGCCGAGAAGGCCAATCCACCGGTCACTGCCAGCACACCCACCAGCACCGCGTAGGCGGCCATTTGCTCAGGGGTTCGGGCGAAGCGCCGTGCGGTAGCGGCCGGAATGATCAGCAGTGAGGTGATGATCAGCGCGCCGACGAATTTCATCGCCAGACCAATGGTCAGGGCGGTAACCAGCATCAGTACGGTACGAGCACGGACCAGATTGACCCCGTCAACATGTGCCAACTCTGGGCTGACGGTCATCGACAGCAGGTTGCGCCACTGCCACCACAGGATCAACAGCACGACGCTGACCCCAATGGCAATCATCCAGATATCGGTGAAGGTGACCGACAGCAGATCGCCAAACAGATAGGCCATCAGATCGACCCGCACGTTGGACATCAGCGCCACCACCACCAACCCCAACGACAGTGCACTGTGCGCCATAATACCGAGCAGGGTGTCAACGGAAAGTTGCGGACGACGCTCCAGCCACACCAGCACCAGCGCCAGCACCAGCGTCACGGCAATCACCGCATAGAAAGGATTCACGTCCAGCAGCAGCCCGAAGGCCACACCCAGCAAAGAGGCGTGTGCCAGAGTATCGCCGAAATAGGACATCCGGCGCCAGACTACAAAGGAGCCCAATGGACCGGCGGCGGCGGCCAACAATACCCCGGCCAGCCAGCCGGGTAATAACAGTTCGATCATGCCTCACGGCCCCCGGTTTTCTTCAACACAATTCGTCCTTGCAGGTCGTGACGGTGATTATGGTGGTGACGATAGACCGCCAATTGCTCCGCACCGCGGTTGCCGAACATGGCGATAAATTCAGGATGCATCGAGACCACTTCCGGTGCGCCGGAACAGCAGATGTGTTGATTGAGGCACAGCACTTCATCGGTTTTCGCCATCACCAGATGCAGGTCATGGGAGACCATCAGAACCGCGCAACCCAGTTCTTTGCGCAGTTGGTCGATAAGATCGTACAGCGCCAGTTGGCCGTTGACGTCAACCCCTTGCGTTGGCTCATCCAGCACCAGCAGCTGCGGTTTGTTCAGCAGCGCCCGCGCGAGCAGTACGCGCTGATTCTCGCCGCCTGAGAGTTTTTGCATCGGCTGATCGAGCAGGTGCGCTGCGTGCACGCGTTTCAGCGCGGGCAGAATATCGGCTTTCTTGACGCCGGGTTTCAGGCGCATAAAGCGGCTTACGGTGAGTGGCAGGGTGGCGTCGAGGTGCAGTTTTTGCGGCACGTAACCGATACGCAGACCCGGTTCGCGTTCCAGCGTACCTTCCGTTGGCGCAACCAGCCCGAGTACCACGCGCACCAGCGTGGATTTGCCCGCGCCGTTTGGGCCGAGCAGCGTCAGAATACGGCCCGGTTGAAGGCTGAGCGAAATATTCGACAGCACCTTACGGTTACCAAAGGAGACGGAGATATTTTTTAGCGTTGTCAGTGTGGACATCTCATGATTACATTTTGCAGAACTAACCGGATGTTATAATATCACGCCTCGCTGATGAAAACGACGGGATTACTGATAATGGCACATAAAAATAAATGGCTGCAGCGCACGTTGCTGGCTAGCGCACTGATGATGGCCGGACCACTGAGCAGCGCCTCTGCGGCGGTAGTGACATCCATTCGCCCACTGGGCTTTATCGCCTCCGCTATCGCCGATGGCGTAACGCCGACCGAGGTGCTGCTGCCGGATGGCGCCTCGCCGCACGATTTCGCCTTGCGACCTTCTGATATCCAACGCCTGCGTGCCGCCGATCTGGTGGTGTGGGTAGGCCCGGATATGGAAGCTTTTCTGACCAAATCCCTAACGCCGGTGTCGGCTAATCGTCAATTGGCCATCAGCGAACTGAGCGGAGTAAAACCGCTGTTGATGAAGGGCGAAGACGACGATCATGAGCATGAACACGACCATGATCATGCAACGGATGCGCATAATCATGCCGATCACGATGAGGGCGATGGGCACCATCATGGCGAATATAACATGCACGTTTGGCTGTCTCCGGAAGTGGCAAAAGTGACCGCGATCGCGATTCACGACAGGTTATTGGAACTTATGCCACAGAATAAGGACAAATTAGACGCAAACCTGCGCCAGTTCGAGAATCTACTGACGCAAACTGACAAAAATGTTGGTAACATGCTCAAGCCTGTGCAAGGCAAAGGATATTTTGTTTTTCATGATGCTTACGGCTATTTTGAGAAACATTTCGGTTTGAGCCCGCTGGGCCATTTCACCGTGAATCCCGAAATCCAACCTGGAGCACAGCGCTTACACCAAATTCGAACACAGTTGGTTGAGCAGAAAGCAGTCTGCGTTTTTGCTGAGCCACAATTCAGGCCGGCCGTAATCAATGCCGTTGCCAAAGGGACCAAAGTGCGTTCTGGAACGCTGGACCCGCTGGGCACCGGCATCGCACTGGGGAAAGACAGCTACGGGAACTTCCTGACTCAGCTGTCAAACCAGTACGTGAGCTGCCTGAAGTAAAGATTATGAGGATAAAATCGAGTGCAGCAGATAGTCCGAACTATCGCTCTGGCGTATAACAATCTGCCACGGCCCCACCGCGTCATGCTGGGGTCGCTGACAGTGGTTACATTGGCCGTTGCCGTCTGGCGGCCTTTTGTTTATCACCCAGAACATAACCCCATCGTTAAAAGCATTGAGTTAGAATCCAGCCAGTTACGCTCCTTGCTGCCAGAAGCCAGCGAACCGATCGATCTCGACCAAGCCACCCCCGATGATGACATCCCACAGGATGAGCTGGACCAGAAGGTCGCCGGCGAGGATGGCGTGCATGAATATGTTGTTTCTACCGGTGATACGCTGAGCAGCATTCTGACCCAATACGGCATAGATATGTCGGATGTCACGTTGTTGGCATCGCAAAACCGCGATCTGCGTAATCTGAAAATTGGCCAGCAGCTGTCATGGACGGTGAACGATGCCGGCGATCTGCAGCGTTTGACCTGGGAAGTTTCCCGGCGTGAAACCCGCACCTATGACCGCGTAGGTAACAACTTCAAAGAAACCCAGGAGTCGCAGCAGGGCGAATGGCGCAACAATGTGATCAGCGGCCGGCTGAACGGCAGTTTCGTCAGCAGCGCCGGCGATGCCGGTCTGAGCCGTGCTGAAATCAATGCGGTGATCAAAGCGCTGCAGTGGCAGTTGGATTTCCGCAAACTGCGCAAAGGGGATCAATTCTCGGTACTGATGTCCCGCGAACACTTTGACGGCAAGAGCGCACAAAGTCAGCTGCTGGGTGTGCGTATGCGCACCGGCGGCAAAGACTATTACGCCATCCGTGCCGAAGACGGTAAATTCTACGATCGTCAGGGCTCGGGCCTGGCGCGCGGCTTTATGCGTTTCCCAACCATGAAGCAGTTCCGCATCTCTTCAAACTTCAACCCACGCCGTGTGAATCCGGTCACCGGGCGCATTGCGCCGCACAAAGGCGTCGACTTCGCGATGCCGGTCGGTACTCCGGTGCTGGCAGTGGGCGACGGTGAAGTGTTGATCGCCAAACGCAGCGGTGCCGCGGGCAACTACGTGGCCATCCGCCATGGTCGCCAGTACACCACGCGTTATATGCACCTGAAAAAGCTGTTGGTTAAGCCAGGCCAGAAGGTGAAACGGGGTGATCGCATCGCGCTATCCGGTAACACCGGGCGCTCAACCGGCCCGCATCTGCACTTCGAAATGTGGACCAACCAGCAGGCGGTCAACCCGCTGACGGCGAAACTGCCGCGTTCAGAAGGGCTAAGCGGTAAAGATCGCAGCGATTATCTGGCGCAGGTGAAAGAAGTGGTGCCTCAGCTGCAGCTGGATTGATCCCTTTGCCCCGGCGCGTTACCGCGCCAGTGATTCCATCGGCCTGATTACGGGCCGATGTTGTTTTATATTGGTGCTTCGCCGTTGTGAATTGCAAAATCACCCTTTGCAATTATGATTAGCCGAACCGCTATGTTAAGAGCTTGTGCATGCAAAACGAGAAAAAATCGAACCTAGAGTTCATTCCGCAATTTCAGAAAGCCTTTTACCATCCGCGCTACTGGGGCGTTTGGCTGGGAACCGGGTTAATGGCCGGTATTTCACTGGTGCCTGCACGTCTGCGCGATCCTGTGCTCGGCGCCGTGGGTAAACTGGCCGGCAAGGTGGCAAAAGGCGCTCGACGTCGTGCGCGCATCAACCTGTTGTACTGCCTGCCTGAGCTGCCCGAAAACGAGCGTGAACATATCATCGACGAGATGTTCGCCACCGCACCGCAATCGATGATCTTGATGGCGGAGCTGGCCTGTACCCAACCTGAGAAAGTGTTGAAGCGCGTTCGCTGGCACGGTGAAGAGGTGCTGGATAAAATCCGTGAAGAAGGGCGTAACGTGATTTTCCTGGTACCACACGGGTGGGCGGTGGATGTTCCGGCGATGCTGATGGCAGCTCGTGGTCAGCCGATGGCGGCGATGTTCCATAACCAAAGCAACCCACTGGTCGATTATCTGTGGAACACCGTACGTCGCAAGTTCGGCGGTCGCATGCACGCGCGCAATGACGGCATCAAGCCGTTTATCAGTTCTGTGCGTCAGGGGTATTGGGGCTATTATCTGCCGGACCAGGATCACGGAGCAGAACACAGCGAATTCGTGGATTTCTTTGCGACCTATAAAGCGACGCTGCCTGCGGTCGGGCGTCTGATGAAGGTCTGTCGTGCGGCCATTGTGCCGCTGTTCCCGGTGTATGACGGTAAAACCAGCATGCTGGATATCCATATACGACCGCCGATGGACGACCTGGCGACGGCCGACGATCGCACCATTGCCCGCCGGATGAATGAAGAAGTGGAGAATCTGGTAGGTCCCAACCCGGAACAGTACACCTGGATCCTCAAGCTGCTGAAAACGCGCAAAGAAGGGGAAATCGAACCCTATTCACGCGACGATTTATACCGCTAAGCTCAGTTTTGGCGTCAGGCAAGGGTCAGTCATCTGCGGGTGACTGGCCCTTGCTGTTTCTGACGGTTCAAATATGCACCAGACAACCTTGGGCAATCAGCGGCTCCAGCACGGCAGGCATTTCGGTAAAGTTGTTCCAGCGCAGATCCAACCTCTCTAACTGGGTTAACTCGGCCAGGCTGTCAGGCAGGGCGCTTAGGCGGTTAGCGCGCAGATCCAACGTGGTTAGTGCCTTAAGCTGACCAAAAGACGTCGGTAGCTGTTGCAGGCGGTTGGTTCTGAGGTTGAGGTGAGTCAGGTTGGCCAGCCGACCCAAAGTGGTTGGCAGCTGGCTGATAGCGTTATTTTCCACATCCATCACCCTCAGCGCAGAGAGTTGGGCTATTTGCTCTGGTAGTGCAACCAGACGATTATTCATCAGGTGCAGTTCCCGCAGGGCGGTCAACTGGCCGAACGTCTCAGGCAACGAGGCAATCTGGTTATTGTAAAGCCGCAGTTCCTGCAGCGCGCCGAGTTGCACGATTGCCGTAGGCAATTCGCTCAGTTGGTTATCTGTCGCATTCAAATACCGCAGTTTATGTAACCGCCCCAGTTCGAGGGGCAGATCGCGAAAGGCGTTATCGCTGAGGTATAAATAAGTCAGTTCACGCAGCTCACCGATCCCAGCCGGTATCTGGTTGGCCTGGTTATGGCCGCAATCGAGCATGGCCAGCTGTTTCAACAGGCCTATTTCAGTTGGCAGTTCGCTGAGTTGGTTGCAAGAGATGTTCAACACCTGCAGATCGGCATGCTGCAAAATCTGCCGTGGGAATTGCCGAAGCCGATTGTTATACAGACTGATTTTTAGCAGTGAGTTGCCTTTTAGACAGGTATCGTCCAGATTTTCCAGCCCCTGACCGTCCAGATCCAGACTTTGTGCCGTGCGGTTTTGCTGTGGGTGTTGATGAAGCATCGAAGCCTCTCCGTTTGCCATGGTGGCGACAGGAGACGAGTTTAACAGGGGGAAAGGGCGGTGCGGGAAAAAATGCCGGCCGCGTTAACGGCCGGCGGCAGGACAGATTACTCGACGCGCAGAATACGGCTGGTGTTGGTGGTGCCAACAGTTTCCATCACGTCACCCTGGGTGACGATCACCAGGTCACCCGAGACCAGGAAGCCTTTATCACGCAGGCGGTTAACCGCGTCATTGGCGGCGATAACACCGTCGTTATGGCTGTCGAAGTACACCGGGGTCACGCCGCGATAGAGTGCGGTCAGGTTCAGCGTGTGTTCATGGCGCGACATGGCGAAGATAGGCAGGCCGGAGCTGATGCGTGACATCATCAGTGCGGTACGGCCGGATTCGGTCATGGCAATCAGCGCGGTAACACCTTTCAGGTGGTTGGCTGCGTACATTGAAGACATGGCGATAGCCTCTTCAATGTTGTCGAACTGTACGTCCAGGCGGTGCTTGGAGACATTGATGCTTGGGATCTTCTCCGCGCCCAGGCAAACGCGCGCCATTGCGGCTACGGTTTCGGCCGGGTATTGACCCGCGGCAGTTTCGGCAGACAGCATCACGGCGTCGGTGCCATCCAGCACGGCGTTCGCCACGTCCATTACTTCGGCGCGGGTCGGCATCGGGTTGGTGATCATCGACTCCATCATCTGGGTCGCGGTGATCACGGCACGGTTCAGGGTGCGAGCACGGCGGATCAGCTTTTTCTGAATGCCGACCAGCTCAGGATCGCCGATTTCGACGCCCAGATCGCCACGGGCAACCATCACTACGTCGGAGGCCAGAATGATGTCATCCATGGCTTCGTCGCTGCAGACGGCTTCGGCACGCTCAACCTTGGAAACGATCTTGGCGTGACAGCCAGCATCGCGCGCCAGACGGCGGGCATAGTTCAGATCTTCGCCGGTGCGCGGGAAGGAAACCGCCAGATAATCGACGCCGATTTTTGCTGCGGTGACGATATCGGCCTTGTCTTTCTCGGTAAGGGCTTCTGCGGACAGGCCGCCACCCAGTTTGTTAATGCCTTTGTTGTTGGACAGCGGGCCGCCAACGGTCACTTCGGTAAAGACTTTCATGCCCTGAACTTCGAGCACTTTCAACTGTACGCGGCCGTCGTCCAGCAGCAGTACGTCGCCCGGCACCACGTCGGCAGGCAGGCCTTTATAGTCGATACCGACCTTTTCTTTATCGCCTTCGCCCTTGGCCATGTTGGCATCGAGCAGGAATTTATCACCGATGTTAAGGAAGATTTTGCCTTCCTTAAAGGTGGAAACACGAATTTTCGGCCCTTGCAGGTCACCCAGAATAGCGACGTGACGTCCCAACTTGGCAGCGATTTCGCGCACTTTGTCGGCGCGAGCCTGATGATCTTCTGCCGTGCCGTGGGAAAAGTTTAGCCGAACTACGTTTGCGCCTGCGGCAATGATCTTTTCCAGATTATTGTCGCGGTCAGTAGCCGGACCCAGGGTGGTAACAATTTTGGTTCTTCTGAGCCGTCTGGACATGTATTACTCCGTTGACTGGTGAAGCAAATTATTGGTGTTGCGATAACGTCGGATAACGAAACCTGGAGTGAAATGTAATTTTACTACACTGATGTTTCACTTGGGTTACCCGCATGAGCGTTTTAACAGGGTACTGCCTCTAATGCCGCCGTCCAGATGATCTTGAACGACAGGTTTTTTCACATCGGTTACGAGTCGAAATTGTTGGGGATAACGACACCCTTATCAAAGCGCGATTCTTTCAACGCTTCCTTGACCCGCTTCAAGTTATCTCTGAATTTGGCCCCTCTGCGCAAGGTAAATCCGGTGGCGAGCACGTCTATGAGCGTTAATTGCGCAATTCGTGACACCATCGGCATATAAACGTCGGTATCTTCGGGAACATCAAGCAACAACGCCAGGGTTGCCTCGTGCGCCAGAGGGGTATCGCGTGAGGTGATGGCGATAACCGTGGCGTCGTTTTCACGCGCCAGCTGCGCCATTTCCACCAGGTTTTTGGTACGACCGGTGTGGGAGATTAACACCACTACGTCCCCTTCGCTGGAATTCATGCAGCCCATACGTTGCATGACGATATCGTCGAAGTAGACCACCGGGATATTAAAGCGAAAAAATTTGTTCATCGCGTCGTGAGCGACCGCCGCAGAGGCCCCCAAACCGAAGAAAGAGATTTTTTTTGCCTGGGTAAGTAGATCAACCGCACGATTGATTGCGGCAATATCCAAATTTGCCTTTACTGTATCCAGACTGGCCATCACCGATTCGAATATTTTACCGGTATAGGCATCGACGCTGTCATCTTCCTCCACGTTACGGTTTACGTACGGAGTGCCATTGGCCAGGCTTTGGGCAAGATGCAGTTTGAAATCGGGGAAGCCTTTGGTATCGAGACGGCGACAAAAACGGTTGACGGTGGGTTCGCTGACGTCTGCCATTCTGGCCAGCGTCGCGATACTGGAGTGGATGGCGGTCTGCGGGGAGGCCAGGATCACCTCAGCGACTTTCCGTTCAGATTTGCTCAGCAGCTCCAGATGACTCTGGATTTTTTCCAGCGTATTCATATAACGAGGGTCACTCATGGTTTATACCCGTCGCATTTCAAGCTACAGCGGGGTGATGGCAGTTGCTATAACTTGAAATCCATAGGGTATGTCGATTTCAATCAAAGGAGAAATCAATGCCGGTTTAATGGAAATATACTACGTGCTGGTAACCGTTGGCAGTGTCGACAGAGGGTATGCAGGCTTTTTTCATCAGAACATGACCTGTGTCTAACTTTCATAATGGTAAAAGAGCATCAAAAAAGACAGAAAATTACAGTTTTTGGCTCGGGCACCTACGTTTAGAGTCGGTAGCACTTAACACTGCATTTTCTGGGGCTTTTTTTCTACTTTTGATCCGGGTTTACTGGCCGTAGTCAAAGAGAGTACATTAGTAATGTAAGAAAATTACAAATATCCTGCAACGAGGAGATGAACATGGCGGTAACCTCTACAGCCCAGGCGTGTGACCTGGTTATTTTCGGCGCGAAAGGCGATTTGGCGCGTCGTAAGCTGTTGCCTTCCCTGTACCAGTTAGAGAAAGCCGGTCATATCCATCCGGATACCCGCATCATCGGCGTCGGCCGTGCCGAGTGGGATAAAGAAGCCTATATCAAGGTGGTCAAGGAAGCGCTTGGCACCTTTATGAAAGAAAAACTGGATGACGAGCTCTGGGCGACGCTGAGTGCGCGCCTGGATTTCTGCAACCTGGATGTGAACGACAGCAAGAATTTTACCAAATTGGGTAAAATGCTGGACCAGAAACATCGCACCACTATTAACTACTTTGCCATGCCACCAAGCACCTTTGGCGCGATTTGCAAAGGGTTGGGCGAAGCCAAGTTGAACCACGAGCCGGCGCGCGTGGTAATGGAAAAACCGCTAGGCACCGATCTGGCTTCTTCACGCGTGATCAACGATCAGGTCGCGGAATATTTCAACGAGAGCCAGGTTTATCGTATCGACCATTATCTCGGCAAAGAGACGGTACTGAACCTGCTGGCGCTGCGCTTCGCCAACTCGTTGTTCGCCTCCAACTGGGATAACCGCACCATCGACTCCGTACAGATCACCGTAGCGGAAGAGGTGGGTATTGAAGGGCGCTGGGGCTACTTTGACCAGGCCGGTCAGATGCGCGACATGATCCAGAACCACCTGTTGCAAATCCTGACCATGATTGCCATGTCGCCACCGGCGGACCTGACGACTGACCGTATTCGCGACGAGAAAGTGAAGGTACTGCGTTCACTGCGCCGCATCGATCAGACCAATGTACGTGAAACCACGGTGCGTGGTCAGTACACTGCTGGCTTCGTGCAGGGCAAAAAGGTGCCGGGTTATCTGGAAGAGGAAGGGGCGAATAAAAGCAGCAATACTGAAACCTTCGTCTCAATCCGCGTTGATATCGACAACTGGCAGTGGGCCGGCGTGCCATTCTACCTGCGTACCGGTAAGCGTCTGCCGACCAAATGTTCTGAAGTGGTGGTCTACTTCAAGAACCCGCCGTTGAACCTGTTCAGCGATTCTTACCAGCAGTTGCCGCAGAACAAACTGACCATTCGTCTGCAGCCGGATGAAGGCATCGAAATTCAGGTGTTGAACAAGGTGCCGGGTCTGGATCACAAGCACCGTCTGCAAACCACCAAGCTGGATCTGAGTTTCTCCGAAACCTTCAACCAGGAGCATGTGGCTGACGCCTATGAGCGTCTGTTGCTGGAAACCATGCGTGGCATCCAGGCGCTGTTCGTGCGCCGCGACGAAGTGGAAGAAGCCTGGAAGTGGGTTGACTCCATTATGGACGCGTGGAAAGCGGATAACGAGGCACCTAAGCCGTACCAATCCGGCACCTGGGGCCCGGTCGCTTCAGTGGCGATGATCACCCGTGACGGCCGTTCCTGGAACGAGTTCGAGTAATCACCCTGCCGGCAGCTTATCTGCCGGCATTTTTTTGCCCGCAGTACCGGGGCGCAACATCACTTGGGGTACGGCCGGACGCCTGCGCTTTAATGCGTGGGGCCCTGTGGCAGGGGCGTGCCATTGATAACCCGTAAGTAATGGAGAAGTAACGATGAAAAACTGGAAAACCAGCGCAGAACAGATCCTGACCGCAGGCCCGGTGGTTCCGGTGATAGTGATCAACAAGCTGGAACATGCGGTGCCGCTGGCCAAGGCGCTGGTAGCCGGTGGTGTGCGCGTGCTGGAAGTCACATTGCGCACCGACTGCGCCATGGAGGCAATCCGCGCTATCGCGGCAGAGGTGCCGGAGGCAATTATCGGTGCCGGTACGGTGATTAACCCGCAGCAGTTGCAGGCAGTGACCGAGGCCGGTGCGCAATTCGCTATCAGCCCCGGCCTGACGGACGCGCTGTTGAAGGCCGCAACCGCAGGCACGATTCCATTGATTCCGGGTATTAGCACTGTTTCAGAGCTGATGCTGGGTATGGATCACGGGCTGCGTGAGTTCAAATTCTTCCCGGCGGAAGCCAACGGTGGCGTGAAGGCATTACAGGCGATCGGCGGCCCATTCCCGCAGGTGCGTTTTTGCCCGACCGGGGGCATCACGCCAAACAACTACCGTGATTACCTGGCGCTGAAAAGCGTGTTGTGTATCGGCGGTTCCTGGTTGGTTCCGGCCGATGCGTTGGAAAAGGGCGACTACGCTCGCATCACCGAACTGGCACGTACCGCGGTCAGCGGCGCTGCGGTCTAACCCGCGCCGCGTCTGGGTTTGACGATTATTTGCCCGCACCACGCTAAGCGAAGGCTCAACGACGTGTTGAGCCTTTTTTTATTTTTAAATTACTTAACTTTCTTATTTTTAAACTTTTTTTTATTCGTTTTTGTGAAAACGGCGGTTTGCTTTCTTTTTTTGGCTATGGTACAACTATCGCAGTTGAAAATTTTACTTGATGAGGATATTGGGCAAATCGCACTCCGTGTAACAAGATAATGTGCGGCTGAGAATAGAGAATAATTATGATGACAACTAATGGAATTACCCTCAGAACCTCTACTTGCCAGCTTTTCCTGTCTGCCATCCTTGCCAGTGAGCATCACTGGTGCAGCGAGCTATAGCGTCTTTCTCCCTTAACCGGTGCTGGTGACAGGCTCAGTCCTCCGTCATTCCGCGTAGCCGGGCAAACTTCTTTATTACGTTTGGGTCAGTTTATCCCCAGGGATCTCTGCGTCGTCAGCGCCTCGTTGCGCCTGTCTGACGAGATAAATCGGGATAAATATGCCTTAGCGTGCGTTATTCGCCGTTTGGGAGAGAAATTATGATTTATTGGATCTTTTTAGGCTTGGCCATCGTGGCCGAAATTATCGGTACCCTGTCCATGAAATACGCCAGCGTGAGCGGCGGCATGACCGGTCACATTGTGATGTATGTGATGATCACTGCATCATACGTCATGCTGTCATTGGCGATTAAACGCGTTGCCCTTGGCGTTGCTTACGCGCTGTGGGAAGGGATCGGTATCCTGTTTATTACCTTGTTCAGCGTATTGTGGTTCGATGAGCCCATCTCGACCTTGAAGGTGCTGGGTCTGGTGACGTTGATCGCCGGGATCTTGTTGGTGAAGTCCGGTACCCGCAAACCACGAAAACAGGCCAGCCCGCGAGGTGACAACCATGCAACAGCTTGAGTTGTACCACATTGGGTTCTTGGGACTGGCGATTGTGTTGGAAATTGTCGCCAACATCTTCCTGAAGATGTCAGACGGTTTCCGTAAAATCTGGTTAGGCCTGCTGTCATTGCTGTCGGTGCTGGGGGCGTTCAGTGCTCTGGCACAGGCGGTGAAGGGGATAGACCTGTCGGTGGCTTATGCATTGTGGGGTGGTTTCGGTATTGCCGCGACAATCGCCGCCGGCTGGATCCTGTTCGGTCAGCGCCTGAATGCCAAAGGCTGGATTGGTTTGGTGTTGTTGCTGGCAGGTATGGTGATCATCAAGCTGGCTTAAGCAGCAGATAAAAATAAAACCGCAGGCGTTATCGTCTGCGGTTTTTTCGTTTATACCGCAGCAATAATTTTGATTTCGACCTTGTACTTCGGATTCATCAATTTGGCTTGCACGGTGCAGCGCACCGGCGCGCTACCCGCAACTACCCAGGCATCCCAGGCGGCGTTCATGGCAGCAAAATCGGCATCGTCGGCCAGAAAAATGGTGGCGTCCAGCACCCGGCTTTTATCTGACCCAACGCGCGCCAGGATCACGTCAATTGCTGCCAGGGCGTTCGCGGTCTGGGCAGTAGCGTCATCATCCAGGTTTTCCGGCACGCTGGTGTAATAGACGGTGTCGTTGTGAACGACGGCTTCGGACCAACGTTTGTCTGGATCAATTCGTTCAATATTCATTCAATTATCTCCATATCATCATCGCGTTAAGGGTAACACAGCCATCGGCAGAAATGTGTGACGATAAAGTCGGTGGTAGCCGTGCGGCAGGATAGGCATAATTAACGCTGAATTACATCGGCAGAGAGATAGCGTGGCAGACGATTTCGCAACAGACGGCGCCCTGGCGCAGGCAATCAAGGGTTTCAAACCGCGTGAAGCACAGCGGCAGATGGCGGAAGCGGTCACCGAAGCCATTAATTTCAAGCAGGAACTGGTGGTCGAAGCGGGCACCGGTACCGGCAAAACCTACGCCTATCTGGTGCCGGCACTGCGGGCCGATCGCAAAGTGATTATTTCCACCGGCTCAAAAGCGTTGCAGGATCAGCTTTATGTACGCGATTTGCCCACCGTGGCCAAGGCACTGAAGTACAAAGGCAAGATGGCGCTGCTGAAAGGGCGCTCCAATTACCTGTGTCTGGAACGTCTGGAGCAACAGTCGATGGCTGGCGGCGAGTTGGCCGGGCAAACGCTGATCGATCTGGTCCATCTGCGCAAATGGTCGTCCATGACCAAAGAGGGCGACATCAGCAGTTGCAGCGACGTGGCGGAAGACAGCTTCGTTTGGCCGCTGGTGACCAGCACTAACGACAACTGCCTGGGCAGCGATTGCCCTTTGTATAAAGATTGCTTTGTGGTCAAAGCGCGTCGTCGTGCGATGGATGCCGATGTGGTGGTGGTGAACCACCATCTGTTCCTGGCCGATATGGTGGTGAAGGAGGGCGGCTTTGCCGAACTGATCCCTGAGGCCGATGTGATGATCTTCGATGAAGCGCATCAGATCCCCGATATCGCCAGCCAGTATTTCGGTAAGCAACTGACCAGCCGTCAACTGCTGGACCTGGCCAAAGACATTTCCATTGCCTATCGCACCGAAGTGCGCGATGCCGCACAGCTGCAAAAAAGCGCCGACCGCCTCAGCCAAAGCACGCAGGATTTTCGTTTGATGCTGGGAGAACCGGGGTTTCGCGGCAACCTGCGCGAGGTGCTGAGCCAGCCCAATGTACAACGCGCCTTGCTGCTGCTCGATGATGCGCTGGAGCTGTGTTATGACGTGGTCAAACTTTCCCTTGGCCGTTCGGCCTTGTTGGACGCGGCTTTTGAACGCGCTACGTTATATCGTGCCCGTCTCAAACGCTTGAAAGAGGTCAATGAACCGGGGTTCAGCTATTGGTATGAGTGCAACTCGCGTCACTTTGTACTGGCGTTGACGCCGCTGACGGTGGCCGATCGTTTCCGTGAGTTGCTGGATGAAAAACCGGGCAGCTGGATTTTCACCTCGGCAACGCTGTCAGTTAACGAGCAGATGGGCCACTTTACCGAGCGTCTGGGGTTGAATAAGGCCAAAACGCTGCTGCTGGCCAGCCCATTCGATTACGCCAAACAGGCCTTGCTGTGCGTACCACGCTTTTTACCCTCACCAAACCAGCCTGGCGGCGCGCGGCAATTGGCACGCATGCTACGGCCGCTGATTGAAGCCAATAACGGCCGCTGCTTCTTCCTTTGTACTTCGCACCAGATGATGCGCGAACTGGCGGAAGAGTTCCGTGCCACCATGACGTTGCCGGTGTTGTTGCAAGGGGAAACCAGCAAGGGCCAGTTGCTGGCTCAGTTTGTCGAGGCCGGCAATGCCCTGTTGGTGGCGACCAGCAGCTTCTGGGAGGGGGTAGATGTACGCGGTGATGCATTGTCGTGCGTGATTATCGACAAACTGCCGTTTACCTCACCCGATGATCCGCTGTTGAAAGCACGGATTGAAGACTGCCGATTACGTGGTGGCGATCCGTTTAACGATGTGCAACTTCCGGACGCGGTCATTACCCTGAAACAGGGGGTTGGACGCCTGATCCGCGATACCGACGATCGCGGCGTGCTGGTGATTTGCGACAATCGGTTGGTGATGCGCCCCTATGGCGAAGTTTTCCTCAATAGCCTGCCGCCGACGCCGCGTACCCGCGATATCGCCCAGGCGATTGCCTTCCTGCAGGCAGATCGCTAGCGGATAGGCGTGACCCCAGGGCTGTGCTACAATGCGCGCCCTGTATGAAAAACCCTGTTTTTTTCCCGCCTGAGGTTGGCATGTCCACGCGAATTTTAGCGATCGATACAGCGACGGAAGCCTGTTCCGTTGCTATCTGGAATCAAGGCGAAATCCACGCCCTGTTTGAGCTGTGCCCACGTGAGCATACGCAACGTATTTTACCTATGGTGCAGCAGGTACTGGCGGAATCCGGGGTCACCCTTGGCCAGCTCGATGCGCTGGCTTTTGGCCGCGGGCCGGGCAGCTTTACCGGCGTGCGTATCGGCATTGGCATTGCTCAGGGCTTGGCGCTGGGCGCCGACTTGCCCTTGCTGGGCGTTTCCACGCTGCAAACCATGGCGCAGGGCGCCTGGCGACTCACCGGGGCTGAGCGTGTGCTGTCGGCGATAGATGCGCGTATGGGCGAAGTCTACTGGGGTCAGTTTGAACGTCAGCAAGACGGTAACTGGCTTGAAAGTGAAGGTGAAGCGGTACTTACCCCGGCGCAGGCGCTGGTGCGCGCGCAAGGTCTGCAAGGCCACTGGGCGCATGTCGGCACCGGCTGGCAAACCTACCCGGATTTGGTTGCCGGTTCCACGTTAACCCTGAGCGATGGGCAAATGCTGTTACCGCAGGCGGAAGATATGCTGCCGTTGGCGCTGCATGCCTGGCAACAGGGTTTGGCGGTGGCGGTAGAACACGCCGAGCCGACCTATTTGCGTAATGAAGTCACCTGGAAAAAATTGCCGGGCCGCGAATAGCCGCAACCTATTGTGCTTTGGCGGCAATAGGGATAGGAATGATCTGCAACTTGCTCCGTGAATTGATGTCAAAGTTACAGCCATTTCAGGAGATTGCGACGATGTTAACCCGCACTGTTTGTAAAAAAATGTCGCTGCTGGCTATTGCCGGCAGCGTGCTGGCGCTGTCAGGTTGCGTAACCGTGCCTGATGCGATTAAAGGCAGCACGGCAACGCCGGTGCAGCAGCTGTCTTCGGTACAGAATGCGCCGAACCTGTTTGTCGGGGCTGAAGCTCGCTTTGGCGGTACCGTTGTGAACGTTGCCAATGAGCAGGGGCGCACGCTACTGGAAATTGCGGCCGTGCCGCTCGATTCCGGCGCCCGGCCGATATTGGGTGAGCCGTCACGGGGTCGTCTGATAGCCTCGGTTAATGGCTTCCTGGAACCGGTTGATTTTAAGGGCCAGTTAGTGACGGTAGTTGGGCCAATCACCGGCGTGAAAGACGGCAAGATCGGCATGACACCGTACAAATTTGTTACCATGAATGCCACTGGCTACAAACGCTGGCATCTGTCTCAGCAGGTGATGATGCCACCGGCGCCGATGGGCCCCTGGGGCTGGCGTAGCGGTACCTGGGGCCCCGGTTGGGGCGTGGGGTATGGCTGGTACAACCCTGGCCCAGTGCAGGTGCAAACCATCGTTACCGAGTAATGCTTGCTTGTTGTTAAATTTTAATAGGGCGGCTCCGGCCGCCTTATTCTTTTGGCGTAGGGAATGACCGCCAATTAGTGACGTACATCGCAACCTGAATATTGTTTAAAACTCAAACTGGTCTGCTGAGTTAAAATATTGTTATGGTTTGGCTGCATATTTGGGGGCTGCGATGATGATAATGAATAATAATTTCAGGAGTAATACCTTGGATAAGGTCTGGTTAAAACGTTACCCGGCGGATGTTCCGGCAGAGATCGACGCCGATCGTTATTCATCTTTGGTCGAAATGTTTGAAAATGCGGTTCAGCGCTACGCAGATCAACCGGCTTTCATTAACATGGGTGAGGTGATGACCTACCGCAAGCTGGAAGAACGTAGTCGGGCTTTCGCGGCTTACCTGCAAAATGAGCTGGGACTGCAGAAAGGCGACCGCGTTGCTCTGATGATGCCGAACCTGTTGCAGTATCCCATCGCGCTGTTTGGTATCTTACGTGCGGGTATGGTGGTGGTGAACGTTAACCCGCTGTATACGCCACGTGAATTGGAACATCAACTGAACGACAGTGGCGCAAGTGCCATTGTGATCGTCTCCAACTTTGCTCACACGCTGGAAAAAGTGGTGTTTAACACCCAGGTCAAGCATGTGATCCTGACGCGTATGGGCGATCAGCTCTCCGCGGCCAAAGGCACGCTGGTTAACTTCGTCGTCAAATACATCAAGCGGCTGGTGCCGAAATACCATTTGCCGGCGGCCGTTTCTTTTCGCAGTGCGCTCCAGCGCGGGCGTCGCCAACAGTATGTTAAACCCGATATTATCAACACCGATCTGGCGTTCCTGCAATATACCGGTGGGACTACCGGCGTGGCCAAAGGCGCTATGCTGACGCACCGTAACATGCAGGCTAACCTGGAGCAGGCTAAAGCTGCCTATTTGCCGCTGTTTCGTGAAGGGCAGGAGTTGGTGGTAACGGCGCTGCCGCTGTATCACATTTTCGCGCTGACGGTGAACTGCCTGCTGTTTATCGATTTGGGTGGGCGCAATTTGCTGATCACCAACCCACGCGACATTCCGGGGCTGGTGAAAGAGCTGGGTAAATATCCGTTCACCGCCATGAGTGGGGTGAACACCCTGTTCAATGCGCTATTGAACAACGAGGACTTCCACAAGCTGGATTTCTCCACGCTGCGTTTTTCCGTCGGCGGCGGCATGTCAGTACAGAAATCGGTGGCGGACAAGTGGGAGAAAACCACCGGTAAGCACTTGCTGGAAGGATACGGCCTGACGGAATGCGCGCCGCTGGTCTCCGGTAACCCTTACGATCTGAAACACTACAGCGGCAGTATCGGTTTGCCTGTACCCTCGACGGATATTCGACTGGTGGACGATAACGGTCAGGACGTGCCGGTTGGTGAGCCGGGTGAACTGTGGGTCAAAGGACCGCAAGTTATGTTAGGCTACTGGCAGCGGCCGGATGCCACCGATGAAGTATTGAAAGATGGCTGGCTCGCGACCGGCGATATCGTTACAGTGGACGATATGGGCTTTGTCCGCGTCGTCGACCGGAAGAAGGACATGATCCTGGTTTCCGGGTTTAACGTATACCCGAACGAGATTGAAGACGTGGTCAGTCAGCATCCGAAAGTATTGGAATGCGCGGCGATTGGCGTGCCGAATGAGGTAACCGGTGAGACGGTTAAAATTTGCGTGGTGAAGAAAGACGCTTCGCTGACCAAAGAAGAACTGTTGACCCATTGTCGTCGGCAGCTTACCGGGTATAAAGTGCCTAAAATTGTTGAGTTCCGTGACGAGTTGCCGAAGTCTAACGTCGGTAAAATTTTGCGGCGAGAACTGCGTGATGAGCAGAAAAAACCTGCAGCGGCCGATGCCGCCTAGGTTATCATCCACGCCTTACAGATCAACAACGCCGGTGAATGCCGGCGTTGTTGTGTTTGAATCATAAAAGCGACCAAGAGAATGACGTTTTGAACTATCAGTTGATCACTACCGATGCCGGATTGCAGCAGGTCTGCGAGCAGGCGAAAAAGCATGCCCAGATAGCGCTGGACACCGAATTTGTCAGAACGCGCACCTATTATCCGCAGTTAGGCCTGATTCAGTTATACGACGGTGAACAACTCTCCCTGATTGACCCCCTGCCAATCAAGCAATGGCAGCCGTTTATCGAGCTGCTGAGTAATACTCAGATTGTGAAGTTCCTGCACGCCGGCAGTGAGGATCTGGAAGTGTTCCTCAACGCGTTCAAAACGCTGCCGACTCCGATGGTGGACACCCAAATTCTGGCGGCCTTCACCGGTCGACCGCTGTCTTGCGGTTTTGCGACCCTGGTGGCGGAGTATATGCAGGTGGAGTTGGATAAAAGCGAAGCCCGCACCGACTGGCTGGCGCGTCCGCTGACGGAAAAACAGTGCGTCTATGCGGCGGCTGACGTGTTCTATCTGCTGCCGATGGCCAAACGCCTGGTTCAGGAAACTGAAGAGGCCGGTTGGACGGCTGCCGCTAATAATGAATGCCTGTTGCTATGCCAACGCCGTAGCGAGACGCTGGCGCCAGAATTGGCCTACCGTGAAATCACCAATGCCTGGCAACTGCGTCCGCGTCAGTTGGGCTGCTTGCAGAAGCTGGCTGAATGGCGCCTGCGTCAGGCGCGTGAGCGCGATCTGGCGGTAAACTTCGTGGTACGTGAGGAAAACCTTTGGCAGGTGGCGCGACATATGCCGACATCGCTGGGGGAATTGGACTCTCTGGGCCTGAGCGGTCCGGAAATTCGTTATCACGGTAAAACGCTGTTGGCGCTGGTGGCAGAGGCTAATGAGCTGGATGAGGCTGCACTGCCAGCACCGCTGTCGAACCTGATCGATCAGCCGGGCTACAAGAAAGTGTTCAAGGATATCAAGGCGGCGATCGTCATTGTCAGTGAGCAAAGCGGGTTGAGCAGTGAATTACTGGCATCGCGCCGACAGATTAACCAACTGCTGAATTGGCATTGGAAATTGAAGGGTGCTGACAGCCTGCCAGAATTAATCAGCGGTTGGCGCGGTGATTTATTGGCGGCGCCACTGCAGGCTATTTTGAAGGATTATTAATCGAGTGGTAAAACTTGGGGCAGGGTAAGGAAACGCTGCTCCGATTATTTATTAGAAATAACCATAACAACACTTACCGACAGCATTTACTTTAAACAACAGTGACGCAAGATTAATTGAGATTAATCCCAAAGGCTAAAAACGATTATTAGGCGTTTTTTATCTCAATAACTGGTTATGCATACAGTTACCCCCTGCAAGAAAATATACAGGGGGTAATTAGTGCGTCACACTCATTTAGTTACTTCTTCCGATTCCGGTAATGTCACGTTGAGTTCGAGTACCGAAATATCATCCCCTTTCTGCTCAAACTGCACGTGCAGCATTTCAGGGTCGATTTGAATATATTTGCAAATTACCGCCAGAATATCGCGTTTCAAATCAGGCAGATACGGGGGCTCACTGTCCCCGCGACGACGCTCTGCGACGATAATCTGCAGCCGTTCCTTGGCTATATTGGCTGTCTGCTTTTTGCGGGACAGAAAGAAGTCTAGTAATGCCATGGTTTATCCCCCAAAAAGGCGTTTCAGGAAACCCTTCTTCTCTTCTTCAATGAAGCGGAAGGGGCGTTCTTCCCCTAACAGGCGGCTAACGGTATCGTCATAGGCTTTGCCGGCATCCGACTCGGCGTCGAGGATCACCGGTTCACCCTGGTTGGATGCGCGCAGTACGGATTGGTCTTCCGGGATAACGCCGACCAATGGAATGCGCAGAATTTCCAGCACGTCTTCCATGCTCAGCATGTCGCCACGGCTGACGCGACCTGGGTTGTAGCGGGTCAGCAGCAGGTGTTCCTTGATTGGCGATTCGCCTCTCTCGGCACGGCGAGATTTGGAAGACAAAATGCCCAGAATACGGTCAGAGTCACGTACTGAGGAGACTTCCGGGTTGGTGGTGATGATGGCTTCATCAGCAAAATACAGCGCCATCAGTGCGCCGGTTTCGATGCCCGCCGGAGAGTCACAAACCACAAAATCAAAATCCATTTCGCCCAGGTCGTTGAGGATCTTCTCAACGCCTTCGCGGGTTAACGCGTCTTTGTCACGCGTTTGCGAAGCTGGCAGGATAAACAGATTTTCGGTGCGCTTGTCTTTGATCAACGCCTGATTCAGTGTGGCATCACCCTGAATCACGTTAACGAAATCGTAAACAACCCGGCGTTCGCAGCCCATGATCAGGTCAAGATTACGCAGGCCGATATCGAAATCGATCACTACGGTTTTCTTTCCTTTTTGGGCTAAACCGGTAGCGATGGCCGCGCTTGAAGTGGTCTTGCCAACGCCCCCTTTACCCGATGTAACAACAATAATGCGTGCCATGAAATGGATTCCTTGTCAAAAGGGCTTAATTTAAAGGTTGTATGGTTAAAGCGTTATCCAACAGGCTGAGTCGTACTGCCTGCCCGACATAGTCGGACGGGATTTGGTCGCTCAACCAGTACTGCCCTGCGATAGAGACTAGCTCAGCACCCAGGTGCGTGCAAAAAATCTGGCACTGTGTATCACCTGATGCACCGGCCAGCGCACGACCGCGCATCATGCCGTAGACGTGAATGTTGCCATCGGCAATTAATTCAGCGCCGGCGCTAACGCTGCTGGTCACTATCAGATCGCTGTTGCGGGCATAAATTTGTTGGCCGGAACGGACAGGGGTACTGATGATGCGCGTCTTGGCGGGGGCGTTGGGATCCACTACCGGGGCTGGCGCAGGCGCCGGTTCCGGAGTGGCCATCTTTTGGCCTTTGCCTTCGTTCAGCAACGGCAGCCCGGCACGGGTTATTGCGCGTTTCTGCCGCTCATCTCTGCAACCGCTGATACCCACAACGCGCAGACCTGCTGCCGTGACAGCCTGTTGAAGTTCTTTCCAGTTTGCGTCGCCGTTCAGCGTTGCAACGTTGATAACAACAGGGGCGTTTTTCAAAAAAGCGGGCGCTTGCTCTACTTTTTCCAGTAACGCCTGACGTATTACCTCGGGTTCCGAATTATGCAAATGAACAACCGATAGGGTAAAACTGCTGCCTTTTAGCTCAATTGGCGATTGTGACATCTATCCTGACTCAGTCTCAGCAACTTTAAATCCCCGGAATACCAATCGGGGTGCGATATTCCGAAGTACTATAAGCATGTTATAGTCAGAGTTATATCCAGGCAAGACGCTGCCCCAATTAAATAGAGTTAAAAACATGCTTTGTGTGATCTATAGAAGTTCTAAACGCGATCAAACTTATCTTTATGTCGAAAAAAAAGACGATTTCTCCCGTGTGCCGGAAGATCTGATGAAAAGTTTCGGTACGCCGCAATTGGCAATGGTGCTTTCCCTTGAAGGGCGGGAAAAGTTAGCCTCGGCGGATATTGAGAAAGTGAAAGAAGCCCTGAAAGAAGAAGGGTTTTATCTTCAGGTCCCCCCGCCGTTGGAAAATTTATTAAACCAGCATTTGTCTGGCGACAAAAAATAACCTGCGAAGATGTAGGAGAGGCTGGAAGCGCTCAAAACTGATAAAGGAGCCGCGTGATGAGATTGTCGGCAATAACCCTGCTATCGACGCTGTTGACGTTAGGATGCACAGTCGGCCAACAGGCGATGGCGCAAGGGGCCACATCGGCGTCGGAAGCTTCGTCGGGCACAGCTACTCCTGCGGCTCAGAGCCGACTCTCTGAAACGGGTCGCGATCCTGCGCAGTTCCCGGCCTACGTTGAACAGTTAAAGCGCCAGGCGCTGGCGCAGGGCATCAGCCCGGCGATTGTCGACAGTGCTTTCACCGACGTGCATTTTGTCGATCGGGTGATCAAGGCTGACCGTAATCAGCCGGAAAAGAAAATCACGCTGGACGACTACCTCAAACGCGTATTGCCACCCGCCAAGATCGCACAAGGCCGTGCGCTATATCAGCAGTATCATCCTAAGCTTTCGCGGCTCACCGCGCACTACGGCGTGCCGGGACGTTATGTCGTGGCACTGTGGGGCATGGAAAGCGCCTTCGGCAAAATCCAGGGGCGTGAAGATGTGATATCTGCGCTCGCCACCTTGGCTTTTGAAGGGCGACGCGAGGCGTTCTTCAGTCAACAGCTGATGGCGGCGCTGCAAATCCTCGAGCAGGGTCATGTCAGCCGCGAGCAGTTGAAAGGCTCCTGGGCCGGTGCCATGGGGCAATGCCAATTTATGCCGACGTCGTTCCTTAACTATGCTGCGGACGGCGACGGTGATGGCCGCATTGATATCTGGAACAACGTTGACGATGTCTTTGCCTCTACGGCCCGCTATCTGTCGAGCGAAGGCTGGCAGCGTGGTGTGGGTTGGGGCAGAGAGGTCAGGTTGCCTGCCGGATTCAGCACCGAGGCTGTGGGGCTAAAGGATAGCCAGGCGCGCAGCGTCAATGAATGGCAAAAACGCGGGGTGCGGCGTCCGGATGGTTCAGCGCTGCCGCATTCCAGCCTGCGCAGTTGGCTGATCACACCGGATGACATGCAGGGCCGGGCATTCCTGGTTTATGATAATTTCCGCACGATTATGCACTGGAATCGCTCTTACTATTTTGCGATCGGTGTGGGTATGATGGCTGACGGTATCGGGCAATAGAAAAAGGCTGCGGTGCCTCCACCAGCGCGTGGAATAACGGGCTTAGCATGCTAAGCCCCTACATGATTGTAGGGAGAGGCGGTATGTATCAACATAGAGACTGGCAGGGTTCATTACTTGATTTTCCGGTAAATAAAGTGGTTTGCGTCGGCAGTAATTACGCCGATCACATCAAGGAAATGGGCAGTGCAACCTCGGCAGAGCCGGTAGTGTTTATCAAGCCTGAAACGGCGCTGTGCGATATTCGCCAGCCGGTGGCGATCCCCAAAGAGTTTGGTTCGGTACATCATGAAGTGGAGCTGGCTGTGCTGATCGGTACGCCGCTAAAGCAGGCTAATGAAGATCGCGTGGCGCGTGCCATCGCCGGATACGGTGTTGCGCTTGATCTGACGCTGCGGGAACTGCAGGCGGGCTTCAAGAAGGCGGGACAGCCTTGGGAAAAAGCCAAGGGTTTCGACGGTTCTTGCCCAATATCCGGGTTTATACCGGTAGCGGAGTTTGGCGATCCGCAAAATGCGGAGCTGTCCCTGACGGTCAATGACCAGGTGCGACAACAAGGCAATACTCGCGACATGATCACGCCGATCCTGCCGCTGATCAGCTATATGAGCCGCTTTTTCACGTTGCGCGCAGGCGACATTATCCTTACCGGCACGCCGCAGGGCGTCGGCCCGATGAGCTCTGGCGACATGCTGAAAGTCACCCTCAACGGTAAATCACTGACCACACGCGTGATTTGAAACCTGGGTAAAACGCAATAAAAAAGGCCCCGCAGGGCCTTTTTTTTCGGTGACGATAGGTCAAAACGCTTATTTACGGCCCAGCAAGAAACCGAAAACAATCCCGACGGCGGCGGCGATAGCTACGCCGGCCAGTGGGTTAGATTCAACCTGAGTCCGCACCGTATCGGCAGCATCTCGAGCCGCGTAACTGGCCTGAGAGGCATATTTGCGGGCTGCGCCTTTGACTTGATGATCCGGTGAGTCCGTTGCTTTACCAAAAGCTTCTTCAACGGCGCCGGCAGCTTCATTTACTTTGTCTTCTGCTTTCCCAAACATACTTGGTTCCTTATCTTCATTCAAAAGGCGAACATTAAACATAGCAGGGATATGCGCTTCTTGGCGGCAAAATGTGCTTTATGAGATGAATCTTACCCGTGAATAATGATGAACAGGGATATGGATGAGGGGGAAACGAAAGGATGATAGACCTGAGTTTTGTACGTATAATTAGACGATATGCCTGGTGTGTTTTATCCCTTTAAGTATCAAGGGTAACGGCCTGATAATACTGGCCGAAAATGTTGAATACCGTTGTTTTAAATAGCGTTTTTTTTTAAGCGAACATATTGTTATCGCTATGATTATATTGTGTTTTCAGCCTTTCCATTTGGCTGGGATATCTATATAGTGCACCCTCAAAACCTGCTTGCAGGTTATCTATTCATTTACCTATACCGGACGCGAACATGTCACAAACCCCTTTTTGGCAACAAAAAACGCTGGCGGAAATGTCAGAACAAGAGTGGGAATCGCTGTGCGACGGTTGTGGGCAATGCTGTCTGAATAAGCTGATCGACGAAGATACCGACGAGATTTATTTCACCAACGTAGCCTGTAACCAGCTGAATATTAAGTCGTGCCAGTGCCGCAACTATGAGCGCCGCTTTGAGCTGGAAGAGGACTGCATCAAACTGACGCGTGAAAACCTTACCACCTTCGATTGGCTACCACCGACCTGCGCATACCGTTTGATTGGTGAAGGCAAGCCGCTGTTTGCGTGGCACCCGCTGGTCAGCGGTTCTAAAGCTGCGATGCACGGTGAGCGTATTACGGTACGACATATTGCGGTGCGGGAAAGTGAAGTGGTGGACTGGCAGGATCACATCTTGAACAAACCGAGCTGGGCGAGATAAGGAAAAAAGCCCCTGCAAAGATGAGGGGCAAGACACACAACAACACCAGGGAAATCGTTAAATATTAACTTGCGGATATTATAGGGATTCTCTGATAAAACTTCATCAAAATATCGATGCAATAATGCATCGCTATGATGAATTTTTTTGTATGAAGTGAGTGGCGAGGAAAATCGTTGCGCCAGTATTTTTGTGAGGTAAGACCGAAAAAGTGAAGCGAGGCTTTCGTAGATAAGACATTTTACTCTTCTAACTTAATGTTATGTAAATTACGCGTCAAATCCTGCCCAGATGCTTCTTTTTAAACCTGATGTTAGGTAGTTTGAGCGCTCTCACGCTAAGTTTCGAGAGTAAAATAATGAAAATGATACGCCTGTTTGCCATAGCTGGAGCACTAATAGTGCTCGTTTATTACCTTACACATACCTAATCTCGCATTACCTCTGAAGATCATCAGTCACTCGATGAAAAACGGCGCCCTGAGGCGCCGTTTTTCATGCTGTCATGCTCAGCGGCCAAACAGATCGCGGCGGCGTGGGCGGACAAATTGTGCCAGCAGCACAACGATAGCAATCAACAAATAAGCTGCAAAGATGCCAACCAGCCACTGCGGCATTTCCAGCGTCAAAAATTCCCATTGGCGTACCGAACAGTCGCCTGATGCGTGGAACACCGCAGGCAGCCATTTGTCCAGCGGCAGCCAGGACGGGAAGCTGACGAAGAAATCGCAGGTATTAAACGGCGAAGGGTGCAGTTGGATCATGGTGTGTTTCCATGCCAGCTGCAGGCCATCCCAGGCACTGTAAATCCACAGCAGAATAGCGGCATAACGCAGCGGCGTTTTCGGCGCGATGGCACCCAGCAGCGAGGCACCGAGAATGCCAAACAGCGCGCAACGTTCGTAAATGCACATGACACAGGGTTGCAGCAGCATTACGTGCTGAAAGTAGAGTGCGACTAATTCCAGCGCCAGCGCAGTCAGGGCCATCAACAGCCAAGCACCGCGCCCCTGTGAGCAGCGGTTAAAGAATTGCAACATATATTTATTCTTCCATGCAGTAAGCAATTGAACTGGCAGTGTAAACCAATTCAACCCCGCTGCCAGCCACCTGAGCCGGATTCAGCACAAAAATAGTCGCTGACAGCGGAGTGGGTTTACAGGGTTAGTGTGCAGCGGCTTCGAGCGACGGCAGCGTCAGCCAATGCCACTGGGTCAGCAGGTCGGTCACGGGCGCCAGGGTAAATTGTACGCACAACAGACCAACCAGGGTTAATACCACAGTGTAAGGCAATGCCATCCATACCATTCGCCCATAGGATAAACGTACCAGGGGGGCCAGTGCGGAGGTCAGCAAGAACAGGAAGGCGGCCTGGCCATTCGGCGTGGCGACCGACGGCAAATTGGTCCCGGTATTAATGGCGACCGCTAACATTTCAAACTGCTTCAGGGAAATGGCGCCATTTTCAAATGCGGCGCGCGCTTCATTAATGTAAACCGTACCGACGAACACATTGTCAGATACTGAAGACAGCAAGCCATTGAACAGATAAAACAGCGAAAGTTGGGAAGAGGGTTCCGCCTGCAAAACGAATTGAATCACCGGGGTAAACAGGTGTTGCTCAATGATCACCGCCACCACGGTGAAAAATACCGTCAGCAGGGCGGTGAAGGGCAAGGCCTCCTGGAAGGCTTTGCCGATGGCGTGCTCATCGGTTACGCCACACAGGGAAGTGGCGAGGATAATCACCGACAGGCCAATCAGGCCAACCTCCGCCAGATGGAAGGCCAGGGCGACAATCAGCCAAACGCCGATAAGTGCCTGAACCACTAATTTGACCTGCTCTTGCTTACTACGCCCGGCAGTCGCCTGGCGGTCAAACTCTGTCAGCACTTCGCGCACGCGCTCCGGGAGTTTTGCTCCGTAGCCGAAGACGCCAAAGCGCTCAAGCAGCAGGCAGACCAGCAGACCACAGATCAATACCGGTAAAGTGACGGGCGCCATGCGCAGGAAGAAGTTGACAAAGCCCCAGTCGGCGCTTTTGGCGATAATCAGGTTCTGCGGTTCGCCCACCATGGTCATCACGCCGCCCAGCGCGGTACCGACGCCCGCGTGCATCAGAAGACTGCGCAAAAAGGCGCGGAACTGCTCCAGCGTCTGTTTGTTATCGTCGCTTACCAGGTTGCTGTCGTCGTTGACGTCGGCAGCGCCGCCGGAAGGGTTCGACACCACGTTGTGGTAAATCGAATAAAAACCGGTTGCGACACTGATGACTACCGCAACCACCGTCAGCGCATCGAGGAAGGCGGACAAAAATGCTGCCGCAAAACAGAAGGCTAAAGACAGCAGTATTTTAGAGCGAATATTGAGCAGCAGCTTGGTGAAGACGAACAGCAGTAGCTGCTTCATAAAGTAGATGCCGGCCACCATAAAGATCAGCAACAGCAGGACTTCCAGATTATGGGCAATCTCTTCGCCCACCCGATCGGGGCTGGTCATGCCGATCAATACCGCCTCAATGGCCAGCAGGCCGCCTGGCAGCAGGGGATAGCACTTCAGCGCCATCGCCAGCGTGAAGATAAATTCGATGACCAGCAGCCAACCCGCGATGAACGGATCGACCAGGAAGAAAACCAGCGGATTGACCAACAAGAAGATGAGGATGGCCAGTTTGTACCAGTCAGGTGATTGCCCGAGGAAGTTTTTCACCAGGGCACTGCGTAAAGTCGTTTCCATTATGCGTTACACGTCCTGAAAATAAGTTGTCACATATTACCCTAACAATGCCGCAGGGGCAGAAGCAATACGGGCTTGCTTTACGACGTGAAATTTCTCTGACGCGGTGTTTTTGCACGTTTTTTGCCACTTTATGCACACTTTCGTTTAATGTTTTTCGCTCACGCTATGTCATGCCAAGGCGATCTGGTATGATCAGCCGACTACTATTACTGATTATCGTCGCTACGGAACGTCAAACACATGGTCATAAAGGCGCAGAGTCCTGCCGGTTTCGCGGAAGAATACATTATCGAGAGTATCTGGAATAATCGCTTCCCTCCTGGCTCTATTTTGCCCGCGGAGCGTGAGCTTTCAGAATTGATTGGTGTTACGCGCACCACGTTACGCGAAGTTTTACAACGCCTGGCCCGTGATGGCTGGCTGACCATTCAGCATGGCAAACCGACCAAAGTAAATAATTTCTGGGAAACATCCGGCCTCAATATTCTTGAGACGGTGGCACGCCTCGATCACAAAAGTGTTCCACAGTTGATCGACAACTTGCTGTCGGTTCGTACCAATATTGCCGCGATCTTTATTCGCGCAGCGGTGCGTAATCATCCTGAGGCTGCTCAGGAAGTCTTGGCGAAAGCGACTCAAGTGGAAGATCAGGCGGACGCTTTCAACCTGTTGGACTACGAAATTTTCCGCGGTCTCGCATTCGCTTCCGGCAACCCGATTTACGGTCTGATCTTCAACGGCCTCAAAGGCCTGTACACCCGTGTCGGTCGTTACTACTTCTCAAATCCGGAGTCCCGCAAGCTAGCGCTGACTTTCTACAGCAAGCTGTCGACGCTGTGCCATGAAAAGTCGTACGATCAGGTGATGGATTGCGTGCGTAACTACGGTAAAGACAGCGGGGCCATCTGGCAGAGCATGCAAGGCACCATGCCGAGCGATCTGACCGAAGCCCGCCGTTAGTTTCACCTCTCGCATTACGCAAAAGGGGCGCCAGTGGCGCCCCTTTGTCATGGTCTCTAATCCTACAGCGGAGTCGGCCGCGGCGGACAACGTTCCAGCAGCTCGACGCTGCCATCCTCGTTGAGCTGTTCCAGAATAATGTCGAAGCCCCACAGGCGGTGCAGGTGTTTCATCACCTCACGCCGACTTTTGTCCAGCGGCGCCCGGTCTTGTGGAATATAACGCAACGTCAATGAGCGATCGCCGCGCAAATCCACATTCCAGATCTGAATGTTCGGCTCGTGGTCGCTCAGGTTATATTGCGCCGACAGCTCCTGACGGATCGCCCGATAGCCCGCCTCATTATGGATCGCCGCAATCTCCAGGTAGTTATTGCGATCGTCATCGAGCACGGTGAACAGCCGGAAGTCACGCATGATTTTCGGGGACAGGAACTGGCTGATAAAACTTTCGTCCTTAAAATCACGCATGGCGAAGTGCAGCGTTTCCAGCCAGTCTTTACCGGCAATGTCCGGGAACCAGTAGCGATCTTCTTCGGTCGGCGACTGACAGATGCGCTTGATGTCCTGGAACATGGCAAAGCCCAGCGCGTAAGGGTTAATCCCGTTGTAATAAGGACTATTGTAAGGCGGCTGGTACACCACGTTGGTGTGGCTGTGCAAAAACTCCAGCATAAAGCGTTCGGTCACCCGACCTTCATCGTAAAGATGGTTGAGGATGGTGTAGTGCCAGAATGTCGCCCAGCCTTCGTTCATCACCTGCGTTTGTTTTTGCGGATAAAAATACTGGCTCACTTTGCGCACGATGCGCAGCACCTCACGCTGCCAGGGTTCCAGCAGCGGCGCATTTTTCTCCATAAAGTAGAGGATGTTCTCCTGCGGCTCGCTTGGGTAGCGACGCGCTTGTTCAGGCGCCTCTTCGCGTTCTACCCGCGGCAGGGTCTTCCACAGCGTATTGACCTGACTCTGCAGGTACTCTTCGCGGCTCTTCTGGCGGGCTTTTTCTTCGACCAGGGAGATCTTCTGCGGGCGTTTATAGCGGTCCACGCCGTAGTTCATCAGCGCGTGGCAGGAATCGAGCAGCTTCTCCACTTCTTCAACGCCGTAGCGTTCTTCGCACTGACTGATGTAGTGGCGGGCGAACAACAGATAATCGACGATCGAACTGGCGTCGGTCCAACTGCGGAACAGGTAATTATTTTTGAAAAACGAGTTGTGCCCGTAGCAGGCGTGCGCCATGACCAGCGCTTGCATGGTGATGGTATTTTCTTCCATCAGGTAGGCGATGCAAGGGTTGGAGTTGATGACGATTTCATAGGCCAGCCCCTGCTGCCCATGTTTGTAGCGCTGCTCGGTCTCAATGAATTTTTTACCGAATGACCAATGGGTATAGTTAATCGGCATGCCGACGCTCGAATAGGCGTCCATCATCTGTTCTGAGGTAATCACCTCGATCTGATGCGGGTAGGTATCGAGCTTGTAATGTTTGGCTACGCGATCGATGTGCTCCAGATACACCTGCAGCAGCTCGAACGTCCAGTCCGGTCCATCGCTCAGACGTTTATCTTCCTTGACCTTTTCATGTGTTGAAGTAGTCATCAGCGCACCCTCGTTATTACGGACCTTGCTCGAACGGCAGACCCTAGATCAATCGTAGCTCAATCTGGGCAGAGGTAATAATGATATAAAGCTTAAAAATTCAACGTTCTGACGTCGCCTTCCCGCCTCAGGAAGCGACTGGGGCATTTTAGGGCGAGTTTTTTCTGCTGAAGCGGCTGCGGATGCGTATGAAATGTTATCTCGATGAAATGGCTTTTTAGTGGTTTATTATTCTGTTTCAGTGGGCCTGTTTCATTTTTATGTTCTGTTAAAACCTTGTTGCGCGTCGTAGCTTTTCTTAGTGCTCTCAATGCTGTCAATGACAGCATAATAGGGGCCGTTTCGCTCTTAAATCTGCCTTTGACAACATCTTATCGCTATTTATAGGTAGCTATTGCAAAAGAACCGGCCATGAACGATAAATTAATTGTGAATGTTGTCACGTTTGATGATGAAGATGTTGGACGGATTTTTCCACTGAGTTAATTTCCTGTGAGCAGAAGATTATGCTTTGTGAAGCCTTGAGCTGGAGTCAGCGATGCGAGTGGTAATTTTAGGTAGTGGGGTGGTGGGCGTTGCCAGTGCCTGGTATTTGGCGAAGGCGGGGCATGAGGTGACGGTAATCGATCGTCAGCCTGGTCCGGCCATGGAAACCAGCGCGGCAAACGCCGGGCAAATCTCACCGGGCTATGCGGCGCCGTGGGCTGCGCCTGGCGTACCGTTGAAGGCAATCAAATGGATGTTCCAGCGCCATGCGCCGCTGGCGGTTCGTTTGGACGGCAGCCGTTTCCAGCTGAGCTGGATGTGGCAGATGCTGAAAAACTGCAACACCGAACACTATATGACCAACAAAGGTCGCATGGTGCGGTTGGCGGAATACAGCCGCGATTGCATCAAAGCGTTGCGCCAGGAAACCGGCATTCAGTACGAAGGCCGTCAGGGCGGCACGCTGCAGCTGTTTCGCACCCAGCAACAGTTTGAAAGCGCCTCCAAGGACATCGCGGTGCTGGAAGACGCCGGCGTGCCTTACAAACTGTTGGAAGCCAGTCAACTGGCCACCGTCGAACCTGCGCTGGCGCAGGTGGCGCATAAGCTGACCGGCGGTCTGCAACTGCCAAACGATGAAACCGGCGATTGCCAACTCTTCACCCAGCAGTTGGCCAAGCTGGCCCAGCAAGCGGGCGTGACTTTCCTGTATAACCGCAGCGTCGATCGCCTGCTGGTGGAAGGGGATAAAATCAGCGGCGTGCAATGTGGCGGGGAGATCTTCAAGGCCGACAGCTACGTGGTGGCCTTTGGTTCGTATTCCACCGCGCTGCTGCGCGATCTGGTCTCGATCCCTGTGTATCCGTTGAAAGGCTACTCACTGACCATTCCCATTACGGATGAGGCCGCGGCACCATTCTCGACCGTTTTGGATGAAACTTACAAAATCGCCATCACCCGTTTCGACCAGCGTATTCGCGTCGGTGGCATGGCGGAAATTGTCGGTTTTAATACCCAGCTCGAACAAAAACGCCGCGAGACGCTAGAGATGGTGGTACGCGATCTTTACCCTAACGGTGGGCGGGTGGAGGAAGCTACTTTCTGGACCGGTTTGCGTCCGATGACGCCGGACGGTACGCCGATTGTCGGTAAGACTTCGCTGAAAAACCTGTTCCTGAATACCGGGCATGGCACGCTGGGGTGGACAATGGCCTGTGGTTCTGGCCAGCTGCTTTCCGATCTGATTTCCGGCATCACGCCGGCTATTCCGTCAGATGACCTGGCGGTAGCGCGCTACAGCGCCGGATTTCGCAGCGCTTACACTGAGCCCTTGAATGATGTGCATCACGCGCGTTAAAAACCTTAATTAGACAATGTTGCGGTCGCGGATGTAGGTCCGTGACCGCATTCGCAGGTCCGTAGGAGTTCCCATGCCTCGCCCGATTACCGCCACGCTGCACCTTGGCGCCTTTGAAAATAACCTGCAAGTGGTCCGTCGCTGTGCTCCAAGTGCCAAAGTCTGGTCAGTGGTCAAGGCCAATGCTTATGGTCATGGCATTAAACATGTTTGGCGTAGCATGGCGCAAACGGATGGTTTTGCCCTGTTGGATCTCGCCGAAGCGATTATGCTGCGCGAGTCAGGTTGGCAAGGACCGATCTTGCTGTTGGAAGGTTTTTTCAAAGCGCAGGATTTAGCCCTGCTGGATCGCTACCGTTTAACGACGTCGGTGCACAGCGATTGGCAACTGGCGGCGATAGCCGAAGCCAAACTATCGGCACCGCTGGATGTTTACCTGAAAGTGAACAGCGGCATGAACCGTCTGGGCTTTGCCCCTGAGCGGTTGCACGCCGTTTGGCTGAAAGCTCAGCAGATAAGCAATATTGCCAGCCTGACGCTAATGAGCCATTTCGCCACCGCCGACGGTCCACAGGGCGTCGAAGCGCAGATGGCGACCATTAAGACAGCGGCGGCGGGCATTACTGCGCCGCGCTGTCTGGCCAACTCTGCCGCCACCTTGTGGCACCCGGAAACCCACTGCAGTTGGGTGCGGCCGGGCATAGTTCTCTATGGCGCTTCGCCGAGCGGCCAATCGCAGGATATTGCCGACAGCGGGCTGCAGCCTACGATGACCTTGAGCAGCGAAATTATTGGTGTTCAAACGCTAAAACAGAACGATCAGGTTGGCTATGGCTGGCGTTATCGCGCCGAAGATGCACAACGCATCGGGGTGGTAGCCTGCGGCTATGCAGACGGCTACCCGCGCCATGCGCAAACGGGCACGCCGGTCTGGGTGGATGGCGTGCTGACGCGAACGCTGGGTACGGTGTCGATGGACATGCTGGCGGTCGATCTGACGCCTTGCCCGCACGCCGATATCGGTGCGGAAGTGGAATTGTGGGGGCGGCGCCTGCCTGTTGACGATGTCGCTGCCGCGGCAGGCACGCTGGGCTATGAATTGCTGACGGCGTTGGCCGCCAGAGTGCCTATCGTTACCGAGGCCTAAGCCTCAGGCAATTTTCTTCAGTTGCCCCTTGATTTGCTTGCTGCGCTGCCGTGCGTGCAGCGCCAGCAGGCAACCTACCAGCATCACCAGCGCCAGCGACAGCTTGGGCTGCAACGGCAGCGCCATCGCCAACAGACCCAGGCCTGCGCCGCCGGCCATCTGCACAAAACCTACCAGTGCAGAAGCGACACCGGCCTCGTTGGAGTAGGGCTCGAGCGCATAACTGGTCGCCGGGCCCATCACGAAGGCTAAGCCCGCGCAGGCGCTGGCGACGGGCAGCATATAGGCCAGCCAATGAGTTTGCGCCGAGCCGGAAAGCCAGGTAACCCCGATCAGCAGGCCTACGCCCCCGATACCCATCAGAATTCCCCCGGTTGCCAGGCACACCGGGCGTCCCACCTTGTGAATGATGCGGTTGGCGAAGAAACTCACCAGCATGATCCAAAAACCGTTGGCACCAAACACCAGAGAGAATTGCAATGGCGTGAGGCCGGCGGTGCCCATCAGCACGTTGGGTGCCAGCGAGACGTAGGTCAATGCCATACCCATCGCGCCGGAGTTGACCACGGCGAAGGACAGAAAACGGCGATCTTTGAGGATGCGAGCATATTGGCGTACCGGTAAACCTTTAACACGCACCGTGTCTGCCGGGCGGGTTTCCGGCAGGCGCAGAGCGATCAACACCAGCACGGCCAGGGCATAACACACCAGGAACCAGAAAGGTGCGCGCCAGCCAAAGGCTTCCGCCAGTAACCCACCCAGCAGCGGGGCCAGTGCGGGAATAATGTTAAGCGTGCCGTTGAGGAAGCCGAAGGCGCGAGCCGCGTCGTCGCCGTTCATCCGATCGCGCACGCCGCTAAATGCCACAACGGCGGTACAGCAGACCGCTACGCCCTGCAGCAAACGTGAAGCGACGAACACCGTCGGTGTGGTGGCCAGCGCGGCCATGGCGGCACCAATCATGTAGATGACGATACCGGCCAGCGCTACGGGTTTGCGGCCGTAGTTGTCCACCAGCGGCCCGGCGATAATCTGCCCAAGACCCAGCACCAAAATGAACAGTGAAATGGTGGACTGGATCAGCGCTTCACTGCTGTTAAGGCCAAGAGCGATGGCCGGGATAGTCGGCAGATAAAGATCGATACCCAGCGGGCCGAGCAGCACCAGGCTAAGGAGCAGAAACAGAAATTTTTGCATAACAAAAACAGCACATCCGAGTGACAAAGAGGGCTAGAGTAGAGACTCTGGCGATAAATGGAAAGGGGCAAAACGTCGGCCGACCTTCGGCATGCCTAACTTGCTGGAATCATAGCGACGCGGCTTTGCGATAGTAAAGTGCGGAGATGGTATCCGCCACGTAGCGGGCCTGATGTTTGGCGTCGTCCAGCGCACGATGCGGTGTGCCTTCGAATGCCCGTTCTTTTTTCGGATTAAAGCCCAGCAATTCGGCCAGAGTGATCACCGTACGCACGTCCTGTGTGTCCCAAAACTTCCACGGGCAGGGCATGTCCAGTTGCTGAAAGGCATGCTCGAGGATAGTGCAGTCGAACTCCTTGCCATTGCCCCAGACTTTAACCTGGTCAGTGCTGTTCATATGGATAAAGCGACTCAGATTGGTCAGCGTGCGCTTGAGGCTCTCCGTGCCGCCAAACGCCAGCTTGCGTGCTTCATCCGACTGTTTGGCCCACCAGGCGACGGTATCCAGGCTGATGGTTCTGCCTGGCTGATCTTTTTGGCTGCTGACGGCATTTTCAAATTCGGCACCGAGCTGGCCGGTTTGGGGATCGAAAAACACGGCGGCCACCACCAGGATCACCGCGCTCGGTTTTATGTCCAGCGTTTCTATGTCTAACATCAGATGGTGCATGGGGGACTCCCGGCTGGTAGAAATACAAATAATGTTACTACAAACCGGATCAGGATGCGCCGTCAGCGTCGGCGATTGCCGGCGGTATTTGCCAGCGTGACAGCCAGCACGGCCAACAGCACCAGCGCTACCGCTGGCGCCAAAACGCCCCACGGTGCCCGTTCGATATAGGGCATGCCCTCGGCCAGTACCAGCCCCCATTCTGCGCTGGGTGGCTGTGGCCCCAGGCCAAGAAAACCCAGCGCCGCCAGCGCCAGCGCAATACCCGGCAGGCGCAGCATGGCGTGGCGCAGCAGGGGAACCCACAGCGCCGGCAAAAGGTAGTGCGTCAGGGTACGCCAGCGGCCGATCCCCAACACTGGCAACATGCGGATATAGGGCTGAGTGCGGGCTTCAGCCAACAGCGAAGCGCAATGAGCGGACAGCGGCGCCCAACTGACCAGCATTACCGCGCAGGCAGCACCGAAGGGGGAAGGCCCGGTGACAGCGGTGACCAACAGCCCTGCGACTATCGGCGGTGTGGCGTTGGCCAACTCAATAACCCCGCACATCAGGCGAGGCATCAATCCGAACACTATCCCCAGGAACAGCGAAGCGAAGCTGACTGCCAGCGCCAACAGGCTGGTATTCAGTGCCCCGTAGGCGACACGTGCCAGAATGTCCCGGCCGGTGGCGTCTGCACCAAAGGGCAGATCCAGGCTGGGTGGCTGCAGACGGATATGCAGTGACGAAAAGGGATCGCGGATGATCCCGCTCAGCACTAACAGGCACAGCAACAGCGCCGCGACGGCGGCGAAAATATAACTCGCCCGGCTGCTGTGCTGTGGTGGCGTTGAATTGGGTAATACGGCGGCTATTCGGCCCAGCAACAGGTAATGGGCTCCCTGCATCAGGAAACCGGTGCCGAAGGCCAGCAGCAACAGGATCAGGATCCCGCATTGCAAGGCGGGCAGATCCTGAGCGATGGCGGCCCCCAATGTTGCCCGGCCCAGTCCCGGAATGGCGAACACTTTCTCGACGGCGATCGCGCCGCCGGTCAGTCCAATCAGCACTAAACCGACCTGCGGCAGCAGTGCAGGCAGCGTGCGGCGCAGAACGGCCAACAGGCAATGCCGCCGGGCGATACCGGCAAGGCTCCAGGTCAGCAACCAGCGTTCGGAGAAGGTTGCGGCCAGGCCGTCATTGAGCAACAGCGCCAGCAGGCCGCCGGCCGGTAAGCCCAGAGCCAGTGCCGGCAGAATGGCATGTTGCAGGCTTTGCCAGCCGTAGGGAGGAAACCACTGCAGCCAGACAGCGCCAACGATCAACAGCAGCGCCGCCAGCAAAAATTCGGGCAGTGCAGTCAGGGACACCGCCAACACGCCTGCGGGACGGCGGTTCTCGCCATGCAGGCCGCGCCACAGGGTTGGCAACGCCAGCAGTATCGCCACCACTACTGCGACGGCAAGCGCGTAACCCATCAGGGTCAGAGAAACCCCTGTGGCCTGCAACATGCCTTCCAGCACCGGGCGACCGGAAATCCACGAGTTGCCGGCATCACCCCGCAGCACGCTGTGAAACCAGCGGCCAAGCAGCAGCAAGGGCCCGTCGTCCAGGCCATATTGCTGACGAATGGCATTCAGGGCTTCCGGGGTAGCCTCTTGTTCACCCGAACGCGCCCGCAGCAAGCTGAGCGCAGGATCGCGCCCGGACAGCCAAGGCATCAGGCCAATCAATACGATCATCCCCAGCAGCGAGAACAGGCGTGAGGCGAGTGGCAATAGTCGTTGCGCTTTTTCCATCAAGGTTGCTCTGGGCCGATGAAGCTGCGAGGCGTCACCAGCAGGCGTTCACGCGGATCGCGCTCTGCGCTCCTCATTACGGCAGCTTCCCCTTGGATCACGCGTTCATGCAGCAAGGGTATCGCCGCATGGGTTGCCAGAATGCGGCTTTCTGCCGCGATGATGGCCTGACGTCGTTGTGGCCCGGCAGGAATGGCTGCGGCCTGAGTCAATGCTTCGTCCACCTGCGGGTCACACAGTTGAGCAATATTGAAGGAACCCCGGCAGGCGAAGTCACTGTACATGTAGGCCAATGGATCGCCAGAGTCCAGCACCGTGGCTCGCGACAAGATAAAGGCGTCGAATTTACCCGCCAGCGCGTCGGCTTCAATGTGCGCATATTCCCGCACTTCCTGCTTTACCACAAAACCGGCGGCGCTGAGTTGCTGCGCCAGATACACCGCCACTTCGGGTAGCTCGGCGCGATCGCTGAAAGTGGCCAGGGTGATGGTTTTGCCTTCAACCGTGGTTGGCGGCAGAGTCGGTTGCGGCTGGCGCAACGGCGCGGCCCAAGGCAGCGCGGGCCCCAACAGCCCGGAGGCAATATCGGCGCGGCCTTCGTAAACGTTGTCCACCAACGGGCGACGTTTGATCGCCGCAGCGGCGGCGGCGCGAATGGCCGGATCGCGGAAAACACCGACCCGGGTGTTCAGATACAGCGTATTGGTGCGTGGCATGGGTACTTCGTGGATCAATTCTGCCGCAATTAACGGTAACTGCGAGACTGGCAGCGCCTCTACCAAATCGGCGCTGCCGGTGCGCAGGGCGGCAGCACGGGCGGCGCTATCCGGGACAAAGTTGACGTCGATTCCTGGGGCGGCCGCTTTCTCGCCCCAATAGCCGTCGAAGCGTTTTAAACGTGCGCTACTGGTGCCGTTGATCTCTGTTAGCACAAAGGCGCCGGTTCCGGCCTGCAAAGGATTAACCACCCCGTTGGCGCCATAGGCCCGTTCGGCGAGGATCGCCAATTGTGGGCTGGACAACCGCTGCGGGAGGAGCGGATCGGGCACGGCGGTTGTGATCACGACAGCATGATCACCTTCTGGGACGATAGCCAATTCGACGCCGTCAAGAATGCGCGGTTTGGGGGCGGCGTTCATCGCCGCTGAAAGCGAACGCACCACGCTGTCCGGGGTCATCGCGCTACCATCATGGAAATTGACTCCCGATCGTAGTATGAAGCGCCAGCGGTGTTGATCCAGCTGTTGCCATTCGGTTGCCAGCGCCGGTTCAGCGTCGCCGTCGGCGTTCAGCACCACCAGCGTTTCGGCGGTGCTCCAGCGCGAAAGTTTAAACGCGTCATCGCTCAACGGCGTGAGCCCAGAGCGTGGGGGCTGAAGCATCGCCAGTCGAATGCGCCGTTCGTCGCCGGTGCTTTCTTTGGGGTCAACAGGGTCAAAGCAGCCGACGAGCAGCAAACTGCCGGCGAGCAGGCAGCCGGTTGGGCCAATAAAGCGCGGGTTGAACATGCAAAACTCCTCAAAATTTTAGTGCTGGAAAAAGGACGGCGACAGCGGAATGGCGTCGATCAAACGGCGGGTAGCGGAATGCCTCGGGGCGTGAAGCAGTTCATGGGTGGGGCGGTCTTCCACAATGACGCCAGATGCCATCACCAGCGTGCGCTGACATAAGGCGGCAACCAGCGAAATATCGTGGGAAACAAGCAACATGCCCATATTTTGCTGACGAGCAATCTGGTCGAGCAGGGCGATGATCTGCTGACGCAGCGGCAAATCCAGGCCGCTGACCGGTTCATCGGCCAGTAAAAAACGGGGTTTCAGCGCAATAGCACGCGCCAGGGCTACCCGTTGCGCCTGCCCGCCGGAAAGTTGTCCGGCTCGCACATACAGCAGGCTTTCATCCAATTCGACCTGTCGCAAAGCCCGTTCGGCAGCGATACCCCAATCCTGACGTGGACCAAGTTGGCGCAAGGGAGCGGTAATTAGTTCGACTACTCTGTGGCGAGGATTGAGCGAAGCATGGGCGTCCTGAGGTACGTACTGCACTAACCGCCGGTACCAGCGCAATCTATGAACCGGGGCGGGGCGAATTTCCTCGCCCTGGCACAGAATATGGCCGGCGTCCGCCGCTTCTAGCGCCAGCAACAGCTTAAGCAGCGTTGATTTCCCGGCCCCGGAGCAGCCCACTAATCCAACGCGTTGTGCAGAGTACAGGTTCAGATCGGTAGGTTGTAACCCACCGGCCCCTGATGAATATTGTCGGCAGACCTGCTGCAGGCTGATAAAGGGTATTTCCCCGCTTATGGGCAGATTGTTCATGCCGTTACCCTGCCAGTCTCAGTGATGGGGGCCGGTTAAATGCCGGGCGTTGAGCACTGGCGACCAGCTGTTGGGTGTAGGGATGCTGGGGGTGCTGTAACAATCGGGCGAAGGAACCCTGTTCGGCTATTTCCCCGTTCACCAGCACGATGGCACGTTGACAAAGACCGGCGGCAACGGCGAGATCGTGAGTAATAAACAGTAACGCCGGCGCGCTGGGGCGTTCGGTGTAGCTTTTCAGGATATCAATCAGCTGATGCTGGCTGACCATGTCCAGAGCGGTGGTAGGTTCATCTGCGATCAGCAGGCTTTTCTCACCGAGCAAGGCCAGTGCTGCACATATTCGCTGACATTGGCCCCCGGATAATTGATTGGGGTAACGCGTCATAACGTTGTCCGGCGACATTCCCAACGCTGTTAGTAATTCCGCTGCGCAGTGCTGGGCCTGGCATTTCGTCAGGGGATTTTGGCTGCATAGCGCCAGGGTCAATTGCTGGCCCACGGTGGCCAGAGGATTGAGGCTGGTAAAAGGATCCTGAAAAATGGCTGCCAATTCAGTGTTTTTACGCCGTTGCAAACGCAGACCATTAACTTCTCGCCCTTGCAGTCGAATCGAACCGCTAACCGTTGCTCCGACCGGCAGCGTGCCCAGAATGGCGGCGGCGGTCAGTGATTTGCCGGAACCCGATGCGCCCAGCAGGCATAAACGTTCACCTGCATGCAAAGTGAAGCTCAGATCGTGGATCTTGACCTCTGCGTTCAGTGAGAGCGTCAGGTGTTCTACGGTAAGTAACGGCGGGGGTTGGCTTTCCATTAATGCATCTGCGCTGGTTTATTATGATATGTAATAACATAACATTTAAACCTCTGAAATGACCAGCGGATTAATGAAATACTTTGAAATAGGCTAAAGTGGGTTAACCAAGGTATAATACTCAGGGTTTTGTTGGCAGGTTGGTCCTATCGGTGAGAACGCTTATTTTCATTTTGTGCATGGCCGGTTATCTGCTGGTGTTGAGTTACCTTGGCGTGTTTGTCACTGATAAAATATGTGAAAAATCAGAAAACTATACCAAGGTCTGCCGTCTTGTCGATATCTCGGAACCCCATATCCCACGCTAAATCTCGGCCGTCAGCCTAAATAATCTGCGGTAATTAACGGTGTCAGCACCCCCGACAGAACGGCTAACGTAGCCCATTGTCGCCACCCTAAGCGCGCAAACCAATCTTGACGAAGAGGTGGCGTTGCAAGTTGACCCAGTACGATGGGGCCGGTGAGCAATACAGTCAGAAGAATAAAAACCAACCCTCGGCTCCAGATATTGAACTCGCTATGCATCACGTTGGCGTAATAAATCCGCATCAGAATATAATAGGCCAGCATCATCCAGGCAAAGTTAGCGCGTTTTTTGAGCAGGTGGTAAAGCATGAACCCGATGAACAGGCTGTGGCATGCGGAGATCAGTGGAGCTTCGAAAGGGTGTCTGACGCAGACGTTGTATACCGCCAGGTAGATATTAAAGATCAGTAGGGCATACACGGTATATATATACCAGCCATAGATAACCTTCAGTTTTTTGGGGGTTGGCGAGATTGGGCAATATTCCGGTATCATTGGAGCCTCCTGAGCTGACTAGCGTTATAACATTCAAAAACTAAATGGAATTTAAACGCTAAACAGGCTTTATTTTACCCTCTGTCGGGAACTAATCAGGGCCTGTCAGGTCTGTTGAAACCATAAGATTCAGGGTGTTTTCCCATCGAAAAATAATGGCAACTTATTGATATGAAAGAGTATAAAAACGAACGTTTCACCATGTATCTGCTGTTTGCCACGCTGGGGTTTTATTTCTTTCTGCCACCTATGGTGGTCGCTTTATTTTGTCAGTGGTTCAATCTCAATCCCTTTAATGTCATTCGGTTTTGGCATATTAATCCCTTTTCTGCCGAACGAGGAATACCCCTTTATCAAACCTTTATATACATACTCATTTTATGGGGGGCAGCGAATATTTTGCTTGGCGCTATCCTGCTGGTGGTGAGCCGTTTGCATAAATGGTTTATTAAACGACCACGCTGAGCGTTGTTGCCGCTGGATGAGCAAAAAGAGGTGGATTGAAACTCTGCACTAAAGGATAATGATAGTCGTTATCATCTATGGGTGCCAGTCGAGAGGAAAAGGTTTGTCTCCTTATGCGCTCTTCCGAACTGGCACGACATTGCTTACATCTATTCCTGTTTACTTGCCAGCCTAGTGCTGGCTTTTTTTATTGTTATCTTTCAATCGACTAATTCCCTATTCAGCCCATGGTTTATTTGCCGTGCAGATTGATTTGCTTGCTTATAAAAAGGCATGGAGGCTTGAAAATTTTTATCAATAAAGATAATAATTATCATTAATATTTCACTTAATTTACATACAACACACCGATATAACCTCTGCACAGCGTTGTTAATCCGCGTTGATGACAGGGCCTTTGGGTGTCATTTAATGTTTTTTACTGGGGATTACAGGTATGCCGACGATTTTTCCTGTCAAACGGTCACGGGTTTTGTGTGCGTTTGCGATGTTCCTGCCGCTGGTGTCTTTCGCTGAGGATACTCTGGTTGTTACTGCTAAACCCGCTGATACGGCGGAAGCAGCGACCCACGGCTATCAAGCGACGACCAGCCAAGGGGCGACCAAAACCGATAAACCCTTGATTCTGACTGCACAGTCCGTTTCGGTGGTGACGCGCCAACAAATGACCGACCAGAATACTCAAACGGTTAATGATGCCCTGAAATATACGCCTGGTGTTTTCACTAACTTCGCCGGTGGTGCAACGCGCTATGACACCATTGCGTTACGTGGTTTTCACGGTGGCGACGTTAATAACACCTTCCTTGATGGTCTGCGGTTATTGAGTGACGGCGGCACCTATAATGCCTTGCAGGTTGACCCCTGGTTCCTGGAACGCATCGACGTTATCAAAGGGCCTTCATCGGTCATGTACGGGCAAAGCATTCCGGGCGGGTTGGTCGCTTTGACCTCCAAGCGCCCCCAGTTTGCCACGGAAGGGCACGTTAACCTGATGGCAGGCAATAACAACACCCAGGGTGGCGCTTTCGATGTGACCGGCGCGCTGTCGGAGCAGTGGGCTTATCGGTTGACCGGCATGACGCGCAGCAGCGAAACCATGTATGACCATCAACGTGAGGAACGCTATGCCATTTCACCGTCATTACTGTGGCAGCCGGATGAAAATACTTCGCTGCTGCTGAAAGCTTATCTGCAAAAAGATCCCTCAGGCGGTTATCACAGTGCAGTACCGGCAGATGGCAGCCTCTATTCCAGTTCCGGTGACAAGCTGGGGCGTGGCTTCTTTGATGGCGAGAGCAGCCGCAATGTGTTCAAACGTTGGGAACAGATTTACAGCTATGCTTTCTCGCACAGTTTTAACGACGTTTGGTCATTCCGCCAGAACGCCAGCTACACCCACTCCAATGTTGAATTACAGCAGGTGTACCAGATTGGCTGGAATGACGATCACAGCCTATTGAATCGCTATTACAGCGGTTCAGCCACTTCGCTGGATGCCTTCGCCGTTGATAACCAGTTGGAAGCCGATTTTGCGACCGGGCTGCTGGATCATAAGGTGATGCTGGGTTTGGATTACCAGCGCCTGCGTAATAATTTGTGGGATGAGTCGGCGAGAGCTTCGCAGCTTAATCCTTACACCGGCGTGTCCGGCGGTGACGCATTAACCAACCTGACGCATACCGATTCCCGACGTCGTTATGAGCAGACCGGCGTTTATCTGCAGGATGAAATCAGCTTACAGAATTGGTATCTGAATCTGTCAGGGCGCTTCGACCGTATCGAATCTAAAAATACGGTGCTCAACACCGGCACCAGCGATGCCCGCACCGACGACAATTTTAGCGGCCGTGGCTCACTGTTGTACCGCTTTGATAACGGTTTCTCGCCTTACGTCAGTTATAGCACCGCAGTCACCCCGGAGGCATTGCCCGATCAAAACGGCCATATGCTGAAACCCAGCACCAGCGAGCAGTATGAGGTGGGTCTGAAGTACCAGCCACCAGGCAGTTCCTCGATATACAGCGTGGCGCTGTATGACCTGACGCAGAAAGACGTGGCTAACCGCGTGGTGCAGCAAAGCTATTACCTGCCGGCCGGCAAGGTGCATTCTCAGGGGCTTGAGCTGGAGGCCCGAAGCAAGATCACCGAACGCTTCGATCTGATCGCAGGCTATACCTACAATAAAGTGAAATTCAAAGATGCCATTGATGGCAACGACGGCAACACACCGTATCTCGCACCGAACCAAATGGCTTCACTGTGGGGCAAATATGCCACCGCATACGGTGTGGATCTTGGTGCTGGGGCGCGTTACATCGGCAAGCAGTGGGCCGATAACGAAAATACGTTGAGGATCCCTTCCGTTACGCTGTTGGATGCCTCGGTGCGGATGAATTTGGACAGGGTGAATCCGTCGTTGAAAGGTGCCTATGTGCAACTGAATGTGAATAACTTGACCGACCGGAAATATGTCGCGGCCTGCTATGGGACCGGCTATTGCTACTGGGGCGCAGAACGTTCCGTGGTGGCGACGGTTGGGTACGATTTTTGATGTAGTAGGCGGTGCTATCGCCCCGTCAGCGTTTGACGGGGTGGTTTCTGCAGCGTCAGAACAAGGAGAACATCAACACTACCGGTAGGCTCAGGGGCCAGGTTAAACCAATCGTTAAGGCACTGAGAAAACGAATTTTTATGGTATCCCGGCTGACCAGGTAGGTGAAAATCATAGAAACTACCAAGCCAATCAAATAAAAGTATTGTGTTGCAACCCACAGCGACGACATGAAACCTTACCCAGTTGTATTGTTAAGTTACAAATTTTAAGGGCTTAACCCCACATAATCAATGCTTATTAATTGTTTCTTCAATTTAGGCAGGTATCAACACAATTACTGTGGCTATACGCATTTTTCATGCCACGTTGAAGGCCGATTTGCTGGGTGAGATTTGAAAATGTTAAGCAGATATAATATGTTGGTGGCTTATGGAACAAAATGAGGCGCTATTATGAGTTTTTGGAGAATCGTATTTACCATCATCCTGCCACCGCTGGGCGTACTGCTGGATAAAGGTATAGGCGGCGCGTTTATCCTCAATATTATCCTCACCTTGTTTGGCTACTTCCCGGGGCTGATCCACGCATTCTGGATCCAGACGAAACAGTAGTCACCGTGGTTGCAAAACCTGGACGGCTATAGTGTGGCTTTGATAACCCTGGCATCAGCGCATGCCGGGGTTTTTTTATTCTCGCACGGCGTTAATGAATATTGAGGCTATAAACGAATAACCACGAAAAAAGCGTCGCCAGCAGGCTTACGATAAAAAGAATGGAGATCATTTCCTTCACGTAAAAATTCCCTATTGATATTGTTGAAAATACTTCTCTTTGTTTTTTCATGGGATTTTAGATCGTTATAGGTATAAATCCTAATTTTAATCTTGTCAGAGGCGTGTAAACCATCAAGGCTTTGGGCGTGCATAGGAGGTTTATTCCTTGGAAATTCCTGTTTTAGTCAGTCGGAGGCTGGTATTGCGCCCACTGACGCTTGGCGATGCCGAAGATATTCAGCTGTTGTTTCCACAGTGGGAAATTGTGCGTCATATGACAGATCAAATTCCTTGGCCATACCCTGAAGGCGCTGCGTTGGAGTTTATCAATAATATCGCGCTACCCGCGATGGAGGCGGGCACAGGTTGGTTTTGGTCTATCCGGCGACGAGAGGATGAGCAGCATTTGATTGGTGTAATTAACCTGAATTTGATTGGCAACAGTAATCGTGGATTTTGGCTATCACTGGCATGGCAACGTCAGGGATTGATGAGTGAAGCCAGCGAAACAGTGACTGATTACTGGTTCAATCAACTGGGGCAGCCGGTGCTACGGGTTTCCAAGGCAAAAGACAACCTGGCGTCTCGACGTATTTCCGAGCATAACGGCATGCGAGTGGTTGCGACCCAAGAAAGCGCTTATGTAGCAGGCCGCATAACTACGGAAATTTGGGAGATAACCCGGGCAGAATGGTTCGCCAGGAAGGATGTTGCAACAGATTAACTATTCGTAGCTATTGCTGGAAACTCTTGATGTGAACTATATACAAGGGGGTATATAAAGACGTTTGGGCTTGAGCCAGAGGGTGCTGGAAGTGAACAGTGCGGACGCTCAAGTTTGGTGTAGCGTCTCCACGCGAAAGAAGGAATCTTGTAATGAAGGCAAAACCTACCGTAGTCCTGGTCCATGGATTTTGGGGCGGTGCAGCGCACTGGAGCAAAGTCATTACCGAATTATCGCACAAGGGATATCACTCGATTCACGCGGTTGAAATGCCGCTGACATCGCTGGCAGACGATGCTGAACGCACCCGCAAGATGGTGGCGCAGCAGCAGGGGCCGGTGCTGTTGGTCGGCCATTCTTATGGTGGCGCGGTGCTCAGTGAAATGGGCAATCAACCCAACGTGGTGGGATTGGTGTATATCGCCGCCTTCGCACCGGACGCCGGCGAAAGCCCCGGAGGCATTACCCAGCAACATCCGCCAATTGCGGCGGCGAACCTGGCGCCGGACAGCGACGGCTATTTATGGATTAAGACAGACAAGTTCCACGAAAGCTTCTGTCAGGATCTGCCTGCTGATGAGGCATTGGTGATGGCGGTAACGCAAAAGGCGCCGTTGGCCAGCACCTTCGGCAATACGATCGCTGAGCCAGCGTGGAAACACAAACCGTCCTGGTACCAAATCTCCAGCAATGACCGGATGATAGCCCCCGAAAACCAGCAGCGAATGTCTGCGCGTTTGAAGGCCAAAAAGGTGATTACGCTGGACGCCAGCCACGCTTCTCTTGCTTCGCATCCGAAAGAAATCGCCGCTTTGATAGATGAAGCTGCCAACGGCTTATAAGGCATTTTTTGAGATGGTGCCCCGTCCAACTTGCGGGGCTTTTTTATGCTGAAAAGTGGGGGCGGGGGCCGTGTTTGACTCGGCTGAAACCAACGGGACTAAATTGGTTTGCTGTGTTCAGCGGCGTGCATGGCCAGGTAGGCTTTAAGGTTGTTATCGCTAACCCCTAACATATCCAGGATCTCCGCCATAAAACTGACCGGTGCGCTACCGGGGGCGGTTACCACGCGCTGGTCGCCTACGGCATAGGGCACATCCTGATAATATTCAGCTCCGCCGTAGTTAAGCTGCGATAAATTCTCAGCGGAATTGGAGGTGTGGCGAAGATGATCAAGTATACCCGCCTGCGCCAAAACGCGGGTTCCATCGCAAATGCCGGCGACGATGACGCTTCTACTGAATGCCTCCGCTACCATCCCAGCGATATCTGGGGCCTGTTCGGTTCGCCATACCGTGCCTCCGCATAGGATCAACAGATCTGTCTCGCTCAGTTGGATAGCCTCGAGCGCCATATTGGGGGTCACGTGCATGCCACCGGAGGAAATGACAGGGGCGCCATTGGGGGAGGCAAAACGAGTATCGAAACCGTAATAGCCGCGGCAAGTAGAGTTGATCAGGGCAGTTTCCCAATCAGAGAAATTATCGGTAAGAATGGTCACAATGCGCGTCATTGGCGGCGATTTCCTTGTGTGGCAGATAAAGGGCAGGAAGGTTTCGTCCTGCAGGTATGGCGAGTGTAATGGCAGCCACTGTCAGTTTCTGGCAGCAGGGATATCGGTGCCTCATATCGTTGAGCGGTTCTTTACGGCATAAAAAAATCCCGCGCAGCGGCGGGATTAAGGGATGATAGCGACAAACTGGATGTTGTTCTGGTTATGTGATGGTGTGTGTCTCCAGATGGCGACAGTAGCGCACCTGAATTTCAGCGACAAGCAGAAAATCTGTAATGATACAGGTATCAGAATATCCTCAGAAAAAACGCTGGGTATCGGTTCGATGATAAAGCCTGCCGGGTGGTGAGGATAGGGCGTGAGTGAGGCTTTGGCTAATAGGGGATTGTTGAACCACTTCCTTGTGTGAGGGCGTCCTAACGTCGTTTCCGCTTGGCGTTGAAAGTACTTATTCGTCTTTGTCGCAAATACATGACAAAGGAAAATACGACAACTGCGATCAAAACGACGATGATTGCGAAGGGAAGTAATTCCATAGCATTCACCTGAGATGGCAATTTGGCTATTCATTAAATAGGAATATTCCTAATTAGCGCAATGGGTAAAAACGTAATTAGGAATTACCTCAGCGGATGATGCTCACTAACCACAAAAATAACGGGGAGCCGAAATTGATTTTTCGCCTGGCAACAGTAACGGATGCTAACCTATTGATTGACATTGATACCTTGGCATCACAGGACCCACGTCGCTATGCTCAGATCGGCGAGTGGTGCGAGGCTGGTGTCTGCCACGTAGGTGAAATTGAGGGCATGATCGTGGCCTATGGCGTATTGCACTATCACTTTTACGACAGTGGATTTATAGAAATTCTTATGGTTGGTAACCTGATGAGGCGTAAAAAGGTGGGGTTAAAATTTATCGAATATTTTAAATCGATCTGCATGCGTCCAAAACTTTTTACCTCAACCAATAGCTCGAATTTACCGATGATAAAGCTACTGTCGAAGGCCGGATTTATTGAGAGTGGCCGTATTGATAACCTTGATGAGCAGGATCCTGAAGTGGTTTTCTTTTTACCGGTAAAAAAAACAGCCGGAAAACAGGGTTAACCGGCTGATTTAAAATGAATTTATTTGTAATTATACGGTCTGCTTGTGGAAAAGTTCGCGGAATACCGGGTAAATATCGTCCGGTTCGCGGATATGCTGCATGGCAAAGTTTTCGAATTTTGCCTGCAGGTCCTCGTATTCGCGCCACAGCGTCTGGTGGGCGCGGCGGGTGATTTCAATGTAGCTGTAGTAGCGAACCATCGGCAGCAGCTTTTTCGCCAGCAGTTCGTGGCACAGCGGCGAGTCATCGGCCCAGTTGTCGCCATCCGACGCCTGCGCGGCGTAGATGTTCCATTGCGCCGGATCGTAACGTTCCTCAACCACTTCATTCATCAGTTTCAGCGCGCTAGATACAATGGTGCCCCCAGTCTCCTGCGAGTAGAAGAACTCCTGCTCATCCACTTCCTTCGCTTGGGTATGGTGGCGTATATACACCACCTCGACGTTTTTATAGGTTCGGCTCAGGAACAGATAGAGCAGAATATAGAAACGCTTGGCCATGTCCTTGGTGGCCTGGTCCATGGAGCCGGACACGTCCATCAGGCAGAACATTACCGCCTGGCTAGAAGGTTCCGGTCGGCGCTCATAGTTCTTATAGCGTAAATCAAAGGTGTCGATAAATGGCACGCTTTCGATTTTTTTTCTCAGCTCGGCAATTTCCTTGCGCAGCCGTTCCTCTTCCAGCAGTTGCACCGGCTCGGTGTTTTCCATCTGGGTGAGTTCGTCTTCCAACTCATGCAACGCGCGGCGTTTTCCTGCGGTCATGGCAGTGCGGCGCGCCAGCGAGTTTTGCAACGAACGCACCACGCTGATATTGGCCGGTACGCCGTTGGCGGTGTAACCGGCCCGATGGGTTTTGTACTCGGTGAGCTGCTTATACTGATTCTTTTTCAGGTTCGGCAGCGCCAGATCTTCAAACAGCAGGTCGAGATACTCGTCCTTGGATATCTGGAAAACAAACTCGTCTTCGCCTTCACCATCCTGGCTGGCATTGCCCTGACCGCCGCCGCCACCACCGCCACCCTGAGGGCGTTCGACGCGGTCATTCTGCACAAAGTGGTCATTGCCCGGATGAACGCGGTGGCGTGTGCCACCGCGACCCTGATGAAACATAGGTTCGTTGATGTCGCCAGCGGGGATCGAGACGGACTCCCCACTGTCTACGTCGGTGACCGAACGCTTGTTGATGGCTTCGGCAATCGACTGTTTGATTTGCGACTTGTAGCGGCGCAAGAAGCGTTGGCGGTTAACCATGCTCTTGTTTTTGCCGTTAAGCCGTCGGTCAATGAAATAGGCCATACTTCCCCCAAACGACGTTGCCAACTTTCTATACTCGTTATACTTGCCGTTGCCTCTGTGTTGGTTGCGTTCACTTACCCGAATCACTTACCAGAGTAAGCTCATCGGGATAAGCGCTCTTGCCGCCTTGATGCAACGCCAATTATTTTGGGTATACGCCATCTCCATGACGCTAATTCTCATTAGACGTTACGAAGACTTTCTGACCCGCAGATACCATTCACACAGCAGACGAACCTGTTTGCGGGTGTAGCCTTTCTCCATCATACGGTCGACGAAGTCGTCGTGTTTTTTCTGCTCATCCGTTGAGGTTTTTGCGTTAAAGGAAATCACCGGCAGTAACTCTTCGGTGTTCGAGAACATTTTCTTCTCGATCACGGTACGCAGCTTCTCATAGCTGGTCCAGTTAGGGTTACGGCCACTATTGTTAGCACGGGCGCGCAGCACGAAGTTGACTATTTCGTTGCGGAAATCTTTCGGGTTGCTGATGCCGGCCGGTTTCTCGATTTTCTCCAGTTCAGCGTTCAGGGACTCGCGATCGAACAGCTGGCCGGTGTCCGGATCACGGTACTCTTGATCCTGGATCCAGAAGTCTGCATAGGTCACGTAGCGGTCAAAAATGTTCTGACCGTATTCCGAGTAAGATTCCAGATAAGCCGTCTGGATCTCTTTGCCGATAAATTCGGCGTATTTCGGGATCAGATAGCCTTTCAGGTGCTCCAGGTATTTCTCTGCCAGATCTTGCGGGAATTGCTCACGTTCGATCTGCTGTTCCAACACATAGAACAGGTGAACCGGGTTCGCGGCGACCTCTGCGTGATCAAAGTTGAACACCCGCGACAGAATTTTAAATGCGAAGCGGGTGGACAGGCCGTTCATGCCTTCATCGACCCCGGCGTAGTCGCGGTATTCCTGGTACGACTTGGCTTTCGGATCGGTATCCTTCAGGCTTTCGCCGTCATAGACGCGCATCTTCGAGTAGATGCTGGAGTTTTCCGGCTCTTTCATGCGTGAGAGCACGGTAAAGCGCGCCAAGGTTTCCAGCGTGCCAGGGGCGCACGGCGCATGGGTCAGTTCGCTGTGATCCAGCAGTTTGTCGTAGATTTTGATCTCTTCCGAAACTCGCAGGCAGTAAGGTACCTTGACGATGTAAACGCGGTCGAGGAAGGCCTCGTTGTTTTTGTTGTTACGGAAGGTCACCCATTCGGATTCGTTGGAGTGCGCCAGAATAATGCCGCTGAACGGCAGGGCAGAGATCCCTTCGGTACCGTTGTAGTTACCTTCCTGGGTGGCGGTCAGCAGAGGATGCAGCACCTTGATCGGCGCTTTGAACATCTCCACGAACTCCATAATCCCCTGGTTGGCACGGCACAGGGCGCCGGAATAACCATAGGCATCCGGATCGTTTTGTGCGTGGTTTTCCAGCTTGCGAATATCGACCTTGCCGACCAGCGCGGAGATATCCTGGTTGTTCTCGTCACCCGGTTCCGTTTTGGCGATGGCGATCTGTTCCAGGATGGACGGACGCACCTTGACCACTTTGAATTTGGTGATGTCGCCGCCAAATTCATGCAGGCGTTTTGCCGCCCAAGGGGACATGATGGTGCCGAGGTAACGATTCGGGATGTTATATTCTTTTTCCAGAATAGTGGCATCTTCCTGCGGATTGAACAGGCACAGCGGGTGGTCGTTTACCGGGCTGCGTTCGCCGTTGGCGCTCAGGGTATAAATGGGCACGCGTTGCATCAGCGCTTTCAGGCGTTCTGCCAGCGATGATTTACCGCCGCCGACGGGGCCCAACAGATAAAGAATTTGTTTCTTCTCTTCGAGGCCCTGAGCGGCATGTTTCAGGTAAGAGACTATCTGTTCGATAGCTTCTTCCATACCGTAGAACTCTTCGAATGCCGGATAGCGTGCGATCACGCGGTTGGAGAACAGGCGAGACATACGCGACTCAAGCGCGGTATCCACCATAACTGGTTCACCGATAGCCATGAGTAGACGTTCTGCCGCATTGGCATATGCACTGCGATCTTGCCGGCAGATGGTAAGAAATTCCTGCAGTGTGAACTCTTCGTCCTTGGCAGCTTCGTAGCGCTGGCGATAGTGGTCAAATATGTTCATGGCGATGCCCGTCCTTTCGTTATTAGCACAGGTTAAAGGGAGCTGATGATTGTGTTTTGGCCCCCGAAAGAAGAAGTTATCCTTGAGTACAGCAACCCGTATGCCAACTTGGTGCGCTTATTATCGCGAGTTGCGCTGTATTGCCACTGGGCTCAGGATTCATTCACCTTCTGATTTAAGCTTAGTTTGCATACCAGAAAATTTCCTGCGTGGTAAAAAGCTTTTTTTAAGTCATATCAATGACTCAGTTATGACAGGGATAGCCAAATGCCTTGTCTGGCGCGGCCTGCGGCAAAAAACGTCACTGTTCCGACATGATTAATTCATATTTCTATTCTAAGTTATTCGATCTTGGTTGTTTTCTATTGTAAAGATTAGGCGCGTAACGACAATTTCACATAAACTAAGCCAGCTATTAACTCTGTTATTTATGGAAAAAGAACCAGTGAAGATTTTTCAACTCAAAACGCTAGCAATTATCGCTTCCGCAATGGTTTGTGCGCAAAGTGCTCAGGCTGGGACCTGGTCACTCGGTGCTTCCGCGCTGGTTAGCCCGGATCCGTATCGTGGCTATCAGGACCGCGTGTATCCGGTACCCGTCATCAACTATGAAGGGGATGACTTCTACTTCCGTACCCTGACCGCCGGTTATTACCTGTGGAAAGATCAGGAAAACCAACTGAGTCTGATGGGTTACTACTCTCCGTTGGGCTACCGTCCGGGTGACAGTGACGACGATCGCATGAAGAAGTTGGACAAGCGTCGCGGCACGTTGATGGCCGGTCTGGCTTATACGCATAATGCTGATTGGGGCATCCTGCGTACCACCTTTACCGGTGATACCCTGGATTACAGCAACGGCATGATTGGTGACTTCGCCTATCTGTACAAGTTTGAGCTGGACGCCTTCACCTTGGTGCCGGGTGTGGGTGTGACGTGGAGCAGCAAAAACCAGAACAAATACTACTACGGCGTTAGCGATAACGAATCTCGCCGCAGCGGTCTGGACAGCTATACGCCAAGCGACAGCTGGGCACCTTACGTTGAGCTGAGCGCCAACTACAAGATCAACAAAGACTGGAATGCCTTCTTTATGGGGCGTTACATCAAACTGTCTGATGAAGTGAAAGACAGCCCGATGGTGGATAAATCTTACACCGGGGTGTTAATGACGGGTGTGAGCTACAGCTTCTAAAAAGCGAATGCACAAAAAAAGTGCAATGTAGGCATCATAAAGGGGCGCTGGCGCCCCTTTTGCACATCTGTAGTGCAATGATGCAGGGCAGGCGTTTTCACCGCCCCTGCTGCGATCACGCGTTCTTGCGGGTGCGGAAGGTCACTGCCAGCCGTGCCGGTTGTTCCCCTGCGGCAATCAGCGGTTTGCTGACGCGGCCGGTTTCCACGCAAACCATGGTTTTATACCCGTCGTTAGGCATGTCCGCCATGCTGCAAGAAAGCTCTACGCCAGGGTTCCAGGCAATCACATCGCTCATGTGATGGTGATGAACCTCAATGGTGCGTTGGAGCGCCGCATCTTTGATCAGGCTAAAGGCCTCCGGCTGGGTATAAACCCGATCGGTCTGGCCGACGAAGGTCACGTCACCGGTCTGTTTGGTTTCGGCGCCCCCAGCGACTTTATCGATATAAGGCACGCCGAGGCCGGCTACCTTAACCTGTTCAATATCCCCGATCTGGAAGTAGCTATGCAGCGCCGCAGTGGCCTGATAATCACCGTGAGACTCCAGCTCTATCTCACATTCTTCCCCTAGCTTGAAGCGGGCAATCAGCGTAAAGGCGTGTGGCCACAGGCTACGGGTTTGCTCATTGTCTTTCAGCGTGAAGGTCAGAATGACGCCGTTATCATCTTCATCATGCGCCGTCAGACTCCAGGGCTGATTGCGGGCGAAACCGTGCGAAGGTTTTGCCACCGGACCAAACCAGGGCCAGCAAATGGGGACGCCGCCGCGGATAGCATTGCCTTTTTTAAATGGCGTGTTGTGGCTCAGCCAAATGACCGGCTTTTCACCGCTGGGTTGCCAGGCCAACAGATGCGCGCCTTGCAGCGTGATAGCCGCACGCACTTTCGGGTGGGAAACCACCACCACAGGCAGTTCGTCGAGTTGCCGTTGGCTGATATAAGGAGAAATTTGCTGAGTAACGGGTAGGGTGAAAATTTTTTCGTTCATCGGTTGGCCTTTTGTTCGCCGTAGAAACAAAAAAAGGGCGACAAAAATGTCGCCCTCATCATCAGCTTGGCATCAATCCATTATTTGGAGATGTGAGCGATCAGATCCAGAACCTTGTTGGAGTAACCAGTTTCGTTATCGTACCAAGAAACCAGTTTCACGAAGGTGTCGCTCAGAGCGATACCGGCTTTGGCATCGAATACGGAAGTCAGAGTTTCGCCGTTGAAATCGGTAGAAACCACTTCGTCTTCGGTGTAGCCCAGCACGCCTTTCAGCTCGCCTTCAGATGCAGCTTTGATAGCAGCACAGATTTCTTTGTAAGAAGCTGGTTTTGCCAGACGAGCAGTCAGGTCAACCACAGAAACGTTCGGGGTAGGAACGCGGAACGCCATACCGGTCAGTTTGCCGTTCAGTTCTGGGATAACTTTACCTACTGCTTTAGCAGCACCGGTAGAAGAAGGGATGATGTTCTGAGATGCGCCGCGGCCGCCGCGCCAGTCTTTGTGAGACGGGCCATCAACGGTTTTCTGAGTTGCGGTAGTTGCATGCACGGTGGTCATCAGCGCTTCAACGATGCCGAACTTGTCGTTGATAACTTTAGCCAGTGGTGCCAGGCAGTTGGTGGTACAAGAAGCGTTAGAAACGATTTCCTGACCAGCGTAAGATTTGTGGTTCACACCCATAACGAACATTGGGGTGTCGTCTTTGGATGGGCCAGTCAGAACAACTTTCTTAGCGCCTGCAGCGATGTGTTTACGTGCAGTTTCGTCAGTCAGGAACAGGCCAGTTGCTTCTGCAACGACGTCAACGTTGACTTCGTTCCACTTCAGGTTAGCCGGATCTCTTTCTGAGGTACAACGGATGGTTTTGCCGTTAACAACCAGGTGGCCGTCTTTAACTTCTACAGTGCCGTTGAAGCGGCCGTGAGTAGAGTCATATTTCAGCATGTAAGCCATGTACTCTGCGTCTAACAGGTCGTTGATTGCAACGATTTCGATGTCAGAACGTTCTTGAGCAGCACGAAAAACAATGCGACCGATACGGCCAAAACCGTTGATACCTACTTTGATAGTCATATATTCCACCAGCTATTTGTTAGTGAATAAAAGGTTGCCTGTAAAATTACAAAAACCTTACCAAGCGTCAAGCGGAATCGTGTCAATACTTGCTGCAAATCAAACCTCGCAGCCTGGTTTGAGCGCTTATTGCACGTTCCGTTTGCGTTCGGCCTCATCCGTAATATGGGGTCAAACCGCCAAGTATAAAGTCAGTCCATATAAGATATGTGATCGGTATCACATATTGCCGCGACGTGACCTTTATGGGCTACAGTTTAGGCCAAAAAGCGCTGCAGTGTTGTTAATTTTTTGTTATTATTACTCATTGTTTTCGTTGACATTATCCACATTCAGAGAAACGCACAAATGGCTAAAGAGACAACCCCTGACCATCCGGCCACGGAACTGAATGAAATCCAACGTTATGTGACTCAGGAACGTGGTACCGAGGCGCCGTATTCCGGCAAATTGCTGCACAACAAACGCGAGGGCGTGTACCATTGCCTGTGCTGCAACCACCCGCTGTTTTACTCAGACAGCAAGTACGACTCCGGCTGCGGTTGGCCGAGCTTCTATCAGCCGGTATCCGACGATGCGATTCGTTATCTTGATGATAATTCACATAATATGCATCGCGTTGAGATCCGCTGTGGTCACTGTGACGCGCATTTGGGCCACGTATTCCCCGACGGCCCGCAGCCGACCGGCGAGCGTTTTTGCGTTAACTCGGCGTCGCTCAGTTTTACCGACGGTGAGAACGGTGAGAAAACGGCTGGCTAGAGCTAGTACGTTGTTAGAAAAATCGATTCAGCTAATTATTCTTGCATGAGTAAGGAAAGGCCCTGATGGATGTGAAAGACCTGATTGCCGCCATGACGCCGGAAATCTATCAACGGCTGGTATTGGCCGTTGAGCTGGGCAAGTGGCCGGATGGCGTAGCCCTGACTCCGGAACAGAAAGAAAACAGCCTGCAGGCGGTCATGCTGTGGCAGTCGTTGCACAATGCCGATCCGCAACACATGAGTATCGGCACCGACGGTCAGATTGTGATGAAGAGCAAGCAAGAGCTGAAACAGCAGTTTATCGCTGAACCCCTTGCCAAGCTGAAACCGCAGTAAATCGAATAACGGGGCGATAGTGACATCGCCCCGTGGGTTTAGCCTTTCCCGCCGTTGATCCCCAGCGATTCCGCCAGTTGATGCGCGAGCCGGTTATTGTCGTCTGCGCCATATTCCCAGAACATCGCGCCCCCCAATCCCTTGCTTTTGATGTAATCAGCCTTCAGCTCAACCGAGCGCGGGTTCTCGTACGAAATGGCGAATAAAGGTTTGCCCTCGGCGGATTTCATCGTCAGATAGGGAACCTGGGCATCGCTGTCCCAATGGGCGCTGAAGCGCCGCTGTGGATCGTTTAACAGCTTGCTGACGATATCGTTATATTTGAAGTAGCTGTCCTTGGTCAGATCCAACCCCAGTGATTTGAAGACGGCGGTTTCGCGCGCGGTGAAATAGGGTTGGGTGACAGGGTTTTTCTCTGCGTCGGCTTTGTCCCAGTCGACGCCGGGCTCAGTGGCGCGTTTGGGTACCCGACCATAAAAACCGATGCCCAGATTTAACTGCGCCGGTTTAAGTCCAGCGGCCAAATAGTTATCCACGACAAAATTGGCGCTGTAGCGATCGGCTGCCGCGACGGTCGGCCACTGTTTGGAATCATACAGATTGGAGTTGAAATACTGAGTGCCGTACGCCATATCGTAGGTCATCAGGTTGATGTAATCGAGATAGGGTGCAATACCTTTGACGTCCACCCATTCCTGCGGACTTTTGACGTTGGCACCCACGGCGATGGTCAGCAATTTATTTTTATTCAGGGCGCTATGCAGTTCTTTCAGCAGCACGGTGAAGTTGGCCCGGTCCGCCGGTTGGCTTTCGACCAGCCCCCAGGCGCCGTTAACCGGGTACTCCCAGTCGAGATCGATGCCGTCCAGTTGGTACTGCTGGATGACGTCCAGCACCGAACGGATAAATACAGTCCGGCTCTCTGGCGTTGCCGCCGCACCAGAAAAACCGCGAGCACCCCAACCGCCGACGGACAGCAGCACTTTCAACTCCGGATTCTGTTTACGCAATACCGGCAGCAGCTTCAGATCGGCCATCACTTTAGGTGACAGATAAATCTGGTGCAGGCGAGCCGGGTCTTTCAGCGCAGGATTGGATTCGTCTTTCTCATCGTTGTAGATCAGGCCGAAGGAGTAATTGAGGTGGGTGATTTGCGTGACGTCCAGCTTGTTGATGTCACCGCCTGGACCGGCGGTAACGTCACCCCCGCCGTTGAAATAACCGACGGAGAGGTAAGAGGCGGCATGCGCCATGCCGGCACCAGCCATACCAAACTGAACCGCCACCAGCAAAGGCAGCAGTTTACGGGTGAAAACCATGTTATCTCCTTTGGTCGGCAAGGCCGACCCGAAACCGCCTCAGGCGGTAACATAAAGCCGGGCTCAATGGGCCCCGGATGCGTATAACTGATTGATGCCAAGGCATCAGCGGTCATAACAGCAAATGTGCTGCACGCGAACAAGATGTCATCACAGGAGAATGGTCGGAATGTGAGCGATGTCGAGATTTGTCGGTGGGGGAATGGGCGGGTGCCATCAGCACCCGACGCATTATCGTTCGATGAATTGTGACAGGGTAACGAGTTTTGCACCAGCCTGCTGCATGGCCTGAAGGGCTTCCTGACTGTCACCAGGTTGCAAATTAACGCCGCGACAGCCGTCGGTAATTATCGAGGTCTGGTATCCCAGCGCGAGAGCATCCAGGACGCTGAATTTGACGCAGTAGTCGGTTGCCAGCCCCATCACGGCCAAATGGCTCACGTCATGAGCTTTCAACCAGCGGTCCAACTCGGTGCGTGAGCGATGCCCGTTGTCGAAGAAGGCGCTGTAGCTGTCGATATCCGTATTTTGACCTTTACGGAATACGGCGACGATATCCCGGTGGTTTAATTGCGGATGAAGCTCGGCACCTGGGCTTTCCTGTACGCAGTGCACCGGCCACCACACCTGCGGCAACCCCTCCAGTTCGCCCAGCGTACCCACCTGCGCGTTGGCGTTGACCGCAAAGCTACGGTGATTGGCAGGATGCCAGTCCTGGCTGGCGACCACAGGCTCGCCCCGCGCGTTGCAGGCCTCTATTGCCCGATTGGCTACGGCGATCACGGCATCGCCGTCTGTCACCGCCAGTGCGCCGCCGGGGCAAAAATCGTTTTGCAAATCGATTAGCAGCAGGGCTGTTTTCATCGCGACTCCGTCTTGGGGTTAGGGTTAACCACTGATGCTTAGTTCACCGCGCAAGTCTTGCTGCATCTGGCTGCGGATTTGCTCCGGCGTCAGCGGTTGGCTCAGCAAATAATGCAGCTTGGTCAAGGCGGCTTCCACCGTCATGTCGAAACCGCTGATGACCCCGGCATGGGCCAGCGCGTTACCGGTGGCGTAGCCTTCCATATTCACCCGACCGGATATGCACTGGGTCAGGTTCACGACCACAATGCCGCGTTCGGAAGCGTCGCGCAATTCATCAACCAGCTCCGCTTTTTGCGGTGCGTTGCCCACGCCGTAAGAGCGCAGGATCAAGGCTTTCACCGGTTGCAGCAAAAAGTTGCGGACTACCGCGCCGGAGATCCCTGGATAAATCGTCACCACACCGATCGGCTGCGGGGTAATGTCATGCACTTTCAGCTCACCGTTGCAGACAGGGCTGTCGATACCGTTCTGGCGACGGATATGGATCCCTGCTTCCAGCAGCGGCGGCAGGTTAGGCGAGGCAAAGGCGTCGAAACCGTCAGCGTGCGCCTTGGTGGTACGGTTGCCGCGGAACAGTTTGTTGTTGAAGAACAGACTGACTTCATTCACCGGATGGTTGGCGGCCAGGTACAGCGCGTTCAGCAGGTTGGTTTGACCGTCGGAACGCAGTTCAGCCAGAGGGATTTGCGAACCGGTGACGATCACCGGCTTGGCCAGGTTTTCCAGCATGAACGACAGGGCCGAAGCGGTGAAGGCCATGGTGTCGGTACCGTGCAGGATCACGAAGCCATCATAGAGGTGGTAATTCTTTTTGATGTCGTCGGCGATATGCTGCCAGTCTTCCGGCGTCATATCGGAGGAATCGATCAGCGGCGCATATTCATGAATAGTGAAGTCCGGCATCTCCGGCCGGTGAAACTCAGGCATCAAGGCCAGTTGGCGCTGCAGGTGACCGGACACCGGGATGTAGCCGTGATCGGAGCGTTGCATGCCGATGGTACCGCCGGTATAAGCGACGTAAATCGATTTCTTTTGCATGGTCATTGTTTTAACAGAAATATGATGGGCTGAATTATAGGGGGATAAGCGCAGAAAAAAAGCCCGGCGGGTGCCGGGCTGAGGATTAATTTGTTAGCGGACTTCTCCGCAGGTCAAACAGATGGCATAGCGGTTTTGCGGATCGTTCAGGTTGTTGAACAAACCCGGCTGTTCTTTTACCGCCATGGCTACCGACGCCAGCGGCGCAGGCAGCATTGACTGAATGGCTGCCGGCAGCATGGCGTGAATAGACACGCCAAACTGGCTGAGTACCATGTCGGTCAGGCTTGGCGTATCGACAAACCAGTTAAGCTGCCATTGTTTCAACTGCGCCAGTTCGGCCGCTTTTTTCACCGCGTCGTCAAAATCGCCCAACTGATCGACCAGACCGTTGGTTTTGGCATCGCTGCCCAACCACACGTGCCCCTGAGCAATTTGGTCAACCTGCTGCGGCGTCATTTTGCGGGCCTTGGCGACCAGATCGATAAAGTTTTGATAACCTTTCTCGATGTTCAACTGCATCATCTGCGAGAACTCTGGTGGCAGCGCCTTGGTCACCGCCAGATCCGCCAGCGGCGAGGTGGCCACACCGTCGGTATGCACGCCAATACTGTCCAGCGTCTGCTCATAGGTGTTGATCACCCCGAAGATGCCGATAGAGCCGGTAAGGGTGCTCGGGCTGGCGATGATGTAGTCCGCCGGCGTAGAGACCCAATAACCGCCCGATGCCGCCATACCACCCATGGAAACCACCACTGGTTTTCCGGCGGCGCGTACTGCGGCCAGTTCGGAGCGGATCACTTCAGAGGCGCTGACGCTGCCCCCTGGGCTGTTAACCCGGAAGATAACCGCTTTGATCGCCGGATCCAGTCGTGCCTGACGCAGTTCCGCGGCGGTGGTGTCACCCCCAACGGTGCCTGGCGTCTGCGGGCCGTCCATGATCGCGCCGTTGGCGAAGATCACGGCAATTTTGCCTCCCTGATCTGGCGCCGCTTTTGGCTGATAGTCATAGATGCTGGTGGCGTTGAAATCGTTCGCCTGCTTGTCCCAACCGAAAGTCTTGATCAGTTGGTTCTCAATGACGGTGCGGGAAGCCAGCTCATCCACCAGTTTATTGTCCAGCGCGTACTTGGCGGTATCGCCACCGGCGGCCTGCAAGCCGGTCAATACGCCCGCCGCACCGGGGAACAGTTGCTGCGCGGTGATTTGACGGTTGGCGGCTACGGTATCCAGGTAGTTCTGCCACAGCCCGCCAATCCAGCGGCTATCGGCCTCACGGGCGGCCGGTGACATATCGTCACGGATCAGCGGTTCTACCGCAGATTTATAGGTGCCCACGCGGAAGATATTGGTGGTGACCTTGAGTTTCTCCAACAGGGATTTGTAGTAAAGATTGTTGGTGGCGAAACCGTGCAGATCGACGGCGCCCTGTGGCGACAGATAAACCTTGTTGGCGTAGCTGGCCAGATAGTATTGCGTCTGGTTATAGCTGTCGCCAATGGCGAAAATCGGTTTCCCGCTGTCGCGGAATTCCCGCAGCGCCTTGCCCATGTATTGCAGCGAAGGTTGATCGGCGCCGGCAAAATCATTTAACTGCAATACCATGCCGGTAATGTTTTTGTCGTCTTTGGCTTTGCGGATGCTGTCAACCACGTCAAACAGGGAGTTTTCCTGCAGACGGTTACTGGACGCACCCAGCAGTTCACGGCCCCATTGGCGCACTTTGTTGTTCATCGAGGGTTGGTCAACGACCACGCCGCTCAAGTCCACCAGTAACGCACCGCGAGTAGGCACGGCAGGGGTGGTTGCGCTCTGGAATGAAAGATAGATGCCAACCCCAACCAGGATCAGCAACACCAGGAACAGATTAAGGATCAGTTCCCTGATAAAGTTCAGCAGACGCCATGTCCACCTGAAAACGCCGGCAATGATTTGCCACAATGTGCGCATGTGCTCTCCAGCAAGAGTCGAGAATGTTCCGCTATCCTAATGAGCGGCCGAGGAAATGTCAGCTTTAAATCGTGTGTCACAGAGGGTATTACCGACGCTGTCACTCGCCGTTTAGCTATGTTAACGTGATCGTAATGAAAATTGTTATCAGGAGTTTACGATGGATGCACTGGATCTTTTACTGAACCGCCGTTCGGCCTCACGCCTCGCCGAGCCTGCGCCCACCAATGAGGCTCGTCAAAATATCATCAACGCGGGCCTGCGGGCACCTGACCATGGCGCATTGCAGCCATGGCGTTTCGTGATGATTGAAAACCAGGGCCTGGAGCGCTTCAGCCAATTGTTACAAGCTGCTGCAAAGCAGGATGAAATGGACGAAGCGGCTATTGAGAAGGCGACAAAAGCGCCGTTCCGCGCACCGCTGATCATCACCGTAGTGGCGCATTGCACCGAAGAAACCAAGGTGCCGCGCTGGGAGCAGGTAGTTTCTGCCGGTTGTGCGGTGCAGGCGATGCAGATGGCCGCACTGGCGCAAGGCTTCAACGGCATCTGGCGTACCGGGGCCTGGACCGAACATCCTCTGGTTCGCGAAGCCTTTGGCTGCCGTGAGCAGGACGAAATTGTTGGCTTCCTGTATTTGGGGACTCCTCAGTTGAAAGCCGCAACCAAAGTTGTCGCACCGGACAGCACGCCGTTCGTCAGCTACTTCTAATAAACTCCGGCGCAGGGTTGCCGCAAAAATGCGTTAAATCCCGCCATTCTGTGTTGTTTCTGAGCAGGCTGTTCGGTTATCGACAGCCCGCTCTTACCATTCCCCTCGGCAAGCGCTACCCTATGATATCTTGAATGCCGTTAACCGAAGGGAGTGGTATATGACATCGCCAGCGATCCGTTTAACCCAGTACAGCCATGGCGCAGGCTGCGGTTGTAAAATCTCACCGAAAGTTCTCGAAACTATTCTGCACAGCGAGCGGGAGAAGTTTGTCGATCCGCGTTTGCTGGTGGGCAATGAAACCCGTGACGATGCTGCGGTGTATGACATCGGCAACGGCGTTGGCATTATCAGCACTACCGATTTCTTTATGCCTATCGTTGATAACCCGTTCGACTTCGGCCGCATCGCGGCAACCAATGCCATCAGCGACGTTTATGCCATGGGCGGTAAACCGATCATGGCGATTGCCATTCTGGGTTGGCCGATAGCCAAGCTGCCGCCGGAAGTCGCGCAACAGGTGATCGACGGTGGGCGCTATGCCTGCCAACAGGCGGGGATCGCGTTGGCAGGCGGCCATTCTATCGATGCGCCTGAGCCTATTTTTGGCCTGGCGGTTACCGGCATCGTCAGCACCGAGCGGGTGAAGAAAAACAGCGCGGCCCAGGCCGGATCGCGGTTATTCCTGACCAAACCTCTGGGCATTGGCGTGCTGACCACCGCCGAGAAGAAAAGTAAGCTGCGGCCTGAACATGAAGGTCTGGCGACCGAGGTCATGTGCCAACTGAACAAACCGGGCACGGATTTTGCCGATGTCGAAGGCGTAACGGCGATGACTGACGTGACCGGTTTCGGTCTGCTGGGCCACCTGAGTGAGGTTTGCCAGGGGTCAGGATTGCAGGCGACGGTCTGGTTTGAGCAAGTGCCAAAATTGCCGGACATCGAGCGTTATATTGCCGAAGGCTGCGTGCCGGGCGGCACCGGGCGTAACTTTGAAAGTTACGGCCATCTGGTGGGTGAAATGACCAGCCTGCAGCGGCAATTGTTATGCGATCCGCAAACCTCCGGTGGCTTGCTGCTGGCTGTGTTGCCGGAAGCGGAACAGCAGGTTCAGGCGGTTGCCGAACGTCACGGCATTCAGCTACAGGCCATCGGTGAACTGCATACGGCCATTGCGGGCAAGCCGCTGATCGAGGTTGTGTAGTGTCTACTACGCTGGAGCGGGTAGATACCCAGGATTATCGACGTATTTTTTTGCAGGACATCCCGCTGATTGACGTGCGCGCGCCGGTTGAGTTTCAGCAGGGCGCTTTTGCCAATGCGGTAAACCTGCCGTTGATGAACGACGATGAACGGCAGGCGGTTGGCACCTGTTACAAACAGCAGGGTCAGCAGGCGGCGATTGCCCTGGGCCACAGCCTGGTTAACGGCCGACTGCGCGAGCAGCGCACGGCGGCGTGGCTGGCGCAATGCGCGCAATGGCCAGAGGGTTACCTTTACTGTTTTCGCGGCGGTTTGCGTTCGCAACTGGTGCAGCAATGGCTACGTGAGGCTGGAGTGACCTATCCGCGCATTATTGGCGGCTACAAGGCGCTGCGTCAGTTCTTGCTGACCACGTTGGAACAAAGTGCCGAACTGCCGATGGTGCTGATCGGCGGCAATACCGGCAGCGGCAAAACGGTGTTGGTCAATGAGCTGGCCGAAGGTATCGATCTGGAGGGCGCGGCCCGGCATCGCGGTTCATCTTTTGGCCGAACGCTGGTGGCACAAAGCGGCCAGGTTGATTTTGAGAATCGTCTGGCTGTGTTATTGCTGAAAAAACAGCATGGTGGCTGCCGCCGCTGGGTGTTGGAGGATGAAGGGCGCATTATCGGCAGCAACAATCTGCCGTTACCCATCTTCAACCGCATGCAGCAAGCGCCGGTGGCCGTTATCGACGATCCGTTCGAGGTGCGTCTGGCACGGCTGCAGCATGAATATATCGATCGCATGCGCCTGGAGTTTGAACAGGCTCTGGGGGCGGAGCCGGGGTGGCAAAAATACGATGAGTATCTGCACCATGGGCTGTTCGCCATTCGCCGTCGTTTGGGTCTGGAGCGTTTTCAGCAGCTGACGAAGAGCCTGGAATCGGCGTTACAGCGCCAATATGTCAGCGGTAATAGTGACGCGCATCAGGAGTGGCTGGTGCCGTTGTTGCAGCACTACTATGATCCGATGTATCACTATCAATTGGAAAAGAAATCCCAGCGGATCGTATTCCGCGGGAATTATGCTGAAGTAAGAGAATTCCTGATGACGTACAGCCAGAATAACGGTGAATAATGCGACTGTTTATTGCCGAGAAACCGAGTTTGGCGCGCGCCATTGCCGACGTACTTCCCAAACCGCATCGCCGCGGCGACGGATTTATCGCCTGCGGTAACAATGATGTGGTGACCTGGTGTGTGGGCCACTTATTAGAGCAGGCGCAGCCTGATGCCTACGACAGCCGCTATGCGCGCTGGTCGCTGGCGGACTTGCCAATCATCCCAGAGAAGTGGCAGTTGCAGCCGCGCCCGTCGGTGAGCAAGCAGCTTAATGCGATCAAAAAACTGCTGCATGAAGCCGATGAGGTGGTGCACGCAGGTGACCCGGATCGCGAAGGCCAACTGCTGGTGGACGAAGTGCTCGACTATCTGGCGCTGACGCCGGAAAAACGGCACAGCGTACGCCGTTGCCTGATCAACGATCTCAACCCGCAGGCGGTGGAACGTGCCATAGAGCGGCTGCGTGATAACCGCGATTTTATCCCTTTGTGCGTATCTGCTCTGGCGCGTTCCCGCGCTGATTGGTTGTATGGCATCAACATGACCCGTGCCTACACCATTTTGGGGCGCAATGCCGGTTATGACGGCGTGTTGTCCGTTGGACGGGTGCAAACGCCAGTATTGGGGCTGGTGGTACGGCGGGACGAAGATATCGAAAACTTCGTGTCGAAAGACTTTTTCGAAGTGAAAGCGCACATCGTGACGCCGAAAGAGGAGCGATTCGTCGCCCTGTGGCAACCCAGCGACTCCTGCGAACCCTATCAGGATGAGGAAGGGCGTCTGCTGCATCGGCCTTTGGCGGAGCATGTGCTTAAGCGCATCGAGGGCCAACCGGCGCTGGTCACCTCCTATAATGATAAACGGGAATCAGATACCGCTCCGCTGCCGTTTTCATTGTCGACCTTGCAAATCGAAGCTTCCAAACGTTTTAACCTGAGTGCCCAGCAGGTGCTGGATGTCTGTCAGCGCCTGTACGAAACCCATAAGTTAATCACTTACCCGCGTTCTGATTGCCGCTACCTTCCGGAAGAGCATTTCGCCGGGCGTCATTCAGTGTTGAACGCCATCAGTGTTCATCAACCGGATCTTTATCCGCAGCCGGTGATCGACAGCGATCGTCGTAACCGTTGCTGGGATGACAAGAAGGTGGATGCCCACCACGCTATTATTCCGACTGCCCGTGCCAGCAAAGTCAGCCTGAGTCAGGACGAACTGAACGTTTATGGGCTGGTTGCCCGACAGTACCTGATGCAGTTTTGCCCGGATGCGATGTTCCGCAAATGCGTCATTGAGCTGGATATCGCCGGAGGCAAGTTTATCGCCAAGGCACGCTTCCTGGCTGAAGCAGGGTGGCGCACACTCTTGGGCAGCAAAGAGCGCGATGAAGAAAACGAAGGCGCACCGTTACCGGTTGTGGCGAAGGATGACGAACTGCTGTGCGAACGCGGTGAAGTGGTTGAGCGTCAGACGCAGCCGCCGCGTCCGTTCACCGATGCCAGTCTGCTTTCCGCCATGACCGGTATTGCACGTTTTGTTCAGGATAAAGCGCTAAAGAAAATCCTGCGAGCGACCGATGGTTTAGGGACCGAGGCCACGCGCGCAGGCATTATTGAGTTGCTGTTCAAGCGGGCGTTTTTGTATAAGAAAGGGCGTTATATTCATTCCAGCGAAACCGGTCGGGCGTTGATCCATTCGCTGCCGGATATTGCAGCCCGTCCGGATATGACGGCGAACTGGGAGGCTACGCTGACGCAAATCAGTGAGAAATCCTGTCGCTATCAGGACTTTATGCAACCTCTGGTGGGGACTTTGCAGGAGCTGATTTATCAGGCCAAGCAGAGCCGGGCGAGTATGGCGTTTCGCGGGTTGCCGCCGCCACCTTCCTCCGGGGCAAAAAAACGCAAGAAAAGCGCCGGCAAGGCGCGGGAGAAGAGCGAATGAATTACGCCTTACTGATGCTGACCACTGGCGCACTGCTATTTTCGTCGGCAGTCATGGCCAACCGTGGCGATGTAGACGTGGTGGTGCCGGTGTCACCGGAAATTTGGGGTGCGGCGAAAAGCGCGGCAGCTCAACCTGTCGTGCAACCTTGCAGCCGCTGCTGTATTTATCAGGACCAAAACTATTCTGAAGGGGCGGTACTGAAGGTGGAAGGGGAAGTGCTGCAGTGCGTGCGCGATCCCAACGTGGTGGGAACCAATCCGCTGATCTGGATCCGTCTGAAGAAGTGACGCGGTAACGTCAGCGACTCAGGCTTCTGAGGTTAAACTGGCAATATACGCCGTCAGCAGCGGTACGTCGGCCGGAGCCAGCGGATAGTCAAACGCCTGCTCCGGCGTGATCCAAACAAAGTCGGCATGGCAGCGGTTCTGTAATTCGCCACTGAATGCCTCGACACGCCACGCATGCAACCTAATCACCCGCTCAGTTTGCTGCCACGTATTACTGGCGACGTAATTGCCGACGCTGGCCACAATCCCCAACTCTTCGTCCAGTTCACGCGCCAGGGCTTGAGGCTGACTTTCGCCCGCTTCAACTTTTCCGCCGGGGAACTCCCACAGGCCGGCTTGATCGCTGTCGGCATCGCGTTGCGCCAGTAAAATTTTGCCATTCTTTTCGATAATGGCGGCGACGACATCGATAATTTTCATCTTTACCACAGAGAGAAACCCCGGCCGGGGCCAGGGTTGGGTTAATTACAGCGAGAACTCCGCCCAAACCGGCGCGTGATCCGAAGGTTTTTCCATCCCGCGGATATCATAATCGATGCCGGTGGCGATACAACGCGCGGCCAGTGGCGTGCTGGCTAACAGCAGATCAATGCGCAGGCCGCGGTTTTCATCAAAGCCACGCGAACGGTAATCGAACCATGAGAACTGATCGTTGCGTTCTGGGTTGGCGTGGCGATAGGTATCCACCAGGCCCCAGTTCAGCAGGCGATCCATCCATTCACGTTCTTCCGGCAGGAAAGAGCATTTACCGGTGCGCAACCAGCGCTTGCGGTTCTCTTCACCGATACCGATATCGTAATCGCTTGGGCTGATATTGACGTCACCCATCACCAGTACCGGTGAATCTACCGACATCTGCTGCTCCAGGTAGTTTTGCAGATCCTGATAGAAGCGTGTTTTGGCAGGGAATTTGATCGGGTGGTCACGGCTTTCACCCTGTGGGAAGTAGCCGTTGATCACCGTCAAAGTGCCCTGCGGCGTAGCCAGGTCGGCCATGATGATGCGGCGTTGTGCGTCTTCCTCATCGGTAGGGAAACCGCGACGCACGGCCAGCGGCTTTTCTTTGGTCAGCAGCGCTACGCCGTAATGGCCTTTTTGCCCGTGATAGAACACGTGATAGCCGTACTGGCTGACGTCTTCCAATGGAAACATATCATCGTGAACTTTGGTTTCTTGCAGACCGATCACGTCGGGTTGGTGCTGCTCGATAATTGCGGCCAGTTGGTGCGGACGCGCGCGCAGTCCATTGATATTAAAAGAGACAAACTTCATGAGCGGTGCCGTTTATGCGAGAAAAATGTGTTGAGATAGTAGCAGAGTTTGGCCGGAAATGTAACGCGGGCCAGCGGCAATGGCCGCCGCTGGCAAGCCGGATTATTTCGCCCAGCGGTCGTAATTTTTGGGCTGATAGTCGTCGAATTGTTGCAGCAAGGTTTGTGCGGATTCGCTGATGTGCATGGTGCCGAGGTAGTCATGGCGCATAAAGCCCTGATCGGCCACGTGCTGCAGGAAATTGTTTAGCGGGCGGTAGAAACCGTTCACGTCGAGCAGGCCCACCGGTTTGCTGTGATAGCCAATCTGGCCCCAGGTCCAGATTTCAAACAGTTCCTCCAGCGTTCCTATGCCGCCGGGCAGGGCGATAAAACCGTCTGCCAGCGCCGCCATACGCGCCTTGCGGGTATGCATGTCAGGGACCACTTCCAGCTCGGTCAGGCCACGATGCGCGGTTTCTGCTTCGACCAATCGCTCAGGAATGATGCCAACGGCTTCGCCACCGGCGGCTAACACGGCATCCGCGACAATGCCCATTAGCCCTTTTTTACCGCCACCGTAGATTAAACGTCGACCCTGGGCCGCGAGAGTTTGGCCCAGTTGCCGTGCATTTTCGGCATATGCAGGGTTAACACCTTCGCTTGCTCCGCAAAAAACGCAGATATTGTTACGCATGCACTTTTTTCCTTACTGCATTAAAGAAGCCAGTGGTATAGCGAATTGTTGGCCGGAGCTCAAGTTGAGGATGTGCTGAAGGGTTAAGGGAATTGATAAATGAGATATCGGAGTGCCAAGGATTGATTTGATTCAGGGGAGCATATAAGGATGGTGGTGGGGGAAGGATTATTCGTCGCTGAGCGACTCACCCTGCGGGCCGCGCTAAAGCGCGTTGTCTCACTGCGTGAGACTCGAACCTTGTCGAAGCTTCTTATCCTTCCCGCAAAGGAGTGATATTGGGATTTACAGGTTTGATTTGATTCAGGGGAGCATATAAGGATGGTGGTGGGGGAAGGATTATTCGTCGCTGAGCGACTCACCCTGCGGGCCGCGCTAAAGCGCGTTGTCTCACTGCGTGAGACTCGAACCTTGTCGAAGCTTCTCATCCTTCCCGTAAAGGAGTGATATTGGGATTTACAGGTTTGATTTTATTGTGGGGAATATACAAGGATGGTGGTGGGGGAAGGATTCGAACCTTCGAAGTCTGTGACGGCAGATTTACAG
>NZ_JALJRT010000039.1:0-204 GCF_024519545.1 Serratia sp. Ser99 | reverse complement strand
TGGTTGCGGGGGCCGGATTTGAACCGACGACCTTCGGGTTATGAGCCCGACGAGCTACCAGGCTGCTCCACCCCGCGTCCGTATAATACTTTTTTCATCGAATCCAACACTTACTTGATACTGCTCTTGCAGTATCGGTTGGTTGCGGAGGCCGGATTTGAACCGACGACCTTCGGGTTATGAGCCCGACGAGCTACCAGGCTG
>NZ_JALJRT010000038.1:0-223 GCF_024519545.1 Serratia sp. Ser99 | reverse complement strand
TGGATATCGTCTTGTGGAGTGCCCACACAGATTGTCTGATAAATTGTTAAAGAGCGTTCGTTACTAAGATGTTTCTCGGTAACGCGGGAGGTGCATATTACGCTTTCCCGCTGAAGAGTCAAGCTTTTTTCTTATTAAGAAACGGTGTTTTCACCGGCTTGCTTCTTCCTGGCTGGGCGACTGGTTCTCGTTAGAGGAGTCGTTGTTCCCGGTCAGTGGAGGC
>NZ_JALJRT010000003.1:80873-426128 GCF_024519545.1 Serratia sp. Ser99 | reverse complement strand
CTCGAACCGCCGACCCCCTCCGTGTAAAGGAGATGCTCTACCAACTGAGCTAATCACCCACTGACGTGGTTACTGCTACTACTTCAGAAATTGGTGGGTCGTGCAGGATTCGAACCTGCGACCAATTGATTAAAAGTCAACTGCTCTACCAACTGAGCTAACGACCCAATTTCCTTGCTGCTTTAACATCTTGCAAGATGTCTTGGCAACGGCGGCATATATTACTAATTTATCTTGGCAGCGCAACCTAAATTTTTGAACAAGGGGTTCAACTGCTTGTTCTTCACGCGAATGAGCCCAGAAAGCGGTCAAATCGACTAACTTCTGGGCTCATTATTTTTTCTGACTAACCGGCTACGCGACTTTTCGCCTGTTTGGCCGCCGCACTGGTTGGGTATTGTTTAATCACCTGCTGGAACACGGCTTTGGCTTTATCGGCCTGCCCTTTCTCCTGCATGATGATACCTACCTTGTACATGGCGTCCGGCGCCTTAGGTGACTTTGAGTAATTCTTCACCACGACCGCATAATAGTAAGCCGCATCGTCTTTCTTACCCTTGTTGTAATACAACTGGCCCAGCCAATAGTTGGCATTAGGCTGGTAAGTAGACTTTGGGTACTGTTTTACGAAGGTCTGAAAAGCAGAAATTGCCTGGTCATACTGTTTTTTTTCCAGCGCCAATGAAACAGCGGCATTGTAGTCGCTGTTTTCATCACCCTTGCTGGCCGGCGCTGCTGCTGTAGCGCCCGCAGACGCACTGTCAGCACCGTCGGAGGACGCAGCCGCTGCTGCTCCACCCGCGGCACCCGCTGCGGCAGCAGAGCTCTGAGCGCCGCCCTGGCTGATGCTATCCATCTGCTGATAGATTTGCTTTTGGCGTTCAACGACCTGATTCAGTTGATATTGGCTTTCCTGGATTTGACCGCGGAGCGAGTCAATATCGCGCTGATTGTCAGAGAGTTGTTGCTGGAGTTGGTTTAAAAGCTGGCCTTGAGCATTGCTGATGCGCTCAAGCGAGGTGACACGGTCTTCGACCGAGCCGGAGCCGACATTACTGATTGGCGCTTGGGCAGTAGCGGCCCATGGGACCGCTACGCCAACCAGTAACGACAGACTCAACAAGTGACGTCTGAAGTTACTGTTCATGCGATTCTCTTAGTAAACCAGAACTGCACGACGGTTTTTAGCATAAGCCGCTTCGTCGTGGCCCAGTACTGCTGGTTTTTCTTTACCGTAAGAAACGATAGAGATTTGGTCAGCTGAAACGCCTTTACCTTGCAGGTACATTTTCACGGAGTTAGCACGACGCTCACCCAGGGCAATGTTGTATTCCGGCGTACCGCGCTCATCCGCGTGGCCTTCTACGGTCACTTTGTAAGACGGGTTGTTACGCAGGAATGCAGCGTGCGCGTCCAGCATCTGAGCGAACTCAGAGCTCACGTCATACTTGTCCAGACCGAAGTAAACAATGTTGTTCTTCTGCAGTTCTTGCATCTGCAGACGAGCTTGTTCTTCAGAAGACAGGTTGCTGCTGCCGTTTTCTGTACCAGTGCCAGCGCCAGCGCCCAGACCAGATTGGTCGTTGTTTGCGCTTTTGTTAGAACTACAAGCTGCTACAGCCAGGACTGGCAGTGCCAGCAGAAGCCCTTTCAGCACTTTGTTCAGTTGCATTTCTTTAATCCTTTTATAGTTTGCCATACATATTTACACATGCATCACAGATACGGCGACCAGGCAGGGAATTTGACCTGTCCATCAGTTGCCGGAAGACGCGCTTTAAAACGCCCATCAGTCGATACCAGTTGCAACACGGAGCCCATACCTTGCGTGGAGCTATAGATCACCATGGTGCCGTTTGGCGCAATACTAGGCGTTTCGTCCAGGAAGGTGCCGGTCAAAACTTGAACTGCACCCGATCCGAGATCTTGTTTGGCGATATGCTGAGCACCATTGTTTGAGCTCACCATCACCAGGAATTTACCATCAGAGCTGACTTCAGAATCCTGATTCTGAGAGCCTTCCCATGTCAGACGCTGTGACGCACCGCCACTGGCACTGACTTTATAAATCTGTGGCCGGCCGCCCTGATCCGAGGTATATGCCAGAGACTGGCCATCCGGGAACCAGGTCGGTTCGGTATTGTTGCTGCGCCCGTCGGTGATTTGAGTGATCTGGCCAGAGCCCAGATTCATCACGTACAGGTTCAGGCTGCCGCTTTTAGACAACGCGAAGGCCAGACGGCTGCCGTCCGGTGAGAACGCCGGTGCACCGTTGTGGCGCGGGAACGAGGCGATCTGACGGATAGCACCGTTAGCCAGGGTCTGAACCACCAGCGCAGAGCGGCCGCTTTCAAAGGTCACGTACGCCAGTTTGCTGCCGTCCGGCGACCAGGCCGGGGACATCAGTGGTTCCGGTGAACGGTGTACCACAAACTGGTTGTAGCCGTCGTAATCCGCTACGCGCAGCTCGTACGGGAATTTCCCGCCGTTGGTCTGCACAACGTAAGCGATACGGGTACGGAAGGCGCCCTTGATACCGGTCAGCTTTTCAAACACTTCGTCACTGGCGGTGTGAGCAGAATAACGCAACCACTGCTTGGTCACTTTATACTGGTTCTGCGCCAATACGGTGCCTGGAGAACCTGAAGTGTCCACCAGTTGATAAGAGATCAGGTAGCCGCCGTCCGCACCAGGTTGAACCTGGCCGACCACGACTGCGTCAATGCCCAATGCAGTCCAGGCCGCCGGCGTCACTTCAGACGCGGTGGTCGGTTGCTGCGGCATGCGCGCTACGTCAATTGGGTTGAATTTGCCGCTGTTGCGCAGGTCTGCGCCGACAATCTTGCCAATATCTTCCGGAGGCGTGCCTGGGCCAGCCCATTTAAACGGCACCACACCAATCGGGCGAGCGGAGTCGACCCCTTGGGTGATTTCAATGCGAACTTCCGCGTGAAGAACGGAGGCCCACAGTATTAAAAAACCTAACGCTACTCGAAATGCCTGCTTCATCTCATCTCCCTTATCCAGGCGGGATGCCTGCGATAAATTAGCAGAATTTTAACAAACCAACGCAAACAAAACTACATAATCCCTGTTGGTTACCTTAGTACATCCCTGCGATATGACTTAGCTAATCAACCGTTATTGTGGCTTAAATACAAGGGTCGAATTCTTAAAGTGCTGATAAACGGCATCGCTCGGTGGTTTCGGGATCTTCGCCTGATTCGCAGCAGCTACAGCCGCCTGGCACAGTGCAGGATCGCCACCTACCGATTTCACGTCAATCAAAAAGCCATCAGGCCCCAGCTTGATGCGTAGGTCACAGGTCTTACCGACAAACGAACTGGCATCATAAAACTTATTCTGAATTGCTGTGCGAATCTGCCCAGCATAGCCATCAATATCGGCACCACTCGCCCCTGCAGCCTTGGCATTGCCCTGACCGGCCGGTTTACCGTCACCCTTAGCTTTAGCCCCGCCGCCTTTCGGCGCGTTTTTACCGTCCGCCAGGTCGCCAAACAGATCATTGACGTCTGAAGACTGAGCTGCCGCTGCGGCAGCCGCTTTCTTCTTGGCGTCTGCGGCCTTCTTGGCAGCAGCTTTCTCAGCGGCGGCTTTTTCGGCAGCGGCGGCTTTTTTCTCAGCTTCTGCGGCCGCTTTCTTCTCGGCATCAGCTGCGGCTTTTTTCTCGGCTTCGGCAGCGGCCTTTTTCTCTGCAGCTTCGGCAGCAGCGGCTTTCTTCGCTTCTTCCGCCTGTTTCTTGGCGGCAGCGGCAGCAGCCGCTTCTTTCTTGGCTTCAGACTCCGCTTTCTTCTGCGCGTCGGCCTGTGCTTTAGCGACTTTATCTGCCTCGGCCTTGGCCTTGGCGGCGGCCGCTTCCGCTACTTTCTGTTGTTCTTTGGCTTTCGCCGCGGCGTTCTCGGCCGCTTTTTGCTGTTCAGCAGCCTGCTTTTGTTGCTCCGCCGCCTGTTTTTGCTGCTCTGCGGCCTGCTTCTGCTGTTCAGCCTGTTCTTTCGCGTCCTGCGCCGCTTTTTCCTGCGCAGACAAACGCTCTTTCTCCAGCTCTTTCAGGCGCTGTTGCTCCGCCGCTTGCTTCTGCTGAAGTTCTTCGGCTTGTTGTTCCGCTTTTTTCTGGCGCTGCTTTTCAGCACGCTGCGCGTCGTTACTCTGCTGTTGCTGGCGGTTGTACTGCTCCACAACTGCCCCGGGATCGACCATCACTGCACCGACGACAGAACCTTCGCCACCGCCGCCGGCACTGTTCATGTCGACGTTTTCTTGCAGCGATCCCCAAATCAGCAGGGCAATCAATACAAAGTGCAGAACGACCGAAACAATAACGGCGCGGTTCAGCTTATCGTTTTGCTCAGTTGCCTTTACCAAAATAGATTCCCAAAAACTGGTGTTGCTTATACGGGGTTCCTGAGCCAACGGCACAGGAACCGGGTTGCCACTGACCTTAGGGTCAGATTGGCTGGGTCATTAGCCCCACGGAAGCCACGCCCGCCTGATGGAGAATATTCAATGCCTTGATAATCTCATCGTACGGTACTTCCTTCGCCCCGCCGATCAAAAAGACCGTTTTCGGGTTGGCCGCTAAACGCGACTTGGCTTCAGCGGCAACCTGTTCCGGCGGCAGCAGCTCCATGCGGTTGTGATCCACCACCAGGGTGTATTGACCCACGCCTGAAACCTCAAGGATCACCGGCGGGTTATCATCGCTGGACACCGTCTTGGAATCGGTGGCGTCCGGCAGATCAACCTCAACGCTCTGCGTGATAATCGGCGCCGTTGCCATAAAGATCAGCAACAGCACCAGCAACACGTCGAGCAACGGAACGATGTTTATTTCGGACTTCAGCTCGCGCCGATTACGTCCACGAACTCTCGCCATGCTACCTCCTACTTATTTGCTGTCGCTGGAGAAGGCCTGACGATGCAGAATAGCGGTGAACTCTTCCATAAAGTTGTCGTAATTCTGCTCAAGCTTGTTGACGCGCTGGTTGAGGCGGTTATAGGCCATAACGGCCGGAATAGCGGCGAACAAACCGATGGCGGTTGCGATCAGTGCTTCGGCGATACCCGGTGCTACCATTTGCAGCGTGGCCTGCTTCACCGCGCCCAGTGCGATAAAGGCGTGCATAATCCCCCACACGGTGCCGAACAGACCGATATACGGACTGATCGAACCCACGGTGCCGAGGAAAGGAATGTGGTTTTCCAGCGTTTCCAGCTCGCGGTTCATAGAGATACGCATGGCGCGTGACGCCCCTTCGATCACCGATTCCGGCGCATGGTTATTAGCGCGGTGTAAACGAGCGAACTCTTTGAAACCAGAGTGGAAAATTTGCTCTGAGCCGGTCAGGCTATCGCGACGCGCCTGGCTTTCCTGGTACAGACGAGAAAGCTCGATACCGGACCAGAATTTGTCTTCAAAGGCTTCGGCGTCACGCGTGGCCGCATTCAGGATGCGGGTGCGCTGGATGATGATCGCCCAAGAGGCCACTGAGAAGCATATCAAAATCAACATGATAAGCTTAACCAGCAGGCTCGCCTTCAAGAATAAATCTAGGATGTTCATGTCAGTCACTGCTTAAACTCCGCGACAATAGACTTAGGAAGCGCTATCGGCTTCATTTGGTGTGGATCAATGCATGCAATCAACACATCGGCCTGACTCAAAAGAGTCCCGTCAGAATTGACAATGCGTTGGGCAAACGTGAGAGAGGCCCCGCGCATTGAGGTGATTTCACTCTGCACTTCCAGCTGCTCGTCGAGACGAGCCGGAGCCAGGTAATCCACCGTCATGCGCCGAACCACGAAAGCGACATGTTCACTGAGCAGCTGCTGTTGATGAAAGTTGTGATGACGCAGCATCTCGGTGCGCGCTCTTTCAAAAAAGGCGACATAGCGGGCGTGATAGACCACACCACTGGCATCGGTATCCTCGTAGTAAACGCGAACCGGCCATCGAAACAACGTATTACTCACTCTACTTCCCAGCAATGCAATTTAACGGTGCTACTATACGCAAGACAGATCGGGTTGGGAATGGGTTACAAGAGGGGAACGAAAATAATTATGGGCCGGAAGGGCCCATAACTCGGGGTTATAACGGAGATTATAAAGAAACGTAAAGTAATCCTGCGGCGAGGATCACAATTGCCGGAAGTGGCGCGAAAAAAGCGCGCCATAACGTCCGTTGCGGTTTGAAGCCAACGCCGTGAACCACCCCGGCGCAAACTGCCCAAATCAGCAGCAGCCCTTCCCAAATCTCCAGCGAGCTGGTCTTCGCCGCAAAGCGGGTCGGATCCCAAAAAATACAGCCCGCCAAAATCAACGCCAGCACCAGTGAAAGGGCCCGGACAGGGCCCTTGTCAGTCATGGCGTACAGCTTGTCAGTTAATGACGAACTCATCACTTACCGTCTTGCTGTGCTTTTGAATCTTCGTGGTGCTCAAGCGCCAGCGCCGTGATGATACCGAAGGCACAGGCAAGAAGCGTTCCGAGAATCCAGGCAAAATACCACATGGTTTAGCTCCCTATCCTTAATACAGCGAATGCTTGTTGTTCTCGACGAAGTTTTTGTCGAGACGGCCGAACATTTTGTAGTACGACCAGCTGGTGTACCCCAGAACGATAGGCACGAAGATCGCCGCGACAACGGTCATCACTTCCAACGTCAACAGACTGGAGGTGGCATCCCACATGGTCAGGCTGATGTTAGGCACGGTGCTTGACGGCATCACGAACGGGAACATGGTCACACCGGCAGTCAGGATCACGCAGGCAATGGTCAGTGACGAAGTCACGAACGCCAGCGCGTCTTTCGACATGCGGGAGAACAGCACCGTAAACAGCGGCAGCACCACACCCAGGGCAGGCAATGCCCACAGCAGCGGATACTTGTTGAAGTTGATCAACCAGGCACCGGCCTGATGAGCCACTTCTTTACGCATCGGGTTAGACTCCGCCATGGTATCCAGCGCCGAGGTAATCACATAACCATCGATGCCTTTCACCAGCCAAATGCCGCCCAACAGGAAGAACACCGCCATCACCAACGTGGAGATCTGCGCCGCGGCACGTGCACGCAGGTGGATCTCACCGCTAGTACGCATCTGCAGGTAGGTTGCCCCCTGGGTCACCAGCATGGTCAAGCTGACAACACCCGCCAACAGGCCAAACGGATTCAGCAGTTGGAAGAAGTTGCCGGTGTAGAACAGACGCATGTATTCGTCCATATGGAACGGCACGCCCTGCAGCAGGTTGCCGAACGCCACGCCGAACACCACCGCCGGCACAAAGCTGCCGATGAAGATGCCCCAGTCCCACATGTTGCGCCAGCGGCTGCTCTCCAGCTTCGAGCGGTAGTCAAAACCGACCGGGCGGAAGAACAAGGCGGACAGCACCAGGATCATGGCGACGTAGAAACCGGAGAACGCCGCCGCATAGACCATTGGCCAGGCGGCGAACAGCGCACCACCGGCCGTGATCAGCCACACCTGGTTACCGTCCCAGTGCGGCGCGATGGAGTTGATCATCACCCGGCGCTCGGTATCGGTTTTACCGATAATGCGCACCAGGATGCCGACCCCCATGTCGAAACCGTCGGTGACGGCGAAACCAATCAGCAGTACGCCAATCAGGACCCACCAGATAAATCGCAGTACTTCATAATCAAACATACGTGGACTCCTGTTTAGCGCGCTTCCTGCACGGCGGCAGTCGGTTGTTCAAAGTGGTAGCGGCCAGTTTTCAGGCTGCTTGGACCCAGACGTGCAAATTTGAACATCAGGTACATTTCAGCCACCAGGAACAGGGTGTACAAGCCGCAAATCAGCCCCATCGAGAACAGAATGTCGCCCGCAGTCAGTGAAGAGTTGGCAACCGCAGTCGGCAGCACCTCACCAATCGCCCAAGGTTGACGACCGTATTCAGCCACAAACCAGCCGGCTTCGATGGCAATCCACGGCAGCGGCAGGCCATACAGCGCCGCACGGTGTAGCCACTTTCTCTGGCCAATGCGGCCACGAAGCACGCTCCAGAACGACAGACCGATAATCAGTAACATCAGCACGCCACAGGCCACCATGATACGGAAGGCGAAGTACAGCGGTGCTACGCGTGGGATAGAGTCTTTGGTCGCCTGCTGGATCTGAGTTTCCGTCGCGTCGGTGACGTTCTGGGTATAGCGCTTCAGCAGTAAACCGTAGCCCAAGTCTTGCTTGGCTTTATTGAACTCGGCGCGAACCGCCGGATCGGTATTGCCACTGCGCAACTCTTCCAGCAGTTGGTAGGCTTTCATCCCGTTGCGGATACGCACTTCATGCTGCGCCATCAGATCTTTCAGGCCGGTGACCTGAGTATCCGTTGAGCGGGTGGCAATCAGGCCGAGCGCATAAGGAATTTGGATCGCGTATGAGTTTTCCATTTTATCCTGATTCGGAATACCGAACAGGGTAAAGGAAGCCGGAGCCGGTTGAGTGTCCCACTCGGCTTCGATGGCGGCCAGTTTGGTTTTCTGCACGTCACCCATTTCGTAGCCGGATTCATCACCCAGTACGATTACGGACAGTACGGCAGCCATACCGAAGCTGGCAGCGATTGCGAAGGAACGTTTGGCAAAGGCAGTATCACGGCCTTTCAACAGGTAGTAAGAGCTGATACCCAGTACGAACATCGCACCACAGGTGTAGCCGGCAGCTACGGTGTGAACGAACTTAACCTGCGCAACCGGGTTGAGCACCAGTTCGGAGAAGCTGAGCATCTCCATGCGCATGGTTTCGAAGTTGAAGTCCGAGGCGATAGGGTTCTGCATCCAGCCGTTGGCCACCAGGATCCACAGCGCGGAGAAGTTTGAGCCCAGTGCCACCAGCCAGGTTACGGCCATGTGCTGCACCTTGCCCAGACGATCCCAGCCGAAGAAGAACAGGCCGACCAGCGTCGATTCAAGGAAGAACGCCATCAGACCTTCGATGGCCAGAGGGGCCCCGAAAATATCACCGACGTAGTGTGAGAAATATGACCAGTTGGTCCCGAACTGGAACTCCATGGTCAAACCGGTGGCCACACCCAGAGCAAAGTTAATTGCAAATAACTTGCCCCAGAATTTGGTCATATCTTTATAGATTTGTTTGCCTGACAGTACATATACCGTTTCCATAATTGCCAGCAAAAACGCCATGCCTAGCGTTAATGGGACAAATAAGAAGTGGTACATCGCCGTTAAAGCAAACTGTAAGCGCGACAGTTCGACAATATCAAACATCTTGACTCCTTGCTCCTCGCAGGAAGACTCCGACATGCGGTTATCGATATGACTTCGGGTGAAGCTACCGGTAACGCCCCGCAGTGAATGCCCTTAAACACAACAAAAATTTGATCCAGCTTCTCCGCTTTCAACCATGCATTCGACGCGGGCCGTACTGGCCAGTGTACTAAACACACCACTGAAAACCGACAACGGGTAACAAATGCAACAAGATCAACCATCCATATTCACCATGGATGATACTCGCCCAATCCCACACAATAAATAGGTTTTTACGTGATATGGGTTAGACTTTTGGTTACAGGTCAAATTTTAGCCCAAAGAGGTACTCAGCCCTAATTTGATCTGGAACAATTTAAGCCTATCTGAATTTTATTTCCAGATTCAGCTCACAATTTCTCATAATTATCTTGTGGTTATGTTACATAATGGTTTCGTAGTCTATCTAGGTACTTTTTGTGTTAAATAGATGTGATATTTAATGGTTATCTGTATTTAAATGAAGTCTCGAGTGTGAATGATGTTAACGCTTATTAACCTGCTAATAGGACAAGCTTAGCTTATTTTTTTACTCTGATAATTGTAGGCAATAAAAAGAATAATTATCGATAAAGCAGCGCTTAAATACGTCCGCCCATCCCCCCCCTTTAATTGATGCCGCTAACGCTCACCACGGCCACCGCAATGCCCTATTCCCTCTCGCGCAGGCAAAAAAAAACAGGGCCAGACACTTGGTCTGACCCTGCTTGAATACGGACTACCGCAGATTAAATTAGCGGTTCAGAACCGCTTTAACTGCCTCGCCGATGTCAGCCAGGCTGCGCACGGTTTTAACCCCTGCCGCTTCCAGCGCTGCGAATTTTTCGTCCGCAGTGCCTTTGCCGCCGGCAATGATGGCGCCGGCATGGCCCATACGCTTGCCTTTCGGCGCGGTAACACCTGCGATGTAGCCAACTACCGGCTTGGTCACGTGTTCTTTGATGTACGCCGCTGCTTCTTCTTCTGCGCTGCCGCCGATTTCACCGATCATGACGATCGCTTCAGTTTGCGGATCTTCCTGGAACAACTTCAGGATATCGATGAAGTTAGAACCTGGGATCGGGTCACCGCCGATGCCTACACAGGTAGACTGGCCCAGACCGGTATCGGTGGTTTGCTTCACCGCTTCGTAGGTCAGGGTGCCGGAGCGGGAAACGATGCCCACTTTGCCTGGCAGGTGGATATGGCCTGGCATGATGCCGATTTTGCACTCGCCCGGGGTGATAACGCCTGGGCAGTTCGGGCCAATCATACGCACGCCGGCTTCATCCAGCTTCACCTTGACGGTCAGCATATCCAGCGTCGGGATGCCTTCGGTAATGGTGATGATCAGTTTGATGCCTGAATCGATAGCTTCCAGAATGGAGTCTTTGCAGAATGGTGCCGGTACGTAGATAACGGACGCCGTGGCGCCGGTCGCTTCTACCGCTTCACGCACGGTGTTGAACACCGGCAGGCCCAAGTGCTGAGTGCCGCCTTTGCCCGGCGTCACGCCACCGACCATTTTGGTGCCGTAAGCGATAGCTTGTTCGGAGTGGAAGGTCCCCTGGCTACCGGTGAAACCCTGACAGATAACTTTGGTGTTCTTATCGATTAAAATGGACATTATTTACCCTCCACTGCCGCAACAACTTGCTGAGCCGCATCAATCAGGCTGGTCGCAGCAATGATATTCAGACCGCTGTCCGCCAGTTTCTTGGCGCCCAGTTCGGCGTTATTCCCTTCCAGACGCACCACCACCGGGACGTTAACGCCCACTTCGGCTACGGCGCCAATGATACCGTCAGCGATCAGGTCGCAGCGCACGATACCACCGAAAATGTTAACCAATACCGCTTTCACCTTGTCGTCGGACAGGATGATTTTGAAGGCTTCGGTCACGCGCTCTTTGGTTGCACCACCGCCTACGTCGAGGAAGTTGGCTGGCTCACCGCCGTGCAGCTTAACGATGTCCATGGTCCCCATCGCCAGGCCTGCGCCGTTAACCATGCAGCCGATGTTGCCGTCGAGAGCAACGTAGTTCAGCTCCCACTGTGCCGCACGGGATTCACGCTCGTCTTCCTGAGACAGGTCGCGCATTTCACGCAGCTCAGGTTGACGGAACAGTGCGTTACCGTCAGCGCCCAGTTTACCGTCCAGACAGATCAAATCGCCCTGCTTGGTCACCACCAGCGGATTAATCTCAACCATCGCCAGGTCGCGCTCCAGGAACAAGGTCGCCAGGCCCATGAAGATCTTGGCGAACTGGCCAACTTGCTTGCCGGTCAGGCCCAGTTTGAAGGCCAGTTCACGGCCCTGGTAAGGCTGTGGGCCTGCCAGTGGGTCGATGGTCATTTTGTGGATCAGTTCCGGCGTTTCTTCCGCAACTTTCTCAATCTCAACGCCACCCTCGGTGGATGCCATGAACACCACACGACGGCTGGCACGGTCTACTACCGCGCCCAGGTACAGTTCTTTATCGATGTCGGTCGCGGCTTCTACCAGGATCTGATGAACCGGTTGGCCCAGCGCGTCAGTCTGGTAGGTCACCAGACGCTTGCCCAGCCAGGCTTCAGCGAAAGCGCGGATATCTTCTTTGCTGTTTACAACTTTAACGCCGCCAGCTTTACCGCGGCCGCCAGCATGAACCTGACATTTAACCACCCACGGGCCGGAGCCGATTTTGGATGCGGCTTCTTCCGCTTCACGCGGTGTGGTACAGGCGTAACCGGTTGGTGCCGGCATGCCATACCGAGCAAACAGCTGTTTTGCCTGATATTCGTGTAAATTCATGATGTTCTATCCATTCAGTTCTGAAGGTTTTAGCCGAGTCATTTTGGCGGAAAACCGCATGACTTTCGTCGGCCACATAGCACAGAGTGTGGGCGCGGCAATCTCTGTCATCCTTAAAGCTGCATCTTTGTTGGCTGCCTTCTCTCACCCCAGTCACATAGTTGACTATGCTCCTGGGGATTCGCTCCGTTGCCGCCGCGATGCAACTTCAATGATTTAAGATATACGCGCCCATCAGGGTTATACGTCCAGCAGCAGACGAGCCGGATCTTCCAGCATCTCTTTTACCGTCACCAGGTAACCGACGGATTCTTTACCGTCGATCAGGCGGTGATCGTAAGACAGTGCCAGATACATCATTGGCTGGATCACAACCTGGCCTTTAACCGCCATTGGGCGATCTTTAATGGCGTGCATGCCCAGGATGGCGCTCTGCGGTGGGTTGATGATCGGGGTAGACATCAGTGAACCGAATACGCCGCCGTTGGTAATGGTGAAGTTACCGCCGGTCAGCTCTTCCACAGTCAATTTGCCGTCACGGCCTTTAACTGCCAGCTCTTTGATTTTCTTCTCGATGTCCGCCATGCTCATGGTGTCTACGTCACGCAGTACCGGGGTTACCAGGCCACGTGGGGTAGATACCGCAATGCTGATATCGAAGTAGTTGTGGTACACCACGTCGGTACCGTCGATGGAAGCGTTCACTTCCGGGAAGCGCTTCAGGGCTTCAACCACCGCCTTGATGTAGAAGGACATGAAGCCCAGACGTACACCGTGACGTTTTTCGAAAGCTTCACCGTACTGCTTGCGCAGGTCCATGATCGGCTGCATGTTGATTTCGTTGAAGGTGGTCAGCATCGCAGTGCTGTTCTTCGCTTCCAACAGGCGCTCGGCCACGCGTTTGCGCAGGCGGGTCATCGGCACGCGTTTTTCGCTGCGGCTGCTCAGAGCAGGCTGCGGTGCGGCTTCGACGGCGGCAGGTTTATCGGCTTTTTTGCCGTTAGCCAGGTGCGCTTCCACGTCTTCACGGGTGATACGGCCACCCACGCCGCTGCCTTTGATGGCGGCAGCATCGAGATCGTGTTCGGCGATCAGGCGGCGGATCGCCGGGCTGAGCGCGTCATTGCTCTCTTCTTCCAGGCTGGCAGTCGCGCGCTGTGCAGGCGTGGCTTCTTTCTCCTGGCTCTTCTCGGCGGTCGGCTTGCCGGAGCTGTCACCCGGGCGGATGCGGCCTAGCAGTTGGCGAGAAAGCACGGTTGCGCCCTCTTCTTCCACGATCGCATCGAGGATCCCAGCTTCACTTGCCGGAACTTCCAGAACCACTTTGTCAGTTTCGATTTCAACCAGAACTTCGTCACGCTGGACGCTGTCACCTGGTTTCTTGTGCCAGGTGGCTACGGTCGCATCCGCAACCGATTCAGGAAGGTCAGGTACCAGAATATCTACGCTACTCATTTAGCTTTCCCTTAATCTTTAACAATATTCAGCGCGTCATTAACCAGAGCCTGTTGCTGCTTCTGGTGTACGGACATGTAACCGACTGCCGGAGAGGCAGAGGCTGGACGTCCTGCGTAACGTAAAGAAGCCCCGAACGGCACCACTTCACGGAAGTTGTGTTGGCTGCAGTACCAGGCGCCCTGGTTCAGCGGCTCTTCCTGACACCAGACGAAATCATGCACGTGAGCATACTTCTCCAGCACCGCCTGAACGGCCTGATGCGGGAACGGGTACAGCTGCTCGATACGGATGATAGCCACGTCTTTCTGGTCGTTCTTGCGGCGTTGTTCCAGCAGATCGTAATAGACCTTACCGGAGCACATGACCACGCGTTTGACCGCTTTCGGATCCAACTCGTCGATCTCGCCGATAGCCGGCAGGAAGGTGCCGTTAGCCAGCTCTTCCAGAGACGAGGTTGCCAGCGGGTGACGCAGCAGAGATTTCGGCGACATCACCACCAACGGACGGCGCATACCGCGCAGCGCCTGACGACGCAGCATATGGTAGACCTGTGCCGGAGTGGACGGGATGCACACCTGCATGTTCTGCTCAGCACACAGCTGCAGGTAACGTTCCAGACGCGCAGAGGAGTGCTCTGGACCCTGGCCTTCGTAACCGTGCGGCAGCAGCATCACCAGGCCACACATACGGCCCCATTTCTGCTCGCCGGAGCTGATGAACTGGTCGATCACCACCTGAGCGCCGTTGGCGAAGTCACCGAACTGCGCTTCCCAAATGGTCAGGGTGCGCGGTTCTGCGGTGGCGTAACCATATTCGAACGCCAGTACGGCTTCTTCCGACAGTACGGAGTCCCACACTTTGAACTCGCCCTGCCCGCTGTGAACATTGGCCAGCGGAACGTAGACCGAACCGTTTTTCTGGTTGTGCACCACAGCATGGCGGTGGAAGAAGGTACCGCGACCGGCGTCTTCGCCGGAAAGGCGAATCGGGATGCCTTCATCGACCATGGTGGCATAGGCCAGCGTTTCCGCCGCGCCCCAGTCGAACGCTTTGTTGCCTGCCGCCATCTCTGCGCGGTCTGCGTAGATTTTGGCTACGCGTGACTGCATTTCGATCGCTTCCGGCACGGTGCTGATGCGACGGGCCAGTTCCTGCAGGCGCTTCATCTCAACCTTGCTTGGGTACTCTTCATCCCATTCGTGGTTAAGGTACGGCGACCAGGTAAAGCTATGCAGGTTCATCGGACGCCACTCTTCAACCACGCAATCGCCGCGGTCGAGTGCATCACGATACAGGTTGACCATTTCCGTGGCATCTTCCAGGCTGGCGACTTTTTGTTCGGTCAGCACGTCAGCATAAAGCTTGCGCGGCGTTGGGTGTTTTTTGATCTTCTGGTACATCACCGGCTGGGTTGCACTTGGCTCATCGGCCTCGTTATGCCCATGGCGACGGTAGCAGACCAGATCGATCATCACGTCACGTTTGAAGGTGTTACGGAAATCCAACGCCAGGCGGGTCACAAAGGCCACCGCTTCCGGATCGTCAGCATTTACGTGGAAGATCGGCGACTGCACCATCTTGGCGATGTCAGTACAATATTCGGTAGAACGCGCATCCAACGGGTTGGAGGTAGTGAAACCAACCTGGTTGTTGATCACGATACGCACCGTGCCGCCCACTTCGTAGCCGCGAGCCTGCGACATGTTCAGGGTTTCCTGAACCACGCCCTGGCCGGTAATGGCGGCGTCACCGTGGATGGTGATTGGCAGTACCATATTGCTGCGCGCTTCGTCCAGACGGTCACGACGAGCACGAACTGAGCCCATGACCACCGGGCTGACGATCTCCAGGTGCGACGGGTTAAACGCCAGCGCCAGGTGAACCATGCCGCCTTCGGTTTCTACGTCGGAGGAGAAGCCCTGGTGATATTTAACGTCACCGGTGCCGAGGTGTTCTTTATGCTTGCCGGCAAACTCGTCGAACAGATCGGCAGGTTTTTTGCCCAGTACGTTGATCAACACGTTCAGACGGCCGCGGTGGGCCATGCCCAATACCACTTCGCGCGTACCGTTCTTACCGGCGTGACGCACCATCTCTTTGAGCATCGGTACCAGCGCATCGCCACCTTCCAGCGAGAAGCGTTTCGCCCCTGGGAATTTGGCACCGAGGTAACGCTCCAAACCTTCCGCTGCGGTCAGTTCGTTCAGGAAGCGGCGTTTCTCATCATCGGTAAAGCTGGCGTGCCCCACCACCGATTCAATACGCTGCTGGATCCAGCGTTTCTCTTCAGTGTTGGTAATGTGCATGTATTCCGCACCGATCGAGCCGCAGTAAGTCTGCTTCAGCGCGGCATACAGGTCGCCCAGCTTCATGGTTTCTTTGCCGATAGCGAAAGAACCCACGTTGAAGGTTTCCTGGAAGTCGGCTTCGGTCAGGTTGTGATAGGCGGGTTCAAGGTCAGGAACTTGCTCACGCTGCCACAGACCGAGCGGATCGAGGTTGGCATGCTGATGTCCGCGGAAACGGAAGGCGTTAATCAGCTGCAGTACCTTGACCTGTTTGGCATCGGTGTCTGGGTCGTTGATGGTGGTGTTGTAACGCGCGGAGTCTTTCGCCAGGCGGCGGAAGTAGTCACGCGTTTGAGAGTGAAGCTGATCGGGTTTTACACCCGCGGTTGGTAGCTGTTGAAAAATGGAACGCCAGCTATCTTCAACGGAGCCCGGATCGGTTAAGAAGTCTTCATAGAGCTGTTCTATGTAAGACTGGTTCGCGCCCGCCAGATAGGAGGAATCCAGCCAGGCCTTCATTGCGCCGTTCTGCATCATGATCCCTTAAGCTTTGAAGCTTTAGTTTTCGCCGTGGTTAACATAATTACCGTGATGGATACGGTTTGCCGTAGAAACGGTTCACTCGACGTACTTTTACGGTACGTTCTGCTATGGACCTTGCGGTCCCTTACAAGGAACCTCTAAAAACCGGCGGGCGAACCTGGCTGCATAGTGCCGCAGCCACGGGTCAGTTTTTAGAGGCTCCCTCCTTTGTGATGTGCGCCGGAAACTGCCCGGCGCAGCATCTCATTCCGCTTATGCGCCGCGTTGCAGCAGCATAGACTTGATATGACCGATAGCACGCGTCGGGTTCAAGCCTTTAGGACATACACTGACACAATTCATAATGCTATGGCAGCGGAAAACACTGAAAGCGTCGTCTAGATCGTCTAAACGTTCTTCGGTTTCCGTGTCGCGGCTGTCAATCAGGAAGCGGTATGCCGCCAGCAGGCCAGCCGGGCCAATGAATTTGTCCGGGTTCCACCAGAATGACGGGCAAGAGGTCGAACAACAAGCGCATAAAATGCACTCATAAAGTCCGTCCAGCTTGGCGCGCTGCTCTGGCGATTGCAGGTGTTCACGCGCCGGCGGGTTCTTGCCGTCGTTCTGCAGGTAAGGTTTGATCTTTTCATACTGGGTGTAGAACTGACCCATATCCACCACCAGATCGCGCACTACCGGCAAGCCAGGCAGCGGGCGGATCACAATCTTGTTGTTGCCTTTACGCAGCGACGAGATCGGGGTGATGCATGCCAGGCCGTTTTTACCGTTCATGTTGATCCCGTCGGAACCACAAACGCCTTCGCGGCAGGAACGACGGAACGACAGGCTAGGATCTTTTTCTTTCAGCAGGATCAAGGCATCCAGCAACATCATGTCGCGACCTTCTTCCGCTTCCAAGCTGTAATCCTGCATGTGCGGAGCGTCATCAACATCCGGATTGTAGCGATAAATTGAAAATTCGAGTTTCATCAATCGATCTCCGCAATTAGTAAGAACGCACTTTCGGCGGGAATGCCGGGCGCAGCTTCGGTTGCATGTTCACTTCACGACGCGTCATGCTTTCCGATTGCGGCTGATACAGCGAGTGACACAGCCAGTTGGCGTCATCACGTTCCGGGAAGTCGAAGCGGCTGTGTGCGCCACGGCTTTCGGTACGGAAGTTGGCCGACACGGCGGTGGAAAACGCGGTCTCCATCAGGTTATCCAACTCCAGGCATTCGATGCGCTGGGTGTTGAACTCGCTGGAGGTATCGTCCAGACGTGCGTTCTTCAGACGTTCACGGATCACTTTCAGCTCTTCCAGGCCTTTCGCCATCGCATCGCCTTCGCGGAATACCGAGAAGTTGTGCTGCATACAGGCTTGAAGCGCCTTACGGATTTCGACCGGATCTTCACCGGAACGAGTGTTGTTCCAGCGGTTCAGACGATCCAGCGATGCTTCTACATCAGAATCGCTGGCATCACGGCTTTCGCCCTGCTCCGCCAGAGACTCATGCAAATGCATGCCGGCGGCACGACCGAACACCACCAGGTCCAGCAACGAGTTGCCGCCCAGACGGTTGGCACCGTGCACTGAAACGCAGGCAATTTCGCCCACGGCGAACAGACCCGGGATCACCACGTCTTCGCCTTTTTCGTTCACGGTCAACGCCTGGCCGGTCACTTTGGTCGGAATACCGCCCATCATGTAGTGGCAGGTTGGGATAACCGGAATCGGCTCTTTCACCGGGTCGACGTGCGCGAAGGTGCGCGACAGTTCCAAAATGCCCGGCAGACGGGATTCCAGCACTTCTTTGCCCAGGTGATCCAGCTTCAGCTTGACGTGTGGGCCCCATGGACCGTCACAGCCGCGGCCTTCGCGGATTTCAATCATGATAGAACGGGCTACGACGTCACGGCCCGCCAGGTCTTTGGCATTCGGCGCATAGCGCTCCATGAAACGCTCGCCGTGTTTGTTCAGCAGATAACCGCCTTCACCACGGCAACCTTCGGTCACCAATACCCCGGCGCCGGCGATGCCGGTCGGGTGGAACTGCCACATTTCCATGTCCTGCACCGGCACGCCGGCGCGCAGCGCCATGCCGACACCGTCGCCGGTGTTGATATGGGCGTTGGTGGTGGACTGGTAAATACGGCCCGCACCGCCGGTCGCCAGCACGGTGGCCTTGGCTTTGAAGTAAACCACTTCACCGGTTTCGATGCAGATAGCCGTGGTGCCAACCACTGCGCCATCCTGGTTTTTCACCAGATCCAGCGCATACCACTCGGAGAAGATAGTAGTGTGGTTTTTCAAATTCTGTTGGTACAGGGTGTGCAGCAACGCGTGACCGGTACGGTCAGCCGCCGCAGCGGTGCGTGCCGCCTGTGCGCCACCGAAGTTCAGTGACTGGCCGCCGAACGGACGCTGATAAATGCGGCCTTCGTCCGTACGGGAGAACGGCAGGCCCATATGTTCCAGCTCCAGAACCGCTTCCGGGCCGGTTTTACACATATATTCAATGGCGTCCTGGTCACCGATATAATCGGAACCTTTCACCGTGTCATACATATGCCATTCCCAGTTATCATCGTGGTTGTTACCCAGCGCAACGGTGATACCGCCCTGCGCAGACACGGTATGGGAACGGGTCGGGAATACTTTGGACAGCAGGGCACAGCTGGAGCCTGCTTGAGAAATTTGCAGTGCCGCGCGCATACCTGCGCCGCCTGCACCGATAACTACAGCATCAAATTCTCTGATCGGCAGTTTCATCTTATGCACCCCACACTACGATTGTTCCGTACAGTAAATAGACCAGCAACACGACAACAATCGCCAGTTGCAACACCAGACGTACCGCCAAAGGTTTGACGTAATCCGTCAATACCTGCCACAAACCGACCCAGGCGTGAACCAGAATCGACAGCAGCGTCAGCAGAGTGAACACTTTCGTAATAGAGGTGGCGAAGAAGCCGCGCCAGATTTCGTAGGTGAGATCCGGAGCCGTAACGAAGAAGCCCAGGATATACAGAACATACAGGGTGATGACGATAGCGGAAGCACGCAGTAACAACCAGTCGTGTACGCCGTTGCGTCCTAATGCAGAAACATTGTTTACCATACGAGGACTCCAGCCAGAACTGACAGCACGACGGTCAGACCGATCGCCACCTGGGCAGAACGGGTACCGGCAGCTAAACTCTCTTCGATATAGCCAAAATCCATTAACAAGTGGCGAATACCACCGCAAATGTGATAGGCCAGCGCCGTGAGGATGCCCCAGAATATGAATTTGACAACGAAGCTATTCATGATGGCGGCAGCCTGCATGAACCCCTCTTGGGAAGAGAGAGACAGGCCCAGCAGCCAGAGGAGGATACCCACGGCAACGAAGGTAATTACGCCAGAGACTCGGTGTAAGATGGACGCTATCGCAGTTACGGGAAACCGGATCGTTTGCAGATCCAGGTTGACAGGTCTTTGTTTTTTCACGTTTTTGCCCACACAGCTCTTATTATTTTCCTTCCTCCGGCCTGGGCGGGGATCAGACAGCGTTAAGAGCCAAAACCCTCACACGTCACGCGCTCAAACAACAACATCCTCTGTGCTTAAACGGCGCGTAGTTATAACGCTGGGTGCTCCTACTTCAGGGTATCCCGGAGACCTGGCGGCAGTATAGGAGGATCACATTCTGATTACAATTCCCATACAATCCCTTTGGTAACATTTCCCCCGAACAGTGATTTAGATCACGAATTTCACAATTGGCACAAAATTAATTATCTGATTTGACAAGAGATCAACAATTCCATTACATATAGGGGCACAAACGGTCCTATGATGCGCTATAGGTCAGCAGATACACTTCCCCCTGTGTTCAAGATATGCAACAGTGTATTTGGCAGAACCTATCCCAATGGCGGTTTTTGCCGGACATGTTTGCAGCAGTTCGCCGCAGATTAAACAAAATAAGGCATATAAAACAGTTTATTGGGATAGGTTCAACAACCCCCGAACACGTCGTAGGTAAGATTAACAGAATATAACGAATTCCGATGAATCGTTAACAACTGGTCACCCGCCTCGTTCGCCTGGTTAGCACTCTGTACCCTACCCGCGCATTTGCGCAGTCGCTCACAGAGTTAGCGTCCGCACCATTTTTTGCGGGCAACCTGAGGAGAATTAAGGTATTTCAGTTGTTAGAGGTTTTTAAAATAAGGCGCTAAGGAGACAGTAAATGACTGATAAGAAAGCGACGCTAACCATTAATGATGGTGAAGCTCCAATCGAACTGGGCGTATTATCCCCGACACTGGGCCCCGATGTCCTCGATGTCCGCGCCCTGGGCTCCAAAGGTTATTTCACGTTTGATCCCGGCTTTACCTCTACCGCTTCCTGCGAATCAAAAATCACCTTTATCGACGGTGACAAAGGCGTGCTGCTGCACCGCGGTTTCCCGATTGAACAGCTGGCGAAAGAGTCTTCTTACCTGGAAGTGTGCTACATCCTGCTGTACGGCGAGACCCCAACCGCAGAAGAGTTCGAAACCTTTAAAACGACCGTAACCCGCCACACCATGATCCACGACCAGATTACCCATCTGTTCCGTGGTTTCCGCCGCGACTCACACCCAATGGCAGTACTGTGCGGCGTGACCGGTGCCCTGGCGGCGTTCTACCACGATGCGCTGGACGTCAACAACGAGCGTCACCGCGAGATCACCGCGTTCCGCCTGCTGTCCAAAATGCCTACCGTGGCGGCCATGTGTTACAAATATTCCCTGGGCCAGCCGTTCGTTTACCCACGTAACGACCTGTCCTACGCCGGTAACTTCCTGCACATGATGTTCGCAACCCCGTGTGAAGAATACGTGGTGAACCCTGTGCTGGAACGCGCAATGGATCGCATCCTGATTCTGCACGCAGACCACGAGCAGAACGCTTCCACCTCTACCGTACGTACCGCAGGTTCTTCAGGCGCTAACCCGTTTGCCTGTATCGCGGCCGGTATCGCCTCCCTGTGGGGGCCGGCACACGGCGGCGCCAACGAAGCCGCGCTGAAAATGCTGGAAGAGATCAAAACCGTTGAGCACATCCCTGAGTTTATCAAGCGCGCCAAGGACAAGAACGACTCCTTCCGCCTGATGGGCTTTGGCCACCGCGTGTACAAGAACTACGACCCACGCGCCACCGTGATGCGCGAAACCTGTCACGAAGTGCTGAAAGAACTGAACAAGAAGGACGACAACCTGCTGGAAGTGGCGATGGAGCTGGAACACATCGCGCTGAACGACCCGTACTTCATCGAGAAGAAGCTGTACCCGAACGTCGACTTCTACTCAGGCATCATTCTGAAGGCAATGGGTATTCCTTCATCCATGTTCACCGTAATCTTCGCCATCGCCCGTACCATCGGCTGGATTGCACACTGGAACGAAATGCACGACGAAGGCATCAAGATTGCCCGTCCGCGCCAGCTGTACACCGGCTATGCCGAACGCGATTTCAAATCCCAGGTGAAAAACAAATAACGCCGCTTTACCCTACATAAAGCAGCACAAGCCGCCCGATGGGCGGCTTTTTTTTGCTATTTCTGACAGCCTGGACACCAATAAAACGGCCGCGACGACAACGAGGTACGGACGATCATCGCGCCGCAACGTTCACAGGGTTCACCGCTGCGGTGAAACACCTTGAAACTGAATAACGCGCCGTGATGACGGTTCTCATCCACCTGCCCGCGAGTCTGGTAAGACAGCCTCGGTACCGCCAGCAGGGCCTTTGCCAGCCGTTGCAAAGCCTCCGGTGACAGATCCTGCGGCTTATGCTGCGGTGCCAGTTCGGCCTGCCAGAGAATTTCGGCGCGCAGGTAATTGCCCAGCCCGGCGAGAAACGCCTGATCGAGCAACATGCCACCCAGTTGCCTGCGACGAAACCTCGGCGACAACAGTCGCTGTTCTACCGCGGTTTCCGTCAGCGTCATATCCAGCACGTCGGGGCCTATCCGTTGCAAAAACGGATGCTGTTCAATTTCTTCGCGCGGCCCCAGGGTAATATCTGACGCGCTGTACAACAGAATTGCCCGCTCCGCCGTTTCCAGCCGTACGCGCAGATCCCGTTTGGTTTCCGGCGTTTCCCCCGCGTTCACCACCTTCCACACGCCATACAATTGGTTATGGCTATAAAGCGTCAGCCCATTGGAAAAGTGGGTCAGTAACGCCTTGCCGCGCGGTTCGATAGCAATGATCCGCTCACCGATTAACCTGTCGCGATAGTGTTTAAGCTGGGGAAAGGCAAAACCGACGTCGGTCAGCGGCTGGTCGATCACCGCCTCTGCCAATGCATCTGCCGCCCGGCGAATCTCCGGTCCTTCCGGCATAGAATCACTCCTGAGTAGCCCCCGACGCGACAAACCGCGCCGGGGTAAAAACGGCGATTAATGCGTCGCGCCACCGACGACTTTCAAATCGTGTTCAACCTGCAGCGCAATGGAAACGGCCAATTCCAGCGCAAACAGGACCGTGGTTGCCGCCATGCTGGGGGCACCAGGATGGGCGGCAGCCTGCTCCGGTAGATAAGGGATATGAATAAATCCGCCCTTGATCGCCTGTTGTTTGCTCAAACGGTGCAACAAGCCGTACATCACATGGTTGCAAACGTAGGTGCCGGCCGTTTGCGATACCGAAGCAGGGATACCCGCTTCACGCATCGCCTCAACCATAGCCTTGACGGGCAAGGTACTGAAATAAGCCGCAGGCCCCTTTTCAACGATAGGCTCGTCTATCGGCTGCTGCCCCTGATTATCCGGAATACGCGCATCGTCGATATTGATTGCCACGCGTTCCAGCGTAATGTCAGTCCGTCCACCGGCCTGGCCGATAGCTAACACCATCACTGGCTGCACGTCATCAATCGCCTCATTGAGCGCTTCCAGCGCCGCGCCGAATACGCAAGGCAGCTGGCGCGCAATAATGCGCGCGCCGGAAAGCTCCATATCATTGAGTTGCTTTACCACTTCCCACGAAGGATTAACACGCTCGCCGCCAAAGGGCTCAAAGCCCGTGATCAATACCTTTTGCATGCGTTCTCCTTAAAGGAACATCAGGAAATAAAGCAGGAACACGTTCACCAGCAGCAGCAGCACCCCGGTCGGTACCTGCGCCTTGATCACCGCATTCTTGTCCGGCAATTCCAGCAACGCCGCCGGTACAATATTAAAGTTAGCAGCCATTGGCGTCATCAGCGTGCCGCAATAGCCGGAAAACATGCCGATGGCCGCCATCACCGCCGGGTTACCACCGTGTTGCAGCACCAGGATCGGGATACCGATACCGGCGGTGACGATAGGGAAAGCAGCAAAGGCGTTACCCATCACCATGGTCAACAGCGCCATACCGATGGCATAAACCGCCACCGCGATAAAGCGGTTATCCACCGCCAGATACTCTTGAGTCAGATGAGAGATGGCGGTACCGACGCCTGCGGTGGTAAACAGCAGGCCCAGCGTGGCGAGGATTTGCGGCAAAATAAACGCCCAACCGATGGAGTCCAGCAGGCGGCGCGCTTCCTGAATCGGCTGCAGCGCTTTCTCATGGGTCATTTTCACCGCAATGACCAACCCCAGCAAACAACCGACGGTCATCGAGAACAGAGTAATCAAGGTTGCGTGGTTACCGCTGCCGAATACCGCCGTTTGCAATGCCGGAATATTGTTGAACAGCAGCACGCCAACCACCGTCACCACCGGGATGGCCAGCGCCGGAATAAACAGCCGGTTACCCAGACGTTTCGCGCTCTCTTCGCGCTGCTGTGGGGTGCGTTGATGATAGCTCCCCAGACGCACACCGCCAAAGCCGGCGATCAACGCCATCACCACGACCACCACGCCGACGATAATATGCAGCATGCGTTTTTCGTTGCTGCCCTCCCCCAGCACGTCGCCCAACAGGCTATAGGTCCAGTCGCCAACCAGGAACACCACACCGTACAACGCCCAGAACAAACCGGTGGTAATACGCCGTGGGTTGGCGCGATCGCGGAACGACATCACGGCGACAATCAGCAGCACCACGCCGGCCAGCCAATAGAGATATTGTTGTTGGAAAGTCATTGGGCATCTCCTTTGGCCTGCAGTGCCGCCTGATTAAGCTGCGACAATTCAGCGCTGAGCTGCTTATCCATCCGGTAAAGTCGAAACGCATGGATCAGGAAGGCGAAGATAGCGGTGGGAATGCCCCACAAGGCGATATGCAGCGGCTCGGTCTGGATACCGCCGGATTCCAGCATAAAGTTGTGCATGAAGATGATCGCGCCGAAGGCCACAAAAATGTCTTCGCCAAAGAATAACCCGACGTTATCCGTCGCGGCAGACATGGCACGCAGGCGGTGACGCGTACGCTCCGGCAGCTCACCGTAACGGTTTTCCGCAGCCCCTTCCGCCATGGGTGCCAGCAGCGGACGCACCATTTGCGGGTGCCCGCCCAGGCTGGTCAGCCCCATGGCGGCAGTAATTTCACGCACGAACAGATAGACGATCAACAAACGTCCAGCGGTGGCGCTTTTGATCTTGGCGATCCATGCCTGTGCACGCTCTTTCAAACCGTGGCGTTCCAGCAAACCGATCACCGCCAACGGCAGCAGCAGGATCAGCGGCAGGTTACGGGTATTCAAGAAGCCCTCACCCAGTTTTTCCAGGATCACATCCAGCGGCATCAATGCCGCCAGCCCGGTGATAATGCCGGCGACAATCACCACCAGCACGGGGTTAAAGCGTAAAACAAACCCGACCACGATGGCGGCAATGCCAATCAGTGGCCATAAGTTAACAACCTGTTCCATAGCGCCTTCCTTTTCCCCTCGTCTTTCAAGCCACAGCGTTGTTAGCTGCATGGGCAAACGCCAGTCACTTACTTAAGTAAGCTCCTGGAGATTTCCCCCCTTGCTGCCTGGCGGTGACTCGAAATCCATTGGGTATTATTGTGTTGTGTGTTGTGTATGTTTAATTATTTTTATTCTGCGCTGACGTTAATGCCTTCCACGGCAAAACGTTGGCGCAGCGTGCGCGCGTATTCCAGCGCATGTTCACCGTCGCCATGCAGGCAGACGGTTTCGGCCCGAACAGCGGCCCAGGTGCCGTCCAGAGTGCGAACCCGATGGTGGCGTACCATTTCCAGCGTTTGCGCCAGCGCCAGTTCGTCGCTGGTAATCAAAGCCCCTGGCTGGCCCCGTGGTACCAGCGTGCCATCGGCCTGATAACCGCGATCGGCAAAGACCTCTTGTCGCGTCGCCAAACCTTGCTTTTCACCGGCGCGGATCAGTTCGCTGCCCGCCAGCCCCACCAGGCGCAAAGCCGGATCGACTGCTTTAACCGCGCAGGCAATGGCTTCCGCCAGCGCCGGCTCCACGGCCGCCTGGTTGTACAACATGCCGTGTGGCTTCACGTGCACCATTACCCCGCCTTCTGCACGGGCGATCGCCGCCAGCGCACCGAGTTGATACACCACCTGCGCATACACCGTATCCGGCGGCAACTGCATGCGGGTACGACCAAAGTTCTCGCGATCGGGAAAACTCGGATGCGCGCCAATCGCCACGCCGTACTGCAGCGCCCAACGCACCGACTGGCGCATGGTTTGCGCATCTCCGGCGTGAAAACCGCAGGCGATATTGGCCGAACTGACCAATTGCAGCAGCGCCTGATCGTTAGCGCAGCCCTCACCAAGATCGGCATTCAAGTCAACGTTCATCTAACCCCCAGGCAATCTGTTGGATAAAGTGCTCCTGTTCGGCCTTGGCGCGCTGCGCCTGGGCCAGGGTACAGGGTACAAAGTGGATAGCTTCGCCCAGACGGATTTGCGCCAGATGATAGAGATCGGCTTCGATCACGCAGGCAATGCGCGGGTAACCACCGGTAGTTTGAGCATCGGCCATCAACACGATAGGCTGACCGTTATGCGGCACCTGCACCACGCCCGGCAACAGGCCATGCGACAACATTTCGCGTTCAGTGGTACGGTTCAGCGCGCTGCTGCCGTGCAAGCGGTAGCCCATGCGGTTGCTCTGCGGGCTCAGTTGCCAGGCAGTACGCCAGAAAGACTCTTTCGCCTCTTCGCTGAATTCGTCATATTCCGGCCCCGGCAAGGCCCGGATACGGTTGTTGAACAACAGTTGTTTCACGCCGGTGCTTTGCTTTTGCAATTCGCGCCCCGCTCCCAACGGCAGGCAGTCGCCATCTCGCAGGTTACGCCCTTCCAGCCCGCCAAAAGCGGCTTTGTTGTCGGTGCTGCGTGAACCGAGTATTTCCGGCACGGCGATGCCACCGTCTATCGCCAGATAACTGCGCATGCCACGTTTTGGCATTTTCAACATCAGCTGTTGGCCCGCACTGACCTGATAACGCCAGCCGGTCCACAGCGGCTTGCCGTCCAGTTGCGCATCGCAACCGGCGCCGGTCAGCGCGATCCAGCCTGGCCGGGTAAATTCGGCGCTAAATTGCCCGAGGGTGATTTCCAGCCCGGCGGCATTCGTATCGTTACCCACCAGCAGGTTGGCGATCCTCAACGCGGGTTCGTCGAGCGCGCCGCCCTGGCTGACGCCCAGACGACGGAAACCGTTACGGCCCAAATCCTGCACCGTGGTGTAAATGCCCGCACGCAGGATCTTCAGCATACGCCCTCCTTCTGTGGCACAAACCGCACGCTGTCGCCAGGGCGCAGCAGGGTCGGCGGCATTTCATAGGGATTAAACAACGCCAGAGGTGTACGGCCGATTAACTGCCAGCCGCCGGGGGTCACCAGCGGATAAATACCGGTCTGACTGCCACCGATACCCACGGAGCCAGCCGCCACCGACAGGCGCGGTTCGGCACGGCGCGGGGTTGCCAACTTGTCCGGCATGCCGCCCATGTAGGAGAAACCAGGTTGAAAACCAAGGAAATAGACTACGTAATCCGCAGAGGAGTGACACTCCACCACCTGCTGCGGAGTCATGCCGGTGTGGCGCGCTACCTCATCCAGATCGGGCCCGTCCTGGCCGCCGTAGATCACCGGAATATCCACCTGACGTGATTCCGGCACCAGGATCTCCTCGCTGTCCCATCCCTGTTGCAACAGCGCTAACATCATTTCGGCGTCGGCCTGCGGCGTCTTAAGCAGCAGCGTAAGGTTGTTCATGCCGGGCACCACTTCGCGCACGTCGGGATGATGATTCAGCTTTTCGGCCAGCGCCCAAATCCGCTGCTGGCTTGGCAGCGTCACCGGCGGCGACAGTTCAAGCACTACCGCGCGTTCACCTAACAGGTAACATCGTGCTCGTTGCACCCTTTTCTCCTTATTATTATCGCGATGAAAACACATCAGTTATGCGCGACAGCGCTCCGGCTGTCAATAGAACAACCTTCGAGAAAATAAGGGATTAGGCTATTAAAAGGATTCAGCCTCGGTATAAACCGGGCTGGATCCTCGGAGGGAAATCAGGCGGGATTCGGGATATCGATAAAGGTCACATCAAAACCATGCTGCTCAGCCAGCCATTCACCCAGCGCCTTGACGCCACCGCGTTCAGTGGCATGATGCCCGGCGGCAAAAAAGTGAATGCCCATTTCACGCGCGCTGTGAATGGTTTGCTCAGAAACCTCTCCGGTAATGAAAGCATCGACGCCAAATCGCGCGGCGCTATCGATAAAGCCCTGACCGCCACCGGTGCACCAGGCCACACGGCGGATATGCGCCGGGGCGTTATCACCACAGTGCAGTACGGCCCGCCCGAGGCGGCTCTCAATACGTTGCTGCAGTTCAACGCCGGTCAGCGGTTGCTCAAATTCGCCATGCGGCACCAGCGGTTCCACTTCGCCAATCACCCGAATGCCCAGTTGATGCGCCAGCTGCGCGTTGTTGCCCAACACCGGATGCGCGTCCAGCGGCAGGTGATAAGCGTACAGGTTGATATCATTGCTCAACAGCGTTTTCAGCCGATTGCGCTTCATGCCCCGTACCGAGGGTGCCTCGTTTTTCCAGAAATAGCCGTGATGTACCACAACGGCGTCGGCCTGGTGTTCCACCGCCGCATCCAGCAGCGCCTGACAGGCGGTAACGCCGGTAACGATACGCTGCACATGGGGCCGCCCTTCCACCTGCAACCCATTAGGGCCGTAATCCTGAAACGCGACGGTATTCAGTTCGGTGTTGATCAACTTTTCAAGATCGAGGTTACGCATAAAAATTCTCTCTTCAATTCAAAATGTCTGGCGGTCGCCCTGTTCCATCAGGATAAATTTCACGCCCAGATCGTTGCCCTGTTCCAACTGTTGCTTGATGGTCGCCCGCACATCTTGGCCTTGCTTCAAGCTGGGTTTGATATGGCTGATGACCACCGGGAAATCCTTCAGCGATCCTTCTCCCCCACTGTACTGGGTCAAATTTTTCAACTCTTTCAACAACCATGCCGGCGTCAGGTGCCCGTAGAGATTTTTATCTTCAACCTCGTTGGGATAGGAGCTTTCGATGATCATGCCTTTCAGCTTTTTCTGCTCGATGAGCGGCCCCAACGCGCGCCAGGCGCCGTCCAGATTGCGCGACTGCTCAAGCGCATCCGGGCCGGTATCGCCGAAATAGGCGAAAGAGCCGCTGCGATCGGAGACCAGCATCATCGAAGAAGGATACCGATCGTGGCTGAGCGGATACATTACGCCGCTCAAACCGGTCACGCCCAGGGTCACACGCTGCTGCGGGCGCACGGTTTGCAGCCGGTAAGTCCCCAACCGCGATCCGTTGCCGGAATCGGTGAAGTTGGGCCAGGCCTTCCAGTTAAAGTAATGATTGCGCAGGGTCAGAATGGTATCGGCCTGGGCATAGATATTCTTCTTGCTGTCCTCCGGCGAACCGATTATCAACCCCGCCACGTGGTCCAGATGACCATGGCTGATAAAGTAAGCGCCGATCAGTTGGCGGAATACATAACCCTGCGGAGTATAAGGAGCCGCCAGTTCAGGGGTCACCTGCGGGAAACTCCCCTTCTCCAGCCCTTTGGCGATACCCGGTAACAACGAGCCGGCATCCAGCGCCAGATACTGCGGTTGGTTGTCGCTGCGGATCAGATAAGAGGTCAGATTGCCGTCGCTGACGCCGCCATCCACGCCCAGCGCCACCACGTCAAAACCGGCCAGCGCCAGGGCTGAATAGCCGCTCAGGCACAGGGCCAGCACCTTTTTCATCATTATTTCGCTCCTTGCTGTTGCCTTAATATTCCCCGCGCTTCGCCGCCTCAAAGGCCGCCAGCGTTTCCAGCCGCGCCTGCTTGTGGTCGACAATCGGCAGCGGATAATCCAGCACGCGCTGCTGTTGTTCTGCCCAGCGATGGGGTTGATGGATAGCATTGTCCGGTACATCCGCCAGCTCGGGCAACCATTTACGGATAAAAGTGCCTTGCGGATCAAAACGTTCGCCCTGAGTGGTCGGGTTAAAGATGCGGAAATACGGCGCGGCGTCGGTACCGGTGGAGGCCGCCCACTGCCAACCGCCGTTGTTGGCCGCCAGATCGCCGTCCAGCAGTTGCGACATGAAATAGCGCTCACCTTCGCGCCAGTCGATCAGTAAGTCTTTCACCAGAAAACTGGCGCTGATCATGCGTAACCGGTTATGCATCCAGCCGGTTTTATTCAATTGGCGCATAGCGGCATCAACGATCGGATAGCCGGTGGCGCCCTGCTGCCAGGCCTGCAGCAGCTCACGGTCGTTCCGCCAGCGTACCTTATCCGTCCAATCGATAAAGGGACGGTGCTTGCATAACGCAGGATAGGCCACCATCAAATGCCGATAAAACTCGCGCCAGATCAGTTCATTCAACCAGCTAAAAGCGCCGCCGTCGGGATTTTCCAGCACCTGTGGGCATTCAGCACGCAGGCGGTTAAAGCATTGGCGCGGTGACAACACGCCAATCGCCAAATAGGGCGACAGGCTGCTGGTACCGGCAATGGCCGGCAGATCGCGCTGCTTAAGATAGTCTTGCACCTGCTCCCGGCAAAAAGAACGTAATCGCTGCAAAGCCGCCTCTTCCCCGCTTGGAAAATCCCCGCTCGGCTCTGCCGGCGGATAATCGAACGCCTCGGGTACCGCAGGGGTGGGCAGTGCGCCACCGGCTCGCGGTTTTGGTGCGGGAACAGAGCGGATGTCGGATTCGGTCAGACGCTGGATAAAGGCTTTACGAAAAGGCGTATAGACCTTGTACATTTCACCGCCACCGGTTTGCACGCTCCCCGGCGGCAGCAGCAGGCTGTCGTCGAAACTCAGGCAAATCACCTGCCCGGCTAAACGCTGTTCCAGCCGTTGGTCGCGCTGGCGCTCGTTGATTTCGTACTGGCGATTGTAAAACAGCGCATCCACCCGCTCCTGTGTGCAGTACGCCACCAGCCAATCCACTGCAGCTGAGAAGTCGTCGCATTGGTGATAGCTAAGGGGAATGCCGCGCTCGGCAAGGGCCTGCTGCACCTGCAGCAAACCCGCATGGATAAACGCCGCCTGACGTGGCGCCATTTGGTGCTGCTGCCATTGTTGCGGCGTGGCGATAAACACCGCCATCACCCGAGCTTCGGGATCGCTACAGGCGGCGTGCAGGGCTTTGTTGTCGGTGATACGCAAATCGTTACGCAACCAGACCAGATGCGTGGTCATAAAACTCCTTGTCAATCAGTGGCCATAACGCAGGCGCAGCGCCTCGGGATAGGGCTCGAAATAGCGTTGGTCGGCCAGATAACGATCGGGGTATTCGGCCATGTAATGTTTGAGCAGGGTTATCGGTGCCAACAACGGCTGCACGCCCTGCCGATAACGATCGATCAACTGCGCCAGTTCCTGGCGCTGCGCTGAGCTCAGATGATTGCGGAAATAGCCCTGCACATGCATCAATACGTTGGTGTGGTTACGACGGGTAGCCTTGTGCGCCAGCAGTTTCATCAGGCGACTGCGGTATTCGAGGGTGAAGGCTTCCAGCGAATCCCATTTATCGATGCCCGCCACAAAACGCCCAAGCTCCCGGTATTCCTGCTGCGAATGCGCCAACAGCGACAGCTTATAGCGACTGTGAAAGGCGATCAGGCCGCCGCGGCTCAGGCCTTTACGCCACAGCATGTTTAACTCATACAGCGCATAAACGCGTTCGACAAAGTTTTCCCGCAGTGTGGCGTCGTTCAGCCGCCCGTCCTCCTCCACCGGCAGCCAGGGCATTTGCCGCAGTAGCTCGGCGGTGAACAATCCGACGCCACTTTTACGCGCGCCGCTACCGTTCTCATCATACAGACGGACCCGCTCCATGCCGCAGCTTGGCGAGTTGGCGCAAACAATGTAGCCGCACAGGTGCTGCAAAGCGGCGATTCGCTGCTCGGAAAACTGCTGCATCCGCTCGGTTACGTCAATGCTATCGTCATTGCTGTGGCGCAGTGCCACGTGATGTTGTTTTTTGATCAACCGCAGCGCCGGGCGCGGGGTCGGTAAACCGATGGCCATTTCCGGGCAAATCGGCTCAAACCGCACAAAAGGGGCCAGTTGTTCCACCGCAAAGGCCAGCCGTTTATGGCCGCCGTCAAAACGCACCGTCTCGCCAAGCAGGCAAGCGCTGATACCGACTGGAATTTTGTCACTCATTGATAGGCTCCCGCAGCGTTGGATGTGACTAAAAGTGTAGAAGAATTCGCGCTATGACACGAACGCTATCGACACCATGCCCGAACCGCAGCCATAAAAAAACCCCCGCTGGAAAGCGAGGGTTTTCGTTGGGGCAAGCTGCGATCAGTAGAAATCGCAGGACGCCAGTTCCGCCTGTTGCAGCCAGACCGGCTTATCGCTGGTTTTTGACCAGACGCGGTGCAAATAGCTGTAAAAACGGGCGCGGTCGCTGCGGAACAGCATTACCGGTAAAGCCAACACACCTGCCAGGATCACTGCGCTGCGGCGCAGGAGAATCCGATGCAATGAATAAGCGTGATAAGTAGACATGCGAACCTCCTCAAAAACGCCTGGCCGTTGATTTACTGCGAAACAGCGCTGGCGTAAACAATAGAAACAAGACCATTTGGTAACTGGACAAAATTTTAGCGCAATTGATGAAAGTTTACTACTCATCCGACCACTGAATCGCACAAAAAATCGCAAATAATTCGCCTAATCCGTAATTTTGTTACATCAAGGTTAATAATTAACTAACCATTGGTTACATTGTGGTTATTTACGCCCTGTTTACGCAAACCTTCATCTTCACGCCCCCAAACAGGAGTCCAATCGCGCTACGCCCCCCAAAATCGAGGCTAAAAAGCCATTTTCTGCTGTAATTTCAGCCATTTTTATACTTTTTTTACACCGGCCAACGCTATTTTTTCATCTTCTTTCTACCGCCCTCCCTACACTCGCTCTATCAAAAACTACACCTCTGGAGGTGTCCCGTGAGTATCAGCGTTATTGGTGGTGCGCTGTTGGTTCTGCTGCTGTTGGGCTATCTGGTTTATGCCCTGTTCAATGCGGAGGATTTCTGATGGCAGCTTCAGCCTTTTTATTGATTGCCAGCTTCCTGCTGGTGCTTCTGCTGCTGGCGCGACCGCTGGGCGGTTTCCTGGCACGCCTGATTGAAGGAGAGCCGCTGCCGGCGCTGCGTCGGCTGGAAGCCGGCATTTGGCGTTGCTGTGGCACAACCCCCGCCGAAATGAACTGGTGGCAATACGCACTGGCGATCCTGTGGTTTAACCTGCTCGGTCTGGTGCTGCTGTTCGCGTTGCTGATGGCACAAGGCTCGCTGCCGCTTAACCCGCAGGGCTTCCCCGGCCTGTCCTGGGATCTGGCGTTCAATACCGCGGTCAGCTTTGTCACCAACACCAACTGGCAAGCCTACAGCGGTGAAAGCACTCTTAGCTATCTCAGCCAAATGGCCGGCCTGGCGGTGCAGAACTTCCTGTCCGCCGCGACCGGTATCGCCGTGGCCTTCGCGTTGATCCGCGCCTTCACCCGTCGTTCCAGCGCCACTATCGGCAACGCCTGGATCGATATGTTCCGCGTGACGCTGTATGTGCTGCTGCCGATTTCGCTGTTGATCGCTTTGTTCTTCGTCAGCCAGGGCACGCTGCAAAACTTCCTGCCCTACCTGCACATCAACACGCTGGAAGGCGCGCAGCAGACGCTGCCGATGGGGCCAGTGGCCTCTCAGGAAGCGATCAAGATGCTCGGCACCAATGGCGGCGGTTTCTTCGGCGCCAACTCGGCTCACCCGTTCGAAAACCCGACCGTGCTGACCAACTTTGTGCAAATGCTGGCGATCTTCCTGATCCCCTGCGCGTTGTGTTTTGCTTTCGGTCAGGTTGCCGGTGAAAACCGCCAGGGCCACGCGCTGATCTGGGCGATGGCGCTGATCTTCGTGGTTGCCGTGGTGGTGGTGATGTTCGCCGAACTGGCGGGTAACCCTCATCTGGGCGAATTGGGCAGTGCCAGCAACATCAATATGGAAGGCAAGGAGTCGCGCTTTGGCATTCTCGCCACCAGCCTGTTCTCGGTGGTGACCACCGCGGCGTCCTGCGGTGCGGTCAATGCGATGCATGACTCCTTCACCGCGCTGGGCGGCATGGTGCCGATGTGGCTGATGCAGATTGGCGAAGTGGTGTTTGGCGGTGTGGGCTCGGGCCTGTATGGCATGCTGTTGTTCGTCCTGCTGACGGTGTTTATTGCCGGGCTGATGATCGGGCGCACACCGGAATACCTGGGCAAAAAGATCGACGTCTACGACATGAAAATGACCGCTCTGGCGATCCTGGTCACGCCGACGCTGGTGCTGTTGGGCACTGCGCTGGCCATCGCCACCGATGTCGGTCGTGCTGGCATCCTTAACCCGGGCGCGCACGGCTTCAGCGAAGTGCTGTATGCGCTGTCTTCCGCCGCCAACAACAACGGTAGCGCCTTTGCCGGCCTGAGCGTCAATACGCCGTTCTATAACCTGCTGCTGGCCTTCGCCATGTTCGTCGGCCGCTTTGGGGTGATCCTGCCGGTGCTGGCCATTGCCGGTTCGCTGTGTGCGAAGAAACGTCAGCCGGCGGGCAACGGTACTCTGCCAACCTACGGGCCGCTGTTTATCGGTCTGCTGATCGGCACCGTGCTGCTGGTGGGCGCATTGACCTTCGTACCGGCGCTGGCGCTGGGACCGGTGGCCGAACATTTGCAACTTTGGCTGGCCAAATAACAGGCGCATTCCCGTCGCCTTTCGAGCCGCAGCGTTGTTACCTGGCACTCGCTCACCCCAGTTACTTACTCAAGTAAGCGCCTGGGGATGAGCGAGTTGGGTGCCTAGCTGCAACTCGAAATCCATAGGGAATGAAATAAAGAGAGAGATTAAGAGATGACTCGCAAACAACGTGCGCTGTTTGAACCGGCACTGGTCCGTACCGCGCTGATCGATGCGCTGAAAAAGCTGGATCCACGCACCCAGTGGCGTAACCCGGTGATGTTCGTGGTGTATATAGGCAGCATCCTGACTACGGCCATCTGGCTGGCGATCCTCACCGGACAGACCGACGGCAGCGCGGCTTTCACCGGCAGTATCGCGCTGTGGCTGTGGTTCACCGTGCTGTTCGCCAACTTTGCCGAAGCGCTGGCCGAAGGGCGCAGCAAAGCCCAGGCGGAAAGCCTGAGGGGCACCAAGAAAACCAGTTGGGCGAAAAAATTGTCCGCGCCGCGCCGTGATGGTGCCACCGAGAAAGTGTCAGCCGAAAGCCTGCGTAAGGGTGACATCGTACTGGTGGAAGCCGGCGATACCATCCCCTGCGACGGAGAAGTGCTGGAAGGTGGCGCCTCCGTGGACGAAAGCGCCATTACCGGCGAATCCGCCCCGGTGATCCGCGAATCCGGCGGTGACTTCTCGTCGGTGACCGGCGGTACCCGCGTGCTGTCCGACTGGCTGGTGGTGCAGTGCAGCGTTAACCCGGGCGAAACCTTCCTCGACAGGATGATCGCCATGGTGGAAGGCGCCAAACGGCGTAAAACCCCGAACGAAGTAGCGTTGACCATTCTGCTGGTCGCACTGACCATCGTGTTCGTGCTGGCGACCGCGACGCTGTTTCCGTTCTCGCAGTACAGCGTGGACGCCGCCAACGGCGGTTCGGTAGTCACCATTACCGTGCTGGTGGCGCTGCTGGTCTGCCTGATCCCTACCACCATCGGCGGGTTGCTGTCGGCCATTGGCGTGGCCGGGATGAGCCGAATGCTGGGGGCCAACGTGATCGCAACCAGCGGGCGCGCGGTGGAAGCCGCTGGTGACGTTGATGTGCTGCTGCTGGACAAAACCGGCACCATTACGCTGGGTAACCGTCAGGCCTCCGAGTTCTTGCCTGCGCCGGGCGTGAAGGAGCAAGATCTGGCCGACGCGGCCCAGCTGTCATCCCTGGCGGACGAAACGCCGGAAGGCCGTAGCATCGTGGTGCTGGCGAAGCAACGCTTCAACCTGCGCGAACGTGACCTGCAGGCGCTGAACGCCACTTTCGTGCCCTTCTCCGCCCAAACGCGCATGAGCGGCGTCAACGTGCAGGACCGGATGATCCGCAAAGGCGCGGTGGACGCCATTCGTCGTCACGTGGAGTCCAATCAGGGCCACTTCCCGCAGGCGGTGGACGAGCTGGTCGCCAGCGTGGCGCGCACTGGCGGTACGCCGCTGGTGGTAGCGGAAGGCCCGCGCGTATTGGGCGTGGTAGCGCTGAAGGATATCGTCAAAGGCGGCATTAAAGAGCGTTTCGCCGAGCTGCGTAAAATGGGCATCAAAACGGTGATGATCACCGGTGATAACCCACTGACCGCCGCCGCGATCGCCGCCGAAGCCGGGGTAGACGACTTCCTGTCAGAAGCGACGCCGGAAGCCAAGCTGGCGTTGATTCGCCAATATCAGGCGGAAGGCCGTCTGGTAGCGATGACCGGTGACGGCACCAACGACGCCCCAGCGCTGGCTCAGGCTGATGTGGCGGTGGCGATGAACTCGGGCACTCAGGCTGCCAAAGAGGCGGGCAACATGGTCGATCTGGACTCTAACCCGACCAAGTTGATTGAAGTGGTGCACATCGGCAAACAAATGCTAATGACGCGCGGTTCACTGACCACCTTCAGCATCGCCAACGACGTGGCCAAGTATTTCGCCATTATCCCGGCGGCGTTTGCGGCAACCTATCCGCAGCTTAACGCCCTGAACGTGATGCATTTGCACTCCCCAGCCTCCGCCATTATGTCGGCGGTGATCTTCAACGCCCTGGTGATCGTATTCCTGATCCCGCTGGCGCTGAAAGGGGTGAGCTATAAACCGATGAGCGCAGCGGCACTGCTGCGACGCAACCTGTGGCTCTATGGCGTGGGCGGTCTGTTGGTGCCTTTTGTCGGCATCAAGCTGATCGACCTGATCCTGGTCGCCTTGCACATCGCCGGTTAATCATTGAGAGGAAATGAAAATGTCTTATTTACGCCCTTCGTTGGTGATGTTGATCCTGCTGACGTTGATTACCGGTATCGCCTACCCGTTGCTGACGACCGGACTTTCGCAGCTGCTGTTTTCAGGCGCGGCTAACGGTTCGCTGCTGTATCAGGGCGATAAGGTGGTCGGCTCCGCGTTAATCGGCCAAAACTTTACCAAACCCGAGTATTTCTGGGGTCGCCCTTCTGCCACCGGCGATTCGGCCTATAATGCGATGGCGTCCGCCGGCAGCAACCTGGCCGCCACCAACCCGGCGCTGGATAAAGCCATCGCCGAGCGTGCCGCGCAATTGCGTCTGGCCAACCCGGCGATGAAGGGCCCGATCCCGGTCGATCTGCTGACGGCCTCGGGTAGCGGACTGGATCCACAGATTTCCCTCGCGGCGGCGCAATATCAACTGGCCCGGGTTGCGGCGGCGCGCCAACTACCGCCGGAGCAAATCGCCAAGCTGATTGATCAAAGCACCGATCAGGCCACCCCCAACTTTATGGGCGAGTCGGTGGTAAACGTGCTGAAATTGAACCTGGCGCTCGACGCATTGAAATAATCCGTTGCGTGTTAAAGGATAAGTATCGGGTTAGGCGTGCCGAACCCGATATATATACCCAAAATAATTCGAGTTGCTTGTAGGCGGCAACTGAGTGAATCCCCAGGAGCTTACTCAAGATCGTTCCTGGGGTGAGTGAAGGCAGCCAACACCCAAGCAGCTTGCAGTATGACGGGTACATTGCTGCAAAAGGAACTCCGATGGTGGATGAGGAACAACAACGCCCTGACCCTGACAGCCTGCTGGCGCTGGCCAATGAAAAGCCCCGCGGCCGGTTGAAGGTTTTCTTCGGCGCCTGTGCCGGGGTGGGCAAAACCTACGCCATGCTGCAGGAAGCCCAGCGGCTGCGCAGCCAGGGGTTGGACGTGCTGGTCGGCGTGGTGGAAACCCATGGCCGCAGCGAAACCGCAGCGCTGCTGAACGGCTTGGATCTGCTGGCGCAAAAACGCATCCAGCATCGCGGACGCTTAGTGCAGGAATTTGACCTCGATGCCGCTCTGGCACGCCACCCGGCACTGATCCTGATGGATGAGCTGGCGCACAGTAACGCCTACGGTTCGCGCCATCCGAAGCGCTGGCAGGATGTGGAAGAGCTGTTGGACGCCGGTATCGACGTGCTGACCACCGTCAATGTCCAACATCTGGAAAGCCTGAACGACGTGGTCGGCGGTGTGACCGGCGTGCGGGTACGTGAAACGGTGCCCGATCACGTGTTCGACGAGGCCACCGAGGTGGTGCTGGTCGACCTGCCGCCAGACGATCTGCGTCAGCGATTAAATGAAGGCAAGGTGTATATTCCCGGCCAGGCCGAGCGCGCCATCGAGCACTTTTTCCGCAAGGGCAATCTGATCGCGCTGCGCGAACTGGCTCTGCGTCGCACCGCCGACCGGGTTGATGACCAGATGCGCGCCTTTCGCGATACTCAGGGCCGCGAGCGCGTATGGCACACTCGCGACAGCATTTTGCTGTGCGTGGGGCATAGCAGCGGCAATGAGAAACTGGTGCGTATCGCGGCGCGGCTGGCGGCCCGATTGGGTTGCCACTGGCACGCGGTATATGTAGAAACACCGAAACTGCACCGCTTGCCGGAGAATCAACGCCGGGCGATCCTGCGGGCGCTGCGGCTGGCGCAGGAGTTGGGGGCAGAAACCGCTACCCTGTCTGAACCTTATGAAGAACGTGCAGTGTTGCGCTATGCCCGCGAACATAACCTGGGCAAAATCATTATCGGCCGCCGCAGCGAACAACGCTGGAAACTGCGCGGCAGCTTTGCCGATCGTCTCGGTCGCCTGGGACCCGATCTGGATCTGGTGATCGTCGCGCTGGAAAACGACACCCCTGCACCGCAGGGGAAAGAACATGATGGCCGCAACTTTACCGAAAAATGGCGCATGCAATTACGCGGCTGCGCCGTGGCCGTTGCACTCTGCGCCCTGATCACCCTGCTCTCCCAATGGTTGTTGCCGGGCTTTGACCAGGCCAACCTAGTGATGGTGTATCTGCTCGGGGTGGCGATCGTCGCGCTGTTCTTCGGCCGTTGGCCCTCGGTACTGGCGGCGGTGATTAACGTCGCCAGCTTTGATCTGTTTTTCGTCCAGCCTGAATGGTCGTTTGCCGTCAGCGATATGCAGTATCTGCTGACCTTCGGCGTCATGCTGATCGTCGGCATCACCATCGGCAACCTGACCGCCGGCGTGCGTTATCAGGCGCGAGTGGCCCGTTATCGCGAGCAAAGAGCTCGGCACCTGTATGAAATATCTCGTGGGCTGAGCCAGGCGCTGACCACCGAAGATATTGCCAAAACCAGCCGCCACTTCCTTTCCAGCAGCTTCCAGGCCAAAACCGTCCTGCTGCTGCCACAGGAAGACGGCAAGCTGCAGCAAATGGTTGGCGAAACGGGCGGGCTGCTGTCGGTGGATGAGGCTATCGCCCGTTGGAGTTTCGACAAGGGCATGCCGGCCGGCGCCGGTACCGACACCTTGCCTGGCGTGCCTTACCAACTGCTCCCGCTCACCACGTCGAAACAAACCTTCGGCCTGCTGGCTATCGAACCCAGCAATCTGCGCCAACTGATGGTGCCGGAACAACAGCGGCTACTGCAAACCTTTGCGGTGCTGATCGCCAGCGCGCTGGAACGATTGCATCTGGCGCGCAGCGCCGAGGAAGCAAAACTGGACGCCGAGCGGGAGCAGCTGCGCAACTCGCTGCTGGCGGCGCTGTCCCACGATTTGCGCACGCCGCTGACGGTGCTGTTCGGCCAGGCGGAAATTCTGACGCTCGATCTGGCCGCGGAAGGCTCCAACCATGCTCCGCAGGCCAGTCAGATCCGCCAGCAGGTATTGAGCACCACCCGGCTGGTGAACAACCTGCTGGATATGGCACGCATTCAATCCGGTGGCTTTAACCTGCGAAAAGAGTGGCAGTCGCTGGAGGAGATCGTCGGCGCTTCGCTGCACATGCTGGAACCGCTGATGACCCAACACCAGATTAAGGTTGAGCTGCCGCCTGGGCTGATCTTGGTCAACTGCGACGGCAGCCTGCTGGAGCGGGTTTTCACTAACCTGTTGGAAAATGCCAATAAATACGCCGGTATCGATGCTACTATCGGCATTCGCGCCCATACGCTGCCCGACTGGCTGGAAGTCGAAGTCTGGGACGATGGCCCAGGCATTCCTGAAGGGAAAAAACAGCTTATCTTCGATAAGTTTTCCCGCGGCAATAAAGAGTCGGCCATTCCCGGCGTAGGTTTGGGGTTAGCGATTTGCCGTGCCATTATTGAAGTGCACGGCGGCCGCATTTGGGCGGAAAACGGCGCTAACGGCGGTGCCAGCTTCCGCTTTGTGCTGCCGCTGGAAAAACCGCCGGAAATAGACAGCGAAGCCTTTGATCTCTAAACAACTCCAGGGAGCCTTGTGAGCAGCACGCCAACCAATATTCTGATTGTCGAAGATGAGAAAGAGATCCGGCGCTTCGTCCGTACCGCGCTCGAAAGTGAGGGGCTACGGGTGTTTGAAAGCGAAACGCTGCAGCGCGGGCTAATTGAAGCCGGCACGCGCAAGCCGGATCTGATTATTCTCGATTTAGGGTTGCCGGACGGTGACGGGCTTAACTATATCCGCGATCTACGCCAGTGGAGCGCCATTCCGGTGATTGTGCTGTCGGCGCGTAATGCCGAAGAAGACAAAATTGCCGCGCTGGACGCCGGGGCGGATGACTATCTCAGCAAGCCGTTTGGCATCGGCGAACTGCTGGCCCGCGTGCGAGTTGCCTTGCGCCGCCATTCAGGCAGCCTACAGGAAAGTCCGTTGGTCAGCTTTTCTGAAATCACCGTCGATCTGATTAACCGCCGGGTATTGCGCCAGGGTGAAGATCTGCATCTGACGCCGATAGAGTTTCGCCTGCTGGCCGAACTTCTGGCCAACTCCGGCAAGGTCATCACCCAGCGTCAGCTATTAAGCCACGTCTGGGGACCGAACTACGTCGAACACAGCCACTATCTGCGAATTTATATGGGGCATCTGCGGCAAAAACTGGAGGCCGATCCGGCCCGGCCAAAACACTTGCTGACCGAAACCGGCGTCGGTTACCGCTTTATGCCATGAGGTGAAACGGCGCAGCATACGGTTAAGCTGATGCAAAATTCGATTAAACGGGTGCAGCATGTGGCACCCCTACACGTTTTGGCCTTTCTTCAGCCCAACCATAAATTCTTTGAACGCCTCGCGCAGCGGGGCAAACACCGGGTGCTTGCGGTTTTCGATCATCACTTCAGAGAACAGCTTCAAGCCGACGGCGAAGGCCGCGCTGTTATTCTCGCCAAAGTTCAGATCTTCGCGCGCTTTGATGCGCTCAACGATGCCAAGGATATCGTCGTGGTTTTCCACCTCAAAACTCAGTGGCGTTTTCTCAACGGGCTCGCCTTGGCGATCGCTCAGGGCTTCAACGGTAATGCGGAAACGGTGGCCAGGCATCAGTTGTTTTCCTTATCTGTATCTGTTGGAGCAATGTTCATTTCACTTTCAATTGCCGCCACCGCGGTGAGCAGCGCCGCATTGATGCGTTCGACCTGCTGTGGCGAAAGATCGGCGCGCATCACATTGCCACGCAACAAACTGCGCAGGCGGTTCATGGCGTCGGAGATGCCTTCCGCCAGATTGCCATGATGATGGTGGCCGCGACCGGCACCGGCCAAACGGGCCAGGATCACATCGACGACGGCCTGGTGTTTTTGTAATTCACTCTGGCCCAGCTCGGTGATCTGATAGCTTTTACGGCCGTTGCCGCTGGTGATCGGCTCGAGGAAATCCTGCTCTTCCAGCAGCGTCAGGGTCGGGTAAATCACCCCTGGGCTTGGCACATAGAGACCGGAAGACGCCTCGTCGATCGCCTTGATCAGTTCGTAACCGTGGCTCGGTTTACGCGCCACCAGCGCCAGCAGCACCAGCCGCAGATCGCCGTGTTCAAACATGCGGTGACGGCCGCCACGACCGCCGCGCCCTCCCCGGCCATGCTCTTCACCATGGTCGCCGCCAAAATGATGGCGACCGCCACGACGACGATGGTGATGTTCGTGCCCTTCTTCGCTGTCATGGCGGCAGCCGTGACGACGGTGTAAATCTAAACGGTGAAACATAGTCTGTACCTCGCATTGGATAATCAGTTTACGAGGTGATTTAGATATATCTAAGTCACTTCGATATATCTAAGTCACTTCGATATATCTAATCTAGATCGATATATCTAAATACGCAAGAGGGGGGAAGAATGAAAAAGATATATCTAAATTGCAGGCATAAAAAAAGCGCTGTTTTTACAGCGCTTTTTTTCAAGGGAGAGAAGCCTTACTTGGCAGAAGCCAGCACTTCGCTGACGATTTCTACCGCTTCGTGCTCGATCTTTTCACGGTGCTCAGCACCGAGGAAGCTCTCACAGTAAATCTTGTAGGCTTCTTCGGTACCAGAAGGACGTGCCGCGAACCAGCCGTTGTCGGTCATCACTTTCAGGCCACCTATCGATGCGCCGTTGCCCGGTGCCGCCGTCAAACGTGCGGTAATAGGATCACCCGCCAGAGTATCGGCCTTGACCATTTCCGGTGACAACTTGGACAACGCCGCTTTCTGCGCAGAAGTTGCCGGTGCCTGAATGCGGTTGTAGCTCGGGGCACCAAAACGCTTGGCCAGGTCTTCATAGTGATGCTGCGGATTTTCGCCGGTCACTGCGGTGATTTCCGCCGCCAACAGGCACATGATGATACCGTCTTTATCAGTAGACCACGGGGTAGCATTGAAACGCAGGAACGAAGCCCCTGCGCTCTCTTCGCCGCCAAAGCCCAGGCTACCGTCATGCAGGCCATCAACGAACCATTTGAAGCCCACCGGCACTTCCACCAGCTTGCGGCCCAAATCAGCTACCACGCAGTCAATCATCGCGCTGGAAACCAGCGTCTTGCCTACCGCTACGTTAGCACTCCACTGTGGACGATGCTGGAACAGGTAGTTGATGGCAACCGCCAGATAATGGTTCGGGTTCATCAGCCCCGCAGGCGTAACTATGCCGTGGCGGTCGTAATCCGGATCGTTGGCAAACGCCAGGTCGAACTTGTCGCGCAGCGCCAGCAGGCCACCCATCGCCGGTTCTGAAGAGCAGTCCATACGGATCACACCGTCGTGGTCCAGGTGCATAAAGCGGAAGGTCTGATCGATAGCATCGTTCACCAGCGTCAGATCCAGCTTGTAATGCTCGGCGATACGCTGCCAGTAGGCGATGCCGGAACCGCCGAGCGGATCGACACCCAGCTTCAGGCCGGCACGCTGAATCGCAGGCATATCAACCACGTCCACCAGCCCTTCAACATATGGCTGCACCAGGTCCTGTGCATGCACACGGCCGCTGGCCCAGGCCTTATCCAGCGATTGACGCTGAACGCCTTTCAACTGCAGAGACAGCAATTCATTGGCGCGCTTTTCAATCACCGAGGTCAGGTTGGTGTCCGCCGGGCCGCCGTTGGTCGGGTTATATTTGATGCCGCCATCTTCAGGCGGATTGTGGGACGGGGTGATCACGATGCCGTCGGCCAATGCCCCACCGTTACGGTTGTGGCACAGGATGGCATGGGAGACCGCAGGCGTTGGCGTGAAGCCGTTATTTTCCTGCACGATCACATCAACGCCGTTGGCGCTCAGCACTTCCAGCACTGAGATGAAGGCAGGCTCCGACAACGCATGGGTGTCTTTGCCTACGTAGCATGGACCGGTCACGCCCTGCTGATGACGCACTTCGGCAATCGCCTGCGCGATAGCGAGAATGTGGGCTTCGTTAAAGCTGTGGCGCAGCGCACTGCCGCGATGGCCTGAAGTCCCGAACTTGACCGCGTGTGCGGCGTTGCCCGCTTCCGGTTGCAGTACATAGTACTGCGACGTCAGCTGGGCTACGTTGATCAAATCGCTTTGCTGAGCCGGCTGCCCGGCACGTGGGTTATTCGCCATCGACATATCTCCCTAATCCCTGTCCTGCGGCCTGGCAATATGTCGCTCACGGCCACCATGACGGGCTGTTCGCTAAATTAGATAGTGCCGCAAACTTTTTCAGTCAGTTCCGTCGGGAACTGCATAGCCTGCATGATGTGTTCAACCATGCTGCGTTTGCGACCGGTATTGGTATTGGTGATCACCCAGTAAGGCGTACCCGGAACGTGCTTTGGCTTGGTGTGCGTTCCGTTCGCCAACAGGGTTTGCTGATCGCCGGCAAAATAGGTACGGGTACGGCCATGCAACGCATCGGTGGCGCTGGCAAAGCCGGCCGCATCGAGGGTATACAGGGTAGAAAGTACCAGCATAAAACGGTTCACCGCTTTGCTCTGCTCGGCATACTCATCCGACAACAACAGCTCACGCACGGCACGTACGCGATCGCGCGGACGCGACACGGCGACGATCTTATCCTGTTCGGCGCTCTGAGCGCTGGCAGCCGGTACGGCCCGCAATGGCTGGCCTGCGGTAAATTTCAACATACGGCGCAAAATATCGGACGCGCTCTCACCAATATGTTGCGTGTGGCTGGCAATATAGCGGTAGAGCTCTTCGTCGACTTCAATAGTTTTCATCTTTATCCAGTACTGTTTTTTTCTACTTAGAACCTGAAGCCAGATCCGGCATTCAAGCCATGGGATTATAAGGTTAAAAGCGCAGAGGCGAACATAACAATGTGCCCCAATGCGGCAAAAGCAGACTATTACCTATAGCCCACCGGACACCGGCGCTGCCAAACCTGCACCTTATCATGAAAAATCCACGTTTTATCCTATGGATTTTAAGTTGCAGCAAGTACAGCGAACAACGCTGCCGCTTGAAAGGCGACGGGTTTATTCATCGAGTGTTTTAATCATGATAACCTAATCTGAATCTCTCTCAGTATGAACTTCGCCATGAAATTACATTATCAACTGCTGGCCACCGAGTCCGATGCACTGCCGGTGATCCTGATCCACGGGCTGTTTGGCAATTTGGACAACCTGGGCGTGCTGGCGCGCGACCTGAACCAGCGCCATAGCGTAATTAAGGTCGATCTGCGCAACCACGGCCTGTCACCGCGTTCTGAGGTTATGACCTACCCAGAAATGGCGCAGGATCTGCTGACGTTGCTGGACGATTTGCAGTTGGAGAAGGTCATTGTCATTGGCCACTCGATGGGCGGCAAAGCGGCCATGGCGCTGACGGCAATCGCCCCGCAGCGCGTGGAAAAGCTGATCATCATTGACGTTGCGCCGGTAGACTATCAAACGCGCCGCCACGACGAAATTTTTGTCGCGTTGCAGGCGGTGAGCGCCGCGGGCATTACCCAACGCCAGCAGGCGGCGGAATTGATGCGCGGCTACCTGAAAGAGGAAGGCGTGATCCAGTTCCTGCTGAAATCTTTCCACCAGGGCGAATGGCGTTTCAATCTGCCGGTGCTGATCGAAGAGTACGAGAACATCACCGGCTGGCAGGAAGTGCCGGCCTGGCCTCACCCGACGCTATTTATCCGCGGCGGCCTGTCGCCTTACGTGCAAGACAGCTATCGCGAAGATATTGCCCGTCAATTCCCTCAGGCTCGCGCTCACGTCGTTGCCGGTACCGGACACTGGGTTCATGCGGAAAAACCGGAGGCGGTGTTGCGCGCCATTCACCGCTTTCTCGGCGAAGCCTGAGTCGCGCCAGGCCCGACAAATGGGCCGTTTCTCTCCCAAAGTCACCATCTGATGAAAAAACGCGCTAAAGATAACGGCTTAGCGCGTTTTCGGCTCAGTTAAGCATTGTCGTCGCTCTACCTGCTGGGGTAATATGGCGCGCTATAATTTTGCCGCCGTGCCGAGCGTGTTCGCTAACGTCAGGCTGGGGTGAATTTGGGTTAGGGTTTATTGGCCCGAAGTGTGTTAACCGAACCGTCCGGAAGCGTGTAAGCGCTTTTTGATGCAAACTCCCTTGCAGTACCGCTACCTATGGCAAAAGAACAAACGGATCGCACGACGCTGGATCTGTTCGCAGATGAACGCCGTCCGGGGCGCCCGAAAACCAACCCGCTATCCCGAGATGAACAGCTTAGAATCAATAAGCGTAATCAGCTTCGACGCGATAAAGTCCGTGGCTTACGGCGTGTGGAACTGAAGATCAATGCGGATGCGGTGGACGCCCTGAACAAACTGGCGGAACAGCGTAATATCAGCCGCAGCGAGCTTATTGAGCAAATGCTGCTGGCACAACTGGCGGACGAGCAGCCAGAACATTGATCATTGCAGCCGCACATGCGGCGCGGCGTTAAGGATGACGCCCGATCAACACCGCTTTATTCCACCCGGCATCGCATTAAAGTGATAAATACCCGGGGTAAATTTCTGGCATGATACGCACTTACCGGTAAGAGATAACCTCTTGCCATGGCATCATTTTAATCGGTGTTATCGTAGTCAACGCTAACATCGTGAATGCAATTTATTGAATTTAAAGGTTATACGCGATATGGCTAATGTAGGCATTTTCTTTGGCAGCGACACTGGCAATACCGAAAACATTGCCAAGATGATCCAGAAAATTCTTCAGCAGCAGTTTGGTAAAGAGGTGGCTGAAATTCATGACATCGCCAAAAGCAGCAAAGAAGATCTGGAAGCTTTCGATATCCTGCTGCTCGGTATCCCAACCTGGTACTACGGCGAAGCGCAGTGCGACTGGGATGACTTCTTCCCAACGCTGGAAGAAATTGACTTCAACGGCAAGCTGGTTGCGCTGTTCGGCTGTGGCGATCAGGAAGACTACGCAGAGTATTTCTGTGATGCGATGGGTACCATTCGCGACATCATTGAACCGCGTGGCGCCGCGATCGTAGGCCACTGGCCAACCAAGGGTTACCACTTTGAAGCCTCCAAAGGCTTGGCTAACGACAGCCATTTCATCGGCCTGGCCATTGACGAAGATCGCCAACCTGAGCTGACCAACGAACGTGTCGAAGGCTGGGTAAAACAAATCGTCGAAGAGCTGAGCCTGGCCGAAATCGTCGGGTAACGCCAAAGGTTGAACAAAAGCCCTGCAAAGTGCATAGTGTGCCGGCAGGGCCATCATTGGCAGTACAAATTACTGCAATAGAAGCTACAGATTTGTAACTTCCCACACCATCAAGGTAGACTGAGTTTTCGGTTTATCCCATTCATCAAGACGTTGCATGTATAACATGCAATTGTGCAATTATAGCTTTGTTAACAACCGGCGGTTTCCATTTAGAGCAACCGGTTCTATAATGAGACGCAATTAACTCTTTGTGCCGACCGATGCCAAAGGCGAGAACGCCTCAACTTGATTAGCATAGTAACAGGACTGAATCCGCATGACTGACAACAACACCGCATTGAAGAAGGCCGGCTTAAAAGTCACGCTTCCGCGACTCAAAATCCTGGAAGTACTGCAAAATCCGGAATGCCATCACGTCAGTGCGGAAGATCTGTACAAAAAACTGATAGATATGGGCGAAGAAATTGGCCTGGCTACGGTTTACCGCGTACTGAACCAATTTGATGATGCCGGCATTGTGACCCGTCACAACTTCGAAGGCGGCAAGTCCGTGTTCGAACTGACCCAGCAACATCACCACGATCACCTGATTTGCCTGGATTGCGGCAAAGTGATCGAATTCAGCGATGAGTCTATCGAAGTGCGTCAGCGTGATATCGCCAAACAACACGGCATCAAGCTCACCAACCACAGCCTGTACCTGTACGGCCACTGTGAAACAGGTGACTGCCGCGAAGACGACACCCTGCACGACAAAAAATAATGTCCTAACCGGCATTGAGAACCGCCTTAACGGCGGTTTTTTTGTGCCTGCGATAATAGGATAAAAAATCCCCGGACAGGCCGGGGAAAGTTCACAGCGTTAAATACAACAATTGCAGCGGCACTTCTCTACAGCACTTCTCTCGCTTCCCACTTACACTCTCAGCACTACCCCACCCGCCGACACGCGGATGAGCAACAGAGCTTGGTTCGGTATTAACAGGTACCGGCAATCCCGGAAAAAATGCACCCGATAGTCGAATTCATGTCCGATTACACCGGACGCTGCCCTGGTCGAGTAACAACGGCCCGCCTGCGAACAGGGGGCCGAGTTTCAGGTTTACACTTTCTCAGCGCGACTGTAACGCTTGCCATCCGGGCTCACCGCGCGGATTTGTACTTCACCGCTAACCCCAGGCTTGGCCTTGGCATCGTAACGTTGCCACTGCTTGCCGCCGTCGGTGGAATACTCAATGCCCAGACCCGGCAGCGAAATATTGGCTTCCAGCTTGCCCCCCACCACTCGCGCGCCTGGCACCGGCAACCGGTAGTTCACACCACCTTTGTCCAGTTTTGCCAGCTCACGCTGGCCGAGCAGGTTGGCAAAGCGCAGCCAATCGCGGTCCAGCTTCTTGGTATCGATGAAGTGGGTTTCGCCGCCTTTATACTCCCGGCCCGCCCGGTAATCCTGCTCCCACTCTGCCCGGTGCCATGCGCGCTCAGCCACCGACAGCGAACGAGGGAAGATCATGTACTCCATTTGCTCGTCGGTACGCTGGGTCTCGCTCCACATCTGCGCGGAAATACCGTAAGCCCCCGGCCAGGGCTTGTCGCTCTTGACGGTAAAGTGATTACCATCGCGATCAACCGAGGTTTCGGCGTTTTGCGGCAGGTTGTTTGGCGCAAAGCTGAACATTTTCTGTTCATCGCTGAAACGCGTTCCCCAGTAGTAACCACGTTCGTCCGGGTTCACCTCATACGGGAAGTCCATGTAGACATAATCCGGGTTTGAAAGGATCAGTTCGTAGCCCTTGTTCGCCCAGTCGTTGGCACTGTCGAACCCGCCCCAATACAGCGTATCCCAGAAGTTAACCCCGACACGCTGGGTAGCAAAGGCCTTGGCGTTTTTGGCATCTTTCAGGCCATCCTGCCAGGCTTGCATTCTGTCGATCCCATGCGCTTTCACCAATTGGCTGACTTCTACTCCGAAGTAGCTTGGCAGGTGCTCCATATCGGCGACCTTGCCATCTTTGATCATCGCCTGGCAGACCTGAGATTTTGCCCATGGCTTGTCTTCTTTGCTCTGATCGATGATGCCTTTGCCGGCTTCCGGCTTGTTCACATCGGTATAACCAGCACCTAACCGGATGTTTTTCGCCTCGTCACCGCCAAAGTGCCAGGTACTCAGCGGCTGCCCGGCCTCTTTATGCATCTGGGCAATCTCGCCGATCACCTTGTCGACAAAACGTTTGGATGAATCCAGGCAAGGGTTGAGGTAGCTTTGGCGGTTGAAGTACTGCACCGAGGTGGTGTTAGAGGTATCGGTTGGATCCACTAAACGGAACTCGTTGGCCTCTTGTTCTTTACCGGCGGCATGCAGTTTCTTATAGCGCGCTTCCATTGAGACCACCGCCGCACGGGCATGCGCCGGCATATCGATTTCCGGGATCACTTCAATCTGGCGCGCCTTGGCGTATTTGATAATGTCGATGTAATCCTGGCGAGAGAAGAAGCCGCCATAAACCTCCGGCCCCTGGCCATACTGCGGCAACAGGCAGGTGGTTTCGCTCAAGTCGTGGCAACGCTGCCCACCGACTTCGGTCAGTTCCGGCAAGCCCGGTATGGCGATGCGCCAACCTTCGTCATCACTCAGATGGAAGTGGAATTTATTGAGCTTGTACGCCGCCATTTGGTCCAGCAAGCGCAACACCGCATCCTTCTGGTGGAAGTTACGTGCGACATCCAGGAAGATGCCACGATACTGGAAGCGCGGCGCATCTTTGGCCTCCAGCGTAGCGATTTTGGCGCTACCTTCGGTAGGCACTAATGACAAGATGGACTGCAGGCCATAGAACACCCCGGTCTGATCGAAACCAATGACTCGCGCTTCCTGCTTGCCGATGATCAATTCATAAGCGCCTGGTACCGCCAGTTCGCCTTTGAATTTTCCCGGTTGGATATCGGTTTTGATCGGATAACCGGCTGCGTTACTGGTTATTCCCAACAGCGCGAAACGCTGGGCTACGGCGTCCGCCGCCGGTTTGGACAATGCGCTCAGCTCCAATGCAACGCCTTTGCTCAGATCAACATCCTGCGCATGCACTTTAACCTGCAACGGCGTTGGCACTATCTGACCGCGTAACGACGCGGTGGGTAAGGTTTTTAGCTCGGCGTTTTTCGTAAAGCGCGAGGCCGGCGTCATCAGGATGTTATTGTCGTCTTTGGTACGCTTCCACTGGTCGCCGGTAAAGGGCGCAACGAACTGGTTCAGATCTTCGGTATCGGTATTGACCAGAATTTTAGGCTTGGCATCGCCCGAGGTGGCGTACCAGCGTGGCACGAAGTCGGTTTTAAACAGTTGCCAATATTCAGTGATAATCGGGATCTCTACCGTTTTCCCCGCAGGGAAGCCGGTAAATTTGTCGGTAGGTTCCAGCTTGTACATATCACCGGTCAGGTGAGATATCTTGAACTGGTCGTTATCCACACGCAGGGTCTGACGGGCGCTATGGAAGTAAATCGCCCAATCCTGACCCTTGATCTCCTGATTGTCGTTGGTCAGGCCGATCAGCACCTTGTTGCAAGCCGCCCAGTCGGCACCCAGCTTGCCGCAATCCAGACCGTTTTCGGCTGCCCTGTTATCGACCATTTTCAAATTCAGTTTCAACTGGCTCAGTTGATCCACCAGCGGCTGATTGGCCATCGCGTTCCCCACGCTGCCAAATAACCCAATGGTTGCCGTCAGTACGGCAAGCGCGCTCAATTTGAATTTATTCATTTTTATCATCGTCCTTAATTGTTGTTATCGCGGATCTCTTTCCAAATCTGGCCACATTTGGCGTCATAGGCCTGGCCGTTACCGCTATGAACTGCCTGAATGCAGTTTTGATAATCCATCACCCGCACCGTTTCTTTCTCGGCGAACTGTTGATGCTGTTTCTCTTGTTTCAGTACGTTCAGCACTGCCTGGCATGACTGCAATTTTTCCGGTGAGCCCTCCGCGGTGTTGATACAGGCGCTGTAGGCCTGTTTCAATTTGGCATCTTCCGGCGGTGCCGCAGGCTGTACACAGGCGCTCAACGTGGCTACCGCAGCCAACATCATCATGATTTTTTTCATCGTGTTATTCCCGTTAAATGACCCCGGCGCTGCCGCCGGGGAATATACCCGCCATCTTTCAAGCCGCAGCGTTGTTATCTGCACCAGCTGCAACTCGAAAGCTCTAGGTAGGTTTAGAAAATGGTGAATGGCGCGATAACCATGAATTTGACGTCTTTCTCGTCCTGGAAGATGTTGCCGTAACCCCCGCCCCAGCTTGGGATATTGGTGTGGTTGTCGTATTGGGTGTAGTGCAGTTTCAGCAGCGTGCCTTTGGCGCGGCCTTCCTGAATGGTGTACATGGCGTCCAGGCTCCAGGCGCTCTCTTTCAGGCGCTGGCTCTGATCGTACATAGGGTTGGTGCTCGGTTTGGCGTCCCAGGCATAAACGTAAGAACCGCCCACCGCCATGCCCGGCAGGTTCCAGTTGCTCAGGTCATACATCACCCCGGCATAAACCGCTTTTTCGCCGTTGGCGTTAAAGTCGGAACGGTTATCCCACCACACGTCGAGGCGGCCGTTAGAAGAAGCATAGGTTGGCGTCATGCGCTGCAGGAAGTAGCCCTGGTTGCCTTCGGCCTTGACCATGGTCCCTTCCAGGCGCCAGTTGAACTGGCCAGTGGTGTAACCAAAGGTCAGCGCCTGCAGCCAGGCCAGGCCGTCGTAAATACTGTTCGGGTCGTTCTTGTCGTTAATGCGGTCTTCGGTGCCATAGAATTGGTAACTGGTGGTCAGCGGGTTGCCTACCAGATCGAATTTATAAGATGCCTTGGTGAAGTACTGATTCACATAGCCCTGGGCTTGGCCGAATGCCGCCTCCAGCACCAAATCGTTTTTGAAGTCGTATTTGGCACCCAACGAGTGCAGATAGGAGACACCGGTTTTTTTATCGTTCTGACGGAAGTCGTCCATCTCGATATGCCATGGCGCTTTATATTTATTGGTCCACATATAAGAGAAGCTCAACTCACCGGCATCGCCGTAGTCAAACTTGGCACCGGCCTCTGCCCCCTGATAGGTGCCGGGCATAAAGCTCCAATGCGGCGCCAACAGAGTTTGGCCACTTGGCTGGATATAACCGCCACGTGCCCAGACGGGGCCATATTTGAATTTACCGGCGGCTTTATACAGGCTGATGCCGCCTTTGTCGCCGGAGTAGTCTTCATCGTAGGTACGGTTTTTGGAAGAGAACGCGATTTCATTCGGGTGGCCGCTGGCGCTGGATTCAGCCAGCTCGATGGCGGTAAAGGCGCCGACGTCCAGGCCGAACATGTCCCAGGCATAGCCCGAGGCAAAATCCAGGCTCAGGTTGGCCGTCGAATGCGACAAGTTGGTGGTGTATTTATTGTAATCGTCACTGGTCGGATTGAGATCTTTACGGTCACGCTCACGTTGCCAGTAATATACGCCGCCGGTCATCGTGGAATCATCGATAAATCCTGCGGCTTTCGCCTCAGGGGCCATGGCAAACCCTGTTCCCAACAGCGCACCCGCGACTGCGAGCGCCAGCGTTTTACGCTGAGCACCGTGCGTACCCATAATGAAATTCCTCTTTGACTTAACTTTAAAAGTTGCAGCCGCCCGTGTTCACCACTGCCCTGCACGACTGCCAATAAAAACCCAATCGGGTAAAAAAAATTGCTGACAGGGCTAAAACCCCACAGCACTTATTGCTACAGACAGACTATTTTTCGCGACGCGAATTATCAAATGAAATATCAGAGAGATTTGTCAAAGTATGACAAAGAGCACATATCGATGAGATTTTGTTACGCGGCTATGCAAGGAGATTGTCGAATAAAAAATTCAATAAAATCAGAATAAATAATGATATGAGGTCAATATAAGACGATTAATGGTTTCAGCCGAATCAAAAAAGTCAGCCAGAGGAAAAAATATGAGAGCGCTCTCCAGATGACATTAATTCGCATCACGAATATATAAGACAATGTTATATGAGTGATGATTTATATCAAGAAATTACAGATACAACGGCCAGATAAAAATTTAAACATTGATTGAGCGAACTACATCGCAACAGGAAAGGTAAATAACGGCGACAGACATAAAAAAAGCGCAACCGAAGTTGCGCTCTTATTGCGTTAACCACTTATCACTCAGGCACCAATTTTAGCCCAGGTGTCGCGCAAACCAACGGTGCGGTTAAACACCAGATGCTCTGCCGAGGAGTAACGATTATCGGCGCAGAAATAGCCCTCACGCTCGAACTGATAGGCTTTTTCCGGCTGTGCAGTTGCCAGGCTTGGCTCCACAAAGCCGTGCTTGATTACCAGCGACTCAGGGTTAATGGTGGCAAGGAAGTCCTCTGCCGCTGCCGGATTTGGCACGTTGAACAGACGATCGTACACGCGAATTTCCGCCGGCAACGCGTGCTCGGCAGACACCCAGTGGATCACGCCTTTCACCTTACGGCCATCGGCAGGATCTTTGCTCAAGGTATCCGGATCGTAGCTGCAGAAGATAGTGGTGATCTCGCCTTCTGCGTCCTTCTCCACGCGTTCCGCTTTGATCACGTAGGCATTACGCAAACGCACTTCTTTCCCCAGCACCAGACGCTTGTATTGCTTGTTGGCTTCTTCGCGGAAGTCAGCACGGTCGATATAAACCTCGCGGCTGAACGGCACTTCACGGCTGCCCATTTCCGGCTTGTTCGGGTGATTAGGCATCGTCACCATTTCCACGCCGGAAGTCATATTTTCAATGACAATCTTAACCGGATCCAGCACCGCCATCGCACGCGGTGCGTTGTCGTTCAGCTCTTCACGGATGCAAGCTTCGAGCGCCACCATTTCAACGTTGTTATCCTGCTTGGTCACGCCGATACGCTGGCAGAATTCGCGGATGGATGCGGCGGTATAGCCACGACGACGCAGGCCGGAAACGGTCGGCATACGCGGGTCATCCCAACCTTCAACGATTTTCTCGGTCACCAACTGGTTCAGCTTACGCTTAGACATGATGGCGTATTCGAGATTAAGGCGTGAGAATTCGTACTGACGCGGATGACAAGGGATGGTGATGTTGTCCAATACCCAGTCATACAGACGACGGTTGTCCTGGAATTCCAGCGTACACAGCGAATGGGTGATCCCTTCCAGCGCATCGGAAATGCAGTGGGTGAAATCGTACATCGGGTAGATGCACCATTTGTTGCCGGTCTGGTGGTGTTCCGCGAACTTGATGCGGTACAGCACAGGATCGCGCATCACGATAAACGGTGACGCCATGTCGATCTTGGCACGCAGGCAGGCGCTACCTTCGGCAAATTCGCCGTTGCGCATTTTTTCGAACAGCGCCAGGTTTTCTTCCACGCTGCGACCGCGGTACGGGCTGTCTTTGCCCGGAGAGGTCAGGCTGCCGCGATATTCACGGATTTGCTCAGGCGACAGCTCGTCGACGTAGGCCAGCCCTTTGTTAATCAGCTCTACCGCATACTGGTGCAGCTGATCGAAGTAATCTGAGGAGTAACGGACGTTGCCGCTCCACTCAAAGCCCAGCCACTCCACGTCGTGTTTGATCGACTCAACGAACTCGATATCTTCTTTTACCGGGTTGGTGTCATCGAAACGCAGGTTGCACTGGCCCTGGTAATCTTTGGCGATGCCAAAGTTCAGGCAAATGGATTTAGCATGGCCGATATGCAGATAACCATTCGGCTCCGGCGGGAAACGGGTATGTACCGACGTATGTTTCCCTGAAGCCAGATCTTCATCGACGATCTGACGGATAAAATTGGTTGGGCGGGCTTCAGCCTCACTCATTTCACTATTCCTCAATGCAAAGCGCTACACATAACCGCCTATGATCCAACAAGCCACGCCCGGAAACAACCGTTTGTTTCACGAAAAATGCGGGGCGCTGCACCACGACAGATCGCCGCACCACATCGGGGCAACTTTCGTCACCTATCGCCCATAAAAAAGCGGGAAGAGATTGCTCTCTTCCCGCCAAAGGTAGGGTGCGTTCCGTCATGACTCGTTAAACACCCCGGGTACTACTCAGGTAAATCGGTTTACTTTTGAATCTCGAACAGTTTGGTCTGGCCTGCGATCACAGAACCGGTCGCCAGCGCCGACAGACCGGCGTAATCGTCAGCGTTGCTGACCACTACCGGGCTTATCATCGAGCGTGCGTTGGCGTTCAGGAAGTCCAGATCCAGTTCAAGGATTGGCTGGCCGGCTTTCACCTCAGCGCCCTCTTCAACCAGACGCTTGAAGCCCTGACCGTTCAATGCCACGGTGTCGATACCCATGTGCACCACAATCTCCGCACCCTTGTCCGTTTCCAGGCAGAAGGCGTGGTTGGTGTTGAAGATTTTCACGATGGTGCCGTCAGCCGGCGCCACGACGGTTTTATCGGTTGGGCGAATCGCCAGACCGTCACCTACCGCTTTGCTGGCAAAGGCTTCATCAGGAACCTGATCCAGCGCCACCACTTCACCGGTGACCGGAGCCACCAGCGACTCGAAGGCCACTTTCACCGCATTAGGCACCGCCTGTGCTTTTACTGCGGTCACACCGGCTGCCGGTGCCACTTCTGCCGCAGGAACCGCACCGGCTGCGATAACCGCACGCATACCGTCGGCAATGGCTTCCGCTTTAGAACCCACGATGACCTGAACGGTTTGCTTGTTCAGTTTCACCACGCCGGAGGCACCCAGGCGTTTGCAGCTTGCATCAAGCACTTTCGAAGAATCTTTCACGCTCAGACGCAGACGGGTGATGCAAGCATCAATGCCGGTCAGGTTGTCTGAACCGCCGATGGCACCGATATAGCTGCGAGACAGCGCGCGCAAGCCTTCGTCGGTATTGCTGTTGGCTTCCGGTGCAACGATATCGTCAGACGCATCTTCACGACCCGGAGTTTTCAAGTTGAATGCACGGATAATGATGGAGAACAGTACGAAGTACACCGCGAAGGCGACCAGACCCATCACGACCAGCATCCAGACGTTTTTACTGGCGGCCGGCAGGTTGTACATCAACACATAGTCGATGGCGCCTGCAGAGAAGGAGAAGCCGGCGTGAATGCCCAGCAGGGTGGCTACAAACAGGCTGATACCGGTCAAAATAGCATGGACCAGATACAGCAGCGGAGCCAGGAACATGAACAGGAATTCAAGCGGCTCAGTCACGCCGGTCAGGAACGCGGTCAGTGCCACAGACAGCAACATACCGCCAACCATTGGGCGACGCTCTTTCGGCGCAGCGAAATACATGGCCAGTGCCGCACCCGGCAAACCGAACATCATGATTGGGAAGAAGCCGGACATGAACATCCCGGCAGTGCCGTCGCCCGCGTAGAAGCGGTTGATGTCACCGTGGAAGATGGTGCCCGCGGCATTGGTGAATTCACCAATCTGGAACCAGGCGATGGTGTTCAATACCTGATGCAAGCCGGTTGGGATCAGCAGACGGTTAACGAAACCGAAGATGCCGGAACCCACAGCGCCCATGGACACAATCCATTCACCGCCGGCGTGGATGGCATTCTGAACCGGTGGCCAGATATAACCAAAGATCGCCGCAAGGATTAAACAGAAAAAGCCGGTTGCGATAGGAACGAAGCGTTTACCGCCGAAGAAGGAAAGGAACTCAGGCAGTTTGATGCCGGACCAGCGGTTATAAACCGCCCCGCCCACCAGACCGGTAATAATACCGGCCAGCACGCCCATATTGATCGCCGGGTTGATGGTGACCATCGCTTTGGTCAGGATGAAGTAACCTACCGCACCCGCCAGTGCCGCTGAACCAGCATTGTCTTTCGACCAGGTTGCTGCCACACCGATAGCGAAGATCAACGCCAAATTATCAAAGATTGATCCACCGGCCTGTGCGATGAACGAAATATTGAGTAAGTCGGGCTGGCCGAAGCGGAGCAAAAGCGCCGCCACGGGCAGTACTGCGATTGGCAGTTGCAACGACCTGCCCAATCTTTGGAAAAAGCCGAGTATGTTCACCTTAATATTCCCCCTAATGCCCTTTTATGGGCTTTATCATATTTTACGCTAGCGCCATCACACACTGCGATTAACTCTGGACGAACGACAACAAAGTGGAGTGTAAAAAAATTATTTCGTATCGCAAATTAAAACCTCCTTTTTTGTGATTTATATCACCAAAAAGCAGTCTTAAGCTGCCACATTGCTAGCCATCACACAAAACTTATTTTATCATTAAAAAAATCATCGAACCTGACGCATCACGTGAGAATCATAAACCTGGGTTAGGCTTAAGACTCTCGTTCAGGCACGAACCAGTATAGCTTTAGTTTACTTACCCCAAGAGGTGTTAGATGAGACTTATCCCACTGAAAGATACTGCACAAGTCGGCAAATGGGCCGCACGCCATATCGTCCAGCGCATCAACGCATTCAAGCCTACTGCGGAGCGTCCGTTTGTGCTCGGCCTGCCAACCGGCGGTACTCCGCTGGAAGCGTACAAACATCTGATTGCGATGCACAAAGCAGGTGAAGTAAGCTTTAAGCATGTGGTGACTTTCAACATGGATGAATACGTTGGCCTGCCGCAGGAACACCCGGAAAGCTATCATACCTTCATGTACCGTAATTTCTTTGATCACGTTGATATCCCACGCGAAAATATCAACCTGCTGAATGGTAATGCACCGGACGTTGACGCCGAGTGCCGCCAGTACGAAGCGAAAATCAAATCCTACGGCAAGATCAACCTGTTCATGGGTGGCGTTGGCATCGACGGTCATATCGCGTTTAACGAGCCGGCTTCATCTCTGGCCTCGCGCACTCGCATCAAAACCCTGACCGAAGATACCCGCATCGCCAACTCCCGCTTCTTTGGCGGCGACGTTAGCCTGGTACCGAAGTTTGCACTGACCGTGGGCGTGGGCACGCTGCTCGACGCTGAGGAAGTGATGATTCTGGTGACCGGCCACGCCAAGGCTCAGGCGCTGGAAGCCGCTGTGGAAGGCAACATCAACCACATGTGGACCATCAGTTGCCTGCAGTTGCATGCCAAAGCCGTTGTGGTGTGCGATGAGCCATCCACCATGGAGCTGAAAGTCAAAACCGTTAAGTATTTCCGCGAATTAGAAGCGGAAAGCGTGAAGAGTCTTTAATTCCTGCAGGGGGCTACGATGTTCGCTTTAACCCACGGCCGTATTTTTACCGGCCACGACGTACTTGACGACCATGCAGTGGTAATCGCTGATGGGCTGATTGAACGAGTTTGCCCGCTGGCTGAACTGCCGGCCGGCATTGAAACGCGCGATCTGGGTGGCGCTATCCTGGCCCCCGGTTTGATCGACGTGCAGCTTAACGGCTGCGGCGGCGTGCAATTTAACGATTCGCTGGACGCCATTTCGGAAGAGACGCTGGAAATTATGCAGCGTGCCAACGAAAAATCCGGCTGCACCAGCTATCTGCCGACGCTGATCACCAGCAGCGACGAATTTATGAAGCACAGCATCGAAGTGATGCGCGCTTATCTGAAAAAACACCAGAATCAGGCGTTGGGTCTGCACCTTGAAGGGCCGTACCTTAGCCCGTTGAAAAAAGGCACCCATAACCCGGCGTTTATCCGCAAGCCAACCAGCGAGATGATCGACTACCTGTGCGCGAATGCCGATGTGATCACCAAGGTGACGCTGGCACCGGAAATGGTAGAGCCGCACTTTATCAAGCAACTGACCGACGCCGGCATCGTGGTGTCCGCCGGTCACTCGAATGCGACTTACGAACAGGCCCGCACCGGTTTTGCTGCCGGCATCACTTTCGCCACGCACCTGTATAACGCCATGCCGTATATCACCGGGCGCGAACCGGGGCTGATGGGGGCAATTTTCGACACGCCTGAAGTCTACACCGGCATTATCGCCGACGGCCATCACGTGGCCTGGGCGAGTATCCGTAACGCCAAACGCATGAAAGGTGATAAATTGGTGCTGGTCACCGACGCCACCGCCCCGGCGGGTGCCGATATTGACCAATTTATTTTTGCCGGTAAAACAATATACTATCGCGATGGGCTGTGCGTGGACGAGAACGGCACCCTGAGCGGCTCTGCGCTGACCATGATTGACGCGTTGAAAAACAGCGTTGAACACGTCGGCATCGCGTTGGATGAAGCGCTGCGTATGGCGACACTCTATCCGGCGCGTGCTATCGGCGTGGACGATCGTTTAGGCACGATCGAAGCCGGTAAGGTGGCAAACCTGACCGCGTTTACCCGCGACTTTAGCATCACCAAAACGCTCGTTAACGGTAACGAGGTTTAATTTCATGAACAGCGAGTAAAATTATTGATGAGTACTGGCGGACAGGCACAGATAGGGAACGTTGACTTAGTCAAACAACTCAACGGCGCGGCAGTTTACCGCCTGATCGACCAACAGGGTCCGATCTCGCGCATTCAAATAGCCGAACTGAGCCAGCTAGCGCCCGCCAGCGTCACTAAAATTACTCGCCAGCTGTTGGAGCGCGGGCTGATCAAAGAAGTCGATCAGCAGGCCTCCACCGGCGGCCGCCGCGCCATTTCCATTGTCTCCGAAACCCGGCATTTCCACACCGTGGCCGTTCGCCTCGGGCGTCACGATGCCACCATCACCCTGTACGACATGAGCGGAAAATCGCTCGGTGAAGAGCACTATCCGCTGCCGGAAAGGACCCAGGAAACACTGGAAAATGCGTTGTTCACCGCCATTGCGCAATTTATCGAAGACTACCAGCGCAAGCTGCGCGAACTGATCGCCATCGCGGTGATCCTGCCAGGTCTGGTTGACCCGGCGCTCGGTGTGGTGCGCTATATGCCGCACATCAGCGTCAGCAACTGGCCGCTGGTAGACAACCTACAGCAACGTTTTAACGTCACCAGCTTTGTCGGCCATGACATCCGGAGCCTGGCTTTGGCCGAGCACTATTTTGGCGCCACACGCGACTGCGAAGACTCCATTCTGGTGCGTCTGCACCGCGGCACCGGTGCCGGCATTATCGTCAACGGTCAGATTTTCCTGGGTAATAACGGCAACGTCGGCGAAATCGGCCATATTCAAATCGACCCGCTGGGCGAACGCTGCCACTGCGGCAACTTCGGCTGTCTGGAAACCGTCGCCGCCAATGCCGCGATTGAACACCGCGTGCGCCAGTTACTGACTCAGGGCTACCCGAGCAAGCTGACACTCGACGACTGCAGCATCTCCGCCATCTGCAAGGCCGCCAACCGCGGGGATCTGCTGGCCAGCGAAGTAATCGAACACGTCGGCCGCTACCTCGGCAAAGCCGTGGCCATTGCCATTAACCTGTTTAATCCGCAGAAAGTGGTAATCGCCGGTGAAATTACCGAGGCGGAAAAAGTGCTGCTGCCGGCAATCCAAAGCTGCATCAATACTCAGGTGCTGAAGGACTTCCGCAAGAACCTGCCGGTGGTCACCTCCGAACTCAATCATCGCTCGGCGATCGGGGCTTTCGCCCTGGCCAAGCGAGCAATGCTCAACGGCGTGCTATTGCAGCGATTGCTGGAAAGCTGATCCGCCGCCTAAGGCAGGTGTGTTATCTTCGCGTTTTGCCTGCCGCCAATCATGAGAAACAGCAACAATGACAATCAAAAACGTTATATGTGATATCGACGGCGTGCTGCTGCATGACAACACGCCAGTTCCCGGCGCCGATCTTTTCCTGGCGCGGATTCAGGAACAGGGCATGCCGCTGGTGGTGCTGACCAACTACCCATCGCAGACGGCGCAGGATCTGGCGAACCGCTTCTCCGCCGCCGGGCTTGAAGTCCCGGAAAGCGCGTTTTATACCTCCGCCATGGCCACCGCCGATTTCCTGCGCCGTCAGGAAGGCAAAAAGGCCTACGTGGTGGGCGAAGGCGCGCTGATCCATGAATTGTATAAAGCCGGTTTCACCATTACCGACATCAACCCGGACTTCGTGATTGTCGGGGAAACCCGCTCCTACAACTGGGACATGATGCATAAGGCCGCCTACTTCGTGAATAACGGCGCGCGCTTTATCGCGACCAACCCGGATACTCACGGCCATGGCTTTGTGCCTGCCTGCGGCGCGCTGTGCGCCCCGATCGAGAAAATCACCGGCCGCAAGCCGTTTTACGTCGGCAAACCCAGCCCGTGGATCATCCGCGCCGCGCTCAACAAAATGCAGGCGCATTCGGAAGAAACGGTGATCGTCGGCGACAACCTGCGCACCGATATCCTGGCGGGCTTCCAGGCCGGTCTGGAAACCGTGCTGGTGTTGTCCGGCGTCTCGACGTTGAACGACGTGGAAACCATGCCGTTCCGCCCGAGCTACATCTTCCCTTCCGTTGCCGATATCAATATTTTCTAATCGCTGAGGTGGCCATCGCGGCCACCTTATTTTCGCGCCAATTTGAATTTAATTTATTATTGTCGCGAAAAGGTTTCACCCCGCCCTCGTTAAAAATCCGCACTATGTATTTACGCCCCGTCAATAATCCCTATTGACGGCGTGTGGAATTAATCTTACCTAAAATAACGAGGTTACTATGAGCTCCGATAACATTATCAATGCACACGTTGCAGATGACGCAGCCGCCATGCCGGATATGTCCAATAAAAAAATCATGATGGGTTTTTGGCACAACTGGGCCGCCGGCGCCAGTGACGGTTATCAGCAGGGCCAATTCGCCAATATGAACCTGACCGATATCCCGGCCGAATATAACGTGGTGGCCGTAGCCTTTATGAAGGGCGTGGGTATCCCAACCTTCAAGCCTTACAACCTGTCCGATGCCGAGTTCCGTCGCCAGGTCGGCGTTCTGAACAGTCAGGGCCGCGCGGTACTGATTTCTCTGGGCGGCGCCGACGCGCATATCGAATTGAAAACCGGCGACGAAGACAAACTGAGCAATGAAATTATCCGTCTGGTGGAAACCTACGGTTTTGACGGTCTGGATATCGATCTGGAACAGGCGGCTATCGGTGCAGCCAATAATAAAACCGTTTTGCCTGCCGCACTGAAAAAAGTAAAAGCGCATTATGCCGCCGAAGGTAAAAACTTTATTGTCAGCATGGCGCCAGAATTCCCTTATTTGCGGACTAATGGGACTTACCTGGATTATATTACCGCTCTCGAAGGGTTTTATGACTTTATTGCACCGCAATATTATAACCAGGGCGGTGACGGTATTTGGGTCGATGAAGCCAATGGCGGCAAAGGCGCCTGGATCACCCAGAATAACGACGCGATGAAAGAAGACTTTCTGTATTACCTGACCGAAAGCCTGGTTACCGGCACCCGCGGCTACACCAAAATCCCGGCATCCAAATTTGTGATCGGTTTACCTACCAACAATGATGCCGCCGCCACCGGTTATGTGGTCGACAAACAGGCGGTCTATAACGCTTTCGCGCGCCTTGACGCCAAAAACTTGTCGATCAAGGGCCTGATGACCTGGTCGGTGAACTGGGACAATGGCAAGAGTAAGGCTGGCGTGGCCTATAACTGGGAATTCAAAACTCGTTATGCCGCGCTGATTCAGGGAGGAGTCACCCCGCCGCCGGGAAAGCCTGAAGCGCCTACCGCGCTGAACGCCAGTGCGATTACCGCAACGTCGCTGACGTTGAACTGGGCTGCGGCAAGCAGCGTCAAACCGATTAGCCATTATACGGTTTACCGTAACGGCAGCGCCATTGGCCAAACCGGTGGCCTGTCGCTGCAAGACAGCGGCCTGACGGCTGCCACACAGTACAGCTATTTTATCACCGCCACCGACAACCAAGGCAATACGTCGCTGCCAAGCAGTGCGCTGGCAGTTAAAACCTCGGACGGCGGTACGCCTCCCGATCCGGGCGTGGCCGAGTGGCAGAACAACCACAGCTATAAGGCCGGTGACGTGGTGACGTATAAAGGCAAGAAATACACCTGCCTGCAGGCGCACACCTCCAATGCGGGATGGACGCCGGATGCGGCCTTCACCCTGTGGCAGTTGATCGCCTGATAGTCGGCAATGAGTTGCTGGTAAAATTACCCGGCAACTCATCCATTGATTGAAAAAATGAATATTCATCAATTTTTATATCATTTAACTGAACATCCGCTAATTTTCGACCTCCCCCAAACAACTATTTTTCGGCGCAGCGCTAAAACGCTTGCATCCCCTGCCGGTTTTGACGCATTTTCATAAACACAACGCAGCAAAACCGCGCCATCGCTGATGCAGCGGCCATGCTGCCTATAACAGCAAATACAACATCACAGTCTATGCCCAAAATAATTCGAGTTGCTTGTAGGCAGCAACTGAGCGAAGCCCCTGGAGCTTACTCAAGTAAGAAACCGGGGTGAGTGAAGGCAGCCAACACCCAAGCCACTTGAAGTATGACAGGTATAAAAAAGTCGTTAGGAGAGTCGGTATATGTGTTCTATTTTCGGTGTGCTCGATCTGAAGTCCGATCCCGTTGAATTGCGTAAGAAAGCGCTGGAGCTGTCCCGTCTGATGCGCCACCGCGGCCCGGATTGGTCCGGTGTTTACGCCAGCGATAAAGCCATCCTGGTGCATGAGCGCCTGTCGATTGTCGACGTCAACAATGGCGCCCAACCGCTGTACAACGCTGCGCACACTCACGTTCTGGCCGTTAACGGCGAGATCTACAACCATCAGGCGCTGCGCCAGCAGTTTAGCGATCGCTACCAATTCCAGACCGGCTCCGACTGTGAAGTGATTCTGGCGCTGTACCAGGAGAAAGGCCCTGACTTCCTCGACGAACTGCAAGGGATGTTCGCCTTCGCGCTGTACGATTCAGAGAAAGACGCTTACCTGATTGGCCGCGACCATCTGGGCATTATTCCGCTGTATATGGGCCATGACGAATTCGGCAACCTGTATGTCGCCTCTGAAATGAAAGCGCTGGTGCCAGTTTGCCGCACCATCAAAGAATTCCCGGCGGGCAGCTACCTGTGGAGCCAGGACGGCGAGATCCGCGAATATTATCAACGTGACTGGTTCGATTACGACAACGTTAAAGACAACGTGACCGACGCCAATGCCCTGCGCAACGCGCTGGAAGACTCGGTGAAAAGCCACCTGATGTCCGACGTACCCTATGGCGTCCTGCTGTCCGGCGGCCTGGATTCTTCGGTGATCTCCGCCATTACCAAAAAGTACGCGGCACGCCGTGTCGAAGATCAAGAGCGCAGCGAAGCCTGGTGGCCACAGCTGCACTCCTTCGCCGTGGGTCTGGAGGGTTCACCGGATCTGCGCGCCGCGCAGGAAGTGGCAAACCACCTGGGCACCGTGCACCATGAGATCCACTTCACCGTACAGGAAGGTCTGGACGCCATTCGCGACGTGATTTATCACATCGAAACCTATGACGTTACCACCATTCGCGCTTCCACCCCGATGTACCTGATGTCACGCAAGATCAAGGCGATGGGCATCAAGATGGTGCTGTCTGGCGAAGGCGCGGACGAAGTGTTCGGCGGCTACCTGTACTTCCATAAAGCGCCGGATGCCCGTGAGTTCCACGACGAAACCGTACGTAAACTGTTAGCACTGCATATGTTTGACTGCGCGCGCGCCAACAAGGCGATGTCCGCCTGGGGTGTGGAAGCCCGTGTGCCCTTCCTGGATAAAAAATTCCTCGACGTGGCTATGCGCATCAACCCTAAGGACAAAATGTGCGGCAATGGCAAAATGGAAAAACATATCCTGCGCGAATGTTTTGAATCCTATCTGCCGGCCAGCGTCGCCTGGCGCCAGAAAGAGCAGTTCTCCGACGGTGTGGGTTACAGCTGGATTGACACGCTGAAAGAGGTCGCTGCCAAGCAGATCAGCGATCAACAGCTCGAAACCGCACGTTTCCGTTTCCCGTACAACACGCCGAGCTCCAAAGAAGGCTACCTGTATCGCGAAATTTTCGAAGAGCTGTTCCCGCTGCCAAGCGCGGCAGAATGCGTGCCTGGCGGCCCGTCAGTGGCCTGCTCCTCAGCCAAAGCCATCGAATGGGACGAGTCATTCAAGAAAATGGACGATCCTTCTGGTCGTGCAGTCGGCGTTCACCAGTCCGCCTACAAATAATCACGCCGGGTTTTTCTCCCCAAGGCGGGCCTCCGGGCCCGCCTTTTTGCTGATGTTTTCAACCATTAATTGCCTGAACTGATGCTTTTATCGCCATACTGTTCACAACCCAGACAAACGACACATCCAGCCGCTTTTTCGGGAAAAAACTTGTTGACGCAAAACGGCCATATACGCATAATGCGCCCCGCAACGCCGATGAAGGTTGCGCGAAAAAAGATGGCTACGTAGCTCAGCTGGTTAGAGCACATCACTCATAATGATGGGGTCACAGGTTCAAATCCCGTCGTAGCCACCATCTTTTTTGCGGGAGTGGCGAAATTGGTAGACGCACTAGATTTAGGTTCTAGCGCCGCAAGGTGTGCGAGTTCAAGTCTCGCCTCCCGCACCATTTCTTTTCATCGAGTTGCAGGCAACAGGTGGGGTATCGCCAAGCGGTAAGGCACCGGTTTTTGATACCGGCATTCCCTGGTTCGAATCCAGGTACCCCAGCCATCTTTTTTAGGATGGGGATGTTGCAAAAAAAAGTTAAACGTGTTGATGGGGTATCGCCAAGCGGTAAGGCACTGGTTTTTGATACCAGCATTCCCTGGTTCGAATCCAGGTACCCCAGCCATACCAATGCTGTTGACTTTTAAAGTAAAATATCGAAAAATGGCTACGTAGCTCAGCTGGTTAGAGCACATCACTCATAATGATGGGGTCACAGGTTCAAATCCCGTCGTAGCCACCATATTTTACTGTTACACCATTGGGGTGTCGCCAAGCGGTAAGGCTCTGGTTTCTGATACCAGCATACCCAGGTTCGAATCCTGGCACCCCAGCCACATTTAGAAAAGCCCGCTTCGGCGGGCTTTTTGCTATCTGGAATTTGGCGAGACCGGATGAATAAGGGCGCGACATTGAACTGCGCCCTTGCAGGATAAGGGCTGCCTACAGCCCCAGCGCGTATTTCAGCGCATGTTCCTTCAACTTGCCCGCCCGCTGGGCCGCCATCAACGCAATATTGCGCGCCACGCAAAGCGGCGACAAATTATTGCTGAAAGCGGTATAAAACAGATCCATACCACTTTGCATCAGCAAGTTATCGGTGCGACGGCGACGCTGATAACGCATCAGCACCGCTTCGCTGCTCCAGTCTTCACCCAACTCGCGTGCATCACACAAAACCGCCAGCAAGGCTTCTACGTCACGATACCCCAGGTTTACTCCCTGCCCGGCTAACGGGTTGATGGTATGTGCCGCGTCACCGAGCAACACCAACCCCGGCAACACGTAGCGTTGTGCATGGCGGCGCGCTAACGGGAAAGATCCGGCCGCATGCACCTTCACTTCCCCTAAGCGGGCAGGAAAGGCTTCGGCGATCTCTTTATCAAGCTGCGCTGGCGGCATCGCCTGCAGCTGGCGGATGCGCTGCGGGCTGTCGTACCACACCAGCGAGGCCCATTGATCATACAACGGCAGGAAAGCCCGGGGACCGGAAGGGAAAAACTGCTGCCAGGTCGTATCTTGCTGCGGCGCGCCGGTATCGACGGTGATCAGCATGCAGGACTGGCGGTACTGCCAGCCGCTGGTGCCGATAGCGGCCAAATTGCGCACCTGCGAGTTGGCTCCATCGGCCCCCACTACCAAACGCGCTTGTAGCGTCTGTGAAGAGTCCAGCGTCACTTGCCAGTGGTCGTCATTCCGCTGCAGCGAACGCAGCCTGGCGGGGCAATAGAGCGTCAGATTTTCGCACTGCTCCAGCTGTTGCCAGAGCGCCAGTTGCAAAATACGGTTTTCTACCATAAAACCCAGCTCCGGCAGGCCGAGCGAGGCGGCGTCAAACGCTACCAGTGAAGAGGCCCACTCCCAGGTTTCCAATCGGCGGTAAGGCGCCGAGCGCATCGCTTGCACCGCCGGCCAGGCGCCGAGTTGTTTCAGCAACCCCACCGAGGTGCAGCCGATGGCGGAAATACGCAGATCCGGCGGGGTTTGCGCATCGAACGCCTGCGGCGCCTGATGTTCCAGCAAGGCCACCGACCAACCGGCCTGCGCCAGCCCCAATGCGGCGGCCGCGCCGACCATTCCGCCGCCTACCACCACGGCGTCATACCGTTTTTGAGATACGTTCATATTGGCTATGTTTTCTTAGTGAATTATCGCCATTCCCACCGGCATGGCGTTTGGCTCCAGTGTAACGGATTTTTAATTTGGCTTCAGGTCGCATGGTGTTTTCCCCGCGCTGGTCACAACGGCGTCAAATGTTTACAATAAGCGCCCTGCATGTCGCGTATCGCAACTTTCGTCCGCACTGAGTAATGGCAAGTCAATGACCAAAAAACTACATATCAAAACCTGGGGCTGCCAGATGAATGAATATGATTCATCGAAAATGGCGGACTTACTGGGAAGCACACACGGTTACCAATGGACCGACAACGCTGAAGAAGCGGACGTGCTGCTGCTGAATACCTGCTCGATCCGCGAGAAAGCGCAGGAAAAAGTTTTCGCCATGTTAGGGCGTTGGAAACTGCTGAAAGAAAAGAACCCGGCGCTGATCATCGGCGTCGGTGGCTGCGTGGCCTCACAGGAAGGCGAACACATTCGCAGCCGCGCGCCCTGCGTCGACGTCGTGTTCGGGCCGCAGACCCTGCACCGCCTGCCGGAAATGCTCAACCACGTGCAGGGCACCCGCAGCCCCATCGTCGACATCAGCTTTCCGGAAATCGAAAAATTCGATCGTCTGCCGGAACCGCGTGCCGAAGGCCCTACCGCCTTCGTCTCCATCATGGAAGGCTGCAACAAGTACTGTACCTTCTGCGTGGTGCCTTATACCCGCGGTGAAGAAGTCAGCCGCCCAAGCGATGACGTCCTGTTTGAAGTCGCCCAACTGGCGGCGCAGGGCGTACGCGAAGTCAACCTGCTCGGCCAGAACGTCAACGCCTATCGCGGCGCGACTTACGACGGCGAAATTTGCTCGTTTGCCGAACTGCTGCGCCTGGTGGCGGCCATCGACGGTATCGACCGCATCCGTTTCACCACCAGCCATCCGATTGAATTCACCGACGATATCATCGCGGTTTATGAAGACACGCCGGAGCTGGTGAGCTTCCTGCATCTGCCGGTACAAAGCGGCTCAGACCGTATACTGACCATGATGAAGCGCACGCATACCGCGTTGGAATACAAAGCGATCATTCGCAAGCTGCGCAAGGCGCGGCCGGACATCCAGCTCAGCTCCGATTTTATTATCGGCTTCCCGGGTGAAACCCAGGCCGATTTCGAACAGACTATGAATCTGATTGCCGAGATCAACTTTGATACCAGCTTCAGCTTTATCTACTCGTCCCGCCCTGGCACACCGGCGGCCGATATGGTCGATGACGTCAGCGAAGAGGAAAAGAAACAGCGTCTGTATATCCTGCAGGATCGCATCAACCAGCAGGTGCTGCAGTTCAGCCGCCGGATGCTCGGAACCGTACAGCGTATTTTGGTGGAAGGCACTTCCCGCAAAAGCGTGATGGAGCTGGCGGGCCGGACAGCCTGCAACCGCGTGGTGAACTTTGAAGGCACGCCGGATATGATCGGTCAGTTCGTTGATGTGGAAATCACCGAGGTTTTGACCAACACACTGCGTGGCGCAGTGGTGCGTACCGAACAGCAGATGGACCTGCGCGTGCATGAATCCCCGCAGTCAGTCATCGCCCGAACCCGAAAAGAGAACGCGCTGGGCGTCGGCATTTATCAGCCCTGACGCCCTCTCCGCAGTGCAGTAAGCCGTGGCGCCCGACGCCACGTCAGCGATTATCCTTATGACTTATCAGCCGGGTCTCGATGCCCGGCCATTTTCTTTTTTTTATTTTTTTGATTAAGAGGCGACATAACATGCAACTCCCACACTGCCCGAAGTGCAACTCCGAATACACCTACCAGGATAACAACCTGTTTATCTGCCCTGAGTGCGCCCACGAGTGGAGCGACAGCGCGCCGGCGGACGACAGCGATACGCTGATTGTCAAAGACGCCAACGGCAACCTGCTGGCCGACGGCGACGCCGTGACCGTAGTGAAAGACCTCAAGGTCAAAGGCAGCTCTTCCATGCTGAAAATCGGCACCAAAGTGAAGAACATCCGCCTGGTGGAAGGCGACCACAACATCGACTGCAAGATCGATGGCTTTGGCCCGATGAAGCTGAAATCCGAATTCGTGAAAAAGAACTGATCGCCAGCCCTGAATCTCCAAAGCATTACGCGGCTGTTTTAGCCGCGTTTTTCCTCCTTCGGCCCTTGAATTTTGCCGCCGACGCACAGATAGATCATGGGTAAACTTGCGCCAGTGCGGCGCACCATGAATAATTCAAGGTAAAGAGTTCAGGCTTGGCCCTGGACGCGCGTACCGAAAACCAACCAGGCCCGATATGAGCCTTGAGGAATAGTTTGAACGTCGCAACACAAGAAATTTTGTTAGAGCCGGCAGACAATAAGCGATTGCTCAGCCTGTGCGGCCCGTTTGATGACAATATCAAACAACTCGAACGCCGGTTGGGCATTGAGATCAACCGCCGTGACAACCGTTTCAAGCTGGTCGGCAAGAACCCGTGCGTGGTTGCCGCCGCCGATATCTTGCGCCATCTGTATGTGGACACCGCCCCCATTCGCGGCGTGATCCCGGATATCGACCCGGAGCAGATCCATTTAGCGATCAAAGAAAGCCGGGTGCTGGAACAGGTTGCCGACAGCGTGCCGGATTACGGCAAGGCGGTGACCATCAAAACCAAACGCGGCATGGTGAAACCACGCACGCCGAATCAGGCGCAATACATTGCTAATATTCTCGATCACGACATCACCTTCGGCATCGGCCCGGCCGGTACCGGCAAGACCTACCTGGCGGTCGCCGCTGCGGTGGACGCATTGGAACGCCAGGAGATCCGCCGCATTCTGCTGACCCGTCCAGCGGTTGAAGCCGGCGAAAAACTGGGCTTCCTGCCGGGGGATCTGAGCCAGAAGGTCGATCCTTACCTGCGCCCGCTGTATGACGCCCTGTTCGAAATGCTGGGCTTTGAGCGCGTGGAGAAGCTGATCGAACGTAACGTGATAGAAGTCGCGCCGCTGGCCTATATGCGCGGCCGTACGTTGAACGACGCGTTTATCATCCTCGACGAGAGCCAGAACACCACCATCGAACAGATGAAGATGTTCCTGACACGTATTGGCTTCAACTCCAAGGCGGTCATCACCGGTGACGTGACGCAGATAGACCTGCCGCGCAACCAAAAATCCGGCCTGCGCCACGCGGTGGAAGTGCTGTCTGACGTCGAAGAACTGAGCTTCAATTTCTTCCATAGCGAAGACGTGGTACGCCATCCGGTGGTGGCCCGCGTGGTCATCGCTTATGAAGCCTGGGAAGCCGCCGAACAAAAACGCAAAGATGCGATTGCCGAACAACGTAAACGCGAGGCGAGCATCGCCTCCGAGCAGGAGACACCATGAGTCAGGTGATTTTGGATCTGCAGATTGCCTGTGCAGACAGCAACGGCCTGCCGGATGAAGCCACCTTCCAGCGCTGGCTGGAAGGCGTGCTGCCGCAGTTTCAGGAGGTGGCCGAGGTCACCATTCGCCTTGTGGATGAAGCGGAAAGTAACGAGTTGAACCTGACCTATCGCGGCAAGGACAAACCGACCAACGTGCTGTCTTTCCCGTTCGAAGCTCCCCCGGGTATCGAGCTGCCGCTGCTGGGCGATCTGATCATCTGCCGTCAGGTGGTTGAACAGGAAGCCATCGAGCAAGAGAAGGCGCTGGAGGCCCACTGGGCGCATATGGTTGTCCATGGCAGCCTTCATCTGCTAGGGTATGACCACATCGAAGACGATGAAGCCGAAGAAATGGAGTCTTTGGAAACCGAAATCATGCACGGACTGGGTTACCCGGACCCGTACCTGGCGGAAAAAGACCCCCTCTGACGTCAGCTGATTTCCCCGCAGCCCCCGTATGGGGCTGCCGCTGACTCCCCTAACTCTGACATGAGTGATATTAACTAAAACGCCATGAGCGACGACCATTCACAAAGCAATGACAGCCCCAGTCCCAAGAAGGGGTTCTTTACTCTTATCCTTAACCAGCTGTTCCACGGCGAACCCAAAAACCGTGGCGATCTGGTAGAGCTGATCCGTGATTCCGAGCAAAACGACCTGATCGATCCCGATACCCGAGACATGCTGGAAGGCGTGATGGATATCGCCGAGCAGCGCGTGCGCGATATCATGATCCCGCGCTCCCAGATGGTGACGCTCAAGCGTAACCAAACGCTGGAAGAGTGCCTGGACGTGATCATTGAATCCGCCCACTCGCGCTTCCCGGTGATCAGCGAAGATAAAGATCACATCGAAGGCATTCTGATGGCCAAGGATCTGCTGCCGTTTATGCGCGCGGAATCCGAGGAATTCAGCATCGACAAGGTGCTGCGCACCGCCGTGGTGGTGCCTGAAAGCAAGCGAGTAGACCGGATGCTGAAGGAGTTCCGCTCCCAGCGTTATCACATGGCGATTGTCATTGACGAGTTCGGCGGCGTGTCCGGCCTGGTCACCATCGAAGATATTCTGGAACTGATTGTCGGCGAAATCGAAGACGAATATGACGACGAAGACGATCTGGATATCCGCCAGCTCAGCCGCCATATGTATACCGTGCGAGCGCTGGCGCCGATTGAAGACTTCAACGAAGCCTTCGGCACCCACTTCAGCGACGACGAGGTCGACACCATCGGCGGCCTGGTGATGCAGGCCTTCGGTCACCTGCCTGCACGCGGGGAAACCATTGAAATCGAAGGTTACCTATTTAAAGTTGCGATGGCGGACTGTCGACGTATCATCCAGGTTCATGTAAAAATTCCGGACGATTCTCCGCAACCGAAACTGGAAGAATAAATCAAACATGGCTAAAGCCTCTTTCCTTGAACGCCAGTGGGTTCGCGCCCTGCTGGCGCTGTTGACCGGCGCCAGCGGCACGCTGGCGTTTTCTCCTTACGATATCTGGCCGGCGGCCCTTGTCTCTCTGTTCGGCCTGTTGGCCGTAACCCTGAACCGCACCACCAAACAGTCTGCCTTGCTCGGTTTTTGCTGGGGTTTCGGTCTGTTCGGGACGGGAATCAACTGGGTTTACGTCAGCATTGCCGACTTCGGCGGCATGCCTTTCTCCATCAACATTTTCCTGGTTGTGCTGCTGGCGGCTTACCTGTCGCTGTATACCGGGCTGTTCGCCGGGTTACTGGCACGTCTGTGGCCGACCACCAGTTGGTACCGTTTAGCGATTGCCGCCCCCGTGTTGTGGCAAGTCACCGAGTTTTTACGTGGCTGGGTGCTGACCGGTTTCCCCTGGCTGCAGTTTGGCTACAGCCAGATTAACGGCCCGCTGAAAGGCGTGGCGCCGTTGCTCGGGGTAGATACCATCACCTTTATGCTGATGGCGATCGCCGGGCTGTTGGTGTACGCCGTCAATCAGCGTCGGATCGCCGCGGCTGGGGTTGCCGTCGCACTGCTGTTGCTGCCGTGGCCGTTGCGCCAGCTGCACTGGTTTACCCCGCAACCGGACAAGGCGGTCAACGTCGCGATGGTGCAGGGCAATATCGCTCAGTCGATGAAGTGGGATCCGAAAGCGTTGGTCAGCACCTTGCAAACCTATTTGGACGAAACGCGTCCTTATATGGGCAAAGCGCCGATCATCATCTGGCCGGAGTCTGCCATTCCGGATTACGAAGCCAGCCAGAACGGCTTCCTGACCATGATGGATGACCTGATGCGCGCCAAAAACAGCAGCCTGATCACCGGTATCGTTGATGTGCGTGCCACGCCGCAGGGCCAGCAAATCTACAACAGCGCCATCGTGCTGGGCGAGCCGACGCCTTACGTTTATCCGGCCAAGGACCGCTATAACAAGCACCATCTGGTGCCGTTTGGCGAGTTTGTACCGCTGGAAACGCTGCTGCGCCCGCTGGCACCGTTCTTCGATTTACCGATGTCTTCATTCAGTCGTGGCGACTACGTCCAGCCACAGCTCAGCGTGAAAGGCTATAACCTGACGGCGGCGATCTGTTATGAGATTGTTCTCGGCCAGCAGGTTCGCGACAACTTCCGGCCGGACACCAACTTCCTGCTGACCATCTCCAACGACGCCTGGTTCGGCCATTCCATCGGCCCATGGCAGCACTTCCAGATGGCGCGCATGCGTGCTCTGGAGCTGGGTCGCCCTCTGTTGCGCAGCACCAATAACGGCGTCACCGCCGCGGTAGACGCCAACGGTGAGGTGATCGCAGAGATCCCTCAGTTCACCCGCAAGGTGCTGGAGGTGAAAGTCACACCAACCACCGGCATAACGCCTTATGCCCGTTTTGGCGCCACGCCGTTGTGGATAATCACCCTGCTGCTTGGCGGCCTGGCGTTGATCCTCGGCCTGCGCCGTAAATAAGCCCCCGGGGCGCTGCCCGTCAGCGCCCCGTTTCCCTCATCCACCTTGCAGCTTTCCACGCCGCACTCTCCCACGCGGCTAGCATAAAGCATCGCCAAATCAATGCTTCTGGCACACTCCTTGCTTTAATTACGCTGTTATAGAGAGCCGATTTACTTTTACTGACGTTTTGTCGCACCTGTGCACAACTCAAGAGCATGACCGGCACCACAAAGGTGCATTGGGGTTTTGTTGCATTAATTTGGTGCGCGTGGCGTCTCAAAAAAAGAAACATTTTAGTTTCAATCCATTCACAATCGGCTATTTTCTAACGGTTATGTGTTCTAAGACTATCTTTATACTTGAGCAATAAATCTCCATTTAGAATCTGATGCTCTTTGAATTTGAGCCACCACAACAGCAAAGGAGTTGGACCATGCAAATGCGTAAATTGGCGTTATCGTTACTGCTGATCGGTATGGCAGGTAACGTAGCCCATGCGGAAGAACTGACCGGTACGCTGAAGAAAATCAAAGACAACGGCGTGATCGTTGTCGGCCACCGCGAATCGTCAGTGCCGTTCTCCTACTACGACAACCAGCAAAAAGTTGTGGGTTACTCCCAGGACTACTCCAACCAAATCGTTGAAGCGGTTAAGAAAAAACTGAACGCTCCTGATCTGCAGGTCAAAATGCTGCCGATCACCTCACAGAACCGTATCCCACTGCTGCAAAACGGCACTTTTGACTTCGAATGCGGCTCGACCACCAACAACCTCGAACGCCAAAAACAGGCGGCCTTCTCCGATACCATCTTCGTGGTCGGTACCCGTCTGCTGGTGAAAAAAGGCTCTGACGTCAAAGACTTCAAGGATCTGGCGGGCAAACCTGTCGTGGTGACCTCAGGCACTACCTCTGAAGTGCTGCTCAATAAACTGAACGACAGCGGCAAGATGAACATGCGCATCATCAGCGCCAAAGACCACGGCGACTCCTTCCGTACCCTGGAAAGCGGTCGTGCAGTAGCCTTTATGATGGATGACGCCCTGCTGGCGGGTGAACGCGCGAAAGCGAAGAAGCCGGACCAATGGGAAATTCTGGGCACACCGCAGTCGAAAGAAGCCTACGGCTGTATGCTGCGTAAAGACGATCCTGAGTTCAAGAAACTGGTCGATGACACCATCGCTCAAGCTCAAACTTCAGGCGAAGCAACAAAATGGTTTGATAAGTGGTTCAAACAGCCTATTCCACCGAAGAACCTCAACATGAACTTCGAACTGTCCGACGACATGAAGCAACTGTTCAAAGAGCCTAACGATAAAGCATTGAACTAATAGAACAAGAGCTGGGGCGGCCGCCAGGCCAAACCAGCCCTGTTGATGGCTGGGACAGACAGGAATACGGGAGGCCGTTCCCCTCCCGTATTTTTCCCATAACGCATTACCGATGCCCGCACACATAAGTCAGCCCGACTGGCCGCGGCGCCCTCGGCGTTGAATAGTCATCAATCTTTAGGCGCTCTGCGCCCGCTTAACGGAGTTTGTTATGTCAATAGATTGGAACTGGGGTATCTTCCTGCAGCAGGCCCCGTTTGGGAATACCACCTACCTCGGCTGGATTTGGTCCGGCTTTCAGGTCACGGTAGCCCTCTCCGTCTGTGCATGGATTATCGCTTTCTTTGTCGGTTCGCTATTCGGTATTTTGCGTACCGTGCCCAACCGCTTTCTTTCCACTCTCGGTACCTGTTACGTCGAACTGTTCCGTAATGTGCCGCTGATCGTCCAATTCTTTACCTGGTATCTGGTGATCCCGGAACTGCTGCCGGCGAATATCGGCATGTGGTTCAAAACCGAACTCGATCCTAACGTGCAATTCTTTGTTTCCTCGATGCTGTGCCTCGGGCTGTTTACCGCCGCTCGCGTCTGCGAGCAGGTACGTGCTGCCATTCAGTCACTGCCACGCGGTCAAAGAGCGGCCGGGTTGGCGATGGGTCTGACGCTGCCGCAAACCTACCGCTACGTGCTGTTGCCGAATGCCTACCGGGTGATTGTGCCGCCGATGACCTCGGAAATGCTCAACCTGGTCAAAAACTCTGCCATCGCTTCCACTATCGGGTTGGTCGACATGGCTGCCCAGGCCGGCAAACTGCTGGACTACTCTGCGCATGCCTATGAATCCTTTACCGCGATTACGCTGGCCTATATCGCCATCAACGCCGTGATCATGCTGTTTATGCGGTTGGTAGAGAGAAAAGTGCAGTTGCCCGGCAACTTGGGGAGTAAATAATGTACGAATTTGACTGGGCATCGATTGTCCCAAGTTTCCCTTATCTGCTGCAGGGCCTGTTGATCACGCTGAAGATCACCGTGACCGCCATCGTCGTCGGTATTCTGTGGGGAACCGTTCTGGCGGTAATGCGCTTGTCGCCCATCAAACCGATCAGCTGGTTCGCTGCCGTTTACGTCAACCTGTTCCGCTCCGTCCCTCTGGTGATGGTGCTGCTGTGGTTCTATCTGGTGGTTCCAAGCTTATTACAACAGGTTCTAGGGCTGTCGCCGAAAACCGATATTCGCCTGATCTCGGCTATGGTAGCCTTTTCCCTGTTTGAAGCGGCTTATTACTCGGAAATTATCCGCGCCGGTATCATCAGCATCTCACGCGGCCAGTCCTCCGCCGCGCTGGCACTGGGCATGACCCAATGGCAGTCAATGAAGCTGGTGATCCTGCCGCAGGCGTTCCGCGCCATGGTGCCGCTGCTGCTGACCCAGGGCATCGTACTGTTCCAGGATACCTCCCTGGTGTACGTACTGAGCCTGGCTGACTTCTTCCGTACCGCCTCGACCATTGGCGAGCGCGACGGCACCCAGGTTGAAATGATCCTGTTTGCCGGCTTTGTCTACTTTGTTATCAGTCTCGCCGCCTCGGCGCTGGTAAGCTATTTGAAGAAAAGGACTGTTTGATGATATCCCTGAAAAATGTTTCTAAGTGGTACGGTCACTTTCAGGTTCTGACCGATTGCACCACCGAAGTAAAAAAAGGCGAGGTGGTGGTGGTCTGCGGTCCTTCAGGCTCGGGCAAGTCTACCCTGATCAAAACCGTCAACGGTCTGGAGCCGATCCAGCAGGGCAATATCCTGGTGAACGGTACTCCGGTCAACGACAAGAAAACCAATCTGGCGCAGCTGCGTTCCAAGGTCGGTATGGTATTCCAGCACTTCGAGCTTTTCCCGCACCTGTCGATCATCGATAACCTGACGCTGGCGCAGGTGAAAGTGCTCAAGCGTGACAAAGACGCCTCGCGCGAGAAAGGCCTGAAACTGCTGGAGCGCGTCGGCCTGACCGCACACGCCAACAAGTTCCCCGGCCAGCTTTCCGGCGGCCAGCAGCAACGCGTGGCTATCGCCCGAGCGCTGTGCATGGATCCTATCGCCATGCTGTTCGATGAGCCCACTTCGGCGCTCGATCCGGAAATGATCAACGAAGTGCTGGACGTTATGGTCGAACTGGCCAATGAAGGCATGACCATGATGGTGGTAACCCACGAGATGGGCTTTGCCCGTAAAGTGGCGAACCGGGTGATCTTTATGGATGAAGGCAAAATCGTCGAAGACCGCAATAAAGACGACTTCTTCAACAATCCGGAGTCCGAACGGGCGAAGGACTTCCTGGCGAAAATCCTGCACTGATCCCTCGCCTGCGCCCCGCCCGGGGCGCAGTTTCATTCCCTCTTTCCGGCACTAAAAGCACTTGTTTCTCTCCGATTTTGATCCGATGCTCACTGGATAACAAATAAGGAGATAAACATGCCCCGCCCTATCATTATCGATTGCGACCCTGGTCTGGACGATGCCATTGCCCTTGCCATGGCGCTGAGTTCACCAGAATTGGACGTTAAAGCCATTACCACCTCCGCCGGTAACCAGACGCCGGAAAAAACCCTGCACAATGCGCTGGGTCTATTGACGTTGATGAAACGTGAAGACATTCCCGTCGCTGCCGGTGCTGCCGCGCCGTTGATGCGAGACCTGGTGATTGCCGACTACGTTCACGGCAAAACCGGCATGGGCAATACCCATCTGCCAACGCCCGCCATCCAGCCGGTGGCGCAAACTGCCGTAGAGCTGATCGCCAGCCTGCTACGCAGCAGTCCGCAGCCGATCACGCTGGTGGTCACTGGCCCCATGACCAATATCGCCCTGCTGCTGGCCCAACACCCAGAGCTGAAAGGCAACATTGAACGCATCGTGTTTATGGGGGGAGGCATGAATGCCGGCAACACCACCCCGGTGGCAGAGTTCAACATCTATGTCGATCCCGAAGCCGCCGAAATGGTACTGAAATCCGGCGTACCGCTGACCATGGCCGGGTTGAACGTGACTCACCAGGCGCTGGTGCTGCCACAGGATATCGAACGCATCCGTCAGATAAACAACCCGGTGGCGCAGGCGGTGGCCGAAATGCTCGACTTCTACCTGCCGCTGTACCTTAGCCATCCGCGTGGGCTGCCCGGTGCCGCGATGCACGACCCCTGCACCATCGCCTGGCTGCTGGCGCCACAGCTGTTTGACAGTATCGAACGCTGGGTCGGCGTGGAAACCAAAGGGGAATATACCCTCGGCATGACCGTGGTGGATACCTTCGGCCAGAACGGCAAGCCGGCCAACGTTGAAGTGCTGACCGATATCGATCGCGAAGGCTTTATCGATCTGTTGGCCGAGCGCGTAGCCCGCTATTGACCACCGGGCGGGAAACCGCCCTGATATTCAATATTTTTGATTTAACTCAGCGAATTTTTACGCTATCACTGGCCCAGGCTTGCCTCTAAGATGCTGTTAAACGCACAGCATCGCTGATACCTTAGACCAAGCCTGGAGATAGCCCAATGAGTCGTATACTGGTCCTGAAATCAAGTATCCTGGGTGATTACTCCCAGTCTGGAAAATTAGTCGATTTTTTTGTTCAACAGTGGCATGAAGCACACCCCAATGACAGCTTTACGGTTCGCGACTTAGCCAACCCGACACTGCCGGAGCTGGATGGAGAAGTGATTGGCGGGTTTAGCGCCGGTGACAAACCTTTAACACCGCATCAGCAAAAGACGCTGGCACTTTCCGATGAGCTGATCGCCGAGCTGAAATCGCACGACACCATTATCATCAGCGCGCCGATGTACAACTTCAACATCCCGACGCAGTTGAAAATCTATTTCGACCTGGTGGCGCGCGCCGGCCAAACCTTCCGCTACACCTCTGAAGGCTCTGAAGGTCTGGTCACCGGCAAGAAAGCGATTGTGATCTCGAGCCGCGGCGGTATCCACGCGGATACGCCAACCGATCTGATCACGCCATATCTGAAGCTGTTCCTGGCGTTTATCGGCATTACCGACGTCGAGTTCGTGCTGGCGGAAGGCTTTGCTTACGGCCCTGAAGCAGCAGAAAAAGCCGCACAGGAAAGCCGGGTTGCGGTGGCACAGAAAGTGCCCGCCAAAATCGAAACAGCCCCGCAGGCTGAAGTGGCTACGGCCTCGGCTGGCGGAAGCTTTCTTGGCAACCTGATGAAAAAACTGTTTGGCTAAGAGCAGCGCCTGCCCTGACCTTTTCTAGCGGAGAGGCCAGGGCGCGCAGCAAGCTTAAGGTTCGAAAGGCCGACGCTGGAACTGGTCATGACCGCATTTCGGGCACAGCGGCAGCACTTCCGGCGTGTAAAACGCCAAATGATGGTGGCATTTTTCGCACACCAGATTACCCAGCCCGACAACCTCACCGCTGTGGTAAACGCCATGGTGGCTGACGTCCTTGAACACCTCGCGCCATTCCAACTGAGTTTTGTCGGTAATATCCGCCAGCTCCTGCCACAGGCTTTCCTTGATAACCCGCATGAAAACGCTGTCGGTGAACTCGTCCCGGCTCTCCTGATAACTGCGAGCGAACTCTTCCAGATCGCGCCGTACCGCCTGTGTAACCTGCTCAACTTCGTCGCGCGTCAGTTCACCCGCTTCGTTTAGCCGTTTTTCTGCGCTCGCGACCAGCGAGTCAATATCACGCTCGCCATTTTTCAGGCGTTCTGTCAGGGATGCCACCAATTCGCGGTAGTACTGAGCAACCTTGTTCATAATCTCTCCTCGATGAACTTACGTGACTGGGCCTACCTCCCATACCCTATAGCTTTCGAGTTGCAGCTAAGCGCCCAGTTCGCTCATCCCCAGGCGCTTACTTTAGTAAGTCACTGGGGTGAGCGACAAATCTGTCGGGAACAGATTTGAACGCTGCTTGCAGCGGCCCTGAAAGGGCAAGGACCCATGGATGGGCCTTGTAAGCAGGTAACAACGCTGCAGCTTGAAAGATGATGGGTATAAACTATCCCTTATCATTTTAGCCGTAAATTGCTGATGTCACTTGGCAAGACATGGTTTCCTCAAGATGTGAGTCTTATCATGGCCGGTATTTTTTAAATACGTCGAGTCGGGCGCTTGGTGTTGTTGCCGGGAGGTCTTATCAGCTATGCTATGCGGATCTATAAGTACTCAACAGAATGCTACAGAAATCCCCCCGATAGGTTTCGAGTCACGGCCAGGCGGCCAGTACGTGAAACCCAAGAGCTTACAAAGGTAAGTGACTGGGTTGAGTGTACGCAGCCAACAACGCTGTGGCTTGAAAGATGAAGGGGGAGCTGTTTTACACCTACAGGACCACCAGCCGCCATGCAAGAGCAATACCGTCCAGAAGACATAGAATCGAACGTACAGCTTCACTGGGAAGAGAAGCAAACTTTCAAAGTTACCGAAGATGCGAGCAAGGAAAAGTATTACTGCCTATCCATGCTGCCGTACCCATCAGGCCGTCTGCACATGGGGCACGTTCGTAACTACACTATCGGCGACGTGATCTCGCGCTACCAGCGCATGCTAGGTAAAAACGTGCTACAGCCTATTGGCTGGGATGCGTTCGGCCTGCCGGCGGAAGGCGCTGCGGTTAAAAACAACACTGCACCGGCTCCGTGGACCTACGACAATATCGAATACATGAAGAACCAGCTGAAACTGCTGGGCTTCGGCTATGACTGGGATCGCGAGATCGCCACCTGCGATCCGGACTACTACCGTTGGGAACAGTGGTTCTTCACCAAGCTGTACGAAAAAGGCCTGGTCTACAAGAAGACTTCCGCGGTGAACTGGTGCCCGCACGATCTGACCGTGCTGGCCAACGAGCAGGTGATCGACGGCTGCTGCTGGCGCTGCGACACCAAGGTTGAGCGTAAAGAGATCCCACAGTGGTTTATCAAAATCACCGACTACGCCGATCAGCTGCTCAACGATCTGGACACGCTTGAAAGCTGGCCAGAACAGGTGAAAACCATGCAGCGCAACTGGATTGGCCGTTCCGAAGGGGTTGATATCACCTTTGACGTAGCGGGCAGCGATGAAAAGCTGACGGTTTACACCACCCGTCCTGACACCTTTATGGGCGCGACCTACGTGGCCGTAGCCGCAGGTCACCCATTGGCGCAGCAAGGCGCGGTGAACAACCCGGCGCTGGCTGAATTTATCGAAGAGTGCCGCAACACCAAAGTGGCCGAAGCCGAAATGGCGACGATGGAGAAAAAGGGCATGCCGACCGGCCTGTTCGCCATCCATCCGCTGTCCGGCGAGCAAGTGCCAATTTGGGTCGCCAACTTTGTGCTGATGGAATACGGTACCGGCGCGGTGATGGCGGTTCCGGCTCACGATCAGCGCGACTGGGAATTCGCCACCAAATACGGCCTGCCAATCAAACCGGTCGTTCTGGCCCTCGACGGCAGCCAGCCGGATGTACAAGCCGAAGCGATGATCGAGAAAGGCACGCTGTTCAACTCCGGCGAGTTTGACGGTCTGGATCACCAAGACGGTTTCAACGCCATTGCCGACAAACTGGTCGCCAAAGGCGTTGGTCAGCGCAAGGTTAACTACCGTCTGCGCGACTGGGGCGTTTCCCGCCAACGTTATTGGGGCGCACCAATCCCGATGGTCACGCTGGAAGACGGTACCGTGATGCCAACTCCAGAAGACCAGCTGCCGGTGATCCTGCCGGAAGACGTGGTGATGGACGGCATTACCAGCCCGATCAAAGCCGATCCCGAGTGGGCGAAAACCACCGTTAACGGCCAACCGGCGCTGCGCGAAACCGACACCTTCGACACCTTTATGGAATCGTCCTGGTACTACGCGCGCTATACCTGCCCGCAGTACGACCAGGGGATGCTGGATCCAGCCGCTGCCAACTACTGGCTGCCGGTCGATCAGTATGTCGGCGGCATCGAACACGCCATCATGCACCTGATGTATTTCCGCTTCTTCCACAAGCTGCTGCGTGACGCTGGCCTGGTCGACTCCGACGAGCCGGCAAAACGCCTGCTGTGCCAGGGCATGGTGCTGGCAGACGCCTTCTATTACACCGGCAACAGCGGCGAACGCGTCTGGGTTTCCCCGGTCGACGCCAACGTTGAACGTGATGACAAAGGCCGCATTATCAAAGCCACCGATCCACAAGGTCGTGAACTGGTCTATGCTGGCATGAGCAAAATGTCGAAGTCGAAAAACAACGGCATCGACCCGCAGGTGATGGTTGAGAAATACGGCGCAGATACCGTCCGTCTGTTCATGATGTTTGCTTCACCGGCAGAAATGACGCTGGAATGGCAGGAATCCGGCGTAGAAGGGGCAAACCGCTTCCTGAAACGCGTGTGGAAACTGGCCTACGAACACCTGGAAAAAGGCGCCGTTCAGCCGCTGAACGTGGCAACGCTGAGTGAAGATCAGAAAGCGCTGCGCCGCGATCTGCACAAAACCATTGCCAAAGTGACCGACGATATCGGCCGTCGTCAGACCTTCAACACCGCGATTGCCGCCGTGATGGAACTGATGAACAAGCTGGCCCGTGCACCGCAAGAGAGCGAGCAAGATCGCGCCCTGCTGCAGGAAGCGCTGTTGGCAGTCGTTCGCATGCTGTATCCGTTCACTCCGCACGTGTGCTTCTCACTGTGGCAGGCGCTGGGCGGTGAAGGCGATGTGGATACCGCAGCCTGGCCGCAAGCCGACGAGCAGGCCATGGTCGAAGACTCCAAGCTGGTGGTGGTGCAGGTCAACGGTAAGGTTCGCGCTAAAATCACCGTGGCTGCCGATGCAACCGAAGAGCAGGTACGTGCGCGTGCCGCTGAGGAGCATCTGGTCGCTAAATATCTGGACGGGGTCACGGTTCGTAAAGTGATCTATGTTCCGGGCAAATTGCTTAACCTGGTTGTGGGTTAACACAAGGAGGCGTTGTGCGACATCGTATTCTGACGTTGTTGCTGGGGTTGGCGGTGCTGGTCACCGCCGGCTGCGGTTTTCACCTGCGTGGTACCACGCAGGTCCCTTCGGAAATGAAGACGCTGCTGCTGGACAGCTCGGACCCTTATGGTCCGCTGACCCGCGCGGTGCGTGAGCAGTTACGTCTCAGCGACGTGACCATCGTCAAGGATGCCAAGCGTAAGGATCTCCCTTCCCTGCGCATCATTGGCGCCACGGAGAGCCAGGATACCGCCTCTATCTTCCAGGACGGTAAAACCGCTGAGTACCAAATGGTACTGACCGTTCAGGCACAGGTGCTGATCCCGGGTCACGATCTGTATCCGCTAAACGTTAAAGTTTTCCGTTCGTTCTTCGATAACCCGTTGACCGCATTGGCAAAAGATTCCGAACAGGAAATTATTCGCCAGGAAATGCGCGAGCAGGCCGCCCAACAGCTGGTACGTAAGCTGCTGACGGTGCACGCTGCGGAAGAAGAAACCCAACAGAAAGCCGCTGCCGCCGGTGAAAAAGCGGCCAGTCGCGTAGATCAATGATTCGTATTTACCCTGAACAACTTGCCGCGCAGCTCCGAGAGGGGCTGCGCGCTTGTTATTTATTGACTGGCAACGAGCCGCTGCTGCTGCAGGAAAGCCAGGATCTGATCCGCCACGCGGCCCAAGAGCAGCAGTTCACCGAGCATTACAGCATTTCGCTCGACGCCCATACCGATTGGGATGCCATCTTCAGCATCTGTCAGGCCATGAGCCTGTTCGCCAGCCGTCAGACGCTGCTGCTGATCTTCCCTGAGAACGGGCCGACGGCACCGATCGGCGAACAGCTGATCAAACTGGCCGCACTGCTGCATGACGACATTTTGCTGATGCTGCGTGGGCCACGCCTGACCAAAGCGCAAGAAAACAGTGCCTGGTTCAAGGCGCTCAGCCCGCACGGCGCTTACGTCAGTTGCCAGACGCCGGAACAGGCGCAGCTCCCCCGCTGGGTCGCTCAACGAGCCAAAACCCTGAAGCTGGAACTGGACGACGCGGCAAACCAACTGCTGTGTTACTGCTACGAAGGCAACCTGCTGGCGCTGTCGCAGGCGCTGGAGCGGCTGTCGTTGCTGCATCCGGATGGCAAACTCACGCTGCCGCGCGTTGAACTGGCCGTGAACGATGCCGCCCACTTCACGCCATTCCACTGGCTGGACGCCCTGTTGGCCGGAAAAAGCAAACGCGCCTGGCATATCCTGCAGCAGATGCAGCAGGAAGATGTCGAGCCGGTGATCCTGCTGCGAACCCTGCAACGGGAACTGCTGCAGTTGCTCAACCTGCAACGCCGCATGGCGACAGTGCCTTTGCGTACGCTATTCGATCAATACAAGGTTTGGCAAAACCGCCGTAACCTGGTAACTCAGGCATTGCAACGGCTGTCCGGCGCCCAGCTGCGGCAAGCGGTTCATCTGCTGACGCAGATAGAAATCACCCTTAAGCAGGATTACGGCCAGTCGGTCTGGTCTGAATTGGAAACCCTGTCGATGCTGCTGTGCGGCAAACCTCTGGCCACGAGTTTTTCAGATGTCCACTAATCCGCAAGGCACTCCCGTTCTGCACGCCCTGTTTGGCGGCACCTTCGACCCTATCCATTACGGCCATCTGCGGCCGGTGGAAGCGCTGGCCGCAGAGGTTGGTCTGAACCGGGTCACGCTGCTGCCGAACCATGTTCCGCCGCACCGCCCTCAGCCCGAAGCGAACGCTCAGCAACGGTTGAAAATGGTGGAATTGGCCATTGCCGGTAACCCGCTGTTTGCGGTTGACGATCGTGAACTGCATCGCACCACCCCTTCCTATACCATCGAGACGCTGGAAGCCATTCGTAAAGAACGTGGCGCCGCCTTGCCTCTGGCGTTTATCATTGGCCAGGACTCGCTGTTGACGCTGCACAAATGGCACCGCTGGCAGTCGCTGCTGGATACCTGTCATCTGCTGGTGCTCGCTCGCCCTGGGTACAACGATCGCATGGATACGCCTGAGCTACAGCAGTGGCTGGAGCAACATCAGGTGAGCGATCCCGCCCAGCTCAGCCGGCATCCTCACGGATTTATTTATCTGGCCGATACGCCACAGCTGGAGATTTCGGCCACGGAAATTCGTCAGCGCCGCCATCAGGGACTCAACTGTGACGACCTGTTGCCGCGTTCAGTACAGCGCTATATCGAGTTACAGGGTTTATATCGCTAGCAACAGCCGCGTGATATACTGCGCCGCTATTTTTCAGGTATTCGCTGAAAACCCCGGAATCCTTAGCTGGCCGGGCAGTCACCAGCTGGCTTTCAGCGGCATCCTGCCGACTTATCATTGATTCAGGCCGCAAAACGGGCAAGTTGCCCGCCGCAGTCGAATGAACAGAACACACCCGAGGGGGAACCTTTGCAAGGTAAAGCGCTCCAAGATTTCGTCATCGATAAAATTGATGACCTGAAAGGCCAAGACATTATCGCTCTGGATGTACAAGACAAATCCAGCATCACCGATTGCATGATCATCTGCACCGGGACCTCTACCCGTCACGTGATGTCGATCGCCAACCACCTGGTGCAGGAAGCCCGCACCGCCGGTATGGAACTGTTCGGCATGAAAGGCCAGGAAGCCTCCGACTGGATCGTTGTCGACCTGGGTGACGTGATCGTTCACGTGATGCAGGAAGAGAGCCGTCAGTTGTACGAGCTGGAAAAACTCTGGAGCTAAGCGGTGAAACTGCAACTGGTAGCCGTCGGCACTAAAATGCCAGACTGGGTGCAGACCGGCTTTATGGATTATCTGCACCGCTTTCCGAAAGACATGCCGTTTGAGCTGACCGAAATCCCGGCGGGCAAGCGCGGCAAGAATGCCGATATCAAACGCATTCTGGAAAAGGAAGGCGAGCAGATGCTGGCTGCGGTAGGCAAAGGCAATCGCATTGTCACGCTGGATATTCCCGGTACGCCGTGGGAAACGCCGCAGTTGGCGCAACAACTCGAACGCTGGAAGCAGGACGGCCGCAACGTCAGCCTGCTGATTGGCGGCCCGGAAGGGCTGGCCCCGGCGTGTAAGGCCGCCGCCGAACAGAGTTGGTCGCTCTCACCGTTGACATTACCGCATCCTTTAGTGCGCGTGCTGGTGGCTGAAAGCCTCTATCGCGCCTGGAGCATTACAACAAATCATCCTTACCACCGGGAATAACCGGTGGTAATAGTGACAGAGTGAAATAAAGCAGCGGGATGAAAATAGAACGTAACCCTTTTCGCGACTATACGGCCGAATCCGCCCTGTTTGTACGCCGCGCCCTGGTGGCGTTCTTGGTCATCCTGGTGCTGACCGGCACCCTCATCGCCAATCTGTATAACCTGCAAATCGTCCGCTTTGAGGATTACCGCACCCGCTCCAACGAAAACCGCATCAAACTGGTGCCGATCGCGCCCAGCCGCGGCATTATTTACGATCGCAACGGCACTCCGCTGGCGCTCAACCGCACCATCTACCAACTGGAGTTGATGCCGGAAAAGGTCGATGACCTGAAAGCCACGCTACAGGCGCTGCGTTCAGTGGTCGATTTGACCGATGATGACATCACCAACTTCGAAAAAGAGCGCAAGCGCTCGCGCCGTTTCGTCTCTATCCCGGTGAAAACCGCCCTGAGTGAAGTGCAGGTGGCGCGTTTTGCGGTTAACCAGTTCCGCTTCCCCGGCGTAGAGGTCAAAGGCTACCAGCGTCGCTATTACCCTTATGGTTCCGCCCTGACCCATGTGATCGGCTACGTGTCGAAGATCAACGACCGTGACGTCGAACGCCTGGATAAAGACGGCAAGCTGGCCAACTACGCTGCGACGCATGACATCGGCAAGCTGGGCATCGAACGCTATTACGAAGAAACCCTGCATGGCAAAACCGGCTACGAAGAGGTTGAAGTCAACAACCGTGGCCGGGTGATCCGCCAATTGCATGAGCAACCGCCTTCCGCCGGCAAAGACGTCTATCTGACGCTGGATCTCAACCTGCAGCGCTATATCGAGCAGCTGCTGGTGGGCAGCCGTGCGGCAGTGGTGGTGAGCGATCCGCGCACCGGCGGCATTCTGGCTATGGTGTCCAACCCCAGCTATGACCCGAACCTGTTCGTCGACGGCATCTCCAGCAAGGATTATCAGGGGCTGCTCAACGATCCGAACCGGCCGCTAATCAACCGTGCCACGCAAGGGCTCTACCCACCCGCCTCCACGGTGAAGCCGTATATTTCCGTTTCGGCGCTCAGCGCCGGGGTGATCACCAAGAACACCGTCGTCTTCGATCCCGGCTGGTGGCAATTGCCCGGCTCGGAAAAACGCTTCCGCGACTGGAAAAAATGGGGCCACGGCCGCCTGAACGTCACCAAAGCGTTGGAAGAGTCCGCGGATACCTTCTTCTATCAGGTCGCTTACGACATGGGCATCGATCGCCTTTCAACCTGGCTGACCAAGTTCGGTTACGGCGAATATACCGGCATCGATCTGTCAGAAGAGCGTTCCGGCCTGATGCCGACTCGTGACTGGAAATTCAAGCGCTATAAAAAACCCTGGTATCAGGGCGACACCATTCCGGTAGGTATCGGCCAGGGTTATTGGACGGCGACGCCGATCCAGATGGCCAAGGCGCTGACCACCCTGATTAACGACGGCAACGTCAAAACGCCGCACCTGCTGCAGAGCACCCGTATCAATGGCGTGCTGGTGCCTTTCCAGCAGGAAGAGAGCACGCAGATCGGCGATATTCATTCCGGCTTCTGGGAAATTGCCAAAGACGGCATGTATGGCGTGGCCAACCGCCCAAATGGGACGGCACGCAAGTACTTTGCAGGTACGCCATACAAAGCCGCGGCGAAATCGGGGACCGCGCAGGTATTCGGTTACGAAACCTATAACGCCCACAAACTCGCAGAGCACCTGCGTGACCACAAACTGATGACGGCCTTCGCTCCCTTCGATAATCCGACGGTTTCGGTCGCCATCATTCTGGAAAACGGCGGTGCCGGTCCAGCGGTCGGGACGATCACTCGTCAGATCCTCGACCATATCTTGCTGGGCGACAACAATACGCAATTACCGGACGCGGCTCCGCTGCCGCCTGGTGTAGAAGGTGATTAAGGTAGAACATGACTGAAAGCCAACAAAAAGCGTCGATCTGGACCAAAATCCATATCGACCCCACATTCCTGCTGTTAATTCTGGCCCTGCTGGTCTACAGCGCTTTCGTGATGTGGAGCGCCAGCGGCCAGGACATCGGCATGATGGAGCGCAAGATCGGCCAGATTGTCATGGGGTTGATCGTCATGGCCGTCATGGCGCAAATCCCGCCGCGGGTCTATGAAAGCTGGGCACCGTATCTGTATATTTTCTGCGTGATACTGCTGATTTTGGTAGACGCTTTCGGCCAGATCAGTAAAGGCGCCCAGCGCTGGCTGGATCTCGGCTTCGTGCGTTTCCAGCCGTCAGAGATCGCCAAAATCGCGGTACCGCTGATGGTAGCGCGCTTTATGAACCGCGACGTCTGCCCCCCTTCTTTGAAGAATACGGCGATTGCGCTGGTACTGATTTTCCTGCCTACGCTGCTGGTTGCCGCACAGCCGGATTTGGGTACCTCGATTCTGATCGCCGCCTCCGGCCTGTTCGTGCTATTCCTGTCCGGCATGAGCTGGAAGCTGATCGCCGTAGCCGCCGTGCTGCTGGCGGCCTTTATCCCGGTGCTGTGGTTCTTCCTGATGCACGGCTATCAGCGCGACCGCGTTATGATGCTGCTCGATCCGGAAACCGACCCCCTTGGCGCCGGCTACCACATTATTCAGTCGAAAATTGCCATCGGCTCAGGCGGTCTGTCCGGTAAAGGCTGGCTGCATGGTACTCAGTCACAGCTGGAATTTCTGCCGGAACGCCACACCGACTTTATCTTTGCGGTGCTGGCCGAGGAGCTGGGGCTGGTCGGGGTACTGGTGCTGCTGGCGCTATACCTGCTGGTGATCATCCGCGGTTTGATGATCGCCGCCAAGGCGCAAACCACCTTCGGCCGAGTGATGGTCGGCGGGCTGATGCTGATTTTGTTCGTTTATGTGTTTGTTAACATTGGTATGGTCAGTGGTATTTTACCGGTAGTTGGCGTACCTTTGCCTCTGGTCAGTTACGGGGGTTCGGCGCTGATTGTGCTTATGGCTGGGTTCGGCATTATCATGTCGATCCACACGCATCGGAAAATGATGTCTAAAAGTTTATAAGAGGTGAGTAATGCGTAAGGAATGGCTTTGGGTCGGCGTAGTCGCGGTATTGCTTTCCGCCTGTACCGCCCCGACCACGGAACAGCAAGCGCCGCCGCAGCAGCCGTATAACGGACCGGTGGTGGAAATCGGTGGCGTTGAGCCTCAATATGAACCCTATAACCCTAATAACCTGCAGGATTATAAGGTTAATGGCGACACTTACCGCATTGTAAAAGATCCTCAGAACTTCTCGCAGACCGGTCTGGCCAGTTCCTATGGCGAAGAAGCCAGGGGGAATACCACCGCGCTGGGGGAACAGTTTGATCCTAACGGCCTGACCGCCGCACACCCGACGCTGCCGATCCCAAGCTACGTACGCGTGACCAACCTGGCCAACGGTCGCCAGCTGGTAGTGCGCGTTAACGATCGCGGGCCTTACACCAAAGGTCGCATCATCGATTTGTCGCGAGCCGTCGCCGATCGTCTGAACCTGTCCAACAACACCAAGGTCAAGGTTGATTTCATCAACGTTGCCCCGGATGGCACCCTCAGTGGCCCTGGCACCATCGGCACTACCGTCGCCAAACAAAGCTATGCCCTGCCCGCTCGCCCGGATCTGGGCTCCAGCAGCATGGGAACTCCCATTCAACAGGACGTCCCAGTGGCCAGCGGTGCCGCCGTGCGCCCGATTGACAACAGCAGCCTGAACACCGGCGACGCGGCTCCGGCAAGCAGCGCCGGCAATAGCCGCAGCGGCTTCCTCGGCGCGCCAAGCGCCGTACCGGCCGGCGTGTTGGAAGGCTCAGAGCCTGAACCCGTCGCCATTGCCGCACCGGTCGCCGCGACCGCCGCCGTTGCAGCAAGCAGCGCCTCTTCAACAGGCGGCTATGTGGTGCAGGTCGGCGCGCTGAGCAGTGCCGAGCGCGCGCAAAGCTGGCAGCAAAGCCTGAGCCAAAAATTCGGTGTACCGGGTAAAGTTGCCGCCAACGGCAGCGTCTACCGCGTACAGCTCGGCCCGTTCAGCGATCGTCAGCAAGCGGCTCAGCTGCAGCAGCGCCTGGCCACTGAAGCGCAGCAACAATCTTTTGTCACTGCCGCACCCTAAACATAGACCGGCGGGCAATCGCGACCGATAAGCTGATTTTTAGCTGAAACATTTTCTTTCAGCAAAAGCTTGTAAAGCGTGATAAGTCAGAGGATTGACTAATGCCTGCCAGGATCTCATCTGTTATAGTGTGGCTCGTTTTTTAACTTTACCCTCATGGATGTTGTAGTCTCGATCATGAAACAAGTAACTTCTTTTCGCTTAATCAAGAGCATAGCGCTCGGCACCGTTATCGCGATGAGTGCAACCACCGTTGCGCATGCCGATGACGTTAATATCAAGACCATGATCCCAGGCGTGCCGCAGATCGATGCGGAATCCTACGTCCTGATTGATTACAATTCCGGTAAAGTTTTGGCGGAAATGAACGCCGATGCGCGCCGTGACCCTGCCAGCCTGACAAAAATGATGACCAGCTACGTCATCGGTCAAGCGCTGAAAGCAGGCAAAATCGGCCAGGAAGATCTGGTGACCGTAGGTCAAGACGCCTGGGCAACCGGCAACCCGGTATTCAAAGGGTCTTCCCTGATGTTCCTCAAGCCTGGCGACCGCGTACCGGTCTCCAAGCTGACCCGCGGCATCAACCTGCAGTCAGGTAACGACGCCTGCGTGGCCATGGCCGACTACGTGGCCGGCAGCCAGGACGCATTCGTTAACCTGATGAACACCTACGTCAGCAAGCTGGGCCTGCAGAACACCCACTTCCAAACGGTACACGGCCTGGACGCACAGGGTCAGTACAGCTCCGCACGCGATATGGCGTTGATCGGCCAGGCGCTGATCCGCGACGTGCCGGACGAATACGCTATTTATAAAGAAAAAGAGTTCACCTTCAACAATATCCGCCAGATGAACCGTAACGGTCTGCTGTGGGATACCAGCCTGAACGTGGACGGCATCAAAACCGGCCATACCGACGCCGCGGGCTATAACCTGGTGGCTTCTGCGACCGAAGGCCAGATGCGTCTGATCTCCGCAGTGCTGGGCGGTCGTACTTACAAGGGCCGCGAAACCGAGAGCAAGAAACTGCTGACCTGGGGCTTCCGCTTCTTCGAAACCGTTGCGCCACTGAAAGTAGGCAAAGAGTTTGCGTCTGAGCCAGTCTGGTTCGGCGATGCAGATCGCGTTGAGTTGGGCGTAGACAAAGACGTTTACCTGACCATCCCACGCGGCCGCATGAAAGATCTTAAAGCCAGCTACGTGCTGAACACCCCGGAAATTCATGCGCCACTGGCTAAAAACCAGGTTGTCGGCAGCATCAACTTCCAGCTGGACGGTAAAACCATCGACCAGCGTCCGCTGGTAGTGATGAACGAAGTGAAAGAAGGCGGTTTCTTCAGCCGTATCGTCGATTACATCAAACTGATGTTCCACCACTGGTTCGGTTAACAGTTGAAATGGGCAAAATTGCCCCCATATACTGATTAACATTAACTCCCGCTCCGGCGGGAGTTATAATTTATAGACTCGCTATATCGATAGCCGCACTCTGGAGCGCACATGAAAACTAAACTGAACGAACTGCTCGAATTCCCTTGCTCATTTACCTACAAGGTAATGGGCCTGGCACAACCCGAGCTGGTAGACCAGGTGGTTGAAGTGGTGCAGCGCCACGCTCCTGGGGACTATAACCCGCAGGTTAAACCTAGCAGCAAAGGCAATTACCACTCCGTGTCCATCACCATCAATGCCACCCATATTGACCAGGTGGAAACCTTATATGATGAGTTGGGCAACCTTGAAATTGTCCGCATGGTGCTGTAATTCCAGCACAATCCTCTGCTTTTCAACCCGGGCCAGAGCATCCTCTGCCCGGGTTGCGCATTTTGGGTCAGCTATCCCAAAATGATTGGAGCTGCATCAAGGCGGCAAGCGGCCGAATACCGCTGAGCTTACTTAAGTAAGTGATTCGGGTGAGAAATCGTGGCCAACACAGAGGCAGCTTCAAGCATGAAGGGTATAAATGCTGGTCGCGGGCCAGAGCGCCCGGTATAATGGCTTTACCACTTCTGTAACCTGACGATGACTCTTTTGCAACCAGACAAGATCATTTTGCGTCAGCTGGGGTTGCAGCCCTACGAGCCTGTATCCCAAGCCATGCACAACTTCACCGATCGCCGAACCGAAGCCACGCCCGATGAGCTGTGGTTGGTTCAGCATCAGCCCGTATTTACTCAGGGCCAGGCCGGTAAAGCGGAGCATCTGTTAATGCCGGGTGACATTCCGGTGATCCAGAGCGATCGCGGTGGCCAGGTAACCTACCACGGGCCGGGGCAACAGGTGATGTACGTGATGGTCGATCTGAAACGCAGCAAGGTTGGCGTTCGCCAACTGGTCACGGCTATCGAAGATACCGTTATTAATACCCTCGCCCACTTTCACATTGAATCGCGTGCCCGTCCGGATGCGCCCGGTGTTTACGTGGGGGAGCAAAAGATCTGTTCGTTGGGTTTGCGGATCCGCAAAGGCAGTTCATTCCACGGCCTGGCCCTGAATGTGGCCATGGATCTCACCCCTTTCCAGCGTATCAACCCTTGCGGTTACGCCGGCATGCAGATGGCGCAGGTCAGCGCGCTGGCGCCCGGCGTCGGCATAGAAGACGTACACCCCGTCCTGGTACAGGAATTTGTTCATTTACTCGGCTACCCGAAGGTCGAGCTTCGTAACTGGAACCTGCACGATTATGAGTAAACCAATTCAGATGGAACGCGGCGTCAAATACCGCGATGCAGACAAAATGGCGTTGATCCCGATTAAAACGGTGGTCACCGAACGGCAGGAGCTGTTGCGTAAACCCGAGTGGATGAAAATCAAACTCCCTGCCGACTCTACGCGCATTCAGGGCATTAAAGCCGCAATGCGTAAAAACGGTCTGCATTCGGTGTGCGAAGAAGCTTCCTGCCCGAACCTGTCTGAGTGTTTCAACCACGGCACCGCGACCTTTATGATCCTGGGCGCAATCTGTACCCGTCGCTGCCCGTTCTGCGACGTAGCCCACGGTCGTCCAGTAGCCCCGGATGCCAACGAGCCGGAGAAACTGGCTCAGACCATCGCCGATATGGGCCTGCGCTATGTGGTGATCACCTCGGTTGACCGCGACGACCTGCGTGACGGCGGTGCCCAGCACTTTGCCGACTGCATCGCTGCCATCCGCGCGAAAAACCCAACCATCAAGATTGAAACCCTGGTGCCTGACTTCCGCGGCCGTATGGATCGCGCACTGGAGATTCTGACCGAAACGCCGCCGGATGTGTTTAACCACAATCTGGAAAACGTGCCGCGTGTTTATCGCCAGGTGCGTCCGGGCGCTAACTACGAGTGGTCACTGAAGCTGCTGGAGCGGTTCAAGGAAGCGCATCCGCATATCCCAACCAAGTCTGGCCTGATGGTCGGCCTGGGGGAAACCAATGCGGAAATCGTTGAGGTCATGCGCGATCTGCGTCGCCATGGCGTCACCATGTTGACCTTGGGCCAGTATTTGCAGCCAAGCCGTCATCACCTGCCGGTGCAGCGTTACGTCAGCCCTGCCGAATTCGATGAAATGAAAGAAGAAGCGATGGCAATGGGCTTTACCCATGCAGCCTGCGGTCCGTTTGTTCGTTCCTCCTACCATGCCGATTTGCAGGCAAAAGGGATGGAAGTGAAGTAATCGTAGCAATGATTTGTTACGTTTCCCCCTGCGGAAACGGCAAAAAACGGATGTCCTCGCGGCATCCGTTTTTTATTGCCTGGCAGAAAGCGTGATTAAACGTCTTTCTTTTCGACGCTCTGCGGGTTGGCCTGGCTTTCTGCGGTGTTGGCTGGCGGTGGGGTGGTATCGTCGCCCACGGCCTTTTTAAAGCCCTTCAGCGCCGCACCTAAATCCGCGCCCAACGTGCGCAGTTTGCTGGTACCGAACAGCAAGATGATCAACACCGCAATCACCAGAAGTTTGGTAATACTGATCCCTTCCATACTCACCTTCTTATTCATATAGCGCTGCGAATGCAGCGAGAAAACAAACCTTGCCTGCGGGTATTTACCTACTTTCTCCGGAGCAAGACAACAGCAACATGTAACAGAGTGAGATCCCCACCACGGCTCGATTTTATCCGCACTGGGCGTTAATCAGACTATTCTGAGTTTAGAAGCCGCGTGGTACGCTGTCACCCTGCTCATCATGGAGTTGCCGGATGTACAAGCCATCAGTCATAGATACCCGAAAATCCGGCCTTAGCTTTGCCAGACGCACCTATCTGCCGCGCATCGTCGGCCTGGGCATAGGTTCTCTGTGCGTATTTTCAGTTTTCTACACCCAAAACACCGCCCCATGGTTGTGGGTCCTGCTGATTTTGCACGGCTTTATCTGGCCACACCTCGCCTATCAATGGGCACGACGTTCCTCCCAGCCGTTCAAGGCCGAAATCCGTAACCTGCTGGTCGATTCGTTTTTCGGCGGCCTGTGGGTGGCGATGATGGCCTTCAACGCCTTGCCGTCGGTGGTAATCTTATCGATGATGGGAATGAACAACATAGCCGCTGCGGGTAAACCGCTGTTCTTCAAAGGCCTGGCGGCACAACTGGCTGGCGCTCTGACGATCGGCGCCCTGATGGGCTTTCCCTTTCAGCCGGAAAGTACGGCGTCGCAGGTCTACCTGTGCCTGCCAATGATCTACCTCTATCCGATACTGCTGGGGTTAGTCACCTACCGCACCGCCAAACGGCTGGCGGAAAAGAAACAGGAGCTGCTGCGCATCAGCATGCGTGACGGGCTTACCGGGTTGTACAACCGCCGCCACTGGGAGCATTTGCTGCATCATCAATTTGACAGCTGTCGCCGTTATCAGCACACCGCAACCCTGATCCTGATGGATATCGATCGCTTTAAAACCATCAACGACACCTTCGGCCACGCGTTGGGGGACGAAGCGCTGGCAGTGCTGGCGGAAGAACTGTTAATTGGTCTGCGCGCCGTAGATATTGTCGGACGCTACGGCGGCGACGAATTTGGCGCAGTGCTGCCCAACACCAGCGCCGAGCAGGCCAGCATTGCGTTATTGCGCATTCAGGAACGGCTCAATGAGGTCATTTTTCGCGAAGCCCCGCAACTGCGGCTCAACATCAGCGCCGGCATTGCGGATTATCACGGCGAGATGAGCGGCTATCTGGACTGGCTGAAAGCCGCAGACAATGCGTTGTACCGCGCCAAGAACAACGGCCGCAATCGCCTGGAGCTGGCCGTACCCGGCCATTGACGCCCAGAGTGACGACTTCCGTTTTTTCTGTCACTTTTGCTACTACAAAACGGGCTGCGCTGGGTGTAACATCCCCTATGCACAGCCAAACAGCCGTGCCGAACGACGGAGATGACATTCCTCCATAACCGCCCTCACAGGCTGATGATGTCTACGTAACCTCTCAGAGGGGTGCGTAGCGTTACGCCTGAACCTTTCTGAGTTTTATTTCCCCTTGAATGAAAGGTAGTTTCGACCATGTTGAGTTCTTTACTGGCAGTTTTTATTGGCGGTGGTGTCGGCAGCGTGCTGCGCTGGGCCATAAGCATGAAGATGAACCCGCTCAATGCGCACATCCCGCTGGGTACGCTGGCGGTGAACCTGCTGGGCGGTTTTATCATCGGCCTGGCTATGGCGATATTCACCCGGATGACACACCTGGATCCGACCTGGAAACTGCTGATCACCACCGGTTTTTGCGGCGGCCTGACCACCTTTTCCACCTTTTCTCTGGAAGTGGTGTATTTGCTGCAGGATGGTCGTTTCGCCTGGGCGTTGGGCAATATGCTGCTCAACCTGGCGGGATCGCTGGCGATGACCCTGTTGGCGTTTATGCTGGTCATCTGGGTCAACGGGCAATAAGTGATTTCGCTGCCTTAATGTTTCCTTAATCTCCCGTGCGCATAATCTCATCCAGTCACCCCAACTGGATGAGAACTCAGATGCCAAGCCTGCCAAGAACCGTCACTGAAGTTGCCGCAACCCTGCTGTGCCTGCTGGTTGTTGTCGCCTTTATCAAGGTATATCTGTTCGCCTAAACCGCAGCGCTTCCCCACCTTTACCCTTGCCCTATTGCCTATTGCCGTTGTTGCATTACAATTGAGAATGAACGTTCACACCCAGAAGATGAACAACACATTTCTTGGCAAAGGATCGGGACATGATATCCACCAGCGACAGCAAGCAGGCTAAAGTACAGGCCCGCCGCGATCAGATTGTCGACGCCGCAAAACTCTGCTTTCGCCAGCACGGTTTCCACGCCGCCAGTATGGCGGAAATCGCGCATGCCTCGCAGCTGAGCGTTGGCCAGATCTACCGCTATTTCGACAATAAAGACGCCATCATCGAAGAGATCGTCAACCGCATCATCGCCAGTAAAATGCGCCGCCTGGAAGATCTCGGCGACCATATCAACCTGATCGCCGGCACTCTGGCGGCACGCAGCCTGTTTCAGCAGCCGGGCGAAACTGAAACCGATCACATGCTGATGCTGGAAGTGACCGCTGAAGCCACCCGTAACCCGACGGTGGCGAAAATGCTCAGCGATGCGGAAACGCGCTTGTTTCATCATGTTTGCCAAAGCCTGCGTCGGCTCTACCCGTATTTCAGCGAGCAGGAAATTGCCGCCAGGGTGGAATTTATTGCCGTATTAAGCGAAGGCACCGGCTATCGCATACTCACCACACAAAAAGCCGACGTCAGCTTGCTGAACGGCTTATACCAACAAGCTATCTCTCACCTGTTCAGGAAACCTTAATCCTTATGACCAGACCATTAGCCAGACAACGTCTGGTGTACGCGCTCGTGCTTGGCCTGCTCGCCTCACTGGGGCCGCTGTGTATCGATCTCTACCTGCCCGCCCTGCCGGAGATGGCCGGAGAGCTGAATACCTCTACCGCCACGGCACAGCTCAGCCTGACCGCCGGCCTGCTGGGGTTAGGCGTCGGCCAACTGATTTTCGGCCCTTACAGCGACAAGCTCGGCCGTATGCGTCCGCTGCTGGTGTCGTTAACGCTGCTGCTGTTCGCGTCACTGTGGTGCGCGTTGGCGCCGAATATCGACCAGTTGCTGATTGCCCGCCTGTTGCAAGGGCTGGCCGGTGCCGGTGGTGCAGTCATTTCGCGCGCTATAGCCCGCGATCTCTATTCCGGGCATGAACTGACACGCTTCTTCGCCCTGCTGATGTTGGTTAACGGCCTGGCGCCGATCGTTGCGCCAGTGCTGGGGGGAGCCATGCTGCAGTTCATGGACTGGCGAGGAATTTTCGGCGTACTGGCAGGTATCGCAGTGCTGCTGTTTACGCTAGCCAGTCTGAAGCTCAGCGAGTCACTGCCCGCGGAACGTCGCAGCCAGGGCGGGATTTTGGCGATGTTGCAGTCGCTGGGCGGCTTGCTGACCCAACGCCAATTTATGGGCCTGTGTCTGACGCAAGGTTTCGTCATGGCCGGGATGTTCGCCTACATCGGCGCCTCTCCTTTCGTGCTGCAACAGATTTACGGCCTCAGCCCGCAGATGTTCAGCCTGTGCTTCGCCATCAACGGCGTCGGGCTGATTATTTCGGCGCAAATCTCCAGTCGCCTGAGCATACATTGGGGAGAAAGAAAGGTGCTGAAAGGCGGCTTAACGCTGGCTGCGGTTTCCTCGCTGCTGCTGTTGCTGGCTGCCAGCCTGCACGCCCCGCTGGTGCTATTGCTGGTGCCGCTGTTCTTCTCGGTAGCGGTGATCGGCATCGTGGGCCCTACGGCGTCATCTTTGGCGATGCAAAGCCAAGGGGACAAAGCCGGCAGCGCCTCCGCATTGATTGGCGTGAGCATGTTTGCTCTGGGTGCCTGCAGCGTGCCGCTTACCGGCCTGGGCGGTACCTCCAGCGTGTCGATGGCGCTAACCATCGTCGGCTGTTATGCCATCGCCATCGTGCTGTTTAAGCTGCTGGTACGTAAACCGCAGGCGTAAATCGTCGTAAAAAGGCAATAAAAAACCCGCTCTGAGAGCGGGTTTTAAGAATTTCGGCTACTGTAGCTTAGATAGCGATAACGTTAGCAGCAGATGGCCCTTTGGCACCGTTCGTGATTTCAAATTCTACACGCTGGCCTTCAGCAAGAGTTTTGAAACCATTGCTAGCGATGGCAGAGAAGTGAACGAAAACGTCCTTGCTACCATCTTCCGGAGTAATGAAGCCGAAGCCTTTGGATTCATTAAACCACTTAACGCTACCTTTAATCTTAGACATCAAACTTACCTTTAACGTGAATGTAAGACACAAAACGTGTGTCCAGTACAGTACAGCAATTAGACGGGATTTTGTCCACAACCTGGATCACATAAAAACGATAAAAAGTGAAAAAATCCGTCTCCGACGCTGTAAACCGCCTCCCCCCTTGGCCATTGCCGCCACGGGCAGTCCAATCCTCTCTAAACCCCAGCGAACAGCGGTCGAACGCCTGTTTGATGGGACGTCAACGCGTATTGACGGCGTGATGCAGACACAATCGCTATGAAATATAACCATATAGTCTTTTTGCTTCCGGCCGCGCTGCACTAGGGTTAAAACTTGTTAACCACTGTGAGCCAAGACTATGACCAGCCAACTGGCCGAAAAAATCATCGCCTATCGCCGTGAACTGCATCAGAACCCTGAGCTGTCCAACCATGAGTTTGCCACGACCGCCCGCCTCACCCGTTGGCTGGAAGAGGCCGGTATCCGTATTTTGCCGCTCGGGCTGAAGACTGGCGTAGTGGCCGAAATCGGCAGTGGCAAGGGGCCGATCATTGCGCTGCGTGGCGATATTGACGCCTTGCCGATCGAAGAAATTTCCGGCGTGCCGTTCAGCTCGCAAAACAGCGGCGTGATGCACGCCTGCGGACATGATTTTCACACGTCGGTCATGCTCGGCGCCGCGCACTTGTTGAAAGCGCGTGAGGCGACTCTGCCCGGTACGGTGCGTATTTTCTTCCAGCCAGCAGAAGAAACCTTCAACGGTGCCCAACACCTGATCGACGCCGGTGCGCTGGATAACGTGGCGGCAGTCTTCGGCTTACATAACGCGCCAGAGTTACCGACCGGCACCTTTGCCACCCGAGCAGGCCCGTTTTACGCCAACGTCGATCGTTTCCAAATTCTGATCACCGGCAAGGGCGCGCACGCTGCCAAGCCGGAGCAAGGGATCGACACCATTGTCACCGCCAGCCAGATCGTTACCGCATTGCAAACCCTGCCCAGCCGCAGCTTCAGTTCGCTGGAATCCCTGGTGGTAAGCGTCACGCGTATCGAGGGCGGCAATACCTGGAACGTTCTGCCGCAGACCGTAGAGCTGGAGGGCACGGTGCGCACCCACAGTGATGCGGTTCGCCGTCAGGTACCGGATAAAATCCGCCAGGTGATTAACGGCGTGGCCGCCTCGCTTGGCGCAGAAGCAGAATTGCGTTGGCAGGCCGGGCCACCAGCGGTCATCAACGACCCACGCTGGGCAGCGTTCAGCAAAACCGTCGCGGCCGAAGCGGGTTACCGGGTGGAAGAAGCCGAGTTACAAATGGGTGGCGAAGACTTCGCGCTTTATCTGCATCATGTCCCGGGCGTGTTCGTCAGCATCGGTTCGGCAAGCGAGTTCGGCCTGCACCATCCGCGTTTCAATCCGGATGAACAGGCGATTTTCCCCGCTTCGCAATATTTCGAACTGTTGGCGGAGCGCACGCTGCAACAATTAACCACGGTGCCGGAAAAAGCCACCAGCAACGTGTAAACCTGTCTGGTTATTATTTCGCGGCGTAGAGTATTCTGCGCTGCGATTTATTATTTCCCTCACCGTTATATTTGCTATTTTCAACATTTGAATATGCTGTTTTGTTGTTTTACATCCTGATGACGCTAATCAATAGTGGAGCTCTAAAGAGAGCGCCACACCGGCATTTAACAGGGTGAAAGCAATGAGCAACAGTGCGAATAATCAACGGCAATTGCGTCTTGGCGCCATTTTGCATGGCGCGTCGGGAAATATGTCTGCCTGGCGGCATCCGGATGCCACCGCCGACGCCAGTATTAATCTCGATTTTAATATTGCCACGGCGAAAAAAGCCGAACAGGGTAAATTGGATTTCGTGTTTGTTGCAGACGGCTTATATATCAATGAGAAGTCCATCCCGCACTTTCTCAATCGTTTTGAACCGCTAACCCTGCTTGCCGCCCTGTCCGCAGCGACCGACAAAATCGGCCTGGTGGGCACATTATCCACCTCCTACAGCGATCCCTTTACCGTGGCTCGCCAGTTCGCCAGCCTCGATCACCTGAGCAAAGGCCGGGCGGGCTGGAACGTTGTCACCTCGCCACTGGAAGGATCCGCGAAAAATTTCTCGCGCGCCGAACATCCGGAACACAGCCTGCGTTACCGCATTGCCAGCGAATACCTCGACGTAACCAAAGGGCTGTGGGACTCGTGGGAAGCCGACGCCTTCGTGCGCAACAAGCAGAGCGGCGAATTTTTCAGTGCCGGAAAACTGCATACCCTAAACCATCAGGGAGAGTTCTTCTCTGTTCAGGGGCCACTGAATATTGGCCGTACGCCGCAGGGCCGTCCGATCCTGTTCCAGGCGGGCGCTTCGGAAGACGGCAAGCAATTGGCGGCCAAACACGCCGATGCCATCTTCACTCATCATGAATCGCAACAACAGGCGCAAGCATTTTATCAGGACGTCAAAAAACAGTTGGTGGAACAAGGGCGCGAACCGGATGACCTGCGGATCTTCCAGGGCGTCAGCGTGATCGTCGGTGACGATAATGAAGACGTGGAGCGTCAGTATTGGGAAACCGCGCGCCTGGTCAGCATCGAAAATGCGCTCAATTATCTGGGCCGCTACTTTGAGCATTATGACTTTTCGCGTCACCCGCTGGATGAACCCTTCCCAGATATTGGCGACCTGGGGCAAAACAGCTTTCGCAGCACCACCGACGCCATCAAACGCAACGCCCGTGAGCGCAATCTGACGCTGCGTGAAGTGGCGCTGGAGGCGGCCTCACCACGTCCGGTATTCGGCGGTACGCCGGAAGCGGTGGCCGACGGCCTGCAAAACTGGTTCGACACCCAGGCCGCCGACGGTTTCATCATCAGCGGCGGTACGCCAAATTCATTCAGCCACTTTGTCGACCGCGTAGTGCCCATTTTGCAACAACGCGGCCTGTTCCGCAGTGATTACAACGGCGACACGCTGCGCGATCACCTTGGCCTGAAGCAGCCACTGAACCAATTTACCCAATAACAATAATATTATTTTCAGGGATAGCTGCTATGCGAAATACCTTTACCGTCACCGCCGTTGCCGCACTCCTGGCTTCGTTAAGCCTGGCCGGCACGGCGCTGGCAGCCGGCACCGGCATCGATTTAAAAGCCAATGAAACCCGCATTCACGTGGCTAAAAACCCGCAGGCGATCGCCAAACTGCCGCAAGGTTTCCATTTCGTGCAACCGGGCAAGTTCACCGTGGCGATTGCCGCGCTCAATACCCCGCCGCTGGCGCTGTTCGCCTCGGACAATAAAACGTTGATTGGCAGCGAATCCGACATCGCACAGTTGGTCGCCGACAGTCTGGGCCTGGAACTGAACGTGGTGCAAACCTCGTGGGAGGACTGGCCGCTGGGCGTCGCCTCTGGCAAATACGACGCCGCCATCACCAACGTCACCGTGACCAAAGAGCGTAAGACACGCTTTGATTTCGCCACCTATCGCATCGATTCCCTCGGCTTCTACGTGAAATCGAACGGCAAGATCACTTCGATTAAAGAGGCCAAAGACATCGCCGGGTTGAAGATCATCGTCGGCTCAGGCACCAACCAGGAAGCTATCCTGCTGGACTGGGACAAACAGAACCAACAACAAGGGCTGAAACCGCTGCAGCCTGTCTACGTCACCGATGATGCCGCCGCCACACTGGCTCTCCAGTCCGGCCGCGCCGACGCTTATTTCGGTCCCAATGTGATGGGTGCCTACAAGGCTGCGCTCAATGGCCGTACCAAACTGGCGGGCACGGTAGACGGCGGCTGGCCAAAAGTGGCGCACATTGCCGTCACCACCAAAAAAGGCAATGGCCTGGTGTACGCAGTGAACGAAGCGCTGAACGGGGTGATCCAGGGGGGGCAATACGATCAGGTATTGAATCGTTGGGGTGAGAGCGTCGAACGCATTTCGCACTCGGAGATCAACCCACAGGGCTTGGGCGATTAGGAGCATACAGATGGCAAATGACGTTTTTATCCAAACGCTGCCGGACGATCCGCTGATCGAACCGGTGATCGCAGGACTGTTCGACGAGTACCGCCGACGCTACGGCAACTATTTTGGTGACCAGGAGCAGGAAACGCTGGATCTGTACGCCCCACCGCAGGGCGCCTTTATCGTGCTGCTGCGGGCCGGAGAGCCCATCGCCATGGGGGCTTTCAAACGCTACGATCCGCAAACTGCCGAACTCAAGCGTATCTGGACCCGAACAGACCTGCGCCGACAGGGGCTGGCGCAGCGGGTATTGCAACAGTTGGAAACGCTGGCGCTGGAACAGGGTTATCGTCAGCTCTATCTGACCACCGGCTTTCGCCAGCCGGAGGCCGTGGGTCTGTATTTGAGCAACGGCTATCAGCCACAGTTCGATCCCAGCGTCGACAGTGAGGTCTACAGCCGCCCACCCTACGACGGCCGACTGCCGTTTCGCAAAAGCCTGACAACAGCGGACGCACTCTGTTGCGCGCCGGAAAGGAAGATTGCCTAGGGGGAAGCCCCCTTCTTAACCCTTTTTTATCTGTTTCAGGAGATCTGCAATGTCCAAACAAGAAGTGTTAAAAGTGGTTCCCGCACGCTACCCGCTACGGCTGGTGGGCGCGCTGTTTTCAGTCTTTATTCTGGCGGCCATCGTCCAGTCGGTGGCGGCTAACGAACGTTGGGAATGGGGCGTGTTCGCCGAGTGGTTCTTTGCACCGGCGGTGCTGTCGGGGTTGGGGCAGACCCTGCTGCTGACGCTGCTTGGCACCCTGTTCAGCATCATCTTCGGCACCCTGCTGGCGCTGGCGCGGCTGTCACGCTCTTATCTGCTGGCCTCGCTGGCGTGGGGGTATATCTGGCTGTTCCGCTCACTGCCGCTGATTCTGGTGCTGATTATTTTGTATAACTTTTCATACCTGTACGATGCGATTTCGTTAGGTATTCCCTTTACTTCGGTGGTGTTCGCCAGCTATCCGACCATCGATATTCTCAGCCAGTTCTCCGTGGCGGTGCTGGGGCTGACGCTGGTGCAATCGGCCTATACCGCAGAAATCATCCGCGGCGGCATTCTCGGCGTGGAATACGGCCAGCATGAGGCCGCGGCGGCGCTTGGCCTGCCGGGTTATCGGCGCACCTTTCGTATCATTCTGCCGCAGGCGCTGCGCTCCATCGTTCCGACCGGTTTCAACGAAATCATCAGCCTGGCGAAAGGCACTTCCATCGTTTACGTATTGGCGCTGCCTGAGCTGTTTTACACCATTCAGGTGATCTATAACCGCACTCAGCAGGTGATCCCACTGCTGATGGTCGCCACGATTTGGTACCTGTTCATCACCACCGCACTGTCGGTCATTCAGTATTACATTGAGCGCTATTTCGCCCGGGGCGCGGTCCGCGAACTGCCGCCAACGCCATGGCAGAAACTGGCCGGCTGGTTAAAACGTTAGGAGGATCCCATGTCTGAAGCCATTGATTATTATGCCCTGCGCGAAGCGCCGGTGCGCAACATTGTCCCGGTACCGGCCCGCGGCCTGATTGAGATCAGCAACGTGAGCAAATATTTCGGCAAGCATAAAGCGCTGGACGACGTCAGCCTGACGCTGCAGCCGGGAACCGTCACGGTCATTCTTGGTCCCTCAGGTTCCGGCAAGTCCACCCTGCTGCGGGCCATCAATCATCTCGAGCGCGTCGACGAAGGCTTTATCCGTATCGACGGCGACTACGTCGGCTACCGACGCAAGGGTGACAAGCTGTATGAGCTGAAAGAAAACGCCATTCTCAAGCAGCGCATCAACGTTGGCTATGTGTTCCAGAACTTCAACCTGTTCCCTCACCTGACGGTCCTGGAAAACATCGTTGAAGCGCCGGTGGTACATAAGATTTACTCGCGAGCCCAGGCCAAAGAGGTCGCTTATCAACTGTTGGATACCGTCGGCCTGCGGCACAAGGCGGATGCCTACCCGCGTCACCTGTCCGGTGGTCAGCAACAGCGTATCGCCATTGCTCGTGCTCTGGCGCTGAATCCAAAGGTGATTTTGTTCGATGAACCGACTTCGGCGCTGGATCCTGAACTGGTTGGTGAAGTGTTGGACGTCATCAAAGGGCTGGCGGATCTGGGAGTTACGCTGGTGGTGGTAACCCATGAAATTGGCTTTGCGCGCGAAGCGGCGGATCAGATTGTCTTTATGGTCGATGGGCAAATCGTCGAACAGGGGAATGCGCGACAGGTACTGAACCATCCACAGCATCACCGCACCGTCAACTTTCTCAATAAGGTTCTGTAACTGCAGGGCGCCCAACGGCGCCCCGTTCTATCATGCCTGCGCGAAACGGCGTTTTTCGGCGACGAAATCCAGCGGTTTGATGCCGCGCTGGTTGCGATCTTCTTCTGTCTGCAACGCCGACGGAATAAACCAGGTCACTTCAAACAACAGCCCATCCGGATCGTGACCGTAAATGCTCTTGTGCACGCCATGGTCTTCCTCCAGCCCAAGAATGCCTCGCTGCGCCAATTGATCGCGAATGCGCTCCAGTTCTTCCAGGCTATCGACTTCCCAGGCCAGATGATACAACCCGGCCGGAGGTTCGTTTTCCGCCGGCGGCTCGCCGTTGGCGCGAAAAACACCGGCCCGCTGCTGCCCCAGGTTCTTGCTGAACAGCGCCAAATCGTGATCATTATCCGAATCGGCCGCCTGGGTAAACACCGCTTTATCGGGGCTGCCTGAAGGTTTGAGCTTGAATCCCAGCACCTGATGATAAAAGTCCGCGCTGTGCTGCACGTCACTGACATACAACACCGCGTGGTTAAGCCGTTTAATTCCCATCGATTTTCCCTTTCAGAAATGAATAAAGTCAGGCTGAAAATAGCATGCGGCCACCACGCGGCTAAATGCCGTTATCGCATTATCAAATGCCGGGCACGCAATCTGTCACTGCAAGGCATTCCGCGCTATCATAAGCACTGTATTGAACGACTTTATGAGAATGATGATGAACGGCAAGATAACGACTTTTTTTGAAGACAAAGGCTTCGGCTTTATTACCGATGAGAACGGGGAAAATCGTTATTTTCACGTGATTAAAGTGCAAAACCCGGAGCTGATTAAGAAAAACGCAGCGGTGATTTTCGAACCGACCAACAACACCAAAGGCCCGTCGGCATTTGCGGTCAAGGTGCTGGCGTCGAGCAAGTACATCATCATCGCCAACGAAAGAATCAAAATCACCAGCATCAAATCCTTCAATACTTTCACCAAGGAAGTGCCGGTGAAAGCGGACGTGGATAAAGAAAATACCGTGCTGTCGGTTGGCCTGTTGATGAACCGCATCCGCCCGCAGTCTGAGGACGCGTCCCAGACCATGCAAACGCTGCGCATGCTGACCATCACCACCTTCCAGAACGACACCCATACCTTCTCCGAGCACGAGATCGACATGGACGAAACGCTGAAAGTGCTTAAAAGCCTGTAATCCCTTTCCAGGCGTATAAAAAACATTCAAAGCAATTTGATATCACCTGTGTTAGCGTGGGTTTTCACCTGACACAGGCCATTTATTATGTCTGATACCAGCAGTGTTAAAGGTTTCATCAACCGCTCAACCCAAATCGCCTGCCCGAAATGCGCCTATGTGACGACTCAAAAGTGCTCGATGCTGCGGCAAAAAGTCATGCTGATCTGCCCAAACTGCGGCACCGAGTTTGAACCCAAGCAGAACTGACGCCTTTATTTAAACAGAATGTGGTCCACGCTGTTGCCACTGATCACATTAAACGACTCCACCCTGTTACGCCCCTGCGACTTGGCGCGATAAAGCGCGATATCTGCCATATTCATCAGCTGTTCCAGCGATTTCACCTCATTCATCGCCAGATTGGCGACGCCAACGCTGATAGTGATTTTTAGCGGAACCTTGCCACCAGGATACAACTCGGTTTTTTGCACCAATTGCCGTAAATGCTCCGCCAACGCCACACCCTGCGCCGCCAGCGCGCGCGGCAGCATAATGGCAAACTCTTCACCGCCCAAACGCCCAAACAGTTGATCGTGACGCAGCTCGCGCCTAATAATATGGGCGAACGAAGCCAATACCTGATCGCCGGCCAAATGGCCGTGGGTATCATTGATCTGTTTAAAGTGATCAATATCGATCAACAGCAGCGACACCGCTTCTTTCGATTTATATTTGTGCTCCAGCATTTCACCGGCCTTACGTGTCAGTGCATTACGCGCCAAGACGCCCGTAAGGAAATCATGATTGGCACTGTGTTCCAGGCGCCGCAGCAGCTTACGGTTAACCGCGATTGAGCTGGAAAGGATCAGCGGCCCCATGACCAACATGGCAATGCCCAGACGGGCTGACATCAGCGTATCGAGGTAGGCATTATGGTTGTTCGGCGTTTCATACAGCATCAGGTTAGCCGAAATACTGCTGATCTCGGTCATGCCGGTTAGCAATGTCAGCAGCGTCACGGTAAACAACTGATAGCGGACCGCGCACCACAGCAACGCAGGGATCGGAAAAGCAATCGCCCCCGGCCCGCCGATATACACGCTAAATACCAGTGAAAACAGCAGCGCCAATAGCGGCATACTGGCACGCAGCTGCCAATTGATCTGCAGGCGCAGCAGTTGTTTCAGCCGCGGGGCGGCCAGCAATACCGGCAGCAACAGCAGGTTGGTCGAGAACTGTTCGCTGAACCACGCCAGCCAGGCGATAATCGCCGTGTTGTTGTACAGGCTGTCATTGCGCAGTATCGACAGCGTCGATGCCACTGCCGCACCGCTCAGGCTGGCGGTGAACATATAGAGGATTGCTTGGGGTTTGCCCATCCGGCGCTGCGACTGCGGCAACAGCAGCATCACACCGTAACCGGTAGCAATCAGGGACATGTTGCAGGCATTCAACCACAGCGCCAGCGACAGGCTTTCGCCGTTGGTCAAATCGGCGGCGATCATCCCCAGATAGGTGATCAACCACCCCGCAGGGCTGGCATAGGCCGGTTTGCGTAATAATAGACCGAGTAAAATCGCATTCACCGGCCAAAACAGAGAAAGCGAACCTATTGGACGTGTAAAAATACCCAGCAGGGAAAGTAAATAGGCCAGCAGAAAAAGCGTGATCAACTGGATGGCGACCGGCAATCCCTGCTTGGCGTTTATTCTGGCGTTCATCGCCTTACCCATATATTTATAATCACCAGAGCAATTCTATGCATATTCCCTCGCCCGACATGATGAGGAAGACATAACAATCAGAGTTAAAATTAAAAAATACAGACAGATCAGCAACAAAGATAGATTCGTTTTTAATTAACAGAATGCTCTTAACGCCATCGCTCACCGGTATCCTGCAATGCGAAACGGATTTTCACCCGCCCGAAAATAATGTTCAAGGATATCTAACAGCATAGCGTAAACCATCACCGATGATCACAACGCCAAAACCATAATAATAAGACGGGTATTTTACCTACCGCTCAAGCCATGCTGCCGGTTATTATTTTCCGGTAAGACGCAACGAAGCGCAATTCATAAAAAAAGCCCGCGCAATGCGGGCTCGCTTGAAGAGCAGCTAATTGACAGTTACGACACGATCATTGCATGACCCTGTTGCCGCTCATTGTATCGCCGGAAGCTTAAGCCCACCTTAGCAACAAAAAACCCGGCCTAGGAACCGGGAATATTTGTACGAAATGCAGTGTTAGCCCAAGCAGGCTAATAACGCACACTAATTTACGCCCCAATTGTGTAGAAAAAATGAGCGCCCCAAAGCGTGCGTATGAATAAAAGCGTACCTGGCTAATCTCCCCCCCCCCTGCGCGTGCAAGGGGATAATGCTTAAGCCAATTTGGCGGCAAATGCCGCAACGCGCTGGCCGTACAGGGTAGCCGTTTCCAGATCGCCCGACAGCATTTCATCCACGCCGGCATCTGCTGGGGTCTGCACCAGCAGACCAACGGACCCGCCGAGGTTGTTCACATCGGTACGTTGCGCCGCCTTGGTATTGGCCGGCATCAGCCCCAGACTGACCCACAGACCACCATGCTGAGAGGCCAGCGTTTGCAGCGCGATTAGCGTCACCTGCTTGTCGCCGTTCAGGCTGGCGCTGTTAGTGAAGCCACCAAAAACCTTGTCCTGCCATTTGCGGGTAAACCAGGCTTTTGAACTGGCATCGGCGAATTTTTTGAATTGCCAGGACGGGCCCCCCATATAGGTCGGCGAACCAAAGATAATGGCATCCGCCTCATCCAGTTTTTGCCAGGCTTCATCGCTGATATTGCCTTCCTGATCGATAGCGATCAGTTCAGCTTCGGCACCTTGCGCAACCACGTTTGCCAAACGTTCGGTGTGGCCGTAGCCGGAGTGAAAAATTACCACTGTCTTCGCCATTAGAAACTCCCTGATCGTTGTATAAGGGTGCCTATGGCACCCGGGGATACTCTGATCCAATCTAATCAACTGTCTCCGGGGTGAATACCAAATTTATCTGACAGAGTTATTCAAAAAAACCGGATACTCGTCAGCTCACCACCACCAGCTAGCCCTGCTGCCGGGCGAAGTCAATAAACACACGCAGCGGCCGCGGCATTTGCCGATTAGCGGGATAATAAAGGTAAAATCCGGGAAAAGGCGGCGTCCAGCCCGTGAGCAACGAAAGCAACCGGCCGTCCCTCAGGGCTTCAGCCACCTGGCTCTCGAACAAGTAGGCAATCCCCAGCCCATCCATAGCAGCACGCACCAGAACCTGCGGTTCATCCACGATCAAGGGCCCCTCCACTGCAATCTCCAGCTTTTCGCTACCGCGCTCGAACTCCCAGCGATAGAGACTGCCGTTGGTCGGCCAGCGAGTATTTAGGCAACGATGCTGCCGTAGCGCCTCCGGCGTCTGTGGTACGCCGTAACGAGCCAGGTATGTCGGCGAGGCGACCACGCACATGCGTTGCTCGCCTCCCAGCGCAACCGCCACCATGTCTTTTTCCAGCCGCTCATGCAGACGTACGCCCGCGTCGAAACCGGCGGCAACAATATCCACCAGCCGATCGTCCACGCTTAGATCCACCACAATATCGGGATAATGTGCATTGAACGGCGCTAACAACGGGGCCAGATAATAAATCGCCGCCAAACCGGACGCGTTAAGGCGTAGCGTGCCCGCCGGTTGTAAACGCAGCGCAGCCGTCTGGGTGACCGCGGCCTCAATTTCGGCCAAGGCCGGCGAAAGGCGCGCTAACAGCTGCTCCCCCGCTTGGGTGAGGGCCACGCTGCGAGTGGTGCGATTCAACAGCCGAACACCAAGCCGGGTCTCCAGATTACGCTGAGTCTGGCTGAGTGCGGAAGCGGACATACCCAGTTGCGCTGCGGCACGGGCAAAACCGCCATGTTCCACAATGGCAGCAAAAGCGCGCAGCTCTGCAAAGTCACTTCCTCTCATTATGCCTCCTGCGCTTAATAATTCATGAAGATTATAGCGTATTCAATCAGAGTATCGCGGGGCCTATTCTGGGGAAAAACCACAGAGGAATGCACGATGCATACATTACTGGCCCTAAACCACTACCGTCTACTGGGCCGTTCCGGCCTGCGCGTCTCGCCGCTGGCACTCGGCACCATGACCTTCGGCACCGACTGGGGCTGGGGGGCGGAACAGGCGGAGGCCCGCCGTTTGTTTGACGTTTACGTCGAGCGCGGCGGCAATTTCATCGATACCGCCAACCGCTACACCGAAGGCAGCGCCGAGCGTTTTGTCGGGGAGTTCGCCGCCGGACGCCGCGATCGGTTGGTGATCGCCACCAAATACACGCTGCCCATGCAACCTGATAATCCCAACTCCGGCGGCAACCATCGCAAGAGTATGGTGCGCTCGGTGGAAGACAGCCTGCAGCGCCTGAATACCGATTATATCGACCTGCTGTATCTGCACGCCTGGGACTTCACTACTCCGGTAGAAGAGATCATGCGCGCCATGGATGACCTGGTGCGCGCCGGCAAGGTGCTGTACCTGGCCGTTTCGGATCTCCCCGCCTGGCAGGCTGCCAGAATGCAGACGCTGGCGGATTTACGTGGCTGGTCACCGCTGATTGGCCTGCAGATCGAATACAGCCTGCTGGAACGCACCGTAGAGCGTGAGCTGATCCCGATGGCACAGGAAATGGGCCTCGGTGTGATCCCTTGGTCACCGCTGTCCGGCGGTATCTTGAGCGGTAAATACAGCCGACGTGATTTGCAGCCCATGGGGGAAGAGAACGGGACAAGGCGCGCAATGGTACGCAATAAGGGTATGCTGACCGAACGCAATCTTGTGATTGCCGAACAGGTACAGGCGCTGGCCGACGAATCCGGCTTCAGCGCTTCGCAAGTGGCCCTGGCCTGGACGCTGCGTAACCCGGCGGTGACCGCCCCCATTATTGGCGCACGTACGCTGGCGCAATTGGAAGATAATCTGGGGGCATTAGACGTCCGGCTCACAGAAGAGCAATGGCAACGGCTGGAAACTGCCAGTGCTATCGGGCTCGGTTTCCCTCATGATTTTCTGGCGCTGCAGGCCACGCGCGACATTATGTTTGGCGGGCAAATGATTGAGCGCAGGTAAAAAAAATCCCGCACAAGGCGGGATAAACTTAACAGGGATGGGGTAATACACTACAGGGAATGGATAACACACAACATCATCGGGTAGCTGTTAAATTACCAGCCACAATGTATAGAACTGTCATGCCTGCGTAAGGTTGCTCCGACAGATGTAACCTCGGATGGAAATGTGACATTTTTACTGCGGCGCCGCTTGTTCATCGGCGCCAAAGTCCCGGCACCGCCCTCGCAGAAATGATTAATAAACAATCAATAAAGGGCTATTAACCCCGAGCAATGCTAAACTGAGGCTCCTTACATCTACCCGGTGAAAGATATGTCTATCTTTGATGCCCTTAAGATGTTCAGCGACTCATCAGTAAAAGTGACCTGCCCGAAATGCGCTCACGTATCTGAACAAAACAGTCGCAAAATGCGTAAAAACATCACCATGATCTGCCCTAAATGCGGGCACTATTTCCTTCCTGACGACAAGTAACGCCTTTCTCTTTCTCTGCTGCAGTGTCAAACGCAAACGCAAGCGTAACGTCACTGTTTATCCGGCAAGCGAGCCAACAGCAGTTCTCGCCGCCGTCCGCTGAAATACTTCAGCATCAGCGCCAGGCAAACCAACCAGGCAGGGATCAGCAACAGGCTAAAAATGGCCGCGGCGGGATACTGGTAACGCAGCAGTTCCGCACCGGCGAGCACGCCGAATATAGCGCCAAAACGCCCTACTCCATACATGCTGCCCACCCCGGTGGCGCGGCAGCTGGTGGGATAATAGGAAGCAGACAGTGACGCCAGCGCAGACTGCCCGCCACCGGAAGCAAATCCCATCAAGAACACCAGTGAACCCAACAGCAGAGTATGAGTGACATTTCCGACCGCCAGGCCCACGCCATAGGCCAATACCCCGGCGGCCAGATAGGTCAGCGCCAGGACCTTATTGGGTTCACGGCGATCCATCACCCAACCTATCACTATTGACCCCACCCCACCGCCTAACGGGAACAGCGCACTGATATGGGAAAATTGCAGCACCGACAACCCCGCCTCTTTTAGCAGCAGCGGCATCCAGCTAACGATCATGTAAAACACCAGCATGCTCATAAAACAGCTCAGCCACAGCAACCCTGTGACGGTGCGATGCGGCGAAGTCAGAATGGCACGGATAGCGGAATGTCCGTCGGCTATTTTTTCCGCAATGACGAAGTGCTCAGCCCGCTCGGCCCCTTCCTTCTTTATGCGCTGTAAAACGGCGCGAATACGGGCGCTGGGATAGCGCTTAAGCACCATATAACGCACCGATTCGGGCAATAACCAAGGTAAGGCTACGCACAGCAGGATAGGCACCACGCCCCCTACCACCAACACTGAACGCCAGCCAAATGAAGGGATAAGGTAACCGGCCAGCAGGCCACCGACGGCCGCTCCCAGCGGGAAACCGCACAGCATGGCACTGACTATCATGGTGCGCCGTTTGCTGGGGCAGTATTCGGACAGCAGCGTGATGCTATTGGGCATCGCAGCCCCTAACCCTAATCCGGTAATAAAACGCAGCAGGGTCAATGATCCTATCGAAGTTGACCAGGCGGTTGCCAGACTGAACACCCCAAACAACAATACGGAATAGATCACCGCCGGTTTGCGGCCCACCCTGTCCGCCAATGGCCCGGACAGCAGCGAACCAAACGCCAGGCCAAACAGCGCCGCGCTCATGGCGGGCCCCAGTTCGGCTTTCTGCACTCCCCATTCGTCCAGCAGTGAAGGGGCCACGTAGGCAATCGCAGCCATGTCGTAACCGTCCATGAAAATCACCAAAAAACACAGCAGAAGCAGTAGCCATTGGAACGGGGAAAATGGCGATTGATCGATAAAGGCTTCAATATCCAGAGATGCACCATGAGACATGAGGTCAGGCTCCTGTCAGCGAATAGAGGGACTCTGCGGGCTGCCACGGGCTGTCGGCAGCCGGTGAGCGATTATAGTTTTATGCAGACATTGCTGATTTCAGAATAAAAGTCCAAAGAGTGACGCCCGCCCTCGCGACCCATACCGGACAGTTTGCTACCACCAAACGGGGTGCGTAGATCGCGGGCATACCAGCTGTTAACCCAGACGATGCCGGTATGAACACGCCGAGCCAGGCGATGCGCTCGCCCGACCTGACTGGTCCATAACGCGCAAGCCAGGCCATATTGGCTGTCGTTGACCCGCGCCAGCACTTCCTCTTCGTTATCGAAAGGCGATATGTGACATACCGGTCCAAAAATCTCTTCGCGCACGCAGCGTGCATCGTCGCTAAGCCCGGTCCAAATGGTTGGGCGGATCCAGGAGCCGTTATCGCGCTCGTCACCGAATACCGGTACCCCACCGCCGGTGATCAGGGTGGCTCCCTCGGTGCGGGCCAGCTCAAAGTAGGAAAGCACTTTGTCCCGATGCTTTTGCGACACCAGCGGACCGAGATCCACGCCCTCCTCATCGGGATAACCTATTTTCAAGGCTTCGGCCCGTTGCTTTAATGCCGCGACGAAACGATCGAAGATCGGGCGCTCGACATAGACACGTTCAGAGCACAAACACACTTGCCCAGTGTTGAAAAATGAGGAGCGTGCTACGCCGGCGACCGCCGCCTCAAAGTCAGCATCGGCAAACACCACCGCGGCATTTTTCCCGCCCAATTCGAAAGAGACTTCTTTTACGCCATCCGCCACCGCTTTCATGATGGCGCTGCCCGTACGAGATTCGCCGGTAAAGGAAACGGCGGCAATCTCCGGCTGGCGGGTAAGGTACTCGCCTGCGGAACCCGGTCCGAAACCGTGGATCAGGTTAAATACCCCGGCAGGCAAACCGGCCGCGTGCATCACTTGCGCCAGCAGCGTTGCCGAAGAGGGCGTTTCTTCCGACGGTTTGCACACCACGGTGTTACCCATGGCCAACGCTGGCCCGAGTTTCCAGGTCAGCAGCAGCAGCGGCAAATTCCAGGGAGAAATTACGGCCACCACCCCTAGCGGTTTGCGGACCGTATAGTTGAACAGCAGGCCACCATCGGCCTGTGGCGTTTCGCAGCATTCATTGACCGAGGTTGCAGCCAGATCGGCGAAGGTACGGAAGTTGGCAATGGCGCGGGGAACGTCCAGCGTACGCGCCAGACTTTCGGGGCGTCCAGTGTCCGCCACTTCTGCCGCGACAAATTCGTCAAAACGGGCTTCGATACCCTCGGCCACCCGGTGCAATAGCGCCACACGTTCCGGCACGCTCAGTTGCCCCCAAGGCCCGGAGAGTGCGGCATGGGCGGCCTTGACTGCTGCCGCTACCTGCGCTTCCCCCGCTTCGGCAACTCGCGAAACGAGGTGTCCATCAACGGGGCTGATATTGTCGAACTGCCGGATCCCATCGACAAACTGGCCGTCGATATACAAGGGTAAATCCGGCGCGGATTGATAAATTGCCACGGCACTGTTCCTCCTGAGTCACAAAGCGGCACGAAGAAACCTGCCATTGGCGTCTGAAAACAACGCCGTTGGAAGGGAGCTTCGACCGGGTATCGTTACGCAGTGTAGGGAGCCGTAGAAATAAGGTGAAAATGAATAAAGCGGGCTTTGCTATGCCGTTTGGTTATAGCCAGGCAACGCATTGTCTTCCTGAACCGCCAATTTCAGGCATTCAATCAGTTGCCTGCTCGCCGGCGTCAAAGGCTTATCTTCACGGATGGAAAACCCGACCTCGGTGGAGGGGCCCACGTCGCCAAGCGGCAGTTGGAACAGCAGACCGGCCGCAATAAAGCGCCGCGCCGCGGCGGTCGGCATCAGGCCAAGGAATGAAGAATCCACCAGCAGGTTGACGTTGGTCAGCAGCGACAATGACTCCACGATATTTTCAGGGGCCGGCAGCCCGGACTCCTTGAAGAATTGCTCGGCCACACGCCGGGCCGGCGAGTCGAGCGGCGGCAGGATCCACGGCCATGACGCAAGGTGTTGAAGGTTAAGATTGGCTTCTTGCACCAGCGGATGGCGGCTGCCGGCCACCACGCAAAGGCTGTTGCAATATAATGCCCGGTGACTCAGCGCCATGCGGGCGGTCAGAGGCGCATCGGGCTCGGGCAAACGCCCTACCACCACATCCAGCTCACCGGTCGCTAATGCAGGAAATAAGTAATCCTGCGGCCCTTCCCGTACGGTGACCAGAATTTTGGGTGCTCGTTCTTTCAGCAACAAGATGGCGCGCGGCAACAAACGGGCGCTGGCCGAGATCTGCGTTCCCACCACAACATGGCCGGTAACGCCGCCCTTGAAGGTGTTCAGCTCATCGGTCAGGTAGCGCAGCTCGGCAATCACCGATTTAACCCGCTCTCCCAGCAAGACACCACAGTCCGTTGGGGTCACGCCCCGATTATTACGATCGAACAGGATGGTATCCAGCTGTTGTTCCAGTTCGCGGATCGCTTTGGTCACGGCGGGCTGGGTCAGATTCAGTTCCCGAGCCGCACGCGCAATCGACTGATTGCGTAATACCCGGTCAAAAATCAGCAGTGGACGCAGCTTGAGCCGGTTCAGGATCATATCGCTCACGTTAAAAGGGGAACGTTCATTCATTGCCGTTTACTCCCAAAAATCGTCTGGCCCAGGCACCAAGTCTGGCGACTATGGCATAACTTTAAGGAATAGCAAAAGCCACTTTATTCATTTTTCGCTTATTGGCCATCTGATTAGACTGCCCTGTATCCACTCTCGCCGGCTGGCTAAATCGTGTTCGCCAACGCTCTCTTTCTTCAAGGGCATGACTCACGACAATACCCAGCCGCAGGGAAAACGGCCACGTTCACGCGTGGCGCATAACAGGAGAGTCATGTGTCAAATTCACTAAAGCCTGAACACCATGAAGCGGCCAAAATGCTCAGGCAGGCCGCCGAGAGTGGCCGCCCCTGCGCGCCGGTTCGCCACCTGGTGGGTTCACAGGATATCGATGCCGCCTATGCCATACAGCGGGTCAATAACCAAGAGCGGATCCAAAAGGGGCACCGGCCGGTGGGCAGCAAAATCGGGCTGACGTCGGCGGCGGTACAGCGCCAACTGGGGGTTAATCAACCGGATTTCGGCCAGCTGTTCGCCGACATGGCGCTGTGTGACGGTGAAGAGATTGCCGCTGGTCGGCTGATACAGCCCAAGGTGGAAGCCGAGATCGCCTTGGTACTTGAACGGGATCTGCCCCATGAAAAAAACACGCTCGCCGACCTGATCCGCGCTACCGCCTATCTGCTGCCCGCTCTCGAAGTGGTTGATAGCCGCATCGCCGGCTGGGATATCTCGCTGGCGGACACCATTGCCGATAACGCCTCCTGCGGACTGTTCGTGCTGGGCAACCGCCCGGTGCTGTTGAAGGACGTCGATCTGCTGGGCTGCGGCATGGTGCTGGAGCGCGCTGGCGAACCGGTTTCGGTGGGTGCCGGAGCGGCCTGTCTGGGCAATCCGCTGCTTGCCGCCTTGTGGTTGGCGGACACGCTGGCGCAACGCGGCAACGCATTGCGAGCCGGCGATATCATCCTCACTGGCGCATTGGGGCCGATGGTAGCGGCCTGCGCTGGGGATGTGTTTAGCGCCCGCATTGAGGGCCTCGGTCAGGTCAGCGGCCGCTTCGCCCCTGCCGCAGGAGGTGATCAATGAGCAACTCAGCGCAAATTGCCGCTGCAATCATCGGTTCGGGCAACATCGGCACCGATCTGATGATTAAGATCCTGCGCCACGGTCAGCACCTGAAAATGGCTGCGATGGTCGGAATCGATCCTGCCTCCGACGGCCTGGCCCGTGCGAATCGGCTGGGCGTGGTGGCGACGTCCGAAGGCATTGATGGCCTGCTCGCGCTGCCCGATTTCAGCGAAATCAAAGTGGTTTTTGACGCCACTTCGGCCGGGGCGCACGCGCACCACAATAAGTTGTTGCAACAGTACGGTGTACGGGTAATCGATCTGACTCCGGCAGCCATCGGCCCCTACATAGTGCCGGTAGTCAACCTGGCAACTCAGGGCGACGCCCCCAATCTGAATATGGTCACCTGCGGCGGACAAGCCACCATTCCGATGGTGGCCGCCGTCGCCGCCGTCACCGATGTTTACTATGCCGAGATCGTCGCTTCGGTCTCCAGCCGTTCTGCCGGGCCCGGCACTCGCGCAAACATCGACGAATTTACCGAAACCACCGCGCTGGCACTGCAAAGCGTAGGCGGCGCAAGGCGCGGCAAGGCCATCATTATCCTCAACCCGGCCGAACCGCCCTTGATGATGCGCGATACCGTTTTCTGCCTGACGCCACCGAGCGATCGGCAAGCGATTACCGAGGCGGTGGTTGCCATGGTCGCCAAAGTGCAAGAGTACGTTCCCGGCTATCGGCTCAAGCAGGAAGTCCAGTTTGAAACCATCGCCCCGGCCGATGCGCACCTTTACCCGGATCTGGGGCCGCAGGGTGGCCTGAAAGTCTCCATCTTCCTGGAGGTCGAAGGGGCCGCTCACTATTTACCGGCCTACGCCGGCAACCTCGACATCATGACGTCAGCCGCACTGGCCTGCGGTGAGCATATCGCAAGGCGTTTGCTGCAAGGTCAGGGAGCATGAAGATGAAAAAACTCTATATCTCCGACGTCACTCTGCGTGACGGTTCCCACGCAGTACGCCACCGTTACTCGCTGCCACAGGTCAGACAAATCGCCACCGCGTTGGATCGCGCTGGGGTCGACTCGATCGAAGTGGCCCACGGTGATGGGCTATCCGGCTCCAGCTTCAACTACGGCTTCGGCGCGCACAGCGACGTCGAGTGGATTGCCGCTGCCGCAGAGTCGGTCAGCCATGCCCGGATCGCGACGCTGCTGTTGCCGGGTATCGGTACCGTTCACGATTTGCGTAATGCCTATGATGCCGGCGCACGGGTAGTGCGCGTCGCCACTCACTGCATCGAAGCGGATATTTCGCGCCAACACATTAGCTTTGCGCGTGAGCTGGGGATGGATACCGTCGGTTTTCTGATGATGTCCCACATGGCTGAACCCAAACATCTGGCACAGCAGGCAAAACTGATGGAGTCCTACGGTGCCACCTGCGTGTACGTGGTCGATTCTGGCGGCGCCATGCTGATGCAGGATATCCGCGATCGCTTCCGCGCTCTGCGCGAGGTGCTTGATGAAAACACGGAAATCGGCATGCACGCTCACCATAATTTAGCGCTTGGGGTCGCCAACTCGATTGTCGCAGTGGAGGAAGGCTGTCAGCGGGTCGACGCTTCGCTGGCCGGTCAGGGAGCCGGTGCCGGCAATGCGCCGCTTGAGGTCTTTATCGCCACCGCCGAACGTTTGGGCTGGAACCACGGTTGCGACCTGCTGCAACTGATGGACGCGGCAGACGATCTGGTGCGTCCATTGCAGGATCGTCCGGTACGCGTCGATCGAGAGAGCCTGTCGCTGGGGTATGCCGGCGTCTACTCCAGTTTTCTGCGCCATGCCGAAAAGGCGGCGGAGCAGTATCAACTTAAAACCGCCGATATCTTATTGGAGGTCGGCCGTCGGCGTATGGTCGGCGGCCAGGAAGATATGATCGTTGACGTCGCCCTGGATTTGCTGGCCCAGCGAAACAGGCTTCAGGAGAACATTGCATGAGCAAAATCATGGATCTTACCGCACTGGCCACTCAGCTAGACCAGGCCACACTCAGCCAGCAAGCCACCGCACAGTTAACCGGACAGCAGGCTCTGGATCTTCCCACGGCCTATCGGATTCAGGCTGAAGGGATCCGGCTGCGCGAGCAGCGTGGAGAGCGTCGCGTCGGCCTGAAGCTGGGTTTCACCAGCCGCGCCAAAATGCAGCAGATGGGCGTTGACCATCTTATTTGGGGAGAACTGACCGATGCCATGCAGATTGAAGAAGGAGGAACACTGGATCTGCGCGAGTTGATCCACCCGCGCGTGGAACCTGAACTCTGTTTTATCACCGGCAAAGAGATCAATGGCCCGCTGTCCCTGGCCGAAGCCGGCCGGGTGCTTGAAGGGGTATGCCCTGCGCTGGAGATTATCGATTCCCGTTACCGCGATTTCCGCTTCACCCTTGAGGACGTGATTGCCGACAACTGCTCATCCGCCAAATTCGTCGTGGGGGCCTTGCAGAACCCGCAGCGCGCCATCGATAACCTTGGTGTGGTGATGAACTTTCATGGGCGTCCGGTGCAGGTTGGCAGCACCGCAGCTATTCTTGGGCATCCATTGCGTGCACTGGTACAGATCGCCAGCCTGCTGCATCAACAAGAACGCGTACTGCCTGCCGGTTCGGTGATCCTCGCTGGTGCGGCAACCGCAGCAGAAGCTTTACGCCCCGGGCTACACGTCAGCGTCGATATTTCCGGTTTTGGGCGAACGGCATTTCATACCGAGGGTCAGCTATGACTAACCAGGCTGTGGTTGTTAAAGGAAAAGCCGCCCCGCGCGGACGTTTTCCACACGTGAAACGGGCCGGCGACTTTCTGTTTGTCTCCGGCACCAGTGCCAGATTGCCGGACAACAGTATTGCCGGGGCCGAAGCCGATGCCATGGGTGCAACCCGCCTGGCTATCGACGTTCAGACTCGCGCGGTGCTCGATAATATTCGCGACATCCTGCGCAGTGTCGGAGCCGACCTGAATGATGTTGTCGAGATCAGCGCTTTTCTCGTCAATATGAACGATTTTGCTGGCTATAACGCGGTTTATGCCGACTATTTTGACTACGACGGCCCAACCCGCACCACCGTGGCGGTGCATCAACTGCCCCACCCGCACTTGTTAATTGAAATCAAGGCCATCGCCTATAAGCCCCAAAAATAACCTGTGCATATCCTCTGCCCTACGAATCGGAGAATAACAATGTCTAACTTCAAATATGGATTTCCGCTCAATTTCAATACTTGGCTAGACAGTAACGCGCATCGGCTCAAGCCCCCGGTCAATAACCAACAGATCTGGCAGGACAGCGATTACATGGTCACCGTCGTCGGCGGGCCGAACCAGCGCACCGATTTTCACGATAACCCGGTAGAGGAGTTCTTCTACCAGTTTAAAGGGAATGCCTATCTGAACATCTGGGATGACGGCCGTTACGACCGCATCGACCTGCGTGAAGGGGACATTTTCCTGATGGCACCCCATGTGCTTCATTCTCCTCAACGCCCGGAAGAGGGCAGCCTTTGCCTGGTGCTGGAACGGATGCGCCCGGAAAATGAGCCGGACGCCATACAGTGGTCATGCGCGGCCTGCGGCAACCTGATCAAAAGATATGAAATGAACCTCAAGAGCATCGTGGCGGATCTCCCCCCGGTTTATGAACAATTTTATGCAACCAGCGATGAAGAACGCCGCTGCAGCCAGTGCGGCGAGATCCACCCAAGCCGCGATGCACAAACCTGGCATCGCACACTGAAGGCAACAGAAAACCGATGAAAATAGATATCCACTCGCATTTTTTCCCTAAAATCAGCCAACAAGAGGCTGCCAGGCTGGATGTTGAGCGGGCTCCCTGGTTGGCAACCCACGGGCGCGAAGGCCAGATCATGCTCAATGATAAGCCTTTCCGGCCGGTCTATGACGCCCTGTGGGATGCCGAACGCCGCCTGGAACAGCTGGATGAACAGCATATCGATATTCAGATCATGTGCGCCACGCCGGTCATGTTTGCCTATGACGTCGCTCTCGATCGCGCCCTGCCCTGGGTCCAATTGATGAACGATCGGGCGCTGGAGATGGCGTCTGCCAACCCGCGACGGCTGAAGGTGCTGGCGCAGGTTCCCCTGCAGGACAGCGAAGCCGCCTGCCGCGAAGCCAGCCGGGCAAAAGAGTGTGGTCATATTGGCGTGCAAATAGGTAATCACGTGGGGGCAAAGGATCTGGATCATGAATCGCTGATCGTCTTTCTGACCCACTGCGCCCACGAGGGTATCCCGGTGCTGGTACATCCCTGGGATATGATGGGCGGCGCGGAGCGCATGAAGAAATGGATGCTGCCCTGGCTGGTGGCAATGCCGGCGGAAACGCAATTGGCGATCCTCTCTTTGATCCTCTCAGGCGCCTTCGAACGCTTGCCGCGCAGCCTGAAACTCTGCTTTGCCCACGGGGGCGGCAGCTTTGCTTACCTGATGGGGAGGGTTGATAACGCCTGGGAGCAGCGCGATATCGTGCGTGAAGATTGCCCGCATAAACCGTCAAGCTATCTGGATCGCTTCTCCGTCGACTCCGCGGTGTTCGATCCACGGGCGCTAGAGCTTCTGGTGGATACCCTGGGTGCGGAACGGGTCATGCTGGGCTCCGATGCTCCCTTCCCGCTGGGGGAACAACAGATTGGCCATTTGGTCAGCAGCTCTGCCTTGCCGGAGAAAAGTAAGCGTCAGATTTTGGGTGAGAACGCGCAGTCGTTTTTCTGTTTGCCGAACCGGTAATCGCCGCATTTCGGGAACGAGATGGCTCGTTCCCGAGCTAAATATTAGCAACGGCAGCGGCGTTATTGCTTCAGCATGTAGATAAACGAATCGACGACGTCGCCACTTGCCGTAGTCACACTGACGGCCACCCGCTCATACCCTTCTCCCTCAAATTCATCGAGAGTTTGCCAGTGGGCGGCAAGATTGTCGGAACGAAACAGAAAACCCTGAACCCGGCTGCCGCTGTTATCCAGCACGATGCCCGGATAGCCCATTTCGGCGCCCCACCCTGCATTCAGCAGCGTTCCTCCCACACTGCCCTCTTCCCAACCCCCGCCGATACTTTCCATGATGTGCGCGTTTGGCCGCCCTGGCCCTAACGTCCCGTAAACAAACAAACTCAACATGTTATGTCCTGCATTCTGATGATTTGCTACAGAAACTAGCACAGCGTCGGCAGCCAACATAGTCGTTAGCCGGGTAATTAAATGGATTTTCGAGCCAGGGACTGGAGGACAGCGTTGCAGGCGGTTCAATGGCTGCTTGCACGCTTAAGTGCAGCCATCATTCACTGCTTACCCGACAGGATCGCCGGTTTTGTTTTTCGAACCGTTAATGATGAATACTGCTTTCCTGTGAAAATGTTTCCTTCAATAAATCAATAAAGGCTCTTAATCTTCCGGTGACATAGCGTCTACTCGGATAGAGGCACCATAAAATCAGCTCTGGCTGTTCACTTACCCCCAGGTGAAGCAACCTGCCGGCTTTGATGTCATCGGCGACCAAAGCTTCCGGTAGCAGTGCGGAACCGACTCCCGAAATGAGGGTGGAACGGGTGATAAACGGAGAGGAGATATATAACTCCGTGTTCACATTGAAATGTCGTGGTTCCCCATCCAAAACGGTACTAATTTGATTCGGTTTCCAGTGCGTTCCAATACTGATGAAAGGAAGTTCTGTGAGCGGGTCTCCCAAAGCCAGTTGTTCCCTATATTGCGGTGACGCAACAAATATTAATGTCTCTTTGAATATTTTTATACCTATCATCTCTTCATCCGCCATCGGATTTACACGAATAACGGCATCGAAACCTTCTCGAATAGGATCAACCAATCTGCTGTCAGCAATAAGTTCAAGTTCGACCAATGGGTAAAGCGCTCTATAACGAGCAGCCAGTTTACCCAAGGTATCAAATGCAATAACGGGAGGAACGCTAATCCGTAATTTTCCTGAGGGGCTACCGGTCTGTTCCATCATGTCAGTTTTGATGTCGTTGAGCTCGTTAACCAAAGGCTTTATCCGCTCGAATAGCAGGGTTCCTTCGGCGGTCAAGGTGAAACCGGTATTCGTGCGTTCAAACAAGCGCGTTTGCAGTTCATCTTCCAACTGACGGATCCGCCGTGAAATAGAGGCTTTAGGCGTCATCGTTGCGCGACTTGCCGCGCTGAAGCTGCCGTGTGTAATCACACTTATGAAGTCCTGCAATGCATTCATATTCATGAGCTGTCTCATTTTTGGTCCGCGGCGTCCATAATTTAGCATCTTATTAATTATTATTGGTACGGATATAGTGAAAAAATAGCTTAGGAGATCAACATGAATCAGCAATTAGCAGCAGTTATGTATAGTTATGGCGCTGAGGGCACGATCAAAATTCAGCCCATCAACAGGCCCCAGGTCTCACCGGGCAAGGTCATTGTGGAGATCGCCGCCGCAGGGGTTAATCCATTAGACTGGAAACTGCGTGATGGCCTGCTTAAGCATATATTCCCATTAACTTTTCCCTGTATTTTGGGTGGCGAGTTCGCAGGAAAGATTGTTGAAGTGGGGGCTGGCGTCACCACCTTCAACGTCGGCGATCGCGTGATAGGGAAGCCTGTGAACCGCGGGGCATTTGCCGAAACGATAGAAATTGAGCCGGAACTGTTAATCCCCATCCCCGATGATCTGGACGAAACCGTCGCAGCAACCCTGCCGGTTGCCGGCTCGACGGCATGGACGGGGTTATTTGATATCGGGGAATTAACGGCTGGGCAAACCGTTTTGATCCAGGGTGCGGCTGGCGGAGTAGGCTCTTTGGCTGTTCCTTTGGCTCATCGCGCAGGGGCAAAGGTCATCGCTACGGCTTCGCAAAAAAACAGAGATTATGTCAAGTCATTGGGTGCCACAGATGTCGTTGACTATAACGACGCTCATGCCTTATCGATGATAAAGGGAGTTGACCTCGTTCTTGACTTGGTCGGTGGAAGCTCCCTGGAAGCACTCTGGAACACTCTGGCGCCAAACGGCCGAATTGTAAGTTCTGTTGCCGTTGATATCGCAGAAAAAATACCTGACAGCCAACCAGGAAAAGGGACATTTTTTCAAATGAAATTTGACCCTGCCAAATTGAATTCTATTGCGAAAGAGATTGCCAAAGGTGAGATTCCCTTCACGCCTCCGCGAGTATTTTATTTAAAGGATACTTCGTTAGCGCTGGACTCCGTCAAGAGCGGAGGATACCGGGGGAAAACCGTCATACGCATGAAATAATGGAACAGGCATAAAATTACACTTATTTTTGTGTCAAAAACTCCAGTCATAAATTCGTATTAGTTTACGTGTTTTATATAAAGGGGAACAAAATGGCGCGGGTTATCCAGTTTGATCGTGTCGGTGAACCAGATGTATTAAAAATTGTGGACGTGGATCTCCCTGCCTTAGCCGCCGATGAGGTCAGTATTAAGGTGAAAGCTATCGGTTTAAATCGGGCGGAGGCACTACTGCGTCGCGGTAAGTATGCATTTCCTCCGGTATTTCCGCAGCGAATGGGCTATGAAGCGGCCGGGATTATCGACGCCGTTGGTGCACAAGTGCAAGGCCTTATCCCTGGCGACGCGGTGAGTGTTATCCCTTCACTGGCTATGGATCGGTGGCCCACCTATGGTGAAACTATTCACTACCCAGCCCGTTACGTGGTTAAGCATCCGGAAAATTTATCCTGGGAGCAAGCAGCCTCGGCGTGGATGCAGTACATCACGGCATATGGGGCACTGGTTGACGTTGCAGAAGTGACCTCTGGCGACTATGTCATGGTCACTGCCGCTTCCAGTAGCGTTGGTATCGCCGCGATTCAAATTGCCAACATGCTTGGCGCTCGGGTGATAGCAACCTCAAGAACCGAATCCAAACGCCAGGCGTTACTCGATATCGGTGCATCATGGGTTGTCACTTCCCAGGGTGAGAAAAGCGTAGCTGAAGTTAAAGAAATCACCGGCGATAGGCCGCCGCGAGTTATCTTCGATTGTATTGGGGGGGAAGGTGTGCCCACGCTATGCGAGATCTTGGCGCCCGGAGGCACGCTGATAGAGTACGGCAATCTGAGCGGTGAAAACACCCCTTTCCCGGCAAATTTGGCGATCCCGAAAGGCCTGACAATCAGGGGATTTGCTTACAGCGAAATTGTAGGAAATGCGGCGCGCCTCGCCAACGCTAAAACCTTTATTTTGGCGGCGCTTAGTCGTGGCGAATTAAAGCCGGTTATAGCGAAATCCTTTGTGTTTGATCAGATAGTTGCGGCACATCAATATCTAGAAGCGAACGCCCAGCTAGGCAAAATTGTTGTCACCGTTTAAGCGAAGATGAAGGCCCTGGCCCTTGTCATCAGGAGCAAATAATGCAAACAGAAAAAGATGTCATCGCCGTTATTACAGGATCAAGCAAGGGAATAGGTAAGGGAATAGCAAAGGAACTGGGACGGCAAGGTGCGATTGTCTATGTTACCGGTCGTGACCAGGAGTCAGTCGAAAAGGTGGTCAGTGAAATAACCCACGCGGGGGGGCAAGGAGTAGCGGTTGTTTGCGATATGTCTGACGATGCGCAGATAGCACGCCTATTTAAACAGGTGGAGCAGAAGCACGGTTATCTCAATATCCTCGTCAATAATGCCACCACGCTTAACAGCCAAATGGGAGTGAAACCCTTTTGGGAAGCCACCATCCATCTTGCCGATATACTGGATGTTGGCTTACGTTCCCATCATGTTGCGACTTGGCATGCGGCGCGCTTGTTGCTTGCCGGTGGGCGCGGGTTAATCGTCAACGTATCTTTCTATGCCGATGCGAAGGTGCATGATCCAGCCTATTACGCTTCAAAGGCAGGCCTGGATAAATTGGCCGCTTCCTACGCCGAGCACTTCGCCCCCTTTAACGTTTCCGCCGTATCCCTATGGCCAGGTTTCGTAGCCACAGAGACGATGGTTGAGCTTGCCAACTCAGACCCGAAAACGCGCGCGCTCCGTGACACATTAGGATTTGAGAGCCCTGAATTCTGTGGACGCGTGGTTTGGGCGCTATTTAGCGACCCTAACTTAAAGGCCTTATCCGGCAGTACATTACTGACGGCTGAAGTGGGTGAGCATTATAATATAATCGATAACAATGGGCATATACCAAAATCCTTACGTCAATTATATGGTAGCCCTCCCGCTGAGCACGACATCATGAATAAGCAGGCGAGCACTGAGAATAAGAAGATGTGAGCGTAATGCGGGGGGATAATAACGTCGTTAGTTTATTGTTTAAGCACTCTTTACTTTTATTCAGGCCACAACTATTACTCCCCCAGCCCAGGGTTTAGCCACCACCATCAGCGAGCCATTGAATACGCGGCCCGGTGTGTAATTACAAACTGGCCGTTGATTTTTAATGTGTATATTATTTAATATTTTGAGGAAGCGTTAATGTCTATAAAAGGCAAAATTGACAATATCATCGACAACAAATTATTCTTCGGTTTAGTGTCAGTTTTAATGAGAGTACTTCTTTCATCTGTATTCATTATTGCTGGAATAGGTAAAATTTCGGCTTATAACGCGACAGCTGAGTATATGGCGTCGATGGGCGTACCAGCAATATTATTGCCTTTGGTGATATTAACCGAGCTAGGCGGCGGTGTGGCTCTTTTACTGGGCTTTCAGACGAGGATTGTCGCCATTCTGTTCTTCGGATTCTGTATCATCTCAGGACTGATTTTTCACAGTGGTCCCGACCTACAAAGTCAGTTGATGCTGATGAAAAACATCACGATGTCCGGTGGTTTTATCGCCCTGTTTCTCTTAGGGGCTGGCGGGTTTAGTCTGGATAATAGAAACAACCCTTAGTCAGTATTCTCCGGCAAACCGCAGGCAAGCGTCTGAATGCACTAACACATCATGAGCCGCTCAGGGCGGCCATTATAGATTCATTTTCTGTGGGTCGTATTGGCTAGCGCTCGTGCGAGAAGTCTAGGGGGCTGACACTTGCAGCAAGGTTCATGCTGCCAAGGCTGGTGCTCAGAGGGTAGCAAATCTGGCCGCGCGATAGTTGTCGCTCTCAACGACACCTATCGCGCAATTCTGCGGCGACAGGTTGGCAATCATCATATATGGTTATTTGTACATAAAGCCCCGGTGAAAAATACAGCAACGTATTACGCAGTTCCGTTCGTAACCGACCACTAACCACGACTGAACAACGGCTCAACTATCGCTGAAGAATTATCGTTGCCCCCAATCACGCACCTTGTTCGTAGGAATCTGGCCGATATATGGAGTAAGCTGATGGCCTTAAATAAACTGCAGTGGAGGATATGGCCCTTTCATGGCTTTCATCCTTTTCTTTTTTCCATGAATTGCTCCCATTTAAAAACCCGCCGTAGCGGGTTCTGTTATTTATTATGGTTGGCTTCTACCATTTTCTGATAAATCGGCTCGGATCCTATTGATAGCCTTATACTCACCTCTAAGTAGTCCAATGTGCCACACGCTCAAGAAAGTATTCATGCAGATCTCTAGGCTGCTCTCTCCACCTAATAGCTATCACTGGCTGGTTAATACGCTCTTTGTTCGCTAAACCTGGCGCCGTAAGATCCAGGTTCACCTTGTCCATATTCTTCTTTTGGTTAATTTCCGGGGTTGTATGACATAGGATCCTACTATTGAGGAGGATTATACGTCAGCATTGTCGATGACACGCACTGAATGCCCCTGCAATACCATCAGGCTAATCGCAGAACGTCGTCCAAATGCAAGTAATTGTTTATGCTAAATTTAAACGCTAAATCAAGTCTTTTCCCAAAATCATCTTTAACTTATAAGTCGCCGAACAAATGTATACAGGGATGAACTTATTTTTTATTTTTAAACACGAAGCCCCTTCCCCACCAAATGAAAGAGTGATCAACCCTGCCGATGCAAGAGATAGAGCTAACCTATAATCCTCTTCTGTTTTCACTTCATAGTTATTTGAGCTCTTTAGTTCACAAACAATGCATCCCACGACCCCCTCCTTACAGAAGCTAATTATTCATATTCGTATAATTCATATTGGCAAGTGCAGAGAAATCATATTGCAATTTAATGGAACGCTCTTTTCAATGTGTGCGATTCTCACACCATTGGATCAGACTGGATACTGGGTTGGTGAGATTGATAAAGCCGGTTTCAATTCCAACGTATAACTGCCGATATTACCCTGATATCACCTTGCAACGCTGATTGTTCGTAAGGCTGAATAGTAATTCAAGGAGCAGAAAGACGATTGGCGCTGGCGACGTTTATATCCGTTCCACTCATTCATCAGGGATGCGCTCAGCAGCGCATTTATTGTTTTTGATCGCATCCTGATTTCCGCTGATAGATTTCACTCTCCTGATGTAATGGCTGCTCTCTCTGCTGATGTTTTGCCATGATTGCGCAATTTCGGGTGTCTTCCGTGTGCAAGATGCTGATCGGTCCTGACTGCTGCACAAGCATATTTCCCTGCTCGGCGTTTTGTTACCAAGCCAGTTCCCGCCGGTGAGAAAACTGCGAGAATGTCACTGATGTCATCCCAGCTATGGTGACCATTTGGCATTTCCATAACTTCCCCTCCCTGGACTCTGCCCCGATGCAGGGTGATAGAAATGAAAAAGGCCGCTTATGCGGCCTTAAATTATGTTTTGGGAAATTTTATGCATTCTTCCTTCAGTTGCACGCAGCCCCCTGACTCTGGGTTGCTTACAGCCCAATCGGATTCTGAAGAACCAACGCCTGCACGACTGTCAGCAAATTACCTTGCTTGGTGCTTTCCTGTTGGAGTTTCACTGCTGTTTCGCGGCTTACACCAAATGCCTCGGCCAAGATTTTAGCGTCAAAACCAGAAAAGATATTATTCATGTTGAGCCTCACTAGGATTAGTTAATAAACTATGTTTGATAATTCATTGTTAACTTGCATTTTTAAGTTAAACAAACCCTAGTCTTCCTACCATTTAGTTGAGTTGTGCCCTCTCTGATACAAAAATAAGATCACAATGCCATGACAATAGGATTCGGCCCCAGACGTAAACGAGTCGATGAAAACCATTGGTACAGCTCCTAACGATACTGCTTACAAACGTGCGGGATCAGATTGGTCGCTACTAGGGGTATGTTTTTGTACATATTACAGCACGCAAACGTCCTGACGGAGGTATGGCACCAGCAAATGCGCGTTGACGATAACTCAGCATGGAATACAGATAAGCAGCGGACTGGAATAACTGATTTTTGATCTCATGACCTTCGCCATACATGGGCAAGCTAGTTAGTTCAGGCAGGGGTACCTTTATCAGCCCTTCAGGAAATGGGCGGCTGGGAAAGCCTTGAAATGGTTCAGCGTAACGCGCATTTGGAACTCAATCATTTAACTGAACATGTGAGGCAGATCGATGCGATTTTTGGAGGCTTAGTCCCAAATCTGTCCCATATTGAAATTGAGAAGCTTGAGTGATGGCTGTAAGTCATTGTTTCTTAATGGTACGCCCTACAGGGCTCGAACCTGTGACCTACGGCTTAGAAGGCCGTTGCTCTATCCAACTGAGCTAAGGGCGCATTGGGATGCGGCAACCGGGAGTTGCGGGTTGGATTATACGGTCAGAGATCATTGAGTCAATGCCTTTTCATGACGTTACGTCAGCAGCCGTGCTTTATGATGAATTTTCAGTCATTACCGCCGCCCCGCATTGAGTTAACCGCGTCATTTCCCTTGGGTTAAGTCCGGTAACAGGCTGCTGTTACGCTGTACCAGGCCGGCATCAGCCTGTTCTGGCATACGATCCGACTGTTGCTGTTCTGCCGGACGCTGCAGGCAAACTCGAGCCGAGCGCACCATCGCGTTGATGTTTCCCCAATCGGCATGCTGAGCCGCCAACAGGTTGCAAGCCGCCGATAACGGCTGCAGTAAGGCTGCGCTAACCGGTGCGGCATTTAACGAAGCCTGCGCCATTGGCCCCCATACCAGCAGCATAAAACCCATCCCTTTGATGTTTCTCATGCACGCAACCTCCGGCACAATGCGCCCAGGCGCGTTCTCCATGAAGGCGGCGTTTTGTGTGCGGCAAGCTGATGCAGGGCAATCAGCTGCGCAACGTCAGCCGGATGCAAGGACGAATCGAATACCGTTTCCCCCACGTGTCTTGGTTGGCATGCCTGGCTATCAACAGGCAGGTGTAAAAAGTGCAACCGGGTAATGAGCATCATGATTTTGACTCCCGTCCTCAGTGTGAATAGCCACAGCTTACGCAGCGAGCGGTAAAAAAGGCGTAGAGGATCCTGTCGTTGGCATAAAAAAAGCGTAAATCACACCTGGCAAACACCGCCGATCGCGATTCAGCGCCTGACAGCGCGCTCCGCTTCTGACAAAATAGTGTCATCCCCCGCTTTTCTTAATTGATGGATTTCCTCACTGATGTCAGCAAAGATTATTGATGGTAAAACGATTGCGCAGCAGGTTAGAAACGAAGTGGCTGAGCAAGTTAAACAACGTCTGGCCGCCGGAAAACGCGCTCCGGGCCTGGCTGTCGTATTGGTTGGCGAGAACCCCGCCTCACAGATTTACGTCGCCAGCAAGCGCCGCGCCTGTGATGAAGTGGGCTTCCTCTCCCGCTCTTACGATCTGCCTGCCACCACCAGTGAGGCTGAACTGCTGGCGCTGATCGATCGGCTGAACGCCGACGGCGAGATCGACGGCATTTTAGTGCAGCTACCGCTGCCGGCCGGTATCGACAACGTCAAAGTGCTGGAGCGTATTCATCCGGATAAAGACGTCGACGGTTTCCATCCGTACAACGTTGGCCGCCTGTGCCAACGTGCGCCAAAACTGCGCCCTTGCACCCCACGCGGTATCGTCACCCTGCTTGAGCGTTACAACATCGATACCTATGGCCTGAATGCCGTAGTGGTTGGCGCGTCCAACATCGTCGGCCGCCCAATGAGCATGGAGCTGCTGTTGGCCGGGTGCACCACCACCGTAACCCACCGTTTCACCAAGAACCTGCGCCACCACGTTGAAAACGCCGATCTGCTGGTCGTGGCGGTCGGCAAACCGGGCTTTATTCCGGGCGACTGGATAAAACCTGGCGCTATCGTGGTGGACGTCGGCATTAACCGTCTGGAAAGTGGTAAAGTGGTCGGCGACGTGGATTTTGACGCCGCAAGCGAACGCGCCGCCTACATAACTCCGGTTCCGGGTGGCGTGGGTCCAATGACCGTTGCTACACTGATCCAAAATACCTTGCAGGCCTGCGAGGAATATCACGACGTTCAACCTAAATAAGTAAGGCAGTATGGAAACTTTTAATCTGGATAATCACCCGCACGTCGAACTGTGCGACCTGCTCAAATTCCAGGGCTGGTGTGAAAGCGGCGGTGCCGCCAAAGAAGTCATCGCCGATGGGCAGGTGAAAGTGAACGGCAAAGTCGAAACGCGCAAACGCTGCAAAATCGTTGCCGATCAGGTCGTGGAGTTTAACGGCGGTAAGGTTGTAGTTAAGCCGTAAACCCCGCTCCATAGAAAAGGCGCTGAAGATTAACTCAGCGCCTTTTTTGTTTGTAGCCTAAAGCGGATTACTTACGGCGCCAGGTGGTTCCCTGCGGGCCATCTTCCAGCACGATGTTCATCTCATTCAAGCGATCGCGCGCGGCATCCGCCAACGCCCAATCTTTGGCTTTACGCGCATCGTTACGCTGCTTGATCAAGGCTTCGATCTCCGCCACTTCAGCATCATCGACCTGTGCGCCGCTCTGCAGGAACTGTTCAGGTTCCTGCTGCAGCAGACCGAGCACCTTCGCCAGCTTGCGCAGTTCTGCAGCCATGCCGTTCGCCGCCGTCAGGTCTTCAGCTTTCAGACGGTTAACCTCACGCGCCAAATCAAACAGCGCCGAGTAAGCTTCCGGCGTGTTGAAGTCGTCGTCCATGGCTTCACGGAAACGGGCTTCAAACACGTCGCCGCCGGCCGGTTGGGCGTTGGCATCTGTGCCACGCAGCGCAGTGTACAGGCGTTCCAGAGCGGTACGGGCCTGCTTCAGATTCTCTTCGCTGTAGTTCAACTGGCTGCGATAGTGGCCGGACATCAGGAAGTAACGCACGGTTTCAGCGTCGTAGTAACCCAGTACGTCGCGAATAGTGAAGAAGTTATCCAGGGATTTCGACATTTTTTCTTTGTCGATCATCACCATGCCGGAGTGCATCCAGTAATTGACGTACGGGCCGTCGTGGGCGCAGCTCGACTGGGCAATTTCGTTCTCGTGGTGCGGGAACATCAGATCGGAACCGCCACCGTGGATATCAAAATGGGTACCAAGCTGCTTGCAGTTCATGGCAGAACATTCAATGTGCCAACCCGGACGCCCTGCACCCCAAGGCGACGCCCAGCTCGGTTCGCCCGGCTTGGACATCTTCCACAGCACGAAGTCCATCGGGTTGCGTTTCACGTCGTCGATTTCCACGCGCGCACCGGCCTGCAGCTGATCCAGATCCTGGCGTGACAGCAAACCGTATTGCGGATCGCTGTCGATGGAGAACATCACATCGCCGTTGCTGGACACATACGCGTGATCGCGATCGATCAGGCGCTGGGTGATCTCAATGATCTCGGCGATATGCTGGGTCGCACGCGGTTCAATGTCCGGGCGTTCGATCAGCAGAGAATCGAAGTCGGCGTGCATCTCCGCCAGCATGCGTGCGGTCAGTTGATCGCAGCTTTCGCCATTTTCAGTCGCGCGGCGGATAATTTTGTCGTCAACGTCGGTGACGTTACGCACATAGTTCAGCGAGTAGCCGAGATAGCGCAGATAACGTGCCACCACGTCGAAAGCAACGAAGGTACGCCCATGTCCGATATGACACAGGTCATAGATGGTTACCCCGCACACGTACATGCCCACTTTACCGGCATGAATGGGTTTAAATTCCTCTTTTTGACGACTCAGGGTATTAAAAATCTTTAGCATCGGGACATTCCGTGGTGTGCGTGATAACAAAAATGATAACCAGGGTTAAGGTTGTTCACCCAGCAGCGTATTGAAACCCGAAGCCTGATCTAATGCAAGGTTAAGACTGCGCTTTGCTGAGCTCAGAGGTGGAAAACGGTGATAAATCAGCGATTGCCACATATGTTATAATATAACAAATTGCCATTTACCACAGCCTGAGCGCGGTTTAGCCGCTGCTGACTCATTACAGGAGATATGTTATAACGGCGGTCTGATAGTTCACTCGCTCCATGTGACATCTCACTTCATCTTGTTAGGACTAAAACTATGGTTACTTTCCACACTAATCACGGCGACATCGTTATCAACACCTTCGCGGACAAAGCACCGGTTACCGTTGAAAACTTCCTGAACTACTGCCGTGACGGTTTCTACAACAACACCATTTTCCACCGTGTTATCAATGGCTTCATGATTCAGGGCGGCGGTTTTGAGCCGGGTATGAGCCAGAAAGACACCAAAGCCACCATCAAGAACGAAGCCAACAACGGTCTGAAAAACACCATCGGTACCCTGGCAATGGCGCGTACCAACGATCCACACTCCGCGACCGCACAGTTCTTCATCAACGTAGCAGACAACGACTTCCTGAACTTCCGCGGCGAAAACGCCCAGGGTTGGGGCTATTGCGTGTTTGCTGAAGTGGTTGAAGGCATGGACGTGGTTAACAAGATCAAAGCCGTGAAAACTGGCCGCAGCGGCATGCACCAGGACGTACCGGTAGAAGACGTGATCGTCACCAGCGTTACCGTCAGCGAGTAATCGCAGCTGAATGAACACGCTGTTCATTGCAGATCTGCACTTAAGCGCACAGGAACCGGCAATTACTGCCGGTTTTCTGCGTTTTTTGCGGCAAGATGCCATACACGCCGAAGCCCTGTACATACTCGGCGATCTGTTCGAAGCCTGGATCGGCGATGACGATCCCGAACCGCTGCATGCTGAAATCGCTGCGGCGCTGAAAACGCTGCAACAGGCAGGTGTGCCCTGCTACTTTATCCACGGCAACCGTGATTTTCTGGTGGGCAGGCGCTTTGCCCGTGCCAGCGGCATGCAACTGCTGCCGGAAGAAAAGGTGCTGGACCTGTATGGCCGCAAAATCCTGATCCTGCACGGTGACACGCTGTGTACCGACGATCGGGCCTACCAACAGTTCCGCCGAAAAGTACACAACCCACTGATTCAAAAATTGTTCCTGGCAATGCCTTTACGCTGGCGCCTTAAGATCGCCGCTAAAATGCGTGCCCGCAGCCGGCAAAGCAACCAATACAAATCGGACGCCATCATGGACGTCAACCCGCAGGCGGTTGAGCAAACCATGCTGAACCACCAGGTTCACTGGATGATCCATGGCCACACGCATCGTCCGGCCGTGCATGAGCTGACGCTGAGCAACGGCAAAGCTCACCGTTTAGTGCTGGGTGCCTGGCATGAAGAAGGCTCGCTGATCAAAGTCAGCGCCGACGCCGTCGAACTGATCCAATTCCCTTTCTAAGCTTCTGACTTCACGCGCGGGTATAAAAATTCGCGCTTTTGACGATCAAAACCGGCGACGCAACCGTTTTCCTTGCCGTTCGCTCATGGTATGCTCTACGCCCTCATTCGGCCTCCCGCCGCAGGCAATCGGCCGTCGTTTGTACAATTACAGGAGCCTTACACCCATGGGAGCCAACGCCGCTTCAGCCACTCACGCTGAGGTTAAAATCGCAATTGTAATGGGATCGAAAAGTGACTGGGCCACCATGCAGTTTGCGGCCGAAGTCCTGACCTCACTCGACGTCCCGTTCCATGTCGAAGTCGTTTCCGCTCATCGCACGCCAGACAAGCTGTTCAGCTTTGCCGAACAGGCAAGCGCCAAGGGTATCGACGTGATCATTGCCGGTGCGGGCGGTGCTGCGCACCTGCCGGGTATGCTGGCGGCGAAAACCCTGGTGCCGGTGCTGGGTGTGCCGGTGCAAAGCGCTGCCTTGAGCGGCGTGGACAGCCTGTATTCCATCGTGCAAATGCCGCGCGGTATTCCGGTAGGCACCCTGGCGATCGGCAAGGCCGGCGCCGCCAATGCTGCACTGCTGGCAGCGCAAATTCTGGCGTTGCATGACGCTGAGTTGGCGCAACGCCTGGCCGATTGGCGTCAGGCGCAGACTGACGAGGTGCTGAATAACCCGGACCCGCGGGAGGAAGCATGAAGCCGGTTTGCGTACTGGGTAACGGTCAATTGGGGCGTATGCTGCGCCAGGCCGGTGAGCCGCTGGGGATCGCCGTCTATCCGGTTGGCCTCGACGCTGAGCCGGAAGCGGTACCTTATCAAAACAGCGTGATCACCGCCGAAATCGAGCGTTGGCCGGAAACCGCGCTGACGCGTGAGCTGGCGACCCACAACAGCTTCGTTAACCGCGATATTTTCCCCCGTCTGGCGGACCGCCTGACGCAAAAACAGTTACTCGATCAGCTCGGCCTGGCCACTGCCCCCTGGCAGTTGCTGACCGACGTCGCCGAGTGGCCGCAGGTTTTCGCGACCCTGGGCGAACTGGCTATCGTTAAACGTCGCGTCGGCGGTTACGACGGCCGGGGTCAGTGGCGCCTGCGCCCAGGTCAGGAAGCCGAATTGCCGGCCGATGCCTATGGCGAATGCATCGTCGAACAGGGAATTAACTTCTCCGGCGAGGTCTCATTGGTCGGCGCACGCGGACACGACGGTAAATCGGTGTTCTATCCGCTGACCCATAACCTGCATGAAGAAGGCATTCTGCGCACCAGCGTGGCGTTGCCGCTGCCCAATCCTGCGCTGCAACAGCAAGCTGAACAGATGCTGACGGCGATCCTTGATGAACTGAACTACGTCGGCGTCATGGCGATGGAGTGTTTTATCGTTGGCGATCGTCTGTTGATTAACGAACTGGCGCCTCGGGTACACAACAGCGGCCACTGGACGCAGAACGGCGCGTCTATCAGCCAGTTCGAACTGCACCTGCGTGCCATTCTCGCCCTGCCGCTGCCGAAGCCGGTCGTGAGCACCCCGTCGGTGATGGTCAACCTGATCGGTACCGCGGTAAATCAGCAGTGGCTGGCGTTACCGCTGGTGCATCTGCACTGGTACGAGAAAGAGGTGCGCGAGGGCCGCAAGGTTGGGCATCTCAACCTGAACGATCCCGACGCCGGTGTGTTGCAACAGGCATTGCAGGCTTTGGCGCCGCTGTTACCGGCCGAATACCAAAGCGGTTTGGCCTGGGCGCAGCAAAAGCTGGCTTAAGCGTTACGCCGCACTAAAAACAAAGGGTTCAGCAAGCTGAACCCTTTGTTACTGTCGATGAAAAACTATTGGCGGTAGCCCTGCGGGTTTTTACTTTGCCAGTTCCAGGTATCGCGCATCATCAGATCAAGGCCGCGTTGCACTTGCCAGCCCAGCTCCTGTTTCGCCAGGCTGGCATCGGCCCAGAAGGCAGGCAGATCGCCCGCACGGCGCGGTAAAATCTGGTAGGGAATGGTTACCCCCGAAGCTTTCTCAAACGCCTGCACCATTTCCAACACCGAATACCCTACCCCCGAGCCCAAATTATAGGCTTTGAAACCGACGATCTGTTTTAAGTGGTCCATCGCCGCCAGGTGGCCCTGAGCAACATCCATCACGTGAATGTAATCACGCACGCCGGTGCCATCTTTGGTCGGGTAATCGCCGCCGAACACGCTCAGGCTTTCACGCTGGCCAATAGCGACCTGCGCGATATACGGCAGCAGGTTATTGGGAATGCCGCTGGGGTCTTCACCAATCAGCCCCGACTCATGGGCGCCTACCGGGTTGAAGTAGCGTAGCGCGATAATCGAAAATGCCGGTTCGGCCTTGGCAAAATCCTGCAGGATCTGCTCCACCATCCATTTTGAGGTACCGTAAGGGCTGGTAGTGCCGCCAATCGGCATATCCTCGCGATAAGGCACCGGCGCATTTTCACCGTACACCGTGGCGGAGGAGCTAAAGATAAACCGGTGAACGCCGGCCTGACGCATCGCTTCCAGCAGGACCAACGTGCCCGTCACGTTATTTTGATAATACTCCAGGGGCTTCTGGGTCGACTCCCCTACCGCCTTCAGACCGGCGAAGTGGATCACCGAAGCAATCTGCTGCTCGTTAAAGATCCGCTGCAAGCAGCCCGCGTCCTGTATATCACCCCGATAGAACTTTGCGGCTTTGCCCGTCAGCTGCGCTACGCGCCGCAAGGACTCTTCAGACGCATTGACCAAATTGTCCAGCACCACCACATCCTCACCCCGTTCCAGCAGCGCCAATACGGTGTGCGAACCAATGTATCCGGCACCGCCGGTCACCAAAATCGCCATAATATCCTCCTGTCGTCAGCATCTGGCGTTAACGCCAGATGCCTGAACGAATATCCTATGCCCAGCCTGTCGGCTAGCGCGAACCAATGTTGCGTAACGGTTTGCCGGCCATCAGATTGCGTTCGATATGCTCCAGCGAGATATTTTTGGTTTCCGGAATCAACGCCAGCGTGATGAAGATAAATACCAGGTTAAGCGCTGCGTACACCCAGAAAGTGTGCGCGCTACCCAGCGAATTGAGCATGGTCAGGAACGTCGCCCCGACGATCATGTTGGCAATCCAGTTGGTGGCGGTAGAACAGGTTATGCCAAAATCGCGGCCTTTCAGTGGCTGGATCTCTGAACACAGCACCCAAATCAGCGGGCCGGCGCTCATGGCAAAACCGACAATAAACATCAGCAGCATGATGATGGCAAAGTATTGCTCGGCCGGCGAGGTCATGCCCACATTCATCATGGTCCCCAGCGCGCCCATGCCCACCGCCATGACGACAAAGCCCAGCGTCAGCGTCGGTTTGCGCCCCCAGCGGTCAACCAACCCGATGGCAATAAAGGTCGCCAGCACGTTAACCAGGCCGACAACCACCGTCCCCCACATCTGCTGTGCGGTACTGGCAAAGCCCGCCAGGCCAAAAATTTTCGGTGCGTAGTACATGATGACGTTCATCCCGGTGAACTGTTGCATCACCTGCAGCAGAACGCCAAGAAACACGGCGCGGCGGAAGTTTTTATTGTCTTTAAACAGCGCCCAGCCGCTCTGTTTCAGCTTAAGGCTTTCGCGAATTTCATTCAGTTCGTGCTGCGCCTGAGCGCTGGTGTCACGCAGCTTTTCCAATACCTGGCGCGCCTGCTCATGGCGATTGCGCGAAGCCAGCCAGCGCGGGCTATCCGGCAAGAAGAACACGCCGATCAACAGCAATACCGCAGGGATGGTGATCACGCCCAGCATCCAGCGCCAGGCGCCGGTATAGCTGAATGCGGTATCCGACAGGTAGGCCGCCAGAATGCCGATGGTAATCATCAACTGATACATCGAGATCATGCTGCCGCGAATTTTCTCCGGGGCAATTTCAGACAGATAAATCGGCGCGGTATAAGAAGCCACCCCCACCGCCAGCCCAAGCAGCACGCGAGAAATCAGCAAGATTTCCACGTTGGGAGCCGCGGCTGAGCACAGTGAACCAACGACAAACAACACGGCGCCAATCATCAGGCTGTATTTACGCCCGATACGGAAGTTCATCCAGCCACTGCCCACGGCGCCGACCGCCGCCCCAAACATCATTGAGCTGACCACCCACTCCTGCTGGGAGCTGGTGATGTTAAACGAGTCGGTGATAAACGGCAGAGCACCCGCAATAACCCCGATGTCCAGACCGAATAGCAGCCCAGCCAATGCGGCCAGAAAACAGACGAAAAAAGTCATCCCTGCATTGCTCTGACTCTTTTCAGCCGCCGACACTTTGACGGTAGTACTCATACAGCCTCCAAACGATAACGTGCTTAAGTTGCCCGTATGATAGGAGGCAATTCGCCAGAGAGAAGTGAGTGCGATCACATTAGTGGAAACGATTACATTTATTATTTGTTTAGATAAAAACAGAAACACAACCTTAAAACCAACACTCATCACTGATTTTAAAGGCTAAACATAAGCATTCATGCCCTAATATGGCGGTGACAGCAATATCATTTTACCTTAGCCGCTCCCAATAAATTGAGTAACTCGAAGGCAGAGTGTAACCGATTTCACGCAGGGTTCGGCCAAGAGGATGGCCGACAGATCGAGGCAGGGATTGAAAGCGGTAGTGTTAACGAGAAACGGGTCGTGCGGAGAGTAACGTCGACCGGCCCCTGAACAATGGGCCGGTCGATAACCTGAAGGAACTAGCCGTCGTAGCTGCGGAACAGCGCCTGACCACGTAGCAAACGCACGCCCAGCCAACCGCCACACAGCGACAGCAACAGCGCGCTGAGCAACGGCAGTGCCCACCACAGCAACGGTGTCGGTGCCCACGGGAAGTCAAACACCTGGCTTTGCAACAGCCACAGTGCCGCCTCGGCGCCCACCGCAGCGGCGATGCCCGCCACCAGCCCCAGCAGGGCAAATTCACACCACAGCGTACTGCGCAACAGGCGCTTGCCTGCGCCCAGCGTGCGATACACCACCAACTCCTGACGTCGCTGACGCATCCCCACCTGCACCTGGGCCATCAGCAACAGGCCGCCACACAACACCACCAGCACCACCATCACTTCCAGTGCGCGGCTGACCTGCTGCAGCACGCCGCCCACCTGTTTGAGGATCGAGCCGATATCCAGCAGGCTGAGCGTCGGGAACTGACGGTTGAGCTGGGTTAACATCTGGCCGTCCCCGTCATAGCGGAAACTGGTGAGCCAGGTTTGCGGCTGACCGTCCAGCGCACCCGGCGGGAAGATAAAGTAAAAGTTCGGCTTCAGACTTTCCCAATCCACCTGCCGCAGGCTGGTCACCTTGGCGCTGAACGACTGGGTATCGCCACTGAAGGTCAGCGTATCGCCCAGCTTGATCTTGAGCCGCCCGGCAATACCCTGATCCATCGACACTTCGCCGGTCTTAGGCGGCCAACTGCCCGCCAGCAAAGGATTGTGGGCCGGCAAATCCGCCAGCCAGGTCAGGTTCAGTTCGCGATTCACCGCTTCACCGCCCGGATCGTCCTCGTGCACCCGTTCGGTCGCCACCTGCTGGTTAATCTCAGTCAGGCGAACACGGACAATCGGATAGTAGGTCTCAGGTGCAATTTGATGCTGTTGCAGGAAAGTCTTCACCTGCGGCACCTGCGCTTCGGTCAGGTTCAACAGGAAGTAGTTTGGGCTGTCCGGCGGCAGTTGTTGTTGCCAGCGTTCGAGCAGATCGCCACGCAACACCAGCAATAACGCCAACAGCATAAACGACAGCGAAAAGGCCGCCAGTTGGCTCACCGTCACCCAAGGCTGATGCAACAGACGGTTGACCGCCAGACGCAGCGCCAGGTTTTTAAGCGTAATACGACGCAGCAGCAGCAGGCTGCCCCAACCGATAGCGCCCAACAGCAAGGCCAGCACCAGAATACCGGCCAGGATCGACCACAGCAGCGTGCTGGCGCCCATCAGCGCGGTCAGCAACGCTATCACAATCACCGCCGTCACCGGCAGGAAGTAGCGCAGCGGCCAGACGTTAGCCACCACATCGCGGCGTAGCACCCGCAGCGGCTGAGTCGCCAACAGCTGCCGGTATGGCCGCAGCCCCACCAGCAGCGAAATCATCAGCAACGCGCCGATCGCCCACAGCCACGGCCAGGTCCCGGCGGCAGGCAGCTCCCCCGGCAACACCGGAGCCAGCAGGCGGATCAACACCGCCTCAAATCCCAACCCGATAATCCCCCCGCATACCGCAGCCAGCAGGATCACCGCCAGCCACTGGCCGACAATCAGCTTACGCAACGCACTACGACCGGCACCCAGCGTTTTCAGCACCGCGATCAGATCGTAACGACTGCGGCAATAGTGGCTCATCGCCACCGCTACGGCGGCAATCGACAGCAGCAAAGTCAGCAATGCGGACAACAGCAAGAACTGCTGCGAACGCTGCAGCGATTTGCCTAATGCGCTGCCGGATTCCTGCAGTCCGAACCAGCGCTGATCCGGGCCGAGCTGCGGCGTCAGGCGATCTTCGTAACGCTGAATATCCTGCGCAGCTCCGGCAAACATATAACGGTAGGTCAGGCGACTGCCCGGCTGCACAGCCCCGGTTTTATCCACATCCGCCAGATTGATCATGATACGCGGCGCGGTCTGGAACGGGTTAAAGCCGGAATCCGGCTCCTGAATGATTTCACCGGCAATCCGCAGTTGGGTGTCGCCCACGTCCAACGTATCACCCACCTTTACGTTCAACAGCGCCAGCAAACGCGGTGCGACCAATACGCTGCCCGGCGTCAGCTTGGCATTAGCCGGACGGGTCTCCAGCTTGCCGTACAGCGGATAGGCCAGATCGGTGGCCTTCACGTCCGCCAACTGCGGCCGGTCTCCGGCGTAGGTCATGGTGGTGAACGACAGCTGCCGGCTGACCTTCAGCCCCTGCTGCTGCGCATCCAGCAGCCAGCCTTCCGGTACCGGCCGGGCGCTGCGCAGCACACGATCACCGGCGATAAAATCGCGGCTCTGTTGGCTCAGGCCCTTGTCCATACGATCGCTGATGCTGCCCAATGCCAGTACGCAGGCCATCGACAGCGTCAGCGCCAGCCAAACGATCAGCAGCGACGGCGAGCGCCACTCACGCCAGAACCAGCGCCAGATCATGCTTCCTCCCACAGCTTGCCTTCGCGCAGGCGCAGCCGCCGCTGGCAGCGCGCCGCCAGGGTTTCATCATGAGTGACCAGGATTAAGGTGGTGGAGAAATCGCGGTTGAGTGAAAACAGCAAATCGGCGATGCGCTCGCCGGTCTGGCGATCGAGATTGCCGGTCGGCTCATCGGCGAACAGCACCCGTGGCCGCCCGCTAAACGCCCGCGCCAGCGCCACCCGCTGCTGTTCGCCACCGGAGAGCTGCGCCGGCAAATGATCAAGGCGCTTGCCCAAACCCAACTGTTCCAACAGTTGCACCGCCTGCTCACGGCTCTGGCGGTCACTTTCACCACGCAGCAGCGCCGGCAACTGCACGTTTTCCAGCGCATTGAGCGTCGGCACCAGCATAAATGATTGAAATACAAAGCCGACATTTTTGGCACGCAGCGCGGCGCGGCCCTCTTCGTCCAGCGCGGTCAGCGATTCGCCCAACAAATGCACGTCCCCTTCGCTGCCGTCATCCAGCCCTGCGAGGATCCCCAGCAGCGTTGACTTGCCCGAACCGGACTCGCCAATCAGGGCAATTGTCTGCGCGGGTTTGACAACCAGCTCGACTCCGGTAAGGATGGAGAGCTGATGCTCACCCTGACCAACGTGTTTACTAAGATGATGAACTTCAAGAACGTTTTCCGCTGGCATCTTCCCTTCCTTTTGCTGTTGGGATTATTCAGTTTACGCGCTGTCGCCGCCGATACCCTGTTGATTTTAGGCGACAGTTTAAGCGCCGGTTATCGCTTGCCGGTGGCGCAGGCCTGGCCGACGCTGTTGGCCGATCAATGGCAGAAAAAGCCGGGCGATCCGCAACTGGTCAACGCCAGTATCAGCGGCGACACCGCTGCACAGGGGCTCGCCCGCCTGCCCGAATTGCTAAAACACCACCAGCCGCGCTGGGTGCTGATTGAATTGGGCGCCAACGATGGTCTGCGAGGTTTCCCGGCACAGGACCTGCAGCGCGATCTCGGCCAAATCATCACCTTGGTACAGCAGGCCGGCGCACAGCCGCTGCTGATGCAGATCCGCATCCCGCCCAACTATGGCCGCCGTTATACCGAGGCCTTCAGCGCGGTTTACCCTCAGTTGGCCAAACAGTTCAACATTCCGCTGCTGCCGTTCTATATGGAACAGGTGGTGGTAAAAGCGGAATGGATGCAGGATGACGGATTGCATCCCAATAAGGATGCCCAACCGTTTATCGCCACCTGGATGGCGGAACGTCTGGAACCTCTAGTAAAACATGAGTCTAACTAAATAGCGTTGTACACTAGGTAAAGTTATGCAAAAAGCAGTGTTGATAACCGGCTGTTCCAGCGGGATTGGATTGATTGCAGCACAGGATCTGCGTAACCGCGGCTACAGCGTGCTGGCCGCCTGCCGCAAACCGCAGGACGTGGAAAACATGCGCCAGCTTGGGCTGGAAGGCATTGAGCTGGATCTGGACGACAGCGACAGCGTCGAACGTGCCGCCGCACAGGTGATCGAACTGACCGGCAATCGGCTGTACGGCCTGTTCAACAACGGCGGCTTTGGCGTTTATGGGCCGCTGAGCAGCATTTCGCGCCAGCAGTTGGAACGCCAATTCGCCACCAACCTGTTTGGCACCCATCAGTTAACCCAGTTGCTGTTGCCGGCAATGCTGCCGCACGGCGAGGGGCGCATTATTCAGACCAGTTCGGTGATGGGGCTGGTTTCCAGCGCCGGACGCGGTGCCTATGCCGCCAGCAAGTTTGCGCTGGAAGCCTGGTCCGATGCTCTGCGCATGGAGCTGCACGGTACCGGCATTCAGGTCAGCCTGATTGAACCTGGCCCCATATCTACCCACTTTACCCAGAACGTCAATCAGGCGCAGAGCGACAAACCGGTGCATAACCCCGGTATTGCCAAGCGCCTGACGCTGCCGCCGGAAGCCATTTTGCCCAAATTGCGCCACGCGCTGGAAAGTCCAAGGGCTAAACTGCGTTACCCGGTGACCCTGCTGGCGCACGCGCTCAGCGTATTGCGTCGCATCCTGCCCGGCCGCTGCCTGGACTGGCTGCTGCGCAGCAACGGTTAATTGGGTCGGCGGGGTTGAAGAACGCCACTCCGCCCCCATTTAAAAGCCAATGGCTCCGCAAGATCAGAGAGAAAATACATGCTAGCTCAAGCTGTTGTTGATATTAACGAAACTAACCTGCACCAGACGCTGGAACAGTCAATGTCCCTGCCGGTGGTGTTCTACTTCTGGTCGGATCGCAGCCAACACTGTCTGCAGCTCACCCCGATACTGGACAAACTGGCGGCGGAATATGCCGGTCAGTTCGTGCTGGCAAAAGTGGATTGCGACGCCGAACAGGCCATCGCGGCCCAGTTTGGCCTGCGTTCTTTGCCGACGGTGTACCTGTTCAAAGACGGCCAGCCGGTCGACGGATTCCAGGGCCCGCAGCCGGAAGAGATGATCCGCGAATTCCTGCAGCGTTTCCTGCCCAAAGAAGAAGATTTGAAGCTGACGCAGGCGACTGAATTGCTGGCCGAAGGCAATGCCACTGAGGCGTTACCGCTGTTGAAAGACGCTTGGCAAGCCAGCCAGCAACGCAGCGATATTGGCCTGACACTGGCAGAAACCCAGATAGCGCTGAACCGCACTGAAGATGCCGAAACCGTGCTGGCGACCATTCCGCTGCAGGATCGTGATACCCGCTATCAGGGTCTGGTGGCGCAGATTGAGCTGCTGAAGCAGGCTGCCGACACGCCGGAAATTCAACAGTTGCAACAGCAGGTGGAGCAGCAACCGGAGAACGTCGATTTAGCCGTGCAGCTGGCGCTGCAACTGCATCAGGTCGGGCGCAATGAAGAAGCGCTGGAGCTACTGATGGGGCATCTGAAGAAAGATCTCGCCGCTGCCAATGGCAACGCGCGCAAGACGCTGATGGATATTCTGGCCGCGCTGGGCACCGGCGACGCATTAGCAGCTAAGTACCGCCGCCAGTTGTATTCATTACTGTATTAATACCCGTCATACTTGAAGCTGCATCTGTGTTGGCTGCGTTTGCTCACCCCAGTCACTTACTTAAGTAAGTGACTGGGGACTTACAAACTTGCCGCCGTGATGCAACTCCAATTATTTAGGGTATGGCCTTAGTTATTTGGGACAGATCCCCAATGGATTTCCCGCCACATCTAGGCGGCAAACGCGAGAAGCCCTGGGAGCTTAGATAACTAAGTGACCAGGGCTCGAGCGTGCAGCCAACAACGATGTGGCTGGAAAGACGAAGGGGATATCAGCGGTAAACACGAACCCCACCGTCCACCCCCTTCGGGCTGAACAACACCTGCCATAGCTGAATATCCCGTGCACGGAACGCGCCGGCGCAGGCATTCAGGTAATAGGTGAACATCCGCTCGAACCGCTCGGAATACTCTTCGGCCAGCTGCGGCCACGCCCGTTTGAAATTCTCATACCAGGCCATCAGCGTTCGATCGTAATCGGCGCCGATATTGTGCCAATCCTCCATCACAAAACGTCCTTCGCTGGCCTCGGAAATATGCCGTACCGATGGCAGGCAGCCGTTGGGGAAAATGTATTTGTCTATCCAGGCGTCGACGTGCAAATTGGTTTGGTTAGCACCTATGGTGTGCAGCAGGAACAGCCCATCGGGCTTGAGGTTGCGCGCTGCCACGCGGAAATACGTGTCGTAGTTCTTCGGCCCCACGTGTTCGAACATGCCGACGGAGACAATGCGGTCAAACTGACGGTCAAGATCGCGATAATCCTGCAGTTGTATCTCTACGTCCAATCCCTGACAGCGTTCCTGCGCCAGCTTTTGCTGCTCGGCGGAAATCGTCACGCCATACACGGACACGCCGTAGTTTTCTGCCGCATATTGAGCCAATCCGCCCCAGCCACAGCCGATGTCCAGCAGTGACATACCGGGTTTCAGCTGCAACTTCTCGCAGATCATTTTCAACTTGGCCTGCTGCGCCTGCTCCAGCGTGTCAGCGTCTTTCCAATAGCCGCAGGAATATTGCATATAGGGATCGAGCATCGCGCGGAACAGATCGTTACCGATATCGTAATGCTCCTTACCCACCTGCCAGGCGCGTTTACGCGACTGACGGTTAAACAGCCGGGCATAGGCGATGCGCGCAATGTCGCTCAGGTTTTTAGGCAAGCGCTCATCGACGCCCGCCTGCAGAATGCGGGTAAATAGCACATCCAGTCGCTCACAGTCCCACCAGCCATCCATGTAGCTTTCGCCGAACCCGAGCGATCCCTCCTGCAAAATGCGTTTAAACAACGCCGGATTATGTACCTTGATATCGCAGGCGCGGTTGCCGTTGATGGCCACATCGGCAGAGGACAACAATTCCTCCACAATGCGATACCAACGATCTTTTTTCGGGGCGAGTTCATCAACACTGATTGAGTCCATAACAATCCTTGGCGCTAGATGTCATTTCAAAAAGCATAGTCGCAAATATAAATGACAAATATTTGAAGTGAAAAACGGCAATGCTTTTTACTCTAGCCAAGGCGGACAACGTCATGAAATGAATTAAAATTATTGGAAACATGCCAATTTGGAATGTTAATGGCACAACACCCCTGATTTATTAGTCTTTGCACGGTAGCTGGCGTAATATTCGTTTACATATGTCCGACAGGAGGTTTGCCATGTTTACCCTTATTCCCATCGTGATTGTCGTCGCGCTAATCATCGTATTTGCCGGCGTCAAAATTGTTCCGCAGGGGTTCCAATGGACGGTGGAACGCTTCGGCCGCTACACCAAAACGCTGATGCCAGGTTTAAACCTGGTGGTGCCTTTTATGGACCGCATCGGCAGAAAAATCAATATGATGGAACAAGTACTGGATATTCCATCTCAGGAAATCATCTCGCGCGATAACGCCAATGTGGCCATCGATGCGGTGTGTTTTATCCAGGTGGTGGATCCGGCCCGTGCCGCTTATGAGGTCAGCAACCTGGAACTGGCGATCGTCAACCTGACCATGACCAACTTCCGTACCGTGCTCGGCTCAATGGAGCTGGACGAAATTCTCTCGCAGCGTGACAGCATCAACAGTCGCCTGCTGCACATTGTCGATGAAGCCACCAACCCCTGGGGCATTAAAATCACCCGTATCGAGATCCGCGACGTACGTCCACCGGCAGAGTTAATCTCGGCAATGAACGCCCAGATGAAGGCCGAGCGAACCAAGCGTGCGGATATTCTGGAGGCCGAAGGCGTACGTCAGGCTGCTATCCTGCGTGCCGAAGGCGACAAACAGTCGCAAATCCTCAAGGCGGAAGGTGAGCGTCAGTCTGCGTTCCTGCAGGCGGAAGCCCGTGAACGTGCCGCGGAAGCCGAAGCCCGTGCGACTCAACTGGTTTCCGATGCTATCGCCAGCGGCAATATCCAGGCGGTGAACTACTTTGTGGCACAGAAATACACCGATGCGCTGCAGAAAATCGGCTCAGCCAACAACAGTAAAGTCATCATGATGCCGCTGGATGCCAGCAGCCTGCTCGGTTCAATTGGTGGCATTGCCGAGCTGTTGAAAGACACCAAAGGCAAATAATCATGCTCGAACAAATTGCAGCAAACCCGCACTGGTTCTGGCTCTCCCTTGGCGGGCTGCTGCTGGCGGCCGAAATGCTCGGCGCCAGCGGCTACCTGCTATGGAGCGGCGTATCCGCGGTGGTGGTCGGCGCGATCGTCTGGCTGTTGCCGCAGTTGGCCTGGGAATGGCAGGGGGTGATTTTTGCCGTGCTGACCGTGGTGGTGGCCTACCTGTGGTGGTATTGGCTGCGCCAACGTCCGGCGGCGGCCTCCAGCGGTTCGCTGGTGCTGAACCAGCGCAACCGCCAGCTGATTGGCACCCGCGCCACGCTGACGGAACCCATGCACAACGGCATGGGGCGCATTAACATCGGCGACAGCAGTTGGCGTGCGCAGGCCAGTGACGATCTGGCGGTGGGCACCGAGGTGGAAGTGATCGCCGTCGAAGGCATAACGCTGGTGATCCGCGCCGTTATTCGTTAATGGTTGTGGCAACACCCTGCCAGGTTATTAATGATCGGGCACTCTGCTCCGTCATCCCCCGGACACTGATCCGCCAGCGCCAGTAAACGCTGGCGCATCTCACCCAACTCGGCGATGTGTTTTTCAATGTCCGCCACTTTTTGCAGGGTGCGTGCTTTCACATCGGCGCTGTGACGGGCCGGATCGTTGAACAACGCCACCAGTTCGCCGCATTCGTCCAGGTTAAACCCCACCTGCCGCGCCTGACGCAGCAACGTCAGCTCCTCAATGTGCTTCGGGCTGTAGCTGCGGTAGCCGTTATCGGTGCGGATCGGCGCGGTAACCAGCCCTTTCTCTTCATAGAAGCGGATTGCCTTGCTGGTTAAACCGGTTTTTTTCGCCACGTCGCTGATATTCATTTATCCCCCTTGACCTTCCCCTTGCTGGAAGGTTTAGACTCCATTCTTAGTGAAAATAGGCTAAGCGGTCAACCTTTAAACACCGCACCTGAGCGAGGAATCGAATCATGTCACAAACCACAGTGCTGGCATTGCAGGGACTGACCTGCATGAACTGCGCGCAGCGGGTGAAAAAAGCCCTGGAAAGCCGCGAAGATGTCGAACAGGCAGAGGTCAATGTCCACTATGCCAAAGTCACTGGCGAGGCGTCTAGCGAGGCGCTGATCGACAGCGTAGTCGCTGCCGGCTATCAGGCCGCCGTGGCGCAACAGCCGGATACCGAGCTGCAGTTGAACGGTCTGAGCTGCATGCACTGCGCTGCCAGCACCCGCAAAGCGCTGGAAGCGGTGCCGGGGGTGATTGCCGCCGACGTCAGTATCGACAGCGCCAAGGTTTACGGTGAAGCCGCTCCCGAGGCGTTGATCGCCGCAGTTGAAGACGCGGGTTATCACGCCAGCCTTGCCGGAGCCGCTACCTCCCCAAAAACTGAGCCGTTGACTGAATCAGTCCCTGTATTGCCGGAAACCCAGGCAACGGCCTCGTCTCCCCTTCCGGCAACCTCTAATGGCGATGATGATGACAGCGTGCAGCTTTTGCTCAGTGGCATGAGCTGCGCCAGCTGCGTCAGTAAAGTGCAAAATGCACTACAAAGCGTATCCGGTGTAGATCAGGCGCGCGTCAATCTGGCGGAACGCAGCGCGCTGATCACCGGCAGCGCCGATCCGCAAGCGCTGGTCGCGGCGGTCGAGAAAGCCGGTTACGGCGCAGAAATGATCCAGGACGAAACCGAACGCCGCGAGCGCCAACAGCAAACTGCGCAGGCCAATATGAAGCGTTTTCGCTGGCAAGCCGCGCTTGGCCTGGCGCTGGGTATCCCCTTGATGGCCTGGGGGCTGTTTGGTGGCAGCATGTCACTGACGCCGGAAACTCAGCGTCCGTGGCTGCTGGTCGGCCTGCTCACGCTGGCGGTGATGGTGTTCGCCGGCGGGCATTTCTATCGTAATGCCTGGCGCGCGCTGATGAACGGCAGCGCCACCATGGACACCCTGGTCGCACTGGGCACCGGTGCCGCCTGGCTTTACTCAATCAGCGTCAACCTGTGGCCGGATTTCTTCCCGATGGCGGCGCGGCATCTGTACTACGAAGCCAGCGCAATGATCATCGGTCTGATAAACCTGGGCCATGCGTTGGAACAACGCGCTCGCCAACGCTCATCGCAGGCGCTGGAACGGCTGTTGGATCTGACGCCGCCGACGGCGCGCCTGGTGACCGACGATGGCGAGAAAAGCATCCCGTTGGCGCAGGTGCAGCTCGGCATGACGCTGCGGCTGACGACCGGCGATCGTATTCCGGTAGACGGTGAGATAATTCAGGGTGAAGTCTGGCTGGATGAAGCAATGCTGACCGGCGAGGCGGTGCCGCAACAAAAAAGCGTGGGTGATACCGTACATGCCGGGACGGTGGTCGATGACGGCAGTGTGCTATTCCGTGCCGGCGCTATCGGCAGCAAAACCACCCTAGCACGCATCATCAAGCTGGTGCGTCAGGCGCAGAGCAGTAAGCCTGAGATCGGTAAGCTGGCGGATCGCATTTCTGCAGTATTCGTCCCGACGGTAGTGGCTATCGCCCTGTTCAGCGCCGCAATCTGGTATTTCTTCGGCCCGCAACCGCAGCTGGTTTATACACTGGTGATTGCCACCACGGTCTTGATCATCGCCTGCCCTTGCGCACTGGGTTTGGCGACGCCGATGTCGATCATCTCCGGAGTGGGCCGCGCCGCCGAATTTGGCGTGTTGGTACGTCATGCCGATGCCTTGCAGCAGGCAAGCCAACTCGACACCCTGGTGTTTGATAAAACCGGCACCCTGACCGAAGGTCAGCCGCGGGTGGTAGAAATCCTCACGTTTAACCAGGCGAGCGAGCAGCAGGCACTGCGCTGGGCTGCCGCATTGGAACAGGGCGCCAGCCACCCGCTGGCCCGTGCCATCGTTGATCACGCCGAAGGACAAGCGCTGCCGCAGGTTAAGCAGTTCCGTACCCTGCGCGGTGCCGGCGTTAGCGGCGAAGTGGACGGCATGAAGTTGCTGCTGGGCAATGCTGCGTTATTACAACAGCATCAGGTGGCCACCACCGAGCTGGACACACAGATGCAGCAACAGGCAGAGCGCGGCATTACGCCGGTGCTGCTGGCCGTCGAGGGTAAGCCGGCCGCGCTGTTCGCCATCCGTGATCCGCTGCGCGCCGACAGCGTTGAAGCGCTACAGCGCTTGCACCGTCAGGGCTATCAGTTGGTGATGTTAACCGGCGATAACCCGGTGACCGCCAACGCCATTGCCAAAGAGGCCGGTATCGACCGGGTGATTGCCGGCGTGTTGCCGGAGGGCAAAGCCGAAGCGATCAAACAGCTGCAGGCGCAGGGTCACCGCGTAGCCATGATCGGCGACGGTATCAACGACGCGCCGGCGCTGGCGCAGGCCGATGTCGGCATTGCCATGGGAGGCGGCAGCGATATCGCCATTGAGACTGCCGCCATCACCCTGATGCGCCACAGCCTGAACGGCGTCGCCGATGCGCTTGAGCTGTCTAAAGCCACATTGCGCAATATGAAGCAGAACCTGCTGGGGGCCTTTGTTTACAACACGCTCGGCATCCCGATTGCCGCCGGGGTACTGTATCCGTTGACCGGCACCCTGCTCAGCCCGGTGGTGGCGGGCGCTGCTATGGCGCTGTCCTCCATTACCGTGGTCAGTAACGCCAACCGACTGCTGCGTTTTAAACCCAAACGCTAAATACCCAAGGGGCGCAAATAGTGCGCCCCTTTTTCTTTGGGATAATTCCTTCACTCTTCAGGCTTTCTTGTCCGGCGGATAGCGTTTAGCATGGGGAATCCTCACCTTGCCAAGCCAAGGGTGAACACGCTATTCAGGAGCCACGCTGTATGGGTCAACTGTTACGCCGAATCGCCGCCTTTCTCGGCCTGATATCCCCGATGACTTACGCCTACCCGGCGCTGGATATTCGGCTGCCCGGCGATCGTCAGTTCCATCTGGTGGGCAGCATCCATATGGGCACGGTGGATATGTCGCCGCTGCCGGCCAAGCTGGCAGCTCGCCTCAAACAGGCAGATGCCCTGATTGTTGAAGCCGACATCACCGGTTCCGCCTCGCCCTTTGACCACATCGAACAGCAACCGGAGCTTGAACAGCGGCTCTCAGAGTCAGAATTTCAGCAATTGCTGACGCTGTGCCAGGAGCTGGGTGCCGACGCCGACAGTTTTTCCACCCTGCCCGGCTGGCAGGTAGCGTTAATGATGCAAGCCCGTCAGGCTCAGCGATTGGGATTACGCGCCGAATACGGCGTGGATTATCAACTGTTGCAGGCGGCCAGAGACCAGCATAAAAAGGTGATTGAGCTGGAAGGGGCGGAACACCAGATGAGTATGCTGGAACAGTTACCGGAGGGAGGAATAGCGCTGCTGCGCGACACGCTGGAGCACTGGCACACCAACGCACGCTTGCTGCAAACCATGGTGAGTTGGTGGCTAGACGCAAAACCCAGCGGTATGCTCGAAACCCTGCCCGCCACATTCAGCGCCGATCTGTATGACGTGTTGATGCACCAACGAAATCGCGACTGGCAACAAAAGCTGGAGGCGTTACCGCCAGGAAATTACGTGGTGGCGGTAGGCGCACTGCATCTGTATGGCGAGGATAATCTGCCGGCGATGCTGCAGGCGCAGTAAAAAAGTGGCCAATATCGCTACTGGCCAGTCAAAGAGGAATTTCTTGTATTTTAGTTATACGCATAGCAACCGTGTTAACGGTTACAACAGACAGGGTAGCAACCCAGTGAACATCTTGGCAACCCGCTTTACGCGCCTGCCACTCAGGTTGCTGTTACCGTTATATTTTTGTAATTTTGTTGCATCCGTTTGCAACCTCCCGCTTAACAGGGAAGAGGAAAACACATGACGCCCGCAGTGATCCTGCTTGAGAAACAAAAAGTCGCTTTTACCCTTCATCCTTATCATCACGACAGTGCTGAAACCAACTTCGGCGATGAAGCAGTGAAAAAATTGGGGCTGGATGCAGACCGCGTTTATAAAACGTTACTGGTGGCGCTGAACGGCGACGCCAAACATCTGGCAGTGGCGGTCACGCCGGTAGCTACACAGTTGGATCTGAAAAAGGTCGCACGTGCGCTCGGCGCCAAAAAGGCAGAGATGGCCGATCCGCTACTGGCGCAGCGCGTGACGGGTTATCTGGTCGGCGGCATCAGCCCGCTGGGGCAAAAAAAGCGGCTGCCAACGGTGATCGACAGCCCGGCACAGCAGTTCGCCACCATTTATGTCTCCGGCGGTAAACGCGGGCTGGACATCGAACTGGCGGCGCAAGATCTTTGCCGGCTGTTGGCCGGCAGCTTCGCCGATATCGCCAAGCGCGACTAGTAGCCTGATGACGCGGCCGCAGTCCCAACGTCGGCCGCGGGATCTGATTACTCCGTCGGCTTATTCCGTATCCCCATTCGCGGCAACAACATGGGAACATGTCGGCAATACCGCTGATAATCCGCCCCTAAAGCTTTAAGCAGGCTACGTTCTTCAAAATAAACACCCACCAAAATATATAATGTCATACCTGAATTAAATAATAGACGCCCAGCGGTCATCTCTGGAGTGAACCAAAATGCCAGTAACATTCCCGTCATCATGGGATGCCGCGTCAACCGGTAAAATCCTCTTACCTGAAAAGGCAAATCGGTATATTGGCGTTCTCTCCATTGCAGCCAGGATTGTCGCAAGCCAAATAAGTCGGTGTGGCTGATCATGCAGGTTGACGCAAAGACCACGAGCCACCCTAGCGCACTAATACCGTTAAGCCCCCATGCGGCAACACTGTCTGGCGGTAACCGCCACAAGACGCCCGGCAGTGGTTGCCACGCAAGCGCCAGTAGCGCCAACGACGCACCGGCAATTAACACATAGGAGCTTCTTTCCAATGCCGGGGACAACGCCAAACGGGCCTTGAACCTCTCATGGGCCATAACGGAATGCACCAAGCCAAACAGCAAAAGCAAAACGATATTCACCAGCCAGGGCCATACGTCGGTATCCTCCCTAACGGCGACCATATTTCTCAGCCCCCAGCCGTTAAGTAATAAAATAAGCAAAACAAAGCCAACCAACCCTAAAAAATAGCCGACGACGCCATATAAAAGCACTGCTGTCCTGTACATTTCATTTCCTCTTCAATCACGATTATTTCGCTGATCTTTATTCCCTGGAAAAATTATGATTTAAGAAAGATAAAATCATTAACCCTAAAGGTATAGACAAAGAAAATAGAAATACAATTATGCAAGACAGGGAAAACAATATTGAAATTAATAATATTAGAATTCTTTTATACTAGAAGTGTGGTAATGCGGGGAAAATCGACGGCGGCTTTTAACCGGTAAAAGCCGCCATAATATTATTGATAAACGATCTCGCCTTTAGGCTCATAGGCCGCTGCGTCCAGCGGTGAGTGCTTCTCGATGTATTGCTTCAAGACTTCGGCATCGATAAACCCGGTGTTGACGTAGCTTGGCAGGGTATCCAGCTTCGGATAACCGTCGCCGCCCAACGCATTGAAGTTCAACGTGGCCATACGGTAGGTTTTGTCCGCCTGCAGCGGTTCCCCTTTGATCTTGACGTTGCTGACGCCCTGACCGTCCGCCGTTAGGCTAACGTTGGCAAACTGCGCATAGGCCCCGGAATCTACCTTCATGTTGGCGACTACCGCCAGGTATTTTTCCACGTCGCTGCCTTTCATCTCTACGTAGACCAGCGTATTGCCGAATGGCTGCACTTTCAGCACGTTTTTATAGGTGATATCGCCGCCTTCAATCGAGTCACGCACCCCGCCACCGCTCATCACCGCAAAGTCAGCCTCGGCACGTTCCATCTGTGCTGCCAACAAGACGCGTGACAGGTTGGTCTGTACAAAGCGCACTTTGCTGCGGTCGCCTTCCAGCTTGCCGTTGACGCTGCCAATCTTGACGTCCAACTGCGCCTTACCTTTTTCCTGGAACGGCGTCAGCAGCTTCATCATGGAAGGATCTTCTGCGATCTGTTGGGTGTAAAACACGCGCTCACTGGTGCCGTCGGCTTTCTCCACCTTCTTCTTCAGGTTGACCGGGATCAGTTGGTAATGCACCAGCTTCAGCTCACCGTTACGGAACTGGAAATCGGCGCGGCCCACGTACTTGCCCCACTCATGCGCCTGCACAATCCAGGTGCCGTTCTGACGATCCGGCGCGCACGGTGTACCCGGCACATAATCCACCTGCTTGTGGTTCTCGCCCGCCATACAGACCGGATCCTGCGAATGACCACCAACGATCATGTCCAGATAGCCGGCAGGCAGGCTGCGCGCCATCTCAACATCGCCCGGCGCGTTGGAGCCATGATTGCCGTCATCGTAATGGCCCATGTGCGTTGCGGCGATAATCACGTCCGGCTTTTCGTCCTTACGCAATTGCTCCACTACCTGTTTGGCTTCCTGTGCAGGCACACGGAACTCGATGTCGGTAAAATATTCCGGGTTGCCAATCTTGGCCGTGTCATCCGTCGTCAGGCCGATGACCGCAATCTTGATCCCCTGCTTGTCAAATAAGGCATAGGGCTTGAACAGACGCTGCTGGGTGCTTTTTTGATAAATGTTGGCCGACAGCAGAGGGAAAGTCGCCCATTTCTCCTGCTGACGCAGTACGCTGAGCGGGTTGTCGAATTCATGGTTGCCGATCGCCATTGCGTCGTAACCCACCAGATTCATGCCGCGGAAGTCCGGTTCGGCATCTTGCAGATCGGATTCCGGCACGCCGGTGTTGATATCACCGCCCGACAGCAGCAACAGGCTGCCCCCCTGCGCCGCGACTTCCTGACGGATGCTGTCTACCAAGGTTTTCTGTGCACCCAAGCCATATTCGCCATGATCGTTCTGCCAGAAATGGCCGTGGTGATCGTTGGTGTGCAAAATGGTGATGTCGTAGGTCTTATCCTTTTCCCAGGCGCTGGCGGCTCCCGACAGGAAAGTCAGGGATACGGCCAAAGCGCATGCGGTGGTTTTTAACGAAAAGCGCATGGCAGAACTCCATATGATCATTAACGGCTTTTTTGAGGTGACCGAAATTGTAACGCGAAACAAAGCCCTTTGATTTCAAATTTTTGCGATATACGTCAAATTATGTCGGATATGGCAAATATTGAACAACTTGCTAAGATATCTGCTCTGTCCTCTAAAACTTACCAGGCTAATAATAAAATGACCGACCGTAGCGATACTGCCATGCCACCGGCCAAGGGCAGCGCGGTTAAAGGGACTGCATTCTCGATTCTCGGTGCCATCAGCGTCTCTCACCTGCTTAACGACATGATTCAATCGCTGATCCTGGCGATTTACCCGATCCTGCAGGCTGACTTCAGCCTGAGCTTCGTGCAGATCGGCATGATTACTCTGACCTATCAGCTCACGGCTTCCTTATTGCAACCGTTAATCGGTTACTACACGGATAAACACCCGCAGCCCTATTCGTTGCCGATCGGCATGGGCTTTACGCTGTGTGGGCTGCTGCTGCTGTCCGTCGCCAATACCTTCCCGCTGGTGCTGCTGGCGGCGGCGCTGGTCGGCACCGGTTCCTCGGTGTTCCACCCTGAGTCCTCCCGCGTTGCGCGCATGGCCTCCGGTGGCCGACATGGCCTGGCTCAATCGTTGTTCCAGGTCGGCGGTAACTTTGGCAGCTCTCTCGGCCCCCTGCTGGCCGCGCTGATTATTGCGCCTTATGGCAAAGGTAACGTGGCCTGGTTCTCACTGGCCGCGCTGTTGGCTATTGTGGTGCTGTTGCAAGTCAGCAAATGGTATCAACATCAGCACCGGGCAACAAAAGGTCAGCCAAAAGTGTCCTCAACGGTGAAACCGCTGCCAAAACGTACTGTCACCTATGCGCTGGGCATCCTGCTGGTGCTGATTTTCTCCAAATACTTCTACTTGGCCAGTATCAGCAGCTATTACACCTTTTATTTGATACATAAGTTCGGCGTTTCCGTGCAGAATGCGCAGTTTCACCTGTTTGCATTCCTGTTTGCCGTAGCAGCAGGAACCATAATTGGCGGGCCTCTCGGCGACAAGATAGGGCGTAAATATGTCATTTGGGGCTCAATACTGGGTGCTGCGCCATTTACGCTGGCTTTACCCTATGCTTCTCTCTACTGGACCGGCATTTTAACCGTCATTATCGGGGTAATTCTCGCTTCGGCATTTTCGGCCATTCTGGTTTATGCACAGGAGCTGATCCCCGGGAAAGTGGGTATGGTTTCCGGTTTATTCTTCGGTTTTGCTTTTGGTATGGGGGGATTAGGCGCAGCCGTTCTTGGTTATGTCGCAGATTTGACCAGTATCGAATTGGTCTACCAAATCTGTGCTTTCTTGCCACTGATCGGCATTATCACCGCATTACTGCCTAATATGGACCATAACTCGTAATACCCCTGATAAAACCCGGCTGAATCATTGCGCTCAGTCGGGTTATCTCCCGAACAAACCAACGTTATTTGACTTATTTAGTGTTAAATCCCCTTACTGCCCTGCCCAAAGCGGAATCCTCTGCTTTTTCGCAAAAAAGCTCAATTTAGCTAAGCAAGACGCGAACAAATGCAATAAACTAAATGTATCTTTTCGTAACTTTGTTGCGTTTCCCCTCTGCTGCCATGCATAGCTAGAAGGAGTCTGGATGCATAATTCAACACCCTTAATCACCACCATTGTCGGAGGGTTAGTACTTGCCTTCCTCCTCGGAATGCTGGCGAATCGCCTGCGCATCTCCCCGCTGGTGGGGTATCTTGCCGCAGGCGTGCTCGCCGGCCCTTTTACCCCCGGTTTTGTTGCCGACACCTCGCTGGCACCGGAACTGGCGGAAATCGGCGTGATCCTGTTGATGTTCGGTGTTGGCCTCCATTTCTCGCTTAAAGACCTCCTGGCAGTTAAACATATCGCTATTCCCGGTGCCGTGGCACAGATTGCCGTCGCCACTCTGTTGGGTATGGGGCTGTCAAAGCTGCTCGGCTGGGATTTGATTTCCGGCCTGGTGTTCGGTCTCTGTCTTTCTACCGCCAGTACCGTGGTGCTGCTGCGTGCGCTGGAAGAACGCCAACTGATCGACAGCCAGCGCGGGCAAATCGCCATTGGCTGGCTGATCGTTGAAGACCTGGCGATGGTGCTGACGCTGGTATTGCTGCCTGCGTTCGGCAACATGCTGGGCAATGACAACGCCAGCAGCGGCCAGTTGCTGACTGAGCTGGCAATCACCATTGGTAAAGTCATCGCCTTTATTGCGCTGATGATTGTGGTGGGCCGCCGGCTGGTGCCGTGGATCCTGGCGAAAACCGCCAGCACCGGCTCGCGCGAGCTGTTTACCCTCGCCGTGTTGGCACTGGCGCTCGGCATTGCCTATGGCGCGGTGAAGCTGTTCGACGTTTCCTTTGCCCTGGGAGCCTTCTTCGCCGGCATGGTGCTGAACGAGTCGGAGCTGAGCCATCGCGCGGCCCACGATACCTTACCGTTGCGCGATGCCTTCGCCGTGCTGTTCTTTGTGTCGGTCGGCATGCTATTTGATCCGATGATCCTGATCAACGAGCCGCTGGCGGTGCTGGCAACGCTGGCGATTATCGTGTTCGGGAAATCGGCGGCAGCGTTCCTGCTGGTGAAAATGTTCGGCCACTCCAAACGCACCGCGCTGACTATTTCTGCCAGCCTGGCGCAGATTGGCGAGTTCGCCTTCATTCTGGCCGGCCTTGGGATCACACTGGGCATGATGTCGGAGCACGGCCGCAATCTGGTGCTGGCCGGGGCCATCTTGTCGATTATGTTGAATCCGTTGCTGTTCACGCTGCTTGAGCGTTATCTGGCCAAAACCGAAACCATGGAAGACCAGATAATGGAAGAAGCGGTGGAAGAAGAAAAGCAGATCCCGGTAGATATGTGCAACCATGCGCTGGTGGTCGGCTATGGCCGCGTCGGCAGCCTGCTGGGGGCAAAGTTGGCCGAAGCCGGTATTCCGCTGGTGGTGATCGAGAACTCCCGCCCACGGGTGGAAGCCCTGCGTGAACAAGGCATCAAAACGGTGCTGGGCAACGCCGCCAATCCTGAAGTAATGGATCTGGCGCGACTCGACTGTGCACGCTGGCTGTTGCTGACCATTCCCAACGGTTACGAGGCCGGTGAAATCGTGGCTTCGGCACGTACCAAGCGGCCGAACATCGAGATCATCGCCCGTGCGCACTACGATGACGAAGTATCTTATATCTCCGATCGCGGGGCGAATCAGGTGGTGATGGGCGAACGAGAAATCGCCAACAGCATGCTGAATATTCTCAAACTGGATACGCTGAGCGAAGAAGAGAAGATGGGCGGTTGCCCGATCTGATAGGCGATTCGATATAAAAAAGGTCCGGCTTGCCGGACCTTTTGCTTTTTAGCGTTCCCAGTAAGACTCTTCCAGACTGTCTTCCCGCTCCGGCAGGCCACGTGTCAGGCGCGGCGAATGCTGATTCAGCACCTGATAGCTGACACGGTTAGCGTATTTACACACCTGCGCCAGCGAGGAATAGGTCAGATAGCTGCGAACGTGCTTGCTGGAATTAGGCACGTTATTGCGGTGATAACCGTTGGCGGCGATATCATGCAGCAACGCCGACAGTGCGCCATCGCCGGCACCGTTGGTATTCATGATTTTCTCCGGCCCGCCCATGTAAGGCGCGATGTGCGAATAGATGCGGAACGGATTTTCACAGCTTTCACGGCGCATGGCGCGGCTGAACTCATAGCGGTTGAATTCGGCAATATGCCCCGGCAGCAGCGGATGCTGGGTTTCCCGCTTATTCGACTCTTCGGTATAACCCGCCATATAAAGGCCGTTTGGCCCGGCGGTGCACAGTACCAGATCCACCCATTCGAGCGCCATGTCAGAGGCAGTCAATGGATCGCTCAACCCGGTCAACTCCAGCGCTTCATCTTCGTTCATTGCCAGGATCGACACGTGTTGTTGCAGGAAGTCGCGCCACCATTGCGGGTTATCGGCGATCACGTACTTGGTGCCCAGCGTCAGTACCACCGGCACGTCGTGCTTTTTGGCAAATTCAATCGCCTGCATGGTGGCAGCTGGCATCGGCTCCCCTTCCTTGCAGCGCACCAAATATGACGTCAGCACCAGCGCCGAAGCACCGGCAATCACCTCTTCCTTCACGCTTTCCGGCCGCAGTTGATTCATCTGCCCGGGGCTGATGGCAAAGGTCCGTTCACCGCTTTCGCCGATCAGCGTAAAACAGCGGCCAATAGCACCGTCAACCGCCTGCAGGTGGTTAAGATCGGTACGGCTGGAGGTGTTGCACAGATAGCGATAGGCGTAGCTGCCAATCTTGATATTGCTGCACATCACGCCGAGCAGAACGGAACGGTCGTCCGCCAGCACGGAGTAGTTGTGCAGAGTATTGCCGATGGTGCCGCCGGCAAATTGGTGGGTGATCAGATTATTGTCGATCAGTTCCTGATACAGCGCCTCGGCGACGTCATCCTCAATCACCAGGGAGTGCCCCAGGCTCAGACCGTAACGCTGGACGAAGGCATCGTCCACTTTGGCTTCGATATCCACCAGCGTCTGATCGATACCGACGATATAGGAGGTGCTGATTTCATTTTCAGGCTGAGCTTGCTGCAAGAGCGGATCGCGGGCGTTCACCGGAAAATAGTGTTTGGACTTACGTTTACCAGGAAATTTCATTTATTTGGCGGCAGTGGCAGTTAACAGGCAGAGAATGTTAGCACATTCCTGCCCGATTGATGATGACTGTCACTATTTTGCGCTCTGGGGATCAGAGGTGCTGCGCCACCAGTTGCTGCATCATATCAATGTGCGCCGGTTCGTCGTTCAGCGCAGAAATGTACTCAAACTTCTCGCCGCCCGCCTCGAGGAAGATTTCGCGGTTTTGCTCTTTGATTTCTTCCAGCGTTTCCAGACAGTCCGCCGAAAAACCTGGGCAGATAAGCTGAATATGTTTAACGCCTTGCGCAGGCAGGCCCTTGAGGGTTTCATCGGTATACGGCGTCAACCAGGGTTCACGGCCAAAACGCGACTGGTAGGTCATCATGACCCGATCCGGCGCCAACGGCAAAGTGTCGGTCAATGCACGAAACGTATCCTCACAACGCTGCGGATAATCGTCGCCAAGGCGTGCATAGCGCTTGGGAATGCCGTGGAATGACAGCACCAGCCGGTCCGGTTGGCCATGCTCGGCAAACGAACGCTCCACGCTTTGACGCAATGCGGCGATGTAGGCCGGGTGTTCGGCATAGTCGCGGATAAAGCTGATCGACGGCAGGCGGCGATAGCCTTTCAGTATGCGCGCCACGCCGTCCCACACGGCTGCACTGGTTGAACAGGAGTATTGCGGGTACAACGGCAGTACTACCAGATTGGTCACGCCCTGTGCCAACAGCTTGTCTATCGCTTCGCCCAGGCTCGGTGAACCGTAGCTCATGCCCAATTCAACCGGCGTGTTCGGCATACGTGCGGCCAATGCGCGCTGCTGGCGGCGGCTGTAGACCAGCAGTGGTGAGCCTTCGTCCATCCATACCGACTTATACAGCTTGGCAACGCGCGGCGAACGGATCGGCAGGATCGCACCGTTGAGGATCGGCCACCAGATCAATGGGGCTGTATCCACTACGCGGTCGTCACTGAGGAATTCCTTCAGATAGCGTTTTACCGCCGACGAGGTCGGAGCATCCGGCGTGCCCAGGTTCACCAGCAATACCCCGTGTTTCTCTTGCTTCATCTCAGTTCCCCTTGATTCCTTGCAAGCTAACCCCCTGTTCTGGGTCAGGGGGTTAACGTCGATTAATGGCGCCTATTGTAACGGAAAAGCGCCTCGTCGGAACCGATATCAGCAACAGGCGTTGCCCATGATAAAGGGGAATGATATTAACTCTGCGCCAGTCGCCAGACCGCCGCCACATTACGCGCCGTCACCTCCAGGTTATCGGCCGCTTCCGCCAACGCTTCCTCCAGAGAGACAACGCGATCGAGCACCGAAAAAGCGGCGTCAATGCCGTGCTGGTGCACCACCTGATAATCTTTCGACAGGCTGCCGGCAATGCCGATCACCGGCAAACCAAAGCGTTTGGCCACCCGCGCCACGCCAATCGGCGTTTTGCCGTGGATAGACTGACTGTCCAGTCGCCCTTCGCCGGTGATCACCAGGTCGGCATCACGCAACGCCTCTTCCAATTGAAGGGTTTCGATCACGATCTCAATGCCGGGGCGCAACCGGGCGTTTAGCATGCCAAGCAATGCCGCCCCCATTCCCCCTGCCGCTCCTGCACCGGGCGCGTTGATAACCTCACGACCAGTAGCCTGTTCCAGCAATGTGCCGTAATGGCGCAGCGCCGCATCCAACTGCGTGACCATTTCCGGCGTGGCTCCCTTCTGCGGGCCAAACACCGCGGAGGCTCCGTTAGCACCACACAAAGGATTATCCACGTCGCAGGCCGCCGTGATGCTCACCTGCTGCAGACGCGGATCCACCCCGGAAAGATCGATATAGGCCAACTGCGCCAGCGCGGCCCCTCCAGGCGGCAAAGCCTGTCGATTCTCGTCCAGCAGTCTGGCCCCAAGCGCCTGCATCATGCCGGCCCCGCCGTCGTTGGTGGCGCTGCCGCCAATGCCAAGAATAATCGTCTTAACGCCGCGATCCAACGCAGCCTGGATCAGCTCACCGGTGCCATAACTGGTGGTCATGCGCGGATCTCGCTGCGCCTTGGGAGCCAGATGCAACCCGGAAGCCGCCGCCATCTCGATAACGGCAGTTTCTCCCTCTCCCAGCAAACCATAGAAGGCCTGTACCGGCTGGCCCAACGGCCCAGTGACCGCGACCGTGACGATTTCCCCGCCGGTAGCTGCCACCATCGAATCCACCGTGCCTTCGCCGCCGTCCGCCATGGGTAGCTTCACATACTGTACCTGCGGGAAGATCTGGCGGAAGCCGCGTTCGATGGCTTCCGCCACCTCCAATGCACTCAGGCTTTCTTTAAACGAATCCGGCGCAATCACCACTTTTTTCAGCGTTTTCATTACTCTTCCTTATCCCGCCAGATTAAATACGCCAAACATCAACGCCGAGACGGCCGCGATGGTAAAGCCGACCAGTGTTTCATAAGGCAGTAGCTTCAACCGTTGATGCACGGCCATATTGACGCTGCCGCCGGTGGCATGGAAGAAGCTGCCGTGCGGCAGGTGATCCAGCACCGTCGCGCCGGCATGGATCATAGCCGCCCCCGCCAGCCCGCTGACGCCCAGCTCCAGCAGAGTGCTGCTGAAGACACCGGATGCCACGGCGGTACCGGCGGTTGTCGAAGCGGTGGCCATCGACATTAATGCCCCAGAAAGCGGAGCCAGCAGCCAGGCCGGCATGCCGGTGCTGGTCAACCCGCTGATGAGCACGTCCTTCAGCGAAGAGTTGGCGATAATGCCTGCCAGCGTACCGGTGCCAAGCAGCATAATCGCCACCGGCGCCATACGGGACAGGCCGGAAACCATAAACTGGTTGCACTGGCGAATGCGGCCCATCAGCAATGCGCCCACCAGACCGCCCAGCGGCAACGCTATTAGCGGATCGATAGCGATGCCGGCGATCGGCCGCAGCGACAGCAGAACAATGGCAACCAAGGGTGCGCTGATCGCCGCCGCAAAGCCCGGACGAATGCCTTCGGCTTGCTGCGTCAGCTCTTCCGCCATCACCTTATCGCCCTTATCACTCAAACGGCGGGCCAGCAGATAGGCCACGATCAATCCGCACAATCCTGGCACGATACCGGCCATCATCACCGAGGTCAGCGGCACGTGGAAGTTGTCGGCTGCGGCAATGGTGTTGGGGTTTGGTGACATCACGTTACCGGCCTTGCCGCCGCCGATCATCGCCAGCAGTATCGCCGCACGCGAGATCCCGGCCTTCTGAGCGATGGAAAGGGCAATCGGCGCCACGGTGATCACCGCGACGTCGATAAATACGCCAACCGCCGTCAGGATCAGTGTAGCTACCGCCAGCGCTAACAGCGCACGGGTTTCCCCGACTTTGCGGACGATGGTTTCAGCGATGGTGTGCGCCGCGCCAGACTCGATCAACACCCCGGCCAGCACCCCCGCCGCCAAAATGCGCATCACGGCATTGGTAATGCCCTGCGCACCGGTGATCATCAGCGTCACGGTCTGCACCAGATCGGCGCCGCCGCATAATCCGCCCGCCAGCGCACCGGCAATCATGCCGTAGGCAGGCGGGACCTTGCGTAAAATCAGGACGATAGCGACGACCAATGCCACCAGCGCCCCAAGCGTGGATACCGTTGTCATTATTGTTTTCCCCGTTGTTGGTGTGGGGAAAACATATCCTGAGCGCCGGACATTGGCGTGAGAGAAAGCCACAAAAACATGCGTGCGCACACAGCGGAAAGTTGTGGTTTTACACAACTCAGCCGTGCATCAGCATGCCGATATACAGCTGCAAAGCGTCCGTTAACTGATTGATTTTTAACTCAGTAATGGCTTCAATACGCTGCAGGCGATAGCGCAAGGTATTGACGTGAATATGAAGCTCGGCGGCGGTCTGCGTCTGATCACAATTCCGCGAAAAATAGTGCCTCAGCGTGCTGCGTAATACCCCTTTCTCATCCTGTTCACCCAAAACCTGCCAGGGGCGGGAAAGCTCTTGAGCCCGCCAGTCTTCACCCAGATCGCACAGCAGTGACGGTAGCGGATAATCTTGGTAAAACAGCGTCTTGTGCCGTAACTTCAAGCGTTTCGCCATCGCCTGGGTGGCACGAGCCGTCAGGCTTGAACGGTGCAACCCTGCTTCGCCGCTAAAGAAACCACCGACAATCAACCGCAGGTTGAAACGCGACTGAAGCTGGCTCTGCAACTGCTGCGCCTGTTTGCGCTCCTGCTTCACATTCCACTCCCCCTGCACCAGACTGGCAGGACGCAGCAGGATCATTTCGTTGAACCCGGTGATGGCGATCAGCGCTTCGCGCTGAGTCTGCTCCAGCTCCGTCAGCAATTCACGCAGCAGGTGCGGCTGCGTGTCCTGTAATTCTGCGATCCAGACAATCCGTGGCTGTTGCAGATCTAACCCCAGGTAGGCGGCCATCGCCTCCAGCGAGCCTGATGCCGGCTGCGGTTGCAGCAACTGATTGGCCAGTTCCTCGCGGTAGCGTTTTTCCCACTGATGTTGATCCAGCAACGCCGCCTGCTCCACCATCATTTCGGCCGCCATTTTCACCAGTTCGGCATAAGCACGTACCTGCCCGGGTTCACCGGAAATACCGATCACCCCTACCTGTTGGCTGTGAAAACTGAAGGGCAAATTGATGCCGGGCCGCACTCCCTTGAGGTGCGCGGCAGTCACCGCATCGATTTCCACCACCCGGTTTTCGGTCAGCGCCAGAACAGCGCCTTCATGACGCTGAAACAGGCGTGAGGGGTTGCCGGAAGCGATGATGACGCCGTTGCTGTCCATCACATTGACAGAATGGCTGATGATGCTCATCGCCCGCTGTACGATCTGGCGTGCGGTGGATTCTGCCAGCAAATGGGTTGGTCTGAGCATGCGGATTGTCCCCGGGGATTAAGATGGGGGAGTTATACGCCATTTCTCTCGGTGGATTAAAGGGCACAGGCGCAACAAGCCACGGCGATCACAATTCGGCGGGTAAATAATAAAAAAACGCCAGGCGGATGAGGCCTGGCGCTATGCACAGCAATGAAAAACCGATTAGCCGAGGATGTTCGCCAGTTCGGCGCTCACTTCGGTCACTTTGCGGGTGCCGTCGATTTTACGGTATTGGGTGTTACCTGCAGCAGCTTCTTTGCTGTAGTAGGAAATCAGCGGTGCAGTCATCTGATGGTATTCCACCAGACGTTTACGTACGGTTTCTTCCTGATCGTCTTTACGAGTTGTCAGTTCTTCACCGGTCGCGTCGTCTTTACCTTCCACCTTCGGTGGATTGAATTTAATGTGGTACACGCGGCCAGAAGGGGCATGTACGCGACGACCAACGATGCGATCGATAATCAGCTCGTCCGGTACGTCAAATTCCAGCACGTAATCCACATTGATGCCGGCTTCTTTCATCGCGTCAGCCTGTGGAATGGTGCGCGGGAAACCGTCCAGCAGAAAACCTTTACGGCAATCTTCCTGGGTGATGCGTTCTTTAACCAGTGCAATGACCAACTCATCGGTCACCAGCTTGCCGGCGTCCATGATTTCTTTCGCCTGCTTGCCCAATTCACTGCCGGCCTTCACGGCTGCGCGCAACATATCACCCGTAGAGATTTGCGGAATACCGTATTTCTCCATGATGAATTGAGCCTGAGTACCTTTACCAGCGCCCGGAGCGCCCAGCAGAATGATACGCATTGCGTAAATCCCCTTGCTATGTAGTTTTTATAAAATTGCGAAAACGCTCAACCATACCATTTCAGGGGGGGCTGGCTCAAGGTACGCGAGGAAATCGATTGCGGCGTCAAAGGGAGAAAACAGAGAATAAAGCGCGGAAAATCGGCAGGAAAAACAAAAAAATACGCCCAAAATTCGCGGATTTTGGGCGTATATACTCGGAATTATGCGGACAACAGTTTATTCATACGACGGATAAACTGATTTGGATCCTCCAGGGTGCCGCGTTCAGCCAGCAGAGCCTGATCCAATAACAGATCAATCCATTCGGCGAATTGTTCGTTATCGCCCACATCGGATGCGCGTTTGACCAACGCATGCTCCGGGTTCAGTTCGAAAATGTACTTCACCGCCGGCGCTTCCTGGCCCGCAGCGGCAAACAGCTTCGCCATCTGGGTGCTCATTTCGTCGGCATCGGTGATAACGATAGCCGGCGTGTCGGTCAGACGGTGCGTCAGACGCACGTCCTTCACGCGATCGCCCAGCAGGGTTTTCACACGGTCAACAAAGGGCTCCAGCTGCTTCTCGGCGGCCTTCTGCTCTTCGGTTTCGTCTGCCAGCTTGTCCAACGCGTCATCTGCCTTGCTGACGGATTGGAACGGCTTGCCGTCGAACTCGGTCAGGTAGCTCATCATCCATTCGTCGATGCGGTCAGAAAGCAGCAGCACTTCGATGCCTTTCTTGCGGAACAGTTCCAGGTGCGGGCTGCTCTTGGCGGCGGCATAGCTGTCGGCGGTGATGTAATAAATCTTCTCCTGCCCTTCTGCCATGCGGCCCACGTACTCTTCCAGCGAGACGGTTTGCGCCGAGCTGTCATTGTGGGTGGAAGCAAAGCGCAGCAGCTTGGCAATGGCTTCTTTGTTGCCACCATCTTCCGCCGGGCCCTCTTTCAACACCAGACCAAACTGCTGCCAGAACTTCTGGTAGCCTTCCGCATCGTCTTTAGCCAGTTTCTCCAGCATCTGCAACACACGCTTGGTCAGCGCACCGCGCAGGTTCTGGGTCACACGGCTGTCTTGCAGGATCTCACGCGAAACGTTCAGCGGCAGATCGTTGGAATCGATCAGGCCACGCACGAAACGCAGGTAGTTCGGCATGAACTGTTCAGCGTCGTCCATGATGAACACGCGCTGCACGTACAGCTTCAGCCCGTGCTTGTGATCGCGGTTCCACATGTCCCATGGCGCCTGGGCAGGAATGTACAGCAGGCTGGTGTATTCCTGCTTGCCTTCCACTCGGTTGTGGCTCCAGCTCAGCGGATCGGTAAAGTCGTGCGCGATGTGCTTGTAGAACTCTTTGTATTCTTCGTCGGTCACGTCAGCCTTGCTGCGGGTCCACAGGGCCTGCGCCTTGTTGATTTTTTCCCAGGTGACGGTGCCGTCTTCTTCGTTTTTGCTTTCAATCTCAACCGGCAGTGCAATGTGGTCGGAGTATTTGCCGATCACGGAACGCAGACGCCAGGCATCGAGATACTCATCTTCGCCTTCGCGCAGATGCAGGGTAATTTCGGTACCGCGATCTTCTTTGCTGATATCGGCAATGGTGTAATCGCCTTCGCCGACAGATTCCCAGAACACGCCTTGATCGGCCGGAGCGCCCGCGGCACGAGTGCGCACGGTGACTTTATCCGCCACGATGAACGCGGAGTAGAAACCCACGCCGAACTGACCAATCAGTTGGCTGTCTTTGGCCTGATCGGAACCGATGGATTCCAGGAAGGCTTTGGTACCTGACTTGGCGATGGTACCCAGGTTTTCAATCACTTCCTCACGGCTCATGCCAATACCATTGTCGGCGATGGTCAACGTACGCTGTTCTTTATCGAAGGAAAGGCGCACACGCAGCTCGCCGTCACCTTCATACAGCTCAGGCGTCGACAGTGCGCGGAAACGCAGCTTGTCGGCGGCATCCGAGGCGTTGGAGATCAGCTCGCGCAGGAAAATTTCTTTATTGGAGTACAGCGAATGAATCATCAAATGAAGCAGTTGTTTTACTTCAGACTGGAAACCACGGGTTTCTTGACCTTTCATACTCATTGATTACCTCAAAGACAATAGCTACCAAAAGCGAACAATGAGGATTAAGTGGGGACAAGGGCGTTGTTTTTCAAGCGGCTGGCGGGAAATTTTTGCAGATAGCTGACGGGGCCAAATAGCCCCATCAGAGGAAAACATCAAAACTTGATAACGTGACGACCGGCCAATGAATGCGACAACGTGGTGCCGTCGACCATTTCCAGTTCACCGCCCACCGGCACGCCGTGGGCTATGCGGCTGGCGACCACGCCATACTGGCCGCACATCTCGGCGATATAGTTGGCGGTTGCCTCACCTTCCACCGTCGGGTTGGTGGCCAGGATCACTTCGGTGATGTTTTCTTTTTCCAGCCGTTGCTCCAGCCGATCCAGACCGATATCACCGGGCCCAATGCCGTCCATCGGCGACAGATGGCCCATCAGCACAAAGTAACGTCCGGCAAACTGGCCGGTCTGCTCGATGGCGTGAATATCCGCCGGACTTTCCACCACGCAGATCTGACCGTTTTGCTGACGGCGCGGATTGGCGCAGATGGTGCAAACGTCCTGCTCGGTGAACGTACGGCAATCGGCACAGTGGCCAATCTCTGACATGGCGCGGGTCAGCGCCTGCGCCAGACGCATCCCACCGCTGCGATCGCGCTGCAACAGCTGGAACGCCATACGCTGCGCCGACTTCGGGCCAACGCCCGGCAGGCAGCGCAACGCCTCCATCAGTGTTTCAAGGAGCGGGCTGGTCTGCATTAGAACGGCATCTTAAAGCCAGGTGGCAGTTGCATGCCGCTGGATACAGACGCCATCTTCTCTTTCTGGGTTTCGTCGATACGGCGCGCAGCATCGTTAATCGCAGCGGCGATCAGATCTTCCAGCATGTCTTTGTCGTCTTCCATCAGACTCTGATCGATCTCCACTCGACGGCAGTTGTGCGCACCGTTGATGGTGACTTTCACCAGACCGGCGCCAGATTCGCCAGTCACTTCCAATTTGGCGACTTCTTCCTGCATCTGCTGCATTTTTTCTTGCATTTGCTGGGCTTGCTTCATCAGGTTGCCCAGACCGCCTTTACCAAACATAGTCGTCTCTCGTCGCTAGGGCCGCGCACTTTACGCGGCGTTTAAATGGGGCGAATACTCTCTTCATCCAGGTCTGCGTCGAAGAACCGGCGCAGCGTTTGGATATTGGTATCCGCAACGATCGACTGGCGCGCCTGCGCCAGTTTTTCTTCATAAATGGCTTGGCGCCACTCCAGCGGAGTCCGCTCCGCCGGATTATCGTCTTCCACCACGGTCAGTTCAACCGGACTGCCGTACAGCTCGGTGAGTGCATCGGTCAACACCTTCTGCGCCGAAGGCGAGTTCAGATGGCGCTGCGACGACCGCAGATGGAGACAAATTTTACCTGGTTCCAGCACTTCTTTAACCGCGTTCAACGCCAGTTGCTGCACCAGTTTTGGAATTTTCAGCTTATCGATTTCTGCCGCCCAGGCATCGCGTTCCAGCGACTCCACCACCAGCTTGGCCGACAGTTCGGGCGTTTTTTCATGCTCAAGAGCCGTGCGCAGCGCTTTTGGCGTCGCCAGCGGTTCCGGCTCGGCCTCTGGCTCGGTCTGTGCACGCCAGCGATAAGCTTCCGGCTTGGCCGGTTTTTGCTGAACAAGTTTTTCCGCCTGGCGCTGCTGGCTGCGCTCAGTCACGGAAGCCAACCGCTCCAGTGCTGAGTTTGCCGGCCGCGCTTTTCCTGGCGCCGCCGGTTCACTCTTTTTTGGTGTGGATGCTCCCTGCCGCAACAGCTGGGTGCGCGCCTTTAATAATTGCGCGGTGGCATCCGGTAAATTAGCCTGCTGATTATTCTGTGGCGCAACCTGGCCTAACGGCGGTGGCGCGTCCTGAAACTGTGGTGGCTGAGCCACCTGCTGAGCCTGCGGTTGCGCCATCTGCGCCGGTGCGGTTTGCACCATCGCCACCGGCTCAGGGATCACCGCTTTCGGGTGAAATGCCAGCGCACGCAGCAGGGTCATCTCAACCCCCATACGGCGATCCGGGGCAAAGGCCAGCTCTTTACGGCCGACCAGCAGGGTTTGGTAATAAAGCTGTACGTCCGTCGGCGGCAAAGTACGCGCCAGCTCACGCAACCGCTGTTCAATGGCGGCGTAATGATTGTCCAGTACCGATGGCAGTAACTGCACCATCGCGATCCGGTGCAGCAAGGCCAGCGTTTCGATCAGCAGGTTTTCCCAGTCAACACCGCGTGAAGCGGCTTGCGCGACCTGCGCCATCACCTTTTCGCCATCGGCGCTCACCAGCGCTTCGAGGATTGCCAGCGGCTGTTCGTCGTCCAGCGTACCGAGCATTTGGCTGACAGTGGTGGTGGTCACCTGCCCTTGCCCCATCGCGATAGCCTGGTCGGTGAGGCTCAACGCGTCACGCATACTGCCGTCGGCAGCACGTGCTATCAGCTGCAGCGCGCGCTGGTCGCTGGTGATTTGTTCTGCCTGCAGAACCGTTTCCAACTGGTTGCGGATCTGCTCGACATCCAGAGCCTTAAGATGAAATTGCAGGCAGCGCGACAGGATAGTGACCGGCAGCTTTTGCGGATCGGTCGTCGCCAGCAGGAATTTGACGTGAGAAGGCGGCTCTTCCAGCGTTTTCAACAGCGCATTGAAGCTGTGACGCGAAAGCATGTGCACTTCGTCAATCAGGTAAACCTTGAAGCGGCCGCGGGCGGGTGCGTACTGGACGTTATCCAGCAGATCGCGGGTATCTTCCACCTTGGTTCTGGACGCGGCGTCGATCTCGATCAGATCAACAAAGCGGCCCTGCTCAATCTCGCGGCAGTTGTCGCATTGACCGCACGGCGTGGCGGTGATGCCGGTTTCACAGTTCAGGCCTTTGGCCAGCAAGCGCGCAATGGTGGTTTTACCCACGCCGCGCGTGCCCGAGAACAGATAGGCGTGATGAATCCGCCCCAGCGAGAGGCCGTTAGCCAGCGCAGTCAGGACATGTTCCTGTCCGACAACATCTGCAAACGTTTGAGGGCGCCACTTACGGGCAAGAACCTGATAGCTCATTAATACCGGAAAAGTCGAGTAATCTGGAGGGTCATGCTAACACAGCCCCGCGGCGATCCGCGAGGCCGTTGTGGTAATGCAGATCAGTGGCCGGCGAAGTTGACCAGGCAGTAGCATTCAATACCCAGTGAGTTCAAACGCGCTTCACCGCCGAGATCCGGCAGGTTGATAATGAAAGCAGCGTCTTTAACTTCACCACCCAGACGGCGGATCAGTTTTGCGGTGGCTTCGATGGTGCCACCGGTTGCCAGCAGATCGTCCACCACCAGCACTTTATCACCGGCACTGATGGCATCGGTGTGTATTTCCAGTTGGTCAGTACCGTATTCCAGCTCATAGCTTTCGCTGAGCGTCGCGCGCGGCAACTTACCCGGTTTACGCACCGGAACGAAGCCCACGCCCAGCGCCAATGCCACCGGTGCGCCAAACAGGAAACCACGCGCTTCGGTGCCAACCACTTTGGTCACGCCCGCTTCGCGAAAGCGCTCAACCAGCAATTCGATGCTGGCAGCATAAGCCAGCGGGTTTTCCAGCAGGCTGGTGACGTCACGGAACAGTATGCCCGGCTTAGGGTAATCCGGAATGGTTTTGATACTGTCTTTAATAAACTGAAGCTGCTGTGCAGTAGCGGTCATAATTATTGCCTGATAAAACTGCCTGATGACTTGCGCGCCGATCGTCTGGAACCCGATCCCGGCATAAACAGGGAATGGGAGGCCACCCGCGCACGAAAACGCCCAAATCTATGCAAACTGACGGACAAATGCAACTTTCCCCTGCATCTTTCAAAACGCAGCCTGAAAGCTATTGAATATCATAAGCCACAATCAGCGCTGTTTTTGTTGCGATAAGTCAACAACCGGCAAGCGCAACATGAAGGTCAGCAAAATAGCCAGCATCAGCAACAGCACTCCGCGCACCCACCAGATTTTAACCAACCACAACGAAAGTGCGAATGTCAGCACAATCACCACCACCGCCTTCCATTTAGCCCCTGGAGGTAAGGCGCGATGCTGCTGCCAATGGCGCAGATAAGGCCCGAACCAGGAGCGGTACAACAGCCAACTGTGGAAGCGTGGTGACGAACGGGCGAAGCACCAGGCGGCCAACAGCAGAAACGGCGTCGTCGGCAGCAGTGGTAATACCACGCCCAACGTCGCCAACACCACCGCTAACCAACCGAGGATAATCAATAACCAACGCGTCATGCGAGCCCTTGTCCATCAACCTGTCTGGCGTTACTTTATCACCGCCTTCCCCCGTGCCACCAGCCGCAACGGGCGGAATTATGCACGGCGCTTGTTTCACGACGCGATCGCGGGCAAGCTGAGCCCACTATCCCCACAATGGAGCCGACGTGAGCACCCAGCGTCTTTTAGAAGCGTTAGAACAACAAATCAAGGTATTGGCCAGCGAGATCACGCCACGCGGCGACGCGCCTATCCCTCAGGCACGCTTCGATACTGCGCTGTTTTCTAACCGCGGTACACGGCTGCGCGATTATCTGGCCGAAGTGCAAAAGAACTTCGCCCAGCTGCAGACGGCGGCCAACGACAATCGCACCACTCAGGTGGCCTTTCTGGCAGAAAAGTTGCTGGCACAGCTCACCGCCCTGCAACGCGAGCTGGCAACCCAGACGCTGCGCCGTAAGAATCAGCCCAAAGAGGTGGCAGCGGTCGATCTGTATCACAAGCTGGCCGAACATCAGGATTATGAACGTCGGATCATTGCAATGATTCAGGATCGGGAAAGCCTGCTGGGAAGGCAGACGACGCTGGCGGCACAGCAAAAGCTTCAACATGAGCTGGCTGCGTTAGAAGGCCGACTGACGCGTTGCCGTCAAGCGCTGACGCGCATTGAGCGCAGTATTGAACGTAAAGAAAACGGTTTTTGAAGATTTATCACAATATTTTAATGATTATTCCCCCCAATCGGGCTTGTTCACTATACTCAGCCGAACGAAGTATCATTCATCTCAATTAAAACGTGGGTTTTATGTCTCTAGAAAATGCCTCACCAGAATTGCAACTGGCGGTAGATCTGATTTACCTGCTGGAATGCAATGAGATCGATCCCGCCACCGCGCTGGCGGCGCTGGATATTGTCAAACGGGACTACCAGGAAAAGCTGCAGCGCAACGGCGTTACCTCCCCATATCTGCCTGTCGGGCAGTGAAAAGGGTTCAGCCTGCGCTGAACCCAGGATCCTCGTTCTACTCCCCTACAGATGAGCCGTCCTTATCCGAAGATAGCGTCCGTTTTACTTCCTGCACCTCGTTGCCCTGCTGATTGTGCAAATAGACCTCGAGCTGGTTGAAAGCAATGTTGATGTCGTTTTCGCGACACAGGCGTTCGATAGAGCGATTCAGTTCGTCAACGGTATAGCTGCGGTCGCGAAGCTCACGTACGTAAAGGCGCAGTTCATGATCCAGCGTGCTGGCACCGAAATTCAGGAAGAACACCTGCGGTTCCGGATCGCTCATCACGCGTGGGTTATCATGCGCTGCCTTGAGCAGCACCGCTTTCACCTTATCCAAATCGGAGCCGTAGGCCACCCCTACCTTGATTAAAACGCGGGTGATGGTGTCTGACAGCGACCAGTTGATCAGCCGTTCGGTCACAAATGCCTTATTCGGAATGATCACCTCTTTGCGATCAAAGTCAGTGATGGTGGTAGCGCGAATGCGGATTTTGCTGACCGAACCAGAGAAAGTGCCAATAGTAATGGTATCGCCAATACGAATCGGCCGTTCGAACAGAATGATCAGGCCGGACACAAAGTTAGCGAAAATCTCCTGCAGCCCGAACCCCAACCCGACGGTCAAACCGGCGGCCAACCACTGCAATTTATCCCAGGAGACACCCAGCGACCCCAGCGCGGTTACTGCACCCACAGTGGTAATCAGGTAGGTGAGTATGGTGGTGACGGCGTAAGACGTCCCCTGCCGCAGCTGCAGCCGCGACAGCACCACCACTTCGAGCAGACCGGGCAGGTTGCGCGTCATCACGTAGGCGACAATTACCGCCGCTATCGCCACCATCATGTTGCCCAGCGTCACCGCCTGCGCCACGATGCTGCCAGCGACAGTGGTGGTGTAATGCCACAGCGTAATGCTGTCCAGGTACGAAATGACCGTCACCAAATCTGACCAAATGCCATACAGGGCGCTGGCGAAGATAATAAACAGCACCATGGTGGTCAGACGCAGCGACTGCTGGTTGATCTGATCGAGCGCCAAAGGCGGCTCCTCAACCGGTTCAACCCCTTCAGCCCCCTCTTTCTCCTTCGCCAGGCTCTGACGACGAGCTATCGCGCGGCGATAAGCCAGACGGCGCGCCGCGACGCTCAGCCCGCGAATGGCGGTCAGATAGACGATATTCCACAGGAAGAACAGATACAGGCTGTCGATCCAGCGGCCGGCTAACCGCAACGTGGTATAGAAATAGCCGGCGAACATCAGCCCCAACAGGATCAGCGGCGTAGCGGCAATGGCGGTGACAATGATCAGCCTTACCGCGTGCGAGCCCTTTTCACGCCAGCTGTCGCGGCACAACGGAAACACCAGCACTGCCAGCAGTGCCAAGGTCAACATCACCACCACCTGGCCGATAACGTCTTCCACCAGCCGCAGTGGCGCTTTCTCGCCCAGCACCGACCAGAAGATCAGCGGTAGCAGCGCCAGCCCAAGGCGCACCGTCTGACGACGATAATGCGCACAAAGCTCGGCGGCGAAGTTGAAATGCCGTTCGCAGATGCCGCCAGGTGCCAGCGTGCGGTAGGTAAAGCCGAATATCAGCCAGAACAGCGCCAACTGTTGCGACAACGCCCAGAGAAAGTCACTGAGACCGATTTCTGCACGGTAACACCAGAACCCCACCCCCAACAGCAATGCCGAACCGGGCAGAACCTTCAGCAGAGTCAACACAATGGCCCTGGGGGTGTGCATCTGGCTATCACGCTTTAACTGCCCCACGTCATTGGCCAGTTTCTGCAAATGGGTGTCTATCAGCTTGTAACGCCAGCGCAACAGGCCGATCAGCAACAGCAGCGGGATCAGCATGACCAGTGAATTCAGTCCGCCCTGCAATATTTTGCCGAAATCGACTTTGAAATCGAGCGCAGCCAGTTGATCTCTAACCGCCCCTGGCAAAGCTTTCAGCCACGCCAGATCGACCGGTTTGTTGCTGTTTACCCAGAAAATCTGCTGAGTCAGGGTATCGCGCAGCGAGCTGTTAACGCTGGTTAACTGCTGTTGGTTGATCTGCAGGCTGATCGATTGTGCCAACTGATTACTGAGCTGTTTGTTTAACTGATCCAACAGCTCACGGCGCATATCGACGATTTCATTCAGAGCATCCAGCACGTCGGCGCTGGCTTTTTCTTTGCTGTCGGCGACCAGTTTGTTGATGTAATCGTCACCCTTGAACAGGTCGTCGCGCTGCTGGTTGATATCAAACTGTTCCAGGCGCAGATCGGCAATACGCGTGCCCATATCCGCCACCAACGTGCCCTGCGGCAGGCTTTGTTGCTGCTGATACAGAATGCGCGACAGCATCAGACTGCCTTTCAGCACCTGGATCTGCTCCTTGAGATTACGCTCCGCCTGCAGGCCGCGATCCAGCCAGTTCTTCACCCGAATATTCTGCTGGAACAGTACGTTGCTCTCTTCCGTGGCGGCAATCAGCCGCTGGCTGAGCTGGCGGTTAACGTCCAGCTCTTTGCTGACCAACTGGTCGTGCTGGATATCCGTAGCGTCTTCCGGATTCTGCGCCTCTTTGGCGGTTTTTTCCGACAGCGTCAGGCGCTTGCTGTTGACCACTTCTTGCAACAATTGCACGTTGTGGTCGAGCGCATCGATATGCCCGGTCGTATAATCGCGCTGCTTCTGCAGCAAATCTTGCAGGGTAGTGTTGGCTTCCAGACTTTTGCGTTGCAGATCTATCTGCGCGTTGAGTAGCGTTTGCTCGGTGGCCAGCATCACCAGTTGGCTGTCACGCAACGAGTTTTGTCCCGGCGTCTGATCGTTGATCTGGTTACGAATTTCCTGCAGCCGCTGAGACGCGGTATACATGCTGCTCTGCACCCGTTCCGGTTGAGTCTGTAGCGAAACCAGCTGGCTGTTATAGGTGGACAGGTTTTCCTGCGCCGTCTGCAGGTCATCGAGCGTCTGGTAAAGCCGGGTTTCCAATTGGCGCAGGGAAAGCTGCAGCAGTTCGGCCCGGGCGGCCGCACTGTCGACCGGCGTTTTGAGCGCCGCCAGATCGTCGGTGACCTGGCGCAATTTGCCCGGTGCCAGCTGCAGCTGTTGCTTAAGCTGCGCGCCATCCTGCCTGGTGCGATCGATGGCATCCAGCAGTTCTAGGGTTCGGGTAAGGTCTTGCTGCGTGAGTTTATTGACCGGCGTCAGCGTCTTTTGCTTATTCAGCGCATCAAGCTGGCTTTGTATTTCACTGCGTGACGGCACATCGCCATTGAGTGCCGCAGAGGCTGCAGGTTGGCAAACCGCACAGAAAGCGATCAACAAAAACAGGGCGAAGGCGCGGGAGAACTCCACACCGAACAACGACACGAGCGGCAGAAAAAGGCGTTTGGCTAACCTGCGATGCATGATTTGGCTTCGAATCAATAAAGAAGCCTAAAGATTATCACGATCGCAGAGAGCCAAAGAATAAGAAAAGCGTTGCGGGTGATGTACAAATGTCGCGGGCTTAGAAGGTCAATACTTTCTCCGCCGCCAACGTCCACTGTGCCAGTTCCACCAGCGTTCCGATTTCCACCCCGTCTGCCAGCGGCAGCCGACTGACTCCGCGCGCATCGGCACAGGTTTTACACAATTTCACCGGCACCTGCTGCGCGGTAAGAATTTCCAGCATTTGCTGCAGGTGATAGCCTTCATGCGGCTGCTGCCCGGCAATGCCCGCGACCACCGCATCGGACATCAAAAACAGTTTCAGGTTGAGATCGCTCTGCTGGTCTTTCAGCGCAATCGCCAGACGCAACGCGTTAAACAGCGATTCGTGACCATAAGCGGCACCATTGGCGATCAAAACAACGGATGACATGGTATTTCTCCTATAAATGATGATGTTCTGCACTCAACGGCTGTGCCGCCAGCTCCCCCTCCTCCGGTTTTATCCGCAAGGTGGGGCTGAATTGGGCCATTTCGATAAATGAGTCGATCAACACCGCCGCCTCGGCTTTCAGATCAAAACTTTCCGGCATAAAAAGCCAGTTTTCCATCAGGCCGGTAATGTAGGCGCGCAGAATGATAGAAGCGCGGCGGGTATGTAAATCAGCCGGCAGTTGGCCGTGGCGCATACTGTTGCGCAGCACGGACTCAATACGGTCGTAACCTTCCAGATAGAGGACTTTACGGGCATCTTGCAACGGGAGCATCTCACCGACAAATTCACACTTATGGAAAACGATCTCCATCAGGGCACGCCTGCGTGCGTCATCTACCGTAGCCGTCAGAATATAAATTAGAATTTCGCGTAAAATACGCAGTGGATTCTCAGGGTACTTTGCCTGATACTCTAGTTCGAGATCGCCTATTTTCGACTCTGATAACTCCCAAACTTCGTTAAACAGGTCTACCTTATTCTTGAAGTGCCAGTAAATTGCGCCACGCGTCACCCCAGCAGCGGTGGCTATATCGGTGAGGGACGTTGCAGAAACGCCACGTTCAGAGAATTCTCGCACCGCAGCGTCAAGAATGTGCTGTCGAGTTTCTTGCGCTTGCTGTTTGGTTTTTCGTGCCATGGCGTTGTTTTTTCGGGGAAGTGAGATTTACATACATTCGTGTATGTATGTACCATAGCACGCACTAATAATTAACGCAGCAATGGGTTTTAAAGCTTGTGATCCATTGATCATTTTGAAATCGGACACTTGAGGTTTTTCTATGAACAAAAACAGAGGGTTAACGCCTCTGGCGGCAGTTCTGATGCTTTCAGGCAGCTTAGTGCTAACAGGATGTAACGATAAAGAAACCCAACAGCAAGGCGCCCAGGCACCGGCTCCCGAAGTGGGTGTAGTGACATTGAAGGCAGAACCTCTCAACATCACCACCGATCTTCCTGGTCGTACCGCTGCGTATCGTATCGCCGAAGTTCGCCCTCAGGTTAGCGGCATTATCCTGAAACGTAACTTCGTAGAAGGCAGCGATATCAAGGCAGGTACTTCCCTGTATCAAATCGATCCTGCTACCTATCAGGCAGCCTATGACAGCGCTAAAGGCGATTTGGCGAAAGCCCAAGCCAGCGCGTCTATCGCACGCGTGACGGTTAACCGCTACAAACCATTGCTGGGTACCAGTTACATCAGTAAGCAAGATTACGACACCGCAGTCTCCAACCTGCAGCAGGCGGAAGCCGCTGTTGTGGCTGCCAAAGCCGCTGTGGAAACCGCGCGCATCAACCTGGCTTACACCAAGGTGACTTCACCAATCTCCGGCCGTATCGGCAAATCTGCCGTGACCGAAGGGGCACTGGTCACTAACGGCCAAGCCACTGCTCTGTCTACCGTGCAGCAGCTTGATCCGATGTACGTCGACGTGACTCAGTCGAGCAACGACTTCCTGCGTCTGAAACAAGAACTGGCAAGCGGTGCGCTGAAGCAAGAGAACGGCAAAGCCAAAGTGAAACTGCTGCTGGAAAACGGCGCGCAATACGCTCAGGAAGGCACGCTGGAATTCTCTGACGTCACCGTTGATGAAACCACCGGTTCCATCACCATTCGTGCGGTGTTCCCTAACCCGAACGATACGCTGTTGCCGGGCATGTTCGTTCGCGCCCGTCTGGACGAAGGTGTGCGCAGCGACGCATTGCTGGTACCGCAGCAGGGTGTGACGCGTAACCCACGTGGCGATGCTACTGCACTGGTGGTAGGTGCTGACGACAAAGTTGAATTGCGTACGCTGAAGGCCGAGCAGGCTATCGGCGACAAATGGCTGGTTACCGACGGTTTGAAAGCCGGCGACCGCGTGATTGTCACCGGCTTGATGAAAGTCCGTCCGGGCGCTCAGGTAAAAGTGCAGGAAGTTGACACTCAGGCGCAAAAGCAGCCGCAGTCTGAAGCGCAGAAGTCATAAAAAGGAGCCGGTAAGACATGGCTAAGTTCTTTATAGATCGCCCGATTTTCGCCTGGGTAATCGCCATCATCATCATGTTGGCGGGTGTGTTGTCAATAATGAAACTGCCGATTGCGCAGTATCCAACTATTGCACCACCGGCGGTCAGTATTTCCGCAAACTATCCAGGCGCGGATGCCAAAACGGTGCAAGATACCGTCACTCAGATTATCGAACAGAACATGAACGGTATCGATAATCTGATGTACATGTCTTCCACCAGCGATTCCTCTGGTAGCGTCACCATTACATTGACGTTTGAATCCGGTACCGACCCTGACATTGCGCAGGTTCAGGTCCAGAACAAACTGTCGTTGGCCACCCCATTACTGCCGCAAGAAGTGCAGCAGCAGGGCCTGAAAGTAGAAAAATCCAGCAGCAGCTTCCTGATGGTGGCCGGCTTCGTTTCCGACGATCCGAACATGACCCAGGATGACATTGCGGACTACGTAGCTTCCAACATCAAAGATCCTATCAGCCGTTCATCCGGCGTGGGTGAAGTGCAGCTGTTCGGTGCCCAGTACGCCATGCGTATCTGGCTGGATCCGAACAAACTGAATAATTTCCAGTTGACCACTTCGGATGTCACCTCATCCATTACCGAGCAAAACAACCAGATCGCCGCAGGGCAGCTGGGCGGTATGCCACCGGTACCGGGGCAACAGCTGAACGCCTCGATCATCGCGCAGACTCGCCTGACCTCTCCTGAAGAGTTCGGTAAAATTCTGCTGAAGGTGAATAGTGATGGTTCTCAGGTTCGCCTGAGTGATGTTGCGCACATTGAACGCGGTGCAGAAAGCTACGCGGTAACCGCACGCTATAACGGTAAACCGGCAGCAGGTTTGGGGATCAAACTGGCCACCGGCGCCAACGCCCTGAACACCGCTAAAGGCGTAAAAGATGCACTGACCAAAATGGAACCCTTCTTCCCGCAGGGGATGAAAGTGGTTTATCCGTACGACACCACGCCGTTCGTTAAAATCTCCATCAACGAAGTAGTAAAAACGCTGATGGAAGCGATCTTGCTGGTGTTCCTGGTCATGTACCTGTTCCTGCAGAACTTCCGTGCGACGTTGATCCCAACCATCGCGGTACCGGTAGTATTGCTGGGGACCTTTGCGATCCTGGCGGCGTTCGGCTTCTCGATCAACACCCTAACGATGTTCGGTATGGTGCTGGCGATAGGCCTGTTGGTGGATGACGCCATCGTGGTGGTGGAAAACGTCGAGCGTGTAATGTCCGAAGAGGGACTGTCGCCGAAAGAAGCCACCCGCAAATCGATGGGCCAAATCCAGGGTGCGTTGGTCGGTATCGCCATGGTGCTGTCAGCGGTATTCGTACCAATGGCGTTCTTCGGCGGTTCTACCGGTGCCATCTATCGTCAGTTCTCGATCACCATCGTTTCCGCGATGGCCCTGTCGGTTCTGGTAGCGATGATCCTGACACCGGCACTTTGCGCCACCATGCTCAAACCGGTTCCGAAAGGTGATCATGGGATTAAAACAGGCTTCTTCGGCTGGTTTAACCGCATGTTCGAAAAGAGCACCAACCACTACACCGACAGCGTAGCCAATATTCTGCGCAGTACCGGGCGTTATCTGGTGATCTACCTGCTGATCGTCGTTGGCATGGGCCTGTTGTTCCTGCGCCTGCCGTCCTCGTTCCTGCCGGAAGAAGACCAGGGCATCCTGTTAACCATGGTTCAGCTACCGGCGGGTGCGACTGAAGCGCGTACCGCTAAAGTACTGGAAGAAGTCACCGACTACTTCATGACCAAGGAAAAGGACAACGTGGTCTCGGTGTTTACCGTAGCGGGCTTCGGCTTCAACGGTAACGGCCAGAACAACGGTCTGTCATTCGTCAGCCTGAAAGACTGGTCCGAACGTTCCGGTGAGCACAATAAAGTGCCTGCGATTGCCGGCCGCGCGATGGGTGCGTTCTCTCAGATTAAAGAAGGCCTGGTATTCCCGTTCAACCTGCCGGCGATTATCGAACTCGGTACTGCGACAGGTTTCGACTTTGAACTGATCGATCAGGGTGGCTTAGGCCATGAAAAACTGACCGAAGCGCGTAACCAGTTGTTGGGCATGGCTGCCAAACATCCGGACCTGCTGGTGGGCATGCGTCCTAACGGCCTGGAAGATACGCCACAGTTCAAACTGATCATCGATCAGGAGAAAGCCAAGGCGCTGGGCGTGAGCATCACCACCATCAACAGTACGCTGACTACCGCGCTGGGTGGCACCTACGTTAACGACTTCATCGACCGCGGTCGTGTGAAGAAGGTCTACGTTCAGGCTGATGCGCCATTCCGTATGCTGCCAGAAGATATCAATAAATGGTTTGTTCGTGGCGGCACCGGCCAGATGGTTCCTTTCTCCGCGTTCTCTACGGCGAAATGGGAATACGGTTCTCCGCGTCTGGAACGTTATAACGGCCTGCCATCCATGGAAATTCTTGGACAAGCGGCACCGGGTAAGAGTACCGGTGAGGCGATGAACATGATGGAAGAGCTGGCGTCCAAACTACCGAGCGGTATTGGTTACGATTGGACCGGTATGTCCTATCAGGAACGTCTGTCCGGTAACCAGGCGCCTGCGCTGTACGCCATTTCGATTCTGGTCGTATTCCTGTGTCTGGCAGCGCTGTATGAAAGCTGGTCGATTCCGTTCTCGGTCATGCTGGTACTGCCGCTAGGGGTTATCGGTGCTCTGCTGGCAGCAACCATGCGCGGCATGAACAACGACGTTTACTTCCAGGTGGGGCTGTTGACCACCATAGGTCTGTCGGCGAAGAACGCCATCCTGATAGTGGAATTCGCCAAGGATCTGATGGAGAAAGAGGGCAAGGGTTTGATCGAAGCGACGCTCGATGCGGTACGTATGCGTCTGCGTCCAATCCTGATGACCTCACTGGCCTTCATCCTCGGGGTACTGCCGTTGGTTATCAGTAACGGTGCAGGCTCCGGCGCACAGAACGCGGTAGGTACCGGCGTTATGGGCGGGATGATTACCGCCACCGTGCTGGCCCTGTTCTTTGTTCCGGTGTTCTTCGTGGTGGTTCGCCGCCGCTTCGGCAAGAAGTCTGAAGACATAGAACACAGCCATCCGGTCGAGCATCACTGATAACTCAGTGCTGTTTCCCTCCTGAAAAAAGGCCGCTTATGCGGCCTTTTTCTTTTGCTTCATCTGCTTAATGCAAATCACTCTCATTAATTTAGCTGCGGATGCATTTTGTACTTGATCCGCTCTGCCGTGCAGCGCATAATTATTGTTATAGTATAACATTACATGAGAGTGCATCATGAAAGCAGGTATCCATCCAAATTATCGTACCGTGGTATTCCACGACCTGAGTGCCAATGCCTACTTTAAGGTGGGATCGACCATTAACACCGATCGCACCATTGAGTTGGACGGTGAAAACTGGCCGTATGTCACTATCGACGTCTCTTCTGCTTCGCATCCGTACTACACCGGCAAGCAGAAGGAGTTCTCCAAAGAGGGCAGCACTGCACGTTTCCAGCAGCGTTTTGGCCGTTTTCTTGGCAAGAAGTAAAAGGGAATCAACATGCAGGTTTTGAGTTCATTGCGTTCGGCGAAGAATCGCCATCCGGATTGCAAAGTCGTGCGCCGCAAAGGTCGCATCTATGTGATCTGTAAAACCAACCCGCGTTTTAAAGCGGTACAGGGACGTAAGAAAAAGCGTTAACTTCCGTAGTGTCATCTGTCGCAAAGCCCCGTTGCTGCTCAACGGGGCTTTTTTTATGGAGAAAGCCGAAGTGTCATCAGTGTCCCCGCCATCATAACGGGGACATGTGGGTTTATTTCATACTGCTCAGTAAGGTATCAACATTGTGTTTAAATGCCTGCACGTAGTTCGCTGCCGGCCCCTGCGGTTGGGATAACGCCTCAGGATACAGCTCACCACCGGCTTTTGCCCCGGTCGCCGCAGCAATCTGCTTCACCAGTCGCGGGTCGGTCTGGTTTTCAATAAAGTAGGCGGTCACCTTTTCCTGTTTGATCTGCTTGATCAAACCGGCCACGTCGCTGGCGCTGGCCTCTGCTTCGGTAGAGAAACCGACCGGGGCAAGGAAGGTGACGCCATATTCTTGCCCAAAGTAGCCAAAAGCATCGTGGCTGGTCAGCACCTTACGCTTTTGCTGCGGTACTGCGGCAAACTGCGTTTTGGCCCACAAATCCAGCTTCTGCAACTGTTGGATATACTCTGCGCCGCGCTGGCGGAAATAATTGGCGTCTTCAGGATCGGCGGCAATCAGCGCGTTCATCACGTTTGTGGCGTACTGCACACCATTTTTCATGCTGTTCCAGGCATGAGGATCGGTGATCTCTTTGCCATCGTCTTCCATCTGGCGCGAATTTATTCCCTGCGATGCGGTGATGACCTGCCCTTTATACCCCGAGGCGCTAACCAGCCGATCGATCCAACCTTCCAGGCCTAAACCACTGACGAACACCACGTCGGCCTGTGACAGCACCTTGCTGTCCTTAGGCGAAGGCTCAAAGCTGTGCGGATCGCCGTCCGGCCCCACCAAGGTGGTGACCTTAACGTGCTCCCCCCCTACCTGCTTGACGATATCGCCCAGGATGGAAAAACTGGCAACGGCATCTACGGTTTTCGCCATCGCCAACGGGCTGGACAGCAGAGCAGCGACTGCCAGCGTAATAGGTAAACGTTTCATACTTTCTCCTTGCACATGACACTTCTCAACGGCGCGCCAGGGAAAAGATCCCCCCACGCATCCCAAACAGAATCGACCCAAAAAAGATCACGCTGGCACTGAGCACAATAGCCGGGCCGGCAGGCAACGAGGCGTAATACGACCACTCCAGGCCGATCAAACTCGATAGCATGCCGATGCCCATCGCCACCGCCAACGTATGTGGCAGATTACGGGCCCAAAAACGTGCGCTGGCGGCAGGCAGCATCATTAGCCCTACCGACATCAAGGTGCCGAGGATTTGGAAACCGGCCACCAAATTGATCACGACCAGCGCTAAAAATAACCCGTGGATCAGTGCTAACCAGCGCGGGGCGCTAACGCGTAAAAAGGTCGCGTCGAAAGACTCAATCACCAGAGCGCGATACAGCGCCGCCAGCGACAAAAGTGAAAAACTGGCTATCGCCCCGACCATGAAAATGGCGTGCGTATCCACGGCAAGGATCGAGCCGAACAGCACGTGCAGCAAGTCGACACTAGAACCACGCAAGGAGACAAGTGTGACTCCCAGCGCCAAGGATCCCAGATAGAAACCGGCAAAACTGGCGTCCTCTTTCAACGGCGTTCGACGACTGACAAGCCCAGACAGCATGGCCACGGCGAGCCCGGCGATAAATCCCCCCACGCCCATCGCCACCAGCGACATACCGGAAATCAAATACCCTATCGCCGCACCCGGCAGCACCGCATGCGACAATGCATCACCCACCAGGCTCATGCGCCGTAGCAGTAAAAAAACGCCCAAAGGCGCGGCGCTGATCGACAAGGCAAAGCAGGCCACCAGCGCACGCCGCATAAAACCGAAGGAAGCAAAGGGATCAATTAATGTCTCAAGCAACATCACTGCGCCCTCCTCTGCCGCACAGCGGAGCGCTGGCAATATTTAACGCAGGAATATGTTCCAACACGCTGTCGGCTTTACCCCAGTGGCAACACTCTGGGGTCAGCAACAGCGCCTGTGGGAAGTGATTCGCCACCATCGACATATCGTGCAATACGGCAATTACCGTTTTTCGTTGCTGATGCAAACCTGCGATCACCTGAAGCAATAACTGAACGGTGGAACTATCGATGCCGGTAAAGGGTTCATCCAATAAAATAAGCGGTGCCTGCTGCACCAATAATCGGGCAAATAACACCCGCTGAAGTTGGCCACCGGATAACTCGCCGACAGGAGTGCGCGCCATAGCGGTCATGTTTACCCTGTCCAGCGCCTCGCTAATCTGCCGCTTCGCGTGCTTATTCAACCCACCGAACATCCCACTGGTCGGCCAGCTCCCCATCGCCACCAGATCGCTCACCAGGATCGGAAACTGGCGATCCAGTTCCGCCTGTTGGGGTAAATACGCCATACGCGGTAATTTGTTGCCGCTAAAACGTAAGTTCCCGCCCTGCAGCGGTAAAAGCCCAGCCAGTGTTTTCAGCAACGTAGACTTACCTGCGCCGTTAACGCCAACCACGGCGGTCAGCGATCCTACGGCGAAATGCCCGCTAAGTGGGGGAAACAACGGCGTTCCGCCATAGCCGATGACGGCTTTTTGTAGCGTTATCATGGCAGCGCTACCGCCCAATGGATGCCCAACCAGAGTAAGCCGAGCAGCAAAGCGGCAATACCGCAGCGCAGGCCTGCGGAAGCGGTGAACAGCGAGTTCAATGACGGCAGATCGCCATCTTGTGGTGTGGATGTCAGTTTCATGGCCAAACGAGAGAGAATTTACTGTTACAGTATAACATCACAATCACTTCTGTGACTCAAGCACCCTCTCGGTGATTAATGCAACCGAACGTAACAATAAAGTGATACCAACGTTGACCAGCGCCATTTTTGGAACACCAGCGGAACTCTTTCAGGGATATACTGAGAAACGTCAGGGTTATTAACCGGTAAACAACGTTGAGTTACTGTAAAAAAGCATCTGGTTAACGAAAAGTTTACCGACGTATGGATGAAAAAGGAGTAAGATTAATAGATAGGATCGCTATACGGTCAGGCATTAAATGCAGGTAACTCTTAGCTACAGCACAATGATAGAAGCACTTTCTGTTAAAAAACTAAAGAAAGTGATTAACGATAGAATGTCAGAGTTGGTGCCGGCATTGACCAGCGGCTTGAGTTTTTATTCAGAAAGCGCACGGTATAGTGAAGGTTCATTAGAAATACTTGATATTCATAAATTGAGCGACCATGAGTATTCAATGAGTTACCGCTATAAATGGACAATTTTCAACGCCTGTCTGGATATCAACGCCGAGGAATACATCAACGAAAGCGTGATTTTTAGCGTGACTGAATCGAGCTTGTGCTTTGACATCATTGATAACTCCCGTCCATCTACTGCAGATGAATTGTAAGTTTACGTAATAACAGCAGGCCAGACGTGGAGAAATGATTTATATTCATTATATAGGAAGTTTATTTTATCACCGTCATTAAGCTACCTCTGTCCATGATGTAAATCAGCTTACTCACAGAGTGTTATCAACACCGAAATTAAGACTTACGGAGGGGATGATATGGATGAGTATTCGCCTAAAAGGCACGATATTGCTCAGCTGAAATTCTTGTGCGAAAATTTGTATGATGAAGGCATAGCCACGCTGGGCGACAGCCACCACGGCTGGGTGAACGACCCAACGTCTTCCGTCAACCTCCAGCTTAATGAGTTGATTGAACATATTGCTTCGTTTGTGATGAGTTATAAAATTAAATACATGGACGAAAGTGATTTATCGGAGTTAGTCGAGGAATATCTCGATGATACCTACACGCTGTTCAGCAGTTACGGTATCAATGATTCCGATCTGCGTCGCTGGCAAAAAACCAAGGCGCGATTATTCAGAATGTTCTCAGGAGAGGGCATCTGTACGACAATGAAATCTTAGGGGATAATTATCCCTAAATTATTCTATTCTACGGTTTATAACACCAAAGGTTATCATGACTAAAACTGATTATCTGATGCGTTTACGTAAATGCACCACTATTGACACCCTTGAACGCGTTATTGAAAAAAATAAGTATGAGCTTTCGGATGACGAATTGGAGCTGTTTTACTCTGCAGCTGACCACCGTCTGGCTGAGCTCACCATGAATAAGCTCTACGATAAAATCCCAACGGCCGTTTGGAAGTTCGTACGTTAATCAAGGCTCGAGATGCGTTGAGCCGATAGACTATCGGCCTCAATGTCAGGCAAATTCTCGTATTTATCTCATTGACTTACTGCACTTTCATCCGCCGTTGAAAATCCTGTAATAACAATTGGAAACAATCCTCAATTAATGCCGGGTGATTTCTGTGTGCACTGCGCATTAATGCCACGGTACGGCTAAGCATCGGTTGCTGCAGTTGAACCACGGTTAATTCATCGTCTTTCAAATGGGTGGTGTAAAGCTGAGGTAAAATAGCGACCGCTAATTCCGAACGTACCAATCCGTATAACGTCTCCAGAAAATCGACCTGGTAGCGTGCGATTAAATTCAGACGGTGGCTTTCTGCCAATGCCAGTACCAGCCGGCTGATATTTCCCTTGGAAAAAACCGCAATATCACGCCGGGCTAATTGCCGCCACGGCAGATGATGTGATTCAGCCAAAGGGTCATCACGGCGCATAACCACCACAAAGGGATCTTCCTGCAGCGGATATATCTCCAACGACTCCGGCACGGAACTATCGAGCGCCCCAATACCAAAATCAATCATGCCGTTCTCTAATTGCAGCAGCAGAGAATCATTAGTTTGATCGTGAAATTCTACCCTCAGCCGTGGAAAGTTCGCCGCCAGCAGCTGTGGCACGGCCGGAAACAACAGCCGGCTGACCGAAGGTACCAACCCGATGCGCAAGGTCCCATCTCCCCCCGCCAACATAATGCGCTGCATATCGTCAAAGGACGCCTGCGCCACATTCAGCAGCCGCTCGGCATGCGGCAGAATTGCCGCCCCCTGTTCGGTCAACGTCACCGCGGAAGCCGTGCGATTCACCAATTTTCCACCCAGCACCAACTCTATCTGTCGCAGCGCGCTACTCAGTGCCGGTTGGCTGATCGCCAAACGGTTCGCGGTATCGGTAAAATGCCGTAGCCGCGCCAGAGTAACGAAATATTGAATCTGCTTCAGAGACAGCGCGGGCAAGCGGCGCCAGGGTTCAGACATGTCAGGTTTCCATTCGCCAACCAAGTAAACGTTTGCGACAGCATAAACGTTTCTTATCAGGCAATAAATTAAATCATCTGTGCAAAGCCTGCCCGCCCCCCTAGAGTAACAACCCTGTCATCATGCCGGGTAATTACCATGACCACTCATTACACCAGCGCGGGCGAACGCCAACGCGCGGTGAAGGCCGCATTAGGCCAACTTCCTTTTGATTTGCTGCTGATGAACGCTGCGCTGGTTGATATGGCCACCGGTGAAATCCGTAACGCTGATGTCGGCATCGTCGGCGCACTGATTGCCAGCGTTCATCCCTGTGGCACTATGACCGAAGCCCTTCAAACGCAAGACTTGGCCGGCGCATATCTGAGCCCCGGCCTGATCGACACCCACGTACACGTTGAAAGCTCGCACCTGCCGCCGGAAAAATACGCCGAAATCGTCGTTGCCCAAGGCACCACTACCATTTTCTGGGATCCACACGAACTGGCCAACGTGCTCGGTGTTGAGGGTGTGCGTTACGCGGTCGACGCCAGCCGTGGTCTCCCGCTCAGGGTGATCTGTGCGGCACCGTCAAGCGTCCCTTCCACTCCAGGTTTGGAAATGTCCGGCGCTGATTTCGGCGGCCATGAAATGGAAACCATGTTGGCCTGGCCGGAAGTCGGCGGGGTTGCCGAGGTGATGGACATGCACGGCGTACTGAACGGCAGCGAACGCATGCTGGATATCCTCAATGCCGGGCTGAACAGCGGCAAGTTGATCGAAGGTCACGCACGTGGGCTAAGCGGCGCTCAGCTTCAGGCCTATCTGGCCGCGGGCGTGACGTCCGACCATGAGCTGACCTCCGGAGCCGATGCGCTGGAGAAACTACGCGCCGGACTGACGCTGGAGATCAGAGGATCTCACCCTTACCTGCTACCCGAGATCGTTGCGGCACTAAAAACGTTGCCACACCTGTCCTCGCAGGTCACCGTCTGCACCGACGATGTGCCGCCGGATATGCTGCTGCAAAAAGGCGGCATTGTGGCGTTACTCAATATGCTGATCGAACAGGGGATGTCGGGAACCGACGTATTGAGGATGGCGACGCTTAACGCCGCTATTCGCCTGCAACGCAACGATCTGGGCTTGATTGCCGCGGGCCGCATTGCCGATCTGGTGGTCTTTGATTCGCTCACTCAACTGAGTGCGCGGCAGGTCTACGTCGCAGGAAAGCTGCTGGCGCAGAACGGAAAAATGCTGACACCGCTCAGTGCAAACCCGAAAGTGACGGTGCCGCGCGATACGCTGCGGCTCCCGCCACTGACTCCCGCAGATTTCATATTGAAAGTCCCGGCGATCCGCCACGGTAAAGCCACCCTGCGCCACATTAAAGGCGCGCGTTTTACCCAGTGGAACGAAACCACCGTCGAGGTTCGCGACGGCGAAGTGCAGATACCGGATGGCTTTAGCCTGATCTGGGTGAAACATCGCCATGGTCGCCACCAGGCCACCCCGCAACTGGCACTGTTGGAAGGCTGGGGGGAACTGCGCGGTGCCATCGCCACCAGCTACTCACACGACTCGCATAACCTGGTGGTTCTGGGCCGTAACGCAACCGATATGGCGCTGGCGGCCAATGCCCTGATCGCCTGCGGTGGCGGCATGGCCCTAAGTCAAAACGGGGAAATTCTGGCTCAGGTGGCGATGCCGATTGCCGGCATGCTTTCAGATCTGCCTGCCGCGGAACTGGCACAACAATTTAAAAAACTGCGCGATCTGAGCGCACAAATCGCCGATTGGGAACCGCCCTACCGGGTTTTCAAGGCAATCGAGGGCACCTGTCTGGCGTGTAATGCCGGGCCGCACCTGACCGATCTCGGCCTGACCGACGGCACCACGCGCCAAATTGTCGATCCACTGATCGCCTGCTGGGAAACCCCGGCGTAAAAATAATCATAATAACAATACATACCCTATGGATTTCTAGTTGCAGCTAGACAGGCACGCCCACTCACCCCATGCGCTTACTCAAGTAAGTTACTGGGGTGAGTGAGTGTTGCCAACAACGCTGCGGCTTGAAATACGACGGGTAGCAACGGAGATTGTCTATATGGCTGAGAATTCAGTAAATGCTCCAACACCAGGGGGCTGGCTGCAACGGCGTTTTCAACTGCATGCGCGGCAAAGCAATGTCAAAACCGAATGCCTGGCCGGTATCACCGGTTTTCTGGCTGCGGCCTATTTGTTGGTGGTAATCCCCGGATTGCTGGCCATCGGCGGCATGGATAAGGGCGCAGTGACCACCGGCACCATTCTGGTGTTTGTGATCGGCAGCTTGCTTATGGCGTTTTACGGTAATCTGCCGTTTATCGTTGGCCCAGGGATCGGCGGTTCGGTGTTGGTCGGCGTGACGTTGGCGGGCAGCGAAGGCATAGGTTGGCAGATTGGGCTGGGTATCGCCTGCTGGTCCGGCATTTTGTTTTTTGCCCTGACTCGTCTTGGACTGCGCGAGGTGGTTACCCGCTCGGTACCGCAGTCCATCAAGCTGGGGCTGACCGCCTCTATCGGATTATTTGTTGCGGTGCTGGGGTTCCGTAACGCCGGGCTGGTACTGGCCAATGCCAAATCCAATGCGCTGATGCTGGGTGACTTCACGGCACCCGGTGCGTTGATCGCCCTGTGCGGCCTGTTTCTGGCCATTGCCCTGCAGGCTCGACGCATCCCGGGCGCGATTTTGTGGGCGATCCTGGTCGCGACGCTGGTGGGTATTCCATTCGGCGTCACGCACCTTCCAGCCAGTCTGATGGCAATGCCACACTCATTGGCCCCTGTGCTCGGCCACGTCGATATGATTGGTGCATTGAATATCGCCTTCCTGCCTTACCTGTTTGTCTTTTTCGCCTCAGAGTTTTTCTCCACCATGGGCACCACGCTCGCCGTCGGCGGTGAAGCCGGGTTACTGGACGAGCACGGCAACATGCCGCACATCAACCGGCCGTTTATGGTGGACTCGATCGCAGCGGCTCTCGGGCCCTGGGTCGGCATTCCAGCCGCCACGGCGCTGATCGAATCGTCAGCCGCTGCCGAAGCCGGTGGCAAGACTGGATTAACGGCGCTGGCGGCAGCCATCATGTTCTTGCTGATGCTGCTGTTTACCCCCATTGCCCTGATGATCCCGAAAGAGGCTACCGCACCGGCATTGATCCTGATCGGCCTGAATATGTTCAGTGGATTGCGCAAAGTCGATTTGGCCAACTTTACCGACGGCCTGCCGGTGCTGATGATGGTGATGATCACGCTGATTGCCAACAGCTTCGGCACCGGTATCGCAGGTGGGCTGCTGTTTTATATCATCATCAAGGTGATTGCAGGCAAATGGCGTGAAGTCCCGGTCGGGCTTTACCTGTTGGCTATCCCGCTGGCGTACTATTTCGCTACGCTGGTGAAGCACTGAGGTGAATTGCTGGCGAGCAATCGGCGCCGGCAGTTTTCCTGCAGCGAGATTTTTGGGGCGATAGTAAATACGAGAGAGTAGTGAAAGAATGATGCGGCGCTGAAATTGGTGGAGGCCCTGCCAGCTACATCCCGGCACACACGTCACCTGCTGCGGCTGCTTCCTTCCGGATCTGACCGAGTTCACAAGTTAGTGTTGCGGGAGAACCAACAGGGCCCCCATTGACGGCTTCTGGTACTGCGAAGCGGTGGGCATTATCGGTGATGGCCAGCTAAATAGCAAGCCAACCGGGGCCAACCGCTGTTTTCTTGCCCACCTCGGCTGTGGCACACTTTGATCTTGGGATTTCGCCGCAGCAGGAACACAGAAATGGAATCAGAAGACGCCTCATTCAGCCAGCGGGTGTTTCACATCGTGGCCGCCATTCCTTATGGCAAAGTGACGACCTACGGTGAGGTAGCGCGTCTGGCCGGTTCACCACGTGCGGCACGTCAGGTGGGCGGCGTATTGCGCCGCCTACCGGAAGGCAGCAGCCTGCCCTGGCATCGGGTGATTAACCGGCACGGGCAGATTTCGCAGCAGGGCGAGGACTTCCAACGCCAACGTCAGGCATTGCTTGGGGAAGGGATCATTTTTGGCGCCCACAGCACGGTGGATCTGTTGGTTTACGGCTGGCGCTGGTGATAAAAAAACAGCCTTTGGCCGGAGCGCAAAGGCTGTTGATAGCTTACTGCTTCAGGACCACCGGATTACGGCATCGCCGTTGGCGTTGCCTGAACCGGAATGCCTTGCACCGGAACCAGCAGCAGGTCGGCACGGGTGCCGTTACGGTTAACTACTTCCTGGATTGTGTCGGTAATAAAGATCAGCTGCCCATTAACCGTGATTGCCGCGCTCAGAATAATACGCGCATTAGGCTGAATATCAGCCGGGTTGAATGGCAATACAAAATTAAACGGCGCCTGCTTGCCGTCAGTACGTACCGCACGCTGGGCGATCACTTTAGACGGAGCGTCCGCCAGTGAAGCATCAGAGAGCGTGACGGTCAGTATCGCATCCGGCGGCAGCGCAATGCGCTGGCGAATGTTAACCGAACCAGTCACCGCCGGGCCCTGAATCTGCGTTTGTGCAATCGCCGCGCTTCCCGCCGTTGGAGTAGGCACATTGCCACTCTTCTGGGCACAGCCAGCCAGAGTGAGGGTTAATGCTGCAGCTCCACCTACGATTTGCCAGAGTTTCATGGATCGGTCTCCTTTTTTATTATCAACACGTTGGTGGCTTCCACCACCCCACCCATTAAAGTTAGCACAAAACACTGAAAAATCCATTTAACACTGCCTATTAATCACTTACCCCCCTAATAACGTTCAGTATTCAGCCAATTTTCTCTGTGCCATAACGCAATATATTGACGTCTTACCGTGATATTCCGCACACTGAGCAAAATGATTATTATAAGGGTAGTAACTTTATGAGCCAGGCACTGCAAAACCTCCTTGATCTGCTGGATCTGGAGAAAATCGAAGAAGGGTTGTTCCGCGGCCAAAGCGAAGATCTGGGGCTACGTCAGGTATTTGGCGGTCAGGTGGTTGGTCAGGCACTTTATGCCGCCAAACAGACTGTTCCCGCAGAGCGGAGCGTACACTCGTTTCACAGTTATTTTCTGCGTCCAGGCGACAGCAGCAAGCCGATTATCTACGACGTGGAAATCCTGCGCGACGGTAACAGTTTTAGCGCCCGTCGCGTCAGCGCCATTCAACATGGCAAGCCGATTTTCTATATGACCGCCTCTTTCCAAAGCCCGGAAGAAGGGTTTGAACATCAGAACACCATGCCGGATGTGCCGCCGCCGGAAGGACTGATGTCCGAATCGGACATTGCCCAAAAGTTGTCGCACATGCTGCCGGATAAAGTGCGTGAAAAGTTTATCGGCCAGAAGCCGATCGAAATGCGCCCGGTCAAATTCCACAACCCACTGAAGGGCAGCGTGGAAGAGCCGCACCGCTACGTTTGGTTCCGCGCCAACGGCACCATGCCGGACGATCAGCGCATCCACCAATATTTGCTGGGTTACGCGTCAGATTTTAACTTCCTGCCGACGGCGTTGCAGCCTCATGGCGTAGGCTTCCTGGAGCCGGGCATGCAGGTGGCGACAATTGACCACTCAATGTGGTTCCACCGCCCCTTCCGCATGGATGACTGGTTGTTGTACGTGGTCGAAAGCACGTCAGCTTCCGGAGCCCGTGGATTTGTGCGCGGACAATTTTATACCCGTGACGGCGTTCTGGTTGCCACTACGGTGCAGGAAGGCGTCATCCGCCAGCGCGAAGCCTAAGCAATTAACCTTTCAATGGAATGCCAGTCAGGTTGGCTGGCATTTTTGCTTTGTGCCTTCACAAATGGGCGGGCCCAGCTCAGTCAAGGGTTCCCGGTGCCAAATCCGGATGGTCTCTCAACCACCCGATGACTTCAGCGGCCGCTCTGTTCGCGGGGAAAACGGGATAGAACACATGTTCAATCGTGCCATCCCTGATGATCAGCGTTAAACGCTTAATCAGCCGCATGCCTTCCACGTTCATCGTGGGTAAACGCAAGGCGTCGACCAATGCAAATTCAGCATCGCTCAAGATGGGGAAAGTCAGCCTGAGGCGGTCAGACAACTCTCTCTGATAATCCGTGGTTTGCGTGCTCAACCCAAAGATCCTGATCCCGAAGGTGGTAAACACCTCCTTTTCGGCCTGAAAAGATAAAGTTTGCGCTGTGCAGCCACGGGCTCCGGGGATAGCGTCCCAACCTGCCGGCAGATTGCCGTGGGGCTCGCCGGTCCTCGGATAGGCATAAACAACCGTTCGCCCCGGCAAGATAGACAAGTCTACCCTCTCACCAAACGTTGAGTGAAAACGCAGGGCCGGCATCGGCATGCCGACCAGATGATCGGCCGCACCGTCATCCACCGGGCATGGCAGGTCGTCTGGCAATAACGCGGGATTGCCCATGTGATGTGTATTCGCCATGCTCTGACTCCCTATTCAAATGAAAATACTTCCTCATCGTTCGGCGAAGAGTTAACGCTTACTTTTTCATCACGGTGACAAAAGCATCAGAAAACTCAACCCTATCCCCTTGATTTACACTACTGAAATCGAGATCCCAGCAGGAATCAAACAGAACTATGACTGTTGACCCCATAGTGAAATAGCCTATCTCCTCGCCCTTCTTGTAAAACAAACAATCATTATAAAAAGACTCATGGGTGTAGAGCCGGTTATAGTTGACCTTTCCTCCCCAAGCTGTGACTATCCCCCCCACCATAAATGCGCCTACAAAAATAACGGACATCCTGCCATGCTCCGTCATAAACTCACAAATCATTCGTTCATTACCCACATATAATTCTTTATCATTTTTTACACTCTTCTCCCTGACCGATTTAAAATCTCCGGGACAATAAATGGTATTAATCAAGAAACCGTCGAACGGCATATGTACCCTGTGATAATCCTCCGGCGCCAGGTATATATTCGCAAAACGGCCGCCATTGTAGCCCTGCGTCATTTCATTATTAAAACCAAAAAGCCTAAAGATGGAATACTCAACCCCCTTGGCTTGCAGTAACGTATTCTCTTTTATCTCGCCATGGGCCCCCATACGCCCATCACAAGGCATACAAAGCTCCGTTGAATTCAATAAATTGACTTTATTCTTTGTTTCTTCGCTGAGCTCTCTGCAAAAAAAATCTTGGAAGCTGCTGTAGTCCTTGATGTTCTTCTTCTGGTAACGTGACAGATCGATTGACTTTGCCTTGCACAGGATAAAAATAAAAATATAGTGAACGTTAAAAAAACTGGCTTCACTCATCCGCTTCCCAATTTTGAATAGGTTTGTACGTAGCAGCGATAAAAAATCAACGTACCCTTTCATTTTAATCCTTTTTTCCATGCAATCTTGGCGACCAATCTTCAACAGCCCCAGTGAGCAATCTTTTCATAAACAGTTTCCGCCAAGAGGCAACCAAGGGTAATTCCAACATACTGGTCAGGGTTTCTTCATCAAGAGATTTGGTAAAAATAACTTTCATTATCTCCTGCAAACTCCATTTATCATTGGTCCTGTTAATCAAGGTAATTTCATCGCCCAAACCGACATTTCCCTGCTGAATCACCCTAAAATACCAACCGGTGCGGTAGTTAATTTGTAGCATTTCCGAAAAATAGGGAATGTCGAATCTGTCATTTAACTTCCAACAGGGTAATCGACCTTGTGAAACCTCCACTACTGCCGTCCCTATGCTAAAAATGTCGCCGACAAAGACCTGACTTTCATCCAAACCGATAGTGCTTAAATTCTCGCCAAATGCGCCGGCATTCTCGAAAAAGGGACAGTCGGGAAATTCTGCCTTCCACTTTTTATAATGTTCCAATGGATAAACGTGTACCGCCTTTTCCGGTCCGCCATGTACCTTCAGGTCGCCGATCTCATCACCCTCAATGCCTTCATAACCTACTGAAACCAGATGATTAACCTCTTTTTTGAATATGCCGGTAAAGCTGTCAGGACGAGTGAAAGGAACCACTTTTCCTAGGTAAACAGAATTCACTATTCCTTTCATCGTTATCTCCCACTTAATACGTATTAATACAAACAAATAAAACAAACAGTACAAACCAAAGCCATTATAGAAAAAGCACTTGATAATGCAATTAATATAAGGTCAATAAAAACAGTGCATTACTTAAAAAGGGGGAATATCGTTAAAAAAGAAAAAGGGCGATGTCTCCATCGCCCTTTCTGCATCATCATTATTTTTCGAGTTATTTAGCGCACTGCCCTTCTTCAAGGCTTATTGGTTATAGGCACTCTCACCATGGCTGTTGACGTCCAGACCTTCGCGCTCCTGCTCTTCCGGTACGCGCAGCCCGACGATAGCACCTGCCACTTTGAAGGCAATGAAGGCGGCCACTCCAGACCATACCAGCGTGATCACCACGCTCAACAGTTGGATCCACACCTGATGCCCCATGGTAACACCTTCTGCGTACCCGGTTCCGCCCAGCGAGGCGGAGGTGAACACGCCGGTCAGCAAGCATCCGACGATGCCGCATACGCCATGTACACCGAACACATCGCAGGTATCGTCCACTTTCAGCCATTTCTTCAGCGTGACCACGCCCCACAGACCGGCAATGCCACCGACCAGGCCGATAATCAACGCCCCGCCAACCCCTACGGTACCCGCAGCAGGCGTGATGGCAACCAGCCCGGCGATACAGCCGGAACAGGCCCCCAGCAGAGAAGGTTTACCGCGCACAATCCACTCGGCAAAAGTCCAGGAAAGAATAGCGCCTGCGGTTGCCACTACGGTGTTCAGGAAAGCCAGGGCCGCAATGCCGTTAGCCGCGCTGGCAGAACCGGCGTTAAAGCCGAACCAGCCGATATACAGGATAGAAGCGCCGGTAAATACCATCGGCAGGTTATGCGGTTTGAAAGCTTCCTTACCGAAACCAGCACGCTTGCCGAGCAGATAAGCGCCCACCAGGCCGGCACTTGCCGCATTGATATGCACCACGGTGCCGCCGGCAAAGTCCAACGCGCCATCAGCGGCCAGGAAGCCACCGCCCCACACCATGTGGGCAATCGGCAGGTAGGAAATGGTGAACCAGATAGCGGCGAAAATCACTACCGCCGAGAAGCGGATACGCTCGGCAAAGCCCCCCACCACCAGCGCGACGGTGATACAAGCGAATGAACACTGGAACGCTACGTGGATCATCTGGCTAAAGGTCCCGGTGACGCTGTCAATGCCAATGCCTTTCAGCATCGCCGTCTGGAAACCACCGAAGAAGGCATTACCTTCGCTGAAAGCCAGACTGTAGCCATAAAGCACCCACAGAACACACACCAATGCGAAGGTGACGGTGACCTGGGTCAGCATGGAGAGCACGTTTTTGGAGCGCAGCAAACCACCGTAAAACAAAGCGACACCCGGCAAGGTCATGAACAGCACCAAAGCGGTGCAAATCATCATGAAGGCGTTGTCAGCCTTGTCTGCGACCGCCGGAGCGGCCAGGGCCAAAGAAGGAACCATGGTTACCGTACTCAGGCCCAACATGGATAAAAGTTTTTTCATTATCAATCCATCCCCATTACTTTACTGAGCCTGTGATTACAGTGCTGCTTCGTCTGTTTCGCCGGTGCGAATGCGAATGACACGTTGCAATTCGGCAACGAAAATTTTGCCGTCACCGATTTTGCCGGTGTACGCCGCTTTACTAATCACATCAACCACTTCATCCAACTGATCGTCGGCGATAGCGATGTCGATTTTTACTTTAGGTAAAAAGTTGACGCTGTATTCGGCTCCGCGATAGAGCTCAGCGTGCCCCTTCTGGCGACCAAAGCCTTTTACTTCGCTTACGGTCAGCCCCTGAATGCCTACAGAGGATAGGGCTTCACGCACGTCCTCCAGCTTGAATGGTTTAATCACCACGGTCACCAGCTTCATATTGCCCCTCCACGAATTAAGCCCAAACTCACCCCGGTACGAGACTTATAAAGCAAAGGCTATGCCACAAATGGTTTTGTACGCGGATTCAGCAAATTAACCGGCAGGATGGGGATCTGGCATGCGACGAGCGGCTAATAGCGCGCGACCAACTGATGGGCTGATTAAATATTGCGCACTAATTTGGTGCGTAGCGCGTCGAAAAAGTGCAGCGAGAGGGATTTTAAACGGACTTGTGCCTGTTTGTGGTGCGTGGCGACAAAAGAAAGGGGCCGTTAAAACGGCCCCCAGATCATGCGGGTTGTGTTTCTTCGCGATTGGCAGCGGCCAATTCTTCACCCACCAGTTGCAGCTGGTACATCTGGTAGTAACGCCCCTGCTGAGCCAACAGTTGCTGATGATTGCCCTGCTCGACCGCCTGACCCCGGTGCAGAACCAGAATGGAATCGGCATCGACAATGGTCGACAATCGGTGAGCGATCACCACCAGCGTGGTATGTTCACGAATCAAACGCAGTGCACGCTGAATCGCTTGCTCAGTACCTGAATCGATGTTGGCGGTCGCTTCGTCGAGGATCAGGATCTGCGGCGCCTGCACCAACACCCTGGCCATCGCCAATAGCTGTTTCTGGCCCACCGACAGGTTGTTACCCTGCTCGCCCAGCCGGGTGTGAATCCCCTGCGGGAAGCTGCGTACCAGCTCAGCCAATTGCACCGTTTCCAGCGCCTGCCACACTATCTCTTCACTGATGTTACGGCCCAGCGTAACGTTGGCCAGCACCGATTCGGCGATCACCACCGGATCCTGCTGCACCATTGCCACCCCCTGCCGCAACGTACGGTGCGACAGACTGGCCAGCGGACGACCATCGAGACGGACTTCGCCCTGATTGACCGGGTAATACCCCATCAGCAGGTTGGCCAGCGTGCTCTTGCCGCTGCCGGTATGCCCCACCAAGGCCACAAAACCCCGCGACGGCACCGACAGCGAAATATGCTGCAGCACCTTTTTGTCATCGCGGTAGGCAAAGCTCAGGTCTTCAATATCAATGCGGCCACTCTCGAGCGGGCGATCGTCCGTTCCATAGCTCTGTTGACGGCGATCCATCAGTTCGAAAATACGCTCACCGGCCACCACCGCCTGCTGCAGAATCGACTGCTGCGACGTCAGCTCAATCAACGGCTCATTCAGACGCCCGAGGTAGTTGATAAAGGCATAGAGCACGCCCACGCCAATGCTTCCCTCACCGCTGAAGCCAAACAACATCAGCAGGCCACACAGCACCAGCGCCGAAAACAGGCTGAGCAGCGGACGCAACAGGAAACCATCCAGCCGCAGAGTCTGCATACGCGCGGTGTAGTGCGAACGGCTGGCGGCGCTCATGCGTTCACCAAAGCGGATCTGCTGGCGGAACTGCTGGATCACGCCCATGCCGTTGATCACTTCGTTAAAGCCGTCGTTGATGTCTGCCAGATAGCTGCGCACCCGGCGCACAATCGGGATGCTGTAGTATTGGTAAATGCCCATCACCACAAACACCGCCGGGAAGATGCAGATCGCCACCAGCGCCATACGCCAGTCCAGGCTGAACATCGCCACCAGCATGGCGCCAATCAGCGCAGCGCTTTTCAATACGGTGGACACTACCATGACGTACAGGTCTTTAATCACCTCGGTGTCATTGGTCACTCGCGAGATCAACTGCCCCACCGGCTGCGTATCAAAAGCGCTGAGCGGCTGACGCAACGCGGCGTCCATCACGTCGGTACGCAGGCGTTGAACCACCCCGACCGCGGCCTGGTTGAACAACAACGCTTGAAAATAGTGCAGCGCCGCCGCTAACAGCTCCAGCAGAATATAGGCCGCCGCCAGCCCGCAGACGATCATCAGCGGCAACTGGCCCTTAGCCACATAGTTATCGATAAAATAACTGATCAGGATCGGTCCGGCGACTTCCGCTGCCGCCGCAACCCACAACATCAACACCGCCAGCCCCAGAGGTTTGCGGTATGGCGATCCATAAGCCAGCAACCGTTTCAGCGTCGGCCACAGCTTTTGCATCTTATTCATTGGCCAGTATCTCCTCGCCGCTTTCCGGTGCCTCATCCAGCGCCGCTTCCAGTTGCTGATAGCGGTACATATCGCGGTACCAGCCCGGTTGGGCCGCCAGGGACGCATGTTCGCCACGCTGAGCCACGCCGCCGTGTTGTATCACCAGAATTTCGCTGGCTTCGGTCAGTGCCGAAAGCCGGTGCGCGCTGATAATCACCGTCCGGTTTTGTCCCCAACTGCGCAAATTGTGCAGGATTTGGTGTTCGGTTCGACCATCTACCGCCGACAACGCATCGTCGAGGATCAAGATTTCTGCATCCAGTAACAATGCACGGGCAATAGAAATACGCTGTTTCTGGCCGCCGGACAGCATCACGCCACGCTCACCCACTTCAGTTTCATAGCCTTGCGGCAGGCGCATAATGTCTTCATGCACGCTGGCCAACTGGGCCGCACGCTCAATCTGTTCCTGCGTCGCGCCCGGATTCCCCAGCGCAATATTGTTGGCCACGCTGTCCGAGAACAAGAATGGCGTCTGACTCACCACAGACAGTCGCGAGCGCCAGTCGTCGAGCTTCACCTGGGTCAGCGGCAATCCCTGATAGCTAATCTGACCATCATCCACATCAAACTGGCGCTGGATCAACGACAGTAACGTTGACTTACCGGCACCGGTCGGGCCACACAGGCCAAGCATCTGACCCGGCTCCAGCTTCAACGTGACATCGTGCAACGCCGGGTGCTGGTTGCCAGGATAGTGGAAGGATCGGATATCGACGGCCAGGCTGCCACGCCCCGCCGGCAATGGATACTCACCGTCGGTCACTGCCGGCGCTTCCTCCAGCAGGCTGCGAATGCGACCGTATGCCGCACTGCCGCGTTCAACAATGTTGAACATCCAGGCCAGCGCCAGCATCGGCCAAATCATCAGGCCGAGGTACATCACGAAGCTGGTCAGTTGCCCAAGCGTCAGAGAGCCATTGACCACCATCCAACTGCCACCGCCGATAGCCAACAGATTGGCGGTACCGATAGCGATGTAAATCGTCGGGTCAAAACGCGCATCTACCCGCGCTACGTGCATATTTTTGGCGCCGGTTTGGGCGGCCACTTCGGCAAATTGATTGGATTGGTGATCCTCCAGACCAAACGCCTTAATCATGCGGATGCTGGTCATGCTTTCCTGCGCCTGATCGTTCAGGCTGGAGAACGCCGCCTGCGCCGATTTAAAGCGCTGATGCAACTGATCGCCGTAATACTTGATAACGATCGCCATGATGGGCATAGGGATCAACGACAGCAGCGTCAACTGCCAGCTAATTTGGGTGCTCATCACCACCAGCACCGCCAAGCCCATTACCAGCGAATCGACCAGCGTCAACACCCCTTCACCGGCAGCGAAAACGACCCGATCGACATCATTGGTGGCACGTGCCATCAGATCGCCGGTACGGTGGCGCAGATAGAAAGCCGGGTTCTGGCGGCTAAGCTGGCGGTAGAAATTTTCACGCAGTTCGACGGCAAGCTGATAAGACGCGCCAAACAGCAACACTCGCCATACGTAGCGCAGCAGGTAGACCACCACGGCGGTGCCGAGCATCAGCCCCAGCCATGCCATCAGCACGCCGCTGGACATCTGTTTTTCGGTAATACCGTCGACAATGATCCCCACCAGCTTGGGTGGCAACAGCTGCAGAATGGCAATGATGATCAACAGCACCACTGCCCCCAGGTAGCGGCGCCACTCGCGGCGGAAGTACCAGCCGATTTGGGTAAATAGTCTCACGCAGTTTTATTCCAGGATGTAGATGTAATAGTTTTTTCTCTCGATCTGCCTCAGCAGAGTAGGATACCACCGTTACTTTGCCAATTTGGTGAACTTTTCACTCAGGAACCGGCAGGGCGGTGGTGTATTTGATTTTTTCCATCGCGAAGCTGGAGGTGACGTCGATCAGCCCAGGTACCCCGTTCACCAAACGCTTGTAAAAGCTGTCGTAGCTCTTCATATCTGCCACTTCGACCTGCATCAGGTAATCGTACTCCCCCGCCATGCGGTAAAATGCCAGCACCTCCGGCATCTGCTGGGTCAGTTGCACGAACGTCTGATACCACTCGCTGCTGTGCTGCTGGGTTTTGATCAGCACAAATGCCGTCAGGCCCAACCCGAGTTTTTCATTATCCAGCAGCGCGACCCGCCCACGGATATAGCCTTCCTCTTCCAGCCGTTTCAGCCTTTTCCAGCAAGGCGTCGACGTCAGATTGACCGCATCGGCCAGCGCCTGCAGCGGCTGGGTGCAGTCCTGTTGCAGCATGCACAGTAACTTACGGTCTGTTTTATCTAACATTTCGTCAACCAGGAGAAAAATTTTCTCTCATTAAGCGATTAAACAGGAAAAATGGCAATCCTTTTTTCCCGGCAGCAGGCTATATTATGCAGCAAATAAGCCCCCTATTCTGAGGCCAGACGATGACAAACTCTTGGGTAAAATATGCTATCGGTGAAATAGAAGCGGATTTCCAACGCTCCGCCGACACGCACCTGATCCGCCTGAACCTGCCCGAATTTCCCGGTATCTGCCTGTACCTGAAAGATGAAAGCACTCACCCGACCGGCAGCCTGAAGCATCGGCTGGCGCGCTCGCTGTTCCTGTACGGCCTGTGCAACGGCTGGATAACCGAAAACACCACGATTATCGAAGCCTCTTCAGGTAGCACCGCCGTGTCCGAAGCTTACTTCGCCCGGCTGATTGGCCTGCCGTTTATTGCCGTGATGCCTTCCTGCACGGCACGCCGCAAGGTTGAGCAAATTGCGTTTTACGGCGGCCGCTGCCATTTCGTCGATCACGCGGCACAGATTTACGCGGTCTCCGAGCAGTTGGCGCAAGAACTGAACGGCCACTATATGGATCAGTTCACCTACGCCGAACGCGCCACCGACTGGCGTGGCAATAACAACATCGCCGACAGCATCTTCCGCCAGATGGCGCGTGAACCCTTCCCTGTCCCTAAACATATCGTGATGAGCGCGGGCACCGGCGGCACATCTGCAACGCTGGGACGCTATATTCGCTATCAGGGGCACGACACCCGCTTGACGGTCGTCGATCCGGAAAACTCGGTATTCTATGATTGTTTCCACCAGCGCGATCGCACCTTGATCGGCAGCTGTGGCAGCAGGATCGAAGGTATTGGCCGCCCGCGCGCCGAACCCTCGTTTATCCCGTCGGTGGTCGACAGCATGCTGCGCGTTCCGGACGCGGCCAGCGTTGCTACCATTCATTGGCTGGAAACGGTACTGGGCCGTAAAGTAGGCGCCTCCACCGGTACTAATGTATGGGGCGCGCTGCAATTGGCAAAACAGATGCGGGAAAATGGCGAACAGGGTTCTATCGTCACCCTGCTATGCGACAGCGGTGAGCGCTATCTGGATACCTACTACAACCCTGAATGGGTGAGAAACAATATCGGCGATCTGACCCCGTATCTGGCGCAACTGGCAGACTTGTAATCGCACCCGGCAGGCGAAAAAAAGCCGGGTAAGTCATACCCGGCCGGCTGCCAATAAAGCCTCATAATTCGGGGGAATAGGTGAGGTAAGGTGAACGCAGCCAATGTTGCAAATAGTGAGCCACCGCCTGCTGTTCGCAATGGCCGATAACCTGTAGTTGTGGCAGTGAAGACTTCAGCTGCGGCAGGGCATTGCCCATCACCACGCCGTGCCCTACCGTCGCCAGCATTTCCCTGTCGTTCATGGCATCGCCAAACGCCATGCAGTCCGCCATCTTCAGCCCCAGATGGCGGCTCAACGTATCCAGCGCGGTGCCTTTGTTACACCCCAACGGCAAGACCTCCAGGCACTCATAGGCAGAGAAACAGAGATCAACGCGTGTTCCAAACTGTTCTCGTAGCTGAATCTGTAGCTTAAGCAGTTCCACATGTGGTCCAACGAAGCACACCTTGCTGTTGCCGAAGGCCGGTAAACGACGCACTGCGGTAAGCTGATAACGGAAGCCGCTCAGATGATGAGCCCGTAACATTTCTTCCGGTACCGCAAACTCGGTCATCCAGCCTTCGTCACGGAAGACGTGCATGCTGGCAACCGTATGCCAATGGGTGTGCAGCACCTCTTCGGCTATGTCAGCAGGCAAATCGGTGGCGTGAAGTTGTTGCCCCTGATGATCGTAAACCCGCGTACCGTTGCCGGTAATCAGATAGCCTTGCAGACCCAGTTGCGCCATGATCGGCTGCGCGTCCAGGTAGTGACGCCCGGTAGCAAAGGTGACAACCATCTCCCGTTCAACCAGTTGCTTTAGCACCGCCAGAGTTTCCGGCCCGACCCGGTGATCCGGTGTCAACAATGTGCCATCCATATCAAAAGCCGCCAGGCGATACATAAAGACCTCATGAATGTGAACGCGATTACAGTCCCTGCAGTATGAGATGGTATTTGCGGAAGTAATAGTGAACAATTCTGGAAAACTGTTCCGGATTTCCATCATGCGCCTGACCCATCGTCTCAGCCAGTATCAACGCCTGTATCAACAGCTCGGCGCTGCGCCGGTGGCCATCACCATCGGCGAACTCGCAGCCCTGTTCTATTGCAGCGAGCGCCATGCTCGCACGCTGGTACAACAGCTACAGGATCAGGGCTGGCTAAGCTGGCAGTCACAGCCCGGTCGCGGCAAGCGGGCTCGCCTGCAGTGTTTGAAAACCCCGGACGAGCTGCGCGCCGCCCACTTGCAGCGCTTGCTGCATGACGGCGACCACCAGGGCGCGTTGGAAATGGCGCAGTTGGCGCCGCAGCATTTGCAGGAGTTGCTCAGCCCGCATCTCGGCGGCCAGTGGCAAGCAGGCAGCCCAACGCTGCGTATCCCCTATTACCGCACGCTGGAATCTCTGGATCCACTGACCCTGACCGGCCGCGCCGAACAACATTTGGTTGCCACCCTGCATGCCGGCCTGACGCGCTTCATTACCGGCAATCCTGAACCGCAATCCGATCTGGCCCATCACTGGCAAATCAGCCATGACGGCCTGCGCTGGCAGTTCTTCCTGCGCAGCCAATTGCGCTGGCACAACGGTGAAATGCTGACCGGCCAGCAGCTGTTGCAAACGCTGGAAAAGCTGCAACGACACCCTCGCAGTCGCCCCAGCCTGGCCAACGTTAAGGCCATCAGCCTGCCGCATGCGCTGTGTCTGCAGTTTGATTTACAGCATCCCGACTACTGGTTGGCGCATCGTCTGGCGGAATTGCCTTGCCTGCTGACCCACCCGGAGGCCGCAGGCATTGGCGCTGGCCCTTTCAAACTGACGCTAAACGAGGCGCATTTGGTACGGCTGGAACAGCATCCGTTTTACCATTTGCAGCATCCTTATCTTGAGAGCATCGAGTATTGGATCACTCCGGAGCTACAGGTCGACGCGGCTTACACCAGTTGCCAGCACCCGGTGCGCATAACCATCGGCCAGCAGGAAGAGATGGCGCTGGCACGGCCGGTGCAACGCAGCATGAGCCTGGGCTGGTGCTATCTGGCGGTCAATTTGAAACACGGCGTGCTCAACGAAGCCCAGGGCCAAAAACTGCTGATGTTGATCCAGCAATCTGGCCTGTTGGCCAATCTGCCGGTACCAAACAGCGTCATCACCCCCAGCCACGAAATGCTGCCAGGCTGGGCCATCCCTCGGCATCAGGTCGATGATGAGATAGCCCTTCCCGCCAAATTGACGCTGCTGTATCGGCCACCGGTAGAACTGGAAACGGTCACTGTGGCTCTGCAGCAGCTGTTGGCACGCCACGGCTGCGAGCTGGAACTGCGTTATTACGCGGGTAAACGCTGGCAAAGCGCCGAACAAATCGAACAGGCCGACCTGCTGCTGGCCGATAACCTGATCGGTGAGTCACCGGAAGCGACGCTGGAAAGCTGGCTGCGGCAAGATACGCTGTGGCGCGGTATTCTGCCCGACGATCGCTGGCGACATCAGCAGCAGACGCTGCAGCAGATCCAACAGTTACCTGTACAGCAACCGCGTTATGAGCAGTTGAAAGAGTATTATCAGCAGCTGATGAGGGCGGCGATCATCACGCCCTTGTTTCACTATCAGTATCAGATCAGCGCACCGCCGCGCATTCATGGGGTTACCCTGACCGCCCATGGCTGGTTCGATTTCTGTCAGGCCTGGCTGCCGCCGCCGCTGGACTCGACAGAGCCGCTTTCCCCAGACTTAATGGGCCCGGCCCAGCGGTAACCCGCTATTTCTGCTACCATTGCTGCCGCAACGCATTTTTATCCTACCGCCCGAGTGTTCATCGGGTAGGGTCTCAGCACTAAATTGAGGTAATTTTATGAAACGCGCGGTTGTCGTTTTCAGCGGTGGACAAGATTCCACGACCTGCTTGATTCAGGCATTGCAGCAGTACGACGAAGTTCACTGCGTCACCTTCGATTACGGTCAGCGCCATCGCGCCGAGATTGAGGTGGCTCAAGCGCTGTCGGTGGCCCTTGGGGCCAAGGCGCATAAACTGCTGGACGTTGGCCTGCTCAATGAACTGGCGATCAGCAGCCTGACCCGTGACAATATCCCGGTTCCGGCTTACGGCAGCACCGAGGCCAACGGGTTGCCGAGCACTTTCGTGCCGGGCCGTAATATTCTGTTCCTGACGCTGGCGGCGATTTATGCCTACCAGGTCGAAGCCGAGGCGGTGATCACCGGCGTTTGCGAAACCGATTTTTCCGGTTATCCCGACTGCCGCGACGAATTTGTCAAAGCGCTGAACCAGGCAATAGTACTGGGCATCGCCCGCGATATCCGTTTTGAAACGCCACTGATGTGGCTGAACAAGGCTGAGACCTGGGCACTGGCAGATTACTACCATCAGTTGGATCTGGTTCGGCAGGAAACCCTGACCTGCTACAGCGGTATTAAAGGCGACGGCTGCGGTGAATGTGCCGCCTGTCACCTGCGCGCCAACGGCCTGACGCAATACCAAATCAACAAAGCGGAAGTGATGGCGAGCCTGAAACAGAAGACCGGCCTGGTCTGAGTGAATAACGGCGGCAAACATTGCCGCTCGTTGCTTTACCCTTCTTCCGACAGCGTGAGCACCTGAAGGTGTTCGCGCAGTTGCCCTTCAATCGGCAACGCCCGCTGAGTTTTCAAATCGACGCAGACAAAGGTCAGCATCGCATCCGCGACCGGCGCGCCCGTGGCATCCTGCGTCACCTTTTGGCTCAGCACGCCGCTTTTACCGTTAAGCTGCACCATCTGACTGTCGATACGCAACTTGTCTCCCAGCACCGCCGGCGTGCGGTAATTGATATTGATATTAACCACGATAAAGGCGATGTTGTTTTCCGTCATCCAACGGAAGCCCTCCTGGTTCTCCAGCCAATCCCAGCGCGCCTCCTCGAGAAATTCGAGATAGCGCGCATTGTTAACATGTTGGTAAACATCGAGATGATAACCACGGACTTTGATAAAGGTCTGATGCATAGGGAACGGCCACTCCTGCCTGGTGATTACAGAAAGAAGGAGCCACTGATGGCTCCTTCACCCGTTTGGTCAAGTCGCCAAACTGGTAAGACCTGTAAAATGTAGCAGAGGAAAAAGGGCTGCATCGGCACTTTGCCATGCAGCCGTGATAGATATCACATTTTGAGCCGCGCACGGTTCCGTTCAAACAGGGCGGGCCCAATACCCGGCACTTCCTGAAGCTGCTCAATCTGCGTAAAAGGACCATTCTGCTCACGGTAGCGCACGATGCTTTCCGCTTTCTTCAAACCCACCCCCTTCAGTACACTGGCCAACTGCTCGGCATCGGCCTGATTGATACTGACCGATGCCTCATCGTCGATGCCGACTGCGGCTTCAGTGCCTTGCCCTGCTTTCACCGCCGGTGCTGATAACACCGGCTGACCGGTCGTGCTCTTTTCCTCAGCGGCCATCGATGGCCCGGCCAAACCTATCAGGGCTGCGGCCAGCAAAACTTTGAGGCTGAAACCATATCCATTAACCGCTTTCATTTCTGCAAGTTGCATGCTGTATCCTCCTTGTGTTTAACAGCAAGCTCACCTTGCCGCAGCGGGTGAACTTCAGCAATTGGCGGATAACAGATATGGAAAAGGCCGCGAAAGCGGCCTTTTGGAATTGCATTGCGTTGCAGAAAACTGCGGCGCGTTACTGAGGCTGTTGCTGCTCAGCGGCGCCCATGGTGATTTTGGCTTCTTTACGCAAGCTGGCCAGCAGCGAGTCAAAGGAGACGCCGGTAGCGCCTTCTTCCATTTTGCTGACGAAGGTTTTCATTTCTTCCGCCGACAGGCTGCCTGGCGTCACGGCATCAAGTGCAATCAGCACTACGTTGTCCTGACGGTCTTGCGACATGCCGTATACCGGTTTGCCTTCCTGCGGGTGCGGCAGCGCGAACACGCTCTGCACCAGTTGGCTGTCTTCCGGCGCGCGTGCCATCTTCTGCACGCTGCCAAAGCTCAGGCCGGCCGCTTTCATCGCTTCGTCGCCCTTGCCCTGTTTCAGCTCAACCAACAGCTTTTCGCCCTGCAGTTTCGCTTCCTGTTCGGCTTTGTTGCGCTTGACCAATTCCGCCACGCGATCTTTTACCTGATCGAACGGCTCAATGCCTTCTGGCTTGTGGCCTGAAACGCGGATCACGAAGGCACGGTCGCCATCAACGGTGATTACATCGGAGTTGCTGCCCGGAGAGCCGCCTTCGCCAATCAGTGAACCGTCGAAAATCGACTGGACGACAGGTTTGAAGTTCAGCGCAGCCGGAATGTTGTCGCGGGTGAACCAATCGGTCTGAGTCGCTTTCACACCGGCGGCTTCTTCGGCTGAGGCCAGAGATTCGTTATCGCTGGTCGCCGCTTCACTCACCTTTTGCTGCAGCGCATAATAGGCGTCTACCGCCTTCTCCTGCTTAACCTGCTTAGCGATGGCATCACGCACTTCGCTAAGCGGCTTCACTTTTTCCGGCTCGATGTCGTTCAGACGTACGACCAGATAGCCCACAGAGGACTTCACTGCACCGGAAAGCTGGCCTTTTTCGGTCAGGTTTGCCTGTTTCAGCTCGTCTGCCGTGGTGTCCGGTTCCAGCCAGCCCAGCTCGCCACCGGTACGGCGTGAGATGATGTCGGTGGATTTTTCTTTCGCCAGGGTGGCGAAATCGCCGCCTTTTTTCAGCTCGTCCAGCACCGCATTGGCTTCCGCCTCGGTTTTCAGCTGGATCACGCTGTAATTCTTGCGCTCAGGCTGGCCGTAGCTGCTTTTGTGCTGGTCGTAATAGGCGCTGATATCCGCATCGGCTACCGTCACCTTGTCCTGCATAGAGGCGGCGTCCATCGGAATGTAGCTTACTTTGACCTGCTCCGGCGCAATAAAGCTGTTCTTGTTCTGGCTGTAGTAGTCTTTCAGCTCGTCGTCGGTCACGGTCTGCTTGGCCTGCAACGCTTTCAGATCCAGCGTAGCCAGGCGCACATCGCGCTGCTGCAGCACCAGTGACGTCATCCCTTGCGCTTCGGTTGGCAGGATGAAACCTGACTCGCCGAAGGCCTGGATCACCTGCTGATTAACCAACTGCTGACGCATTGACTGCGCAAAGTTATCGGCGGTGTAACCCATGCGGCTAATCAGATCGAGATATTTAGCGTTATCGAACTGGCCGTTTGTCTGGAAGTAAGGCGCTTTACGGATGGCTTCTTTCACCTGATCGTCGCTGACGCTCAGGCCTAATTTCTTGGCATATTGGTCCAGCAGCATGTTGTCGATCAGCTGTGACAGTGCCTGATGGCGCATCTGCTGCATATAGCCTTCGTTGCCCGCCAGTACGGAGAACTGGTCACCCAACTGTTGCTGCATGCGGCTGCGTTCGCTTTGGAAAGCCTGTTCCAGCTGAGCACGCTCGATCACCTGGCCATTGACCTTCGCTGCATAATCACCGGCACTCCCCTGATAGCTGACCACCCCTGTCAAAAGAAATGACAAAATGATCAAGCCCAGGATGATTTTGAGCACGACGTGATTAGCTGCCGCGCGTAAATTGTCCATCATAGTGTGACAACACTCCGCTGTGATGTGGATTAAAAACACCCTTGTGCAGGCGCGTTCCCTGCGACAAAAATAAAAAAAGCGCATCAATCTGATGCGCCTTATATCTTACCTTACCAGCACCGTTGCGTCAGGTGATTGTTTATTGCTAAACCCTGCAACGCTAAACGGTTAGACGCAAACAATCAGTTTACTGCGTCTTTCAGCGCTTTCCCTGCACGGAAGGCCGGAACTTTGGCTGCCGCGATTTTGATCTCTTTACCGGTCTGTGGGTTACGGCCAGTACGGGCAGAACGCTCACGCACGGTGAAAGAACCGAAACCAACCAGCGCCACGTCATCCCCTTCCTTCAAGGATTCGGTAACAGATGCAATCACTGCATCTAAAGCACGCCCAGCTGCCGCTTTGGAAATATCAGCACCTGCGGCAATTTTGTCGATCAGTTGTGACTTATTCACTCTATCATCCCCTCTAGAATTCAATCGTCGCACCGGAAAATCCCTACGGTTGCGACAGCGCAGCTGTTATATCAATCCCATCGAACCTTGGCAAGCCACCGAAAGCGTGACAAAACGCGGGCCGACAGCTTTCTAACTTAGCGGTACAAAAAAAGACTGGCAAGTCCGAAATGACTTGCCAGCATAAGTTTTATCAATGGTTTTTGCGATTCGTCACTATTTTGCCGCTACCGGCAGTGCGCCGAAGGCCGGATTCTGCAACGCAAGGTTCAAAACCTCATCGATTCGCTGCACCGGATGAATCTCCAGATCGGCGATAACATTGTCCGGAATTTCTTCCAAATCGCGCTTGTTCTCATACGGGATCAGCACGGTTTTGATGCCGCCGCGATGCGCAGCCAACAGTTTCTCTTTCAAGCCACCAATCGGCAGTACCTGACCACGCAAGGTGATCTCACCGGTCATTGCCACATCGGCACGAACCGGGTTACCGGTCAGGCAAGACACCAGCGCGGTACACATAGCGATACCGGCACTCGGGCCGTCTTTCGGCGTCGCACCTTCCGGTACGTGCACGTGAATATCGCGCTTCTCGTAGAAATCAGCGTTGATACCCAGTTTGTCTGCACGCGCACGGACCACGGTCAGCGCAGCCTGAATCGATTCCTGCATCACTTCACCGAGAGAACCGGTGTAGGTCAGTTTGCCTTTGCCCGGCACGCACGCGGTTTCGATAGTCAGCAGATCGCCGCCCACTTCCGTCCACGCCAGGCCGGTGACCTGACCCACTCGGTTTTCGGTATCGGCACGGCCATAGTCAACGCGTTGCACACCCAAATAATCTTTCAGGTTGTCGCCGTTGATCTCGATATGCTTGATCTTCTTGTCCATCAGCAGCGTTTTCACCGCTTTACGGCACAGCTTGGAGATTTCACGCTCCAGGCTACGCACCCCGGCTTCGCGGGTGTAATAGCGGATAATGCCAATGATGGCGCTGTCGTCGACCGTCAGCTCACCTTTTTTCAGGGCGTTACGCTCAAGCTGCTTCGGCAGCAGGTGCTGCTTGGCGATATTGAGCTTCTCGTCCTCGGTGTAGCCGGACAGGCGAATCACTTCCATACGGTCCAGCAACGGCGCAGGAATGTTCATCGAGTTCGAGGTAGCAACGAACATCACGTCGGACAGATCGTAATCCACTTCCAGGTAGTGATCGTTAAACGCCACGTTCTGTTCCGGATCCAGCACCTCAAGCAGGGCAGAAGCCGGATCGCCACGCATGTCGGAAGACATCTTGTCGATTTCGTCCAGCAGGAACAGCGGGTTTTTCACCCCGACCTTGGCCATTTTCTGGATCAGTTTACCCGGCATCGAACCGATGTAGGTACGTCGGTGACCGCGAATTTCCGCTTCGTCACGCACGCCGCCCAGCGCCATACGCACGTACTGGCGACCGGTCGCTTTGGCGATCGACTGCCCCAACGAGGTTTTACCTACGCCAGGAGGCCCCACCAGACACAGGATAGGCCCTTTGATTTTGCTTACGCGGCTCTGTACTGCGAGATACTCAAGAATACGGTCCTTGACTCGCTCCAGGCCATAGTGATCGATATCGAGCACTTCTTGCGCTTTAACCAGGTCTTTTTTAACCTTGCTGCGCGCATTCCACGGCACCTGCAGCATCCAGTCGATGTAACCACGGACCACGGTCGCTTCCGCAGACATGGGTGACATCATTTTCAGCTTTTGCAGTTCCGCTTCGGTTTTTTCACGCGCGTCTTTCGGCATTTTCGCCGCTTCAATCTTGCGCTTCAGCGCTTCATGCTCGTCCGGCGCGTCGTCCATCTCGCCCAGTTCTTTCTGAATCGCCTTCATCTGCTCATTCAGATAGTACTCGCGCTGGCTTTTTTCCATCTGCTTTTTGACGCGGTTACGGATACGTTTTTCAACCTGAAGCAGGTCAATTTCCGATTCCATCATCGCCATCAGGTATTCCAGACGTTCGGTGATATCGAACATCTCCAGTACCGACTGCTTGTCGCTGAGTTTCAGCGGCATGTGCGCGGCGATGGTATCCGCCAGGCGTGCAGCATCGTCGATGCTGTTCAATGACGTCAGCACCTCCGGTGGAATTTTTTTGTTCAGTTTGATGTAGCCTTCAAACTGATTGATTGCGGTGCGCACCAGGACTTCTTGTTCACGTTCGTCAATCGCCGGTGACTCAAGATATTCTGCCTGGGCGGCAAAGTGCTCCCCGCTATCGGAAAGCGTAGTAATACGTGCCCGCTGTAGGCCTTCTACCAGCACTTTTACCGTGCCGTCTGGCAGTTTTAGCATCTGTAAAATCGACGCTACGGTGCCGACAGAGAACAAGTCATTAATGCCAGGTTCATCCGTTGAGGCCTCTTTCTGTGCCACCAGCATGATCTTTTTATCATGATCCATTGCTGCTTCGAGGCACCGAATCGATTTTTCCCGGCCAACAAATAACGGGATCACCATGTGCGGATAAACCACCACGTCGCGCAACGGCAAGACGGGGATTTCAATGCGTTCGGAACGCTCAGGGTTCATAGAGCTCTCTCTTAAGTTTAACTTCCGCCAGGTTGAGGGGAATCTCATGAGACGCAAGCATCAAACGTTTCATAAAATCTGGTTAATGAGTATATGGGGATGAATCTCTTACATTCAACGGCAAGAATGCAGGAAAAAGAAATGGGGGATAAAATCCCCCATTTTGACATTAACTTTCTGGTTTGACTGGCGAATTATTCGCCTGAAGCCTGTGCTTCCGGTTTGCCGTAAATCAGCAAAGGCTTGGACTGGCCGGCGATAACTGATTCATCGATCACCACTTTATCGACGCTGTCCATGGATGGCAGGTCATACATGGTGTCCAGCAACGCGCCTTCTACAATGGAGCGCAGACCACGTGCACCGGTTTTACGCGTCATGGCCTTCTTGGCGATGGCGTTCAGCGCTTCTTCACGGAATTCCAGTTCCACGCCTTCCAGATTGAACAATGCCTGATACTGTTTGGTTAAGGCATTTTTCGGCTCTTTCAGGATCTGGATCAGCGCTTCTTCGCTCAGTTCGCTCAGGGTTGCCACGACTGGCAGACGACCGATGAACTCAGGAATCAGGCCAAACTTGATCAGATCTTCCGGCTCAGCCTGCAGCAGCAGTTCGCCTTCGGTCGCTTTCTCAGCTTCACCCTTCACGGTCGCGCCGAAGCCGATACCGGAACCGGTATTGACGCGCTGACCAATCACCTTATCCAGGCCGGCAAATGCGCCGCCGCAGATAAACAGGATTTTCGAGGTATCAACCTGCAGGAATTCCTGCTGAGGATGCTTACGGCCACCCTGCGGCGGAACCGCGGCAATGGTGCCTTCGATCAGCTTCAACAGGGCCTGCTGCACGCCTTCACCCGACACGTCACGGGTGATGGACGGATTGTCTGACTTACGGGAAATCTTGTCGATTTCATCGATGTAGACGATGCCGCGTTGTGCTTTCTGCACGTCGTAGTCGCACTTCTGCAGCAGCTTCTGGATGATGTTCTCCACGTCCTCACCCACATAACCGGCTTCGGTCAGCGTGGTAGCGTCGGCCATGGTGAAAGGCACGTCCAGGAAGCGCGCCAGCGTTTCTGCCAGCAGAGTTTTGCCGCTACCGGTCGGGCCAATCAGCAGAATGTTGCTTTTGCCCAACTCGATACCGTTGCTGGTATCGCCGTTACGCAGCCGTTTGTAGTGGTTATACACCGCTACCGCCAGCACTTTTTTCGCCTGCTCCTGGCCAATGACATAGTCATCCAGGTGGTGGCGAATTTCGTGCGGCGTCGGCAGCGCACTGCGCTCACGATGCGGGGCAACTTCTTTAATCTCTTCGCGAATAATGTCGTTACACAGGTCAACACATTCATCGCAGATATACACTGACGGACCGGCAATCAGCTTACGCACTTCATGCTGGCTTTTGCCGCAGAAAGAGCAGTACAGCAGCTTTCCTGAACCGTCTTTGCGCTTATCTGTCATCAGTAAACCTCTTCTTTAGTCTTTGTCCCGCAGGAATATCACGGCGGCAGTGCGCCCAAAACGCATACCGGGAACGCCGATTATGCTCACCAGAGCGAGCTGCGCCCGCTCTGATTACTATAGCCTATCGGCTCGCACATATACCTCGCCAGCCGCGTGGTACTTACTTGCGGTGCGTCAGAATGCCGTCAACCAGACCGTATTCTACCGCTTCTTCCGCGGTCATAAAGCGATCGCGCTCGGTATCGCGTTCGATCTGCTCCAGTGACTGGCCGGTATGTTCTGCCATCAGCTCGTTCATGCGTGCCTTCACCTTCAGGATTTCACGCGCATGGATTTCAATATCCGTCGCCTGGCCCTGATAACCGCCCAGCGGCTGGTGGATCATCACGCGTGAGTTCGGCAAGCAAAAGCGTTTGCCCTTGGCACCTGCGGTCAGCAGGAAAGAGCCCATCGAGCACGCCTGGCCCATACAAATGGTGCTGACGTCCGGCTTGATGAACTTCATGGTGTCATAGATTGACATGCCAGCGGTGATCACGCCACCCGGGGAGTTAATGTACAGGTAAATGTCTTTTTCCGGGCTTTCCGCTTCGAGGAACAGCATCTGCGCCACAATCAGGTTGGCCATGTGATCTTCGACCTGGCCGGTCAGGAAAATAATGCGCTCTTTCAGCAGGCGGGAATAGATGTCGTAAGAACGCTCCCCGCGTGAAGTCTGCTCTACCACCATCGGCACCAGGGCCATGTTAGGTGCAAATTGATCTCGTTCGCCACTGTATGACATTACCGTCTCCTAATAGAAATTGCCTTGGCGGCCAGGGTTACACCCTATTACACCGATTCTACTTGAGAACGGTCATGATGACTATGCTCAAGCATTCGACCCGCGCCACACGTACCCGACGGTTTTTCTCATACCGCGCACTCTGGCAAACAGCCCATACCCATCATCTTTCAAGTCGCAGCGTTGTTACCTGATTACAAGACTCCTCAGTGGGTCTTGCCCCTTAGGGGCCGCTGCAAGCCGCGTTCAAATCTGTTCCCGACAGATTTGCCGCTCACCCCAGTGACTTACTCGAGTAAGCGCCTGAGGATGAGCAAGCTGGGCGCCTGACTGCGACTTGAAAGCTATAGGATATATACATTTTACAGATTGGGGCCGCTGACAGAATTTCAAGCCCAACTGCGTATTTTAACGCGGCCAGCATTGTCGACGATGACCATCATGCCAGACTGTCCCAAGAGCAACAGGGTAAATATAGTGCATATTGTCACGCTTAACCTGAGATTAATCAGCTACGTGGCAAAAAGAAAAGCCCGCAACCGAAGGTTACGGGCTTTTTTAACGCCGGGACCGGCAAGCCAGCCCCGAAGGCGCGTTAGATTGCGCCCTGGCGTACAGACATTACGCCTGTTGAGTCTGGTTCATCAGCTCGCTGAAGGTAGTGGCTTTTTCAGTCACTTTCGCTTTTGCCAGCAGGGCTTCAACCGCTTGTTCTTCCAGAGCAACGTTGCGCATGTTGTTCATCAGCTCTTTGTTTTTGCTGTAGAACTCAACAACTTCACTTGGATCTTCGTAAGCGGAGGCCATTTCTTCGATCAGCGTCTTAACGCGATCTTCGTCAGCTTTCAGATCGTTGGTGCTGATCACTTCGCCCAGCAGCAGGCCAACAACTACGCGACGCTTAGCCTGCTCTTCGAACAGTTCGCGTGGCAGTTCCAGCGCTTGCTTCTCGTTGCCGCCGAAACGCTGTGCAGCCTGACGGCGCAGAACGTCAACTTCGCCGTCGATCAGCGCAGCAGGAACGTCGATTTCGTTAGCGCTGACCAGGCCGTCGATTGCCTGAGTCTTGATGCGGTTACGCACTGCGCCTTTCAGCTCGCGCTCCATGTTTTTACGCACTTCAGCACGCAGGCCTTCGATAGAACCATCAGCCACGCCGAAACGTTTGATGAATTCTTCAGTCAGCTCTGGCAGCTCACGCTCTTCCACTTTCTTCAGAACGATAGCGAATTTAGCCGCTTTGCCCTTCAGGTTTTCAGCGTGGTAATCTTCTGGGAAGTTAACGTCGATAGTGAATTCTTCACCGGCTTTATGACCGACCAGACCTTCTTCGAAGCCTGGGATCATGCGGCCCTGGCCCATAGCCAGTACGAAGTCAGAGGCTTTGCCGCCTTCAAACTCTTCGCCATCGATAGAACCGGAGAAATCTACGGTTACGCGGTCTTCAGCTTGCGCTGCGCGATCGCTGTCTTTCCAAGTCGCCTGCTGCTTGCGCAGGGTGTCCAGCATGGTGTCAACGTCGGCGTCGTTAACTTCAACAACCGGCTTCTCAACTTCGATGCTGTCCAGGCCTTTCAGCTCAACTTCCGGATACACTTCGAATTCAACCGCGAAAGTGAAATCTTCACCTTCTTTGTACTCGCCCGGCACGTAGTTTGGTGCGCCGGCCGGATTGATCTTTTCTTTGATGATCGCATCAACAAAGCTGCGTTGCATCGCTTCGCCCAGCACATCTTGACGAACGGAAGCGCCATAACGTTGCTCAACGATGTTCATCGGTACATGGCCTTTACGGAAGCCATCGATACGAACGCTTTTTGCCGCGTTGATCAGCTCTTTTTTAATAGCCTGCTTGATAGTATCAGCGGGTACAGTAATAGAGAGACGGCGCCCAAGGCCTTGAGTGGTTTCTACTGAAACTTGCATCTTGTTACCTCAAAAAAATCACAGTGCTCGGTCAACTCCGTTCCAAGAACCAGGACGGCTACATTACAGAACCGAGTTTCCTGATGACAGAAGCGTCCCGAAACCATTCCGGAAAAATAAGACGCGACATTATAGCGGCGCAAGCGGAGCGAGTCGAGGAAAGCAAGGCGGCGGCGGCGCGCTAAAACTCACACTTTTGCCGATTTGATCGCCAAAAGGCCGCCGAAGCCGACCCGGCCTTCGCTGCATTACACATCGGCTATGTCGTCGTCAAAAACAGAAACGGCCCGCAGGCCGTTCCAAAATTCGTCTGTAGTAATACCCCAAATCGTGGTCAAAGTTCCACTGATACCGCAAATTTAGCCGTCAGGCCAAGGTTCCGGCCCCACGACAAGGCGGAGACGCCGGCACGGTATCCTGCAACCCTTCCCACTCTTTCAGGGTGTAGGTGTGCAACGCCAGCGCATGTACGCCATCCGCCAACTCCTCTGACAGCACGCCGTAAATCGAACGATGCCGCGTCAGGAAGCGTTCGCCAACGAAGCGATCGCTAACCAATACCACCTTGAAATGGCTTTCTGAACCCGCCGGAACGTTATGACGATAACTTTCATCAACGACTTCCAGATACGCGGGCTCAAACGCCGCCCTTAACTTTGCTTCTATTTGCTCGCGAATCATAGGATCTCCTTACTACACCGGCAGAGGACCGCCCCCATCTATTTCAATCTTAGCCGCTTTCGTCCCTTTTAGACCATTCCTCAGGTAAATTTCTCTTTTTTGCGGACAAAAAACGGTCAACATCCGCCGTCGCTTGAGGTTTATCTGATTGAGACGGCCAAAAAAGCATGTTTTTATCAACGGCAGGTAAAAATTTGTCACTCCATTGCGTTCTGCGCTTCCTCCGGCCGGCGGCGATGCTATGATGTCGACAATTTGTTGTTGGCTATCCCGCTCTGATTATTACAGAAAGCTTGCTCAAACCCGCTTCGTTAATATCGGCAGTTTGCGGCGGCTTAAAATCCATCGAGAATGAGACAGTAACTATGTTAAAAAAACTTTGCCTTCCACTGTTGGCCGCTCTGATGCTGGCCGGCTGTGCCACCAGCAGCAACACCCTGAACGTAACGCCGAAGATCGTCCTGCCGCAGCAGGATCCGACCCTGCAGGGCGTGACCATCAGCATTAACGGCGCGGATCAGCGTCAGGACCAGGCGCTGGCGAAAGTGAACCGCGACGGCCAGTTGGTCACGTTGACGCCATCACGCGATCTGCGCTTCTTGCTGCAGGAAGTGCTCGAGAAACAAATGGGCGCACGCGGCTACATGATTGGCGCTGACGGCGCAGTTGATCTGCAAATCGTGGTCAATAACCTGTATGCAGACGTTTCCGAAGGCAACCTGCGCTACAACATCACCACCAAGGCCGATATTTCTATTACCGCCCAGGCCAAAAACGGCAACAAGCAGGTGAAAAACTACCGTTCAACCTATAACGTTCAGGGTGCCTTCACGGCAACCAACGAGAAAATCACTAACGCGGTCAACACCGTGTTGGGCGACGTTATTGCCGATATGGCGCAAGACACCAGCGTCAACGACTTCATCAAGCAAAACGCGCGTTAATCCGCGAACGCCTTGTGCCGCCCGAACCATCGGGCGGTGCAGACAGGGAACTCATGTCGAAACAGTATCTGAATATCTTCACCCAGCGTAATTCCGCCATCCTCCTGCTGCTGGGCTTCGCGTCGGGTCTGCCCTTGGCACTGACCTCCGGCACGCTGCAAGCCTGGATGACCGTCGAAAACATCGATCTGAAAACCATCGGCATTTTTTCGCTGGTCGGCCAGGCCTATGTGTTCAAATTCCTCTGGTCGCCCTTTATGGATCGCTACACCCCGCCCTTTCTCGGGCGTCGGCGCGGCTGGCTGCTGATCAGCCAGCTGTTGCTGGTGGTGTCGATTGTGGCGATGGGCTTTATGCAGCCGGCACAGCACCTGTGGTGGCTGGCGGCATTGGCGGTACTGGTGGCGTTCTGTTCTGCGTCACAGGATATTGTTTTTGACGCCTATAAAACCGATCTGCTGAGCGCAGAAGAGCGCGGCACCGGTGCCGCCGTCTCGGTATTGGGTTACCGGCTGGCGATGCTGGTGTCCGGTGGGTTGGCGCTGTGGCTGGCGGACCGCTACTTAGGCTGGCAGTCGACCTATTGGTTGATGGCCGGTTTGATGTTGATCGGTATTGTTGCCACCCTGCTGGCGCCTGAACCCGACGACAGCATTCCGGCACCGCGCACCATGGAGCAGGCGGTAGTCGCTCCGCTGCGTGATTTCTTTGCGCGTAACAATGCCTGGCTGATTTTACTGCTGATCGTGATGTACAAGATGGGCGATGCCTTTGCCGGCAGCCTGAGCACCACCTTCCTGATTCGTGGCGTTGGCTTCGATGCCGGTGAAGTCGGCTTGGTCAACAAAACGCTCGGCCTGTTCGCCACCATCGTCGGCGCACTATTCGGCGGCGTGCTGATGCAACGCCTCAGCCTGTTCCGTGCCCTGATGCTGTTCGGCATTCTGCAGGCGGTTTCCAATCTCGGCTATTGGATCCTCGCGGTCACCGATAAAAACATCATGACCATGGGCAGTGCCATCTTCCTGGAAAACCTGTGCGGTGGCATGGGCACTGCGGCCTTTGTCGCGCTGCTGATGACGCTATGCAACAAGTCATTTTCCGCCACCCAGTTTGCCCTGCTGTCGGCGTTATCTGCCGTCGGACGGGTATACGTCGGGCCGATTGCCGGATGGTTTGTTGAAGCACACGGCTGGCCACTGTTCTATTTATTCTCGATCGTTGCCGCGGTGCCTGGTCTGCTGCTGTTGCACCTGTGCCGTCAGACGCTGGAATATACTCAACGTACAGATAACTTCATGCCGCGTACCGAATTCCGCCAATTTTACCGCTGGGCATTGCGCCTGCTGACGGTTGGCTGCTCCTTGCTGGGCCTGTGGCTGCTCCTGCTTATCACCAATGCGCTCGACTGGACCCTCTTGCCGAACCTGGCCGATCGGTTACTGCAGATGGGCGCCGCGCTGAGTCTGGTAGGTATTGCGATGGGGAGCCTGCTGGACTATCTGGCACTGCGTCGAACCCGGCTGGCCTGATCGAGTCGACCGGCCATCGTGCCGGTCGACAAAAACGCATCAGAGTGATGTATTTATTTAGTTAAAAAATATAATTCCTGTCCAAATTATTTTTTTATCCGAGTACGGCGCTCGGAAATAAAATTAAATTCACCTTTAAGACACAATTATTTTACATTAAATAAACCTTTCATTCGTATTTCAAAAAAGCGTTTTCACCTGCAAGATTCATCATACCTTTAGTTTTCCTTAACATACGAATTACCCGGAACGATTCAGCGCGCCAACGCGTTGTTGCCATTAGTAAATTGTCACGTAGCGTGACATCTGTGACACCCTTAACAGAAAGTGTCAACAAGGCGCTGACACTCCCTTAAGCATGTTTACAGTACTGCAACCTTCCCGTAAAATGCCCGCACACATGAAACGACAATAGAGCCTTTGTAATTGAGGTCGTTAGATGAGACTTAAGAAATACAATAAAAGTATTGGGATGTTGTCATTAATTGCCTCCACTGTAATGCTCAGTGGTTGCAATATGGTATTGATGAATCCCAAAGGAGCAATTGGTGTTGAGCAACGGACACTGATTATCACTGCAATCGCATTGATGTTGATCGTGGTGATACCAGTTATCTTTATGGCGTTCGCCTTTGCCTGGAAGTACCGTGCTTCCAACAAAGACGCCAAATACAGTCCGAACTGGTCACATTCCAACAAGATCGAAGCGGTCGTCTGGACCATCCCTATCATTATCATCGCCATCCTGGGCACCATTACCTGGAAGACTACCCACGAACTGGATCCGTTCAAGCCGATTGTCACTGACAAGAAGCCGATGACGATCGAAGTGGTGTCGCTCGACTGGAAATGGCTGTTTATCTACCCGGAACAAGGTATCGCGACGGTTAATGAGCTGGCCTTCCCGAAAGATGTTCCAGTCGAATTCAAGATCACCTCTAACTCGGTAATGAACTCGTTCTTTATTCCTCAGTTAGGTGGGCAGATTTATGCGATGGCCGGGATGCAGACCAAACTGCACCTGATCGGCAATGAAGCAGGCAAATACGACGGTATTTCAAGCAGCTTCAGCGGTCGCGGGTTCTCCGGCATGAAATTCACCGCCATTGTCACCCCAACCGAAGGCGACTTCGATCAGTGGGTTGCCAAGGTGAAAGCATCGTCGAATAACCTAAACGCCACCAGCGACTTTAACAAACTGGCAGAGCCGAGTGAAAACAACCCGGTCGAGTACTTCTCCAGTGTCAAACCGAATTTGTTCAAAGAAACTATTGGCAAATTCATGGGTGATATGGACATGCACAAAGGCGCTACCGCGCACGAAGGTATGGACATGAGCCAGGGTATGGACATGGGTGAACATGCTCACGCCGGAGCCGAGGAATAAACTGATGTTGGGAAAATTAACGATTGATGCGGTTCCGTACCACGAACCGATCATCATGGTCACCGTTGCTGCAATTGTTATTGGGGGCCTGGCACTGCTGGCGCTGATAACCTATTTCGGCAAGTGGAAATGGCTATGGAGCGATTGGTTGACTTCGGTTGACCATAAAAAAATTGGTATCATGTACATCATCGTGGCAATGGTTATGCTGCTGCGTGGTTTCGCCGATGCCATCATGATGCGTAGTCAGCAGGCGCTTGCGTCCGCCGGCGAGGCCGGATTCCTGCCGCCGCACCACTACGACCAAATCTTCACCGCCCACGGCGTCATCATGATCTTCTTCATGGCGATGCCTTTCGTAGTCGGTCTGATGAACGTAGTGGTACCTTTGCAAATCGGTGCGCGCGACGTTGCCTTCCCGTTCCTGAACTCCCTGAGCTTCTGGTTCTTCGTGGTGGGCGTAGTGCTGATCAACATCTCTCTGGGGGTTGGTGAGTTCGCGCAGACAGGTTGGCTGGCGTATCCGCCGCTGTCGGGCAAGGAATACAGTCCTGGCGTCGGGGTCGACTACTGGATCTGGAGTCTGCAGATTTCCGGTATTGGTACCCTGTTGACCGGTGTGAACTTCTTCGCCACCATTCTGAAGATGCGTGCTCCTGGCATGCCTCTGATGAAGATGCCGGTGTTCACCTGGGCAGCTCTGTGTACTAACGTCCTGATCATCGTTTCTTTCCCAATTCTGACCGTAACCATCGCGTTGCTGACCCTGGATCGCTATCTGGGCACCCATTTCTTTACCAATGATATGGGCGGCAACATGATGATGTACATCAACCTGATTTGGGCCTGGGGTCACCCAGAGGTGTATATCCTGGTTCTGCCGGTGTTCGGTGTGTTCTCCGAAGTCACCGCGACCTTCTCGAGAAAACGTCTGTTCGGCTATACCTCACTGGTATGGGCAACCATCGCGATTACCGTTCTGTCGTTCATCGTATGGCTGCACCACTTCTTTACCATGGGGTCCGGCGCGAACGTAAACGCCTTCTTCGGTATTGCCACCATGATCATTTCCATCCCTACCGGGGTGAAAATCTTCAACTGGCTGTTCACCATGTACCAAGGCCGCATCCAGCTCAACTCCGCTATGCTGTGGACCATCGGCTTCATCATCACCTTCTCCGTGGGTGGTATGACCGGTGTTCTGTTGGCCGTGCCGGGCGCGAACTTCGTGCTGCACAACAGTCTGTTCCTGATTGCCCACTTCCATAACGTTATCATTGGTGGTGTGGTGTTCGGTTGCTTCGCGGGCCTGACCTACTGGTTCCCTAAATCCTTCGGCTTCACGCTGAACGAAAAATGGGGTATCCGTGCGTTCTGGTTCTGGATCATCGGCTTCTTCGTTGCCTTTATGCCGCTGTATGCTCTGGGCTTTATGGGTATGACTCGTCGTATCAGCCAGAACATCAACCCAGAGTTCCACCCACTGCTGCTGGTAGCGGCTGGCGGCGCGGCTCTGATTGCCTGCGGTATCCTGTGCCAAGTGATTCAGGTGTTCGTCAGTGTGCGTGACCGTGAGCAGAACCGTGACCTGACCGGTGACCCATGGGGTGCTCGTACGCTGGAGTGGTCGACTTCGTCTCCACCGCCGTTCTATAACTTTGCCGTAGTGCCACTGATTCATGACCGTGATGAATTCTGGGACATGAAAGAAAAAGGCGTAGCTTATAAGAAACCGGCTAAATACGAACCGATTCATATGCCGAAGAATACCGGTGCCGGTGTGATTATTGCTGGCTTCAGCCTGGTATTTGGTTTCGCGATGATCTGGGAGATCTGGTGGATGGCGATCGCTGCCTTCGTAGGTATGATCGTGACCTGGATTGCCAAGAGCTTCGATGAAGATGTTGATTACTATGTGCAGGTTGATGAGATCGAGCGCATTGAAAACCAACACTATGAACAAATCAGCAAAGCAGGCGTGAAACATGTCAACTGATACTCTGACTAACCATAACGCAGCCCATGCAGAGCATGGGCACCACGACGCAGGAGAGACCAAAGTCTTCGGATTCTGGATCTACCTGATGAGCGACTGTATTTTGTTTGCGAGCTTGTTCGCGACTTATGCAGTACTGGTGAACGGGACCGCTGGCGGTCCCACTGGCAAAGAAATCTTCGATCTGAAGTTTGTCTTGGTTGAAACCTTCCTGCTGTTGTTCAGCTCCATCACCTACGGTATGGCGATGATCGGCATGAACAAAGGCAAGGTTAGCAGCGTTAACACCTGGCTGTTCCTGACCTTCCTGTTCGGTCTGGGCTTCGTCGCGATGGAAATCTACGAATTCCATCACCTGATCGTTGAAGGCTATGGCCCGGATCGCAGTGCGTTCCTGTCCAGCTTCTTCGCGCTGGTTGCGACCCACGGTCTGCACGTAACTACCGGTCTGGTTTGGATCATCATCATGATGATTCAGGTCAGCAAGCGTGGCCTGACCGCAACCAACAAAACCCGTTTGATGTGCCTGAGCCTGTTCTGGCACTTCCTGGACGTGGTCTGGATCTGCGTCTTCACCGTTGTTTACCTGCTGGGGGTTATGTCATGAGTCATTCATCCCATGAAACTTCTCACGGCGGCGCAAGCCACGGTAGCGTCAAGACCTATCTGATCGGCTTTATTCTGTCGATCATCCTGACGGTGATTCCATTTGCGATGGTGATGAGCGGTACCGCCTCTCACTCAACCATCCTGGCGGTTGTTGTTGGCATGGCAGTGATTCAGGTCGTCGTTCACCTGATTTACTTCCTGCACATGAATACCTCATCGGAAGAGCGCTGGAACCTGGTGGCATTGCTGTTCACCGCTATGATCATCGGTATCGTTGTTGTGGGTTCACTCTGGATTATGTACAACCTCAACATCAATATGATGGTCAGTTAAGAGTCGAGCTGCACGTGATGATTAAGCAATACCTGCAAGTAACTAAACCAGGAATTATTTTCGGCAATTTAATTTCTGTCGTCGGGGGATTCCTGTTGGCTTCCAAAGGAAGCATCGACTATCCCCTGTTTCTCGCCACCCTGGTGGGTGTCTCGTTGGTTGTCGCTTCGGGCTGTGTGTTTAACAACTACATTGACCGCGACATCGACAAGAAAATGGAGAGAACGAAGAATCGGGTGCTGGTAAAAGGCCTGATCGCGCCGAGTGTAAGCCTGGTTTACGCTACCGCCCTGGGTATTGCGGGCTTTGCGTTGCTGTATATTAGCGCCAACCCGCTGGCCATGTGGCTGGCGGTGATGGGCTTTGTGGTTTATGTCGGCGTCTACAGCCTGTACATGAAACGCCACTCGGTATATGGCACGCTGATCGGCAGCTTGTCGGGCGCTGCACCACCGGTTATCGGTTACTGTGCAGTCACCAACGAGTTCGATGCCGGTGCGTTGATCCTGCTGGCTATCTTTAGCCTCTGGCAGATGCCGCATTCCTATGCGATTGCCATCTTCCGCTTTAAAGATTACCAGGCGGCCAACATTCCGGTACTGCCTGTCGTCAAAGGCATCTCGGTGGCGAAGAACCACATCACCGTCTACATCGTGGCATTTATGGTTGCTACGCTGATGCTGACTTTGGGCGGCTACGCCGGCTACAAATACCTGATCGTCGCTGCGGCGGTGAGCGTTTGGTGGCTGGGAATGGCGCTGCGTGGTTACAAAGCCGAAAATGACAGCGTTTGGGCACGCAAACTGTTTGTGTTCTCGATTGTTGCCATTACCTCTCTTAGCGTGATGATGTCTATCGACTTCAGCGCTTCGGCCTCGCCGGAAACCTTGATGACTTACGTCTGGTAAGCCAAATCGTCTGTGAATGGGCCGCTTAGCGGCCCATTTTATTTGTCTCGCAGAAAAACCGACGAACTGTAATATCTGCTAAACAACATTAGATTTACCCCCCCTGCCCTTCACACTAAAATGACGCAGTTTTAACAGAAGCTATCCCATCAGGCGTTATCACCGATAACCTGACGGAATGGCTTTTAATGAGGTTTTAATGAACGATAATGCAATGACCCCGCTGGAACGACGGGCGACCTGGGGATTAGGAACGGTATTCTCACTGCGCATGCTCGGCATGTTTATGGTGCTGCCGGTACTGACCACCTACGGTATGGCGTTGAACGGCGCCAGCGAAACGCTGATCGGTATCGCCATTGGCATTTACGGCCTGGCGCAAGCGGTGTTCCAAATTCCCTTCGGCCTGATTTCCGACCGTATCGGCCGCAAGCCGCTGATTGTCGGCGGGCTGCTGATCTTCGCGCTGGGTAGCGTGATCGCCGCCGCCACCGACTCCATCTGGGGGGTGATCCTCGGCCGGGCATTGCAAGGCTCAGGGGCTATCGCCGCAGCGGTGATGGCACTGTTGTCTGATCTCACCCGGGAACAGAACCGTACCAAAGCGATGGCATTCATCGGCGTCAGCTTCGGTATTACCTTCGCCATCGCCATGGTGGTCGGCCCGATAGTCACCCACGCTTTTGGTCTGCATGCGCTGTTCTGGATGATTGCCGTGCTGGCATTGGCCGGTATCGTCATCACCCTGGCGGTCGTGCCTTCCGCCAGCAGCCACGTGCTGAACCGCGAATCCAGTATAGTCCGTGGCAGTTTCAGCAAGGTGTTGAGCAATTCCCGCCTGCTGAAACTGAATTTCGGCATCATGTGCCTGCATATCTTGTTGATGTCCAGCTTCGTGGCACTGCCATTAGCGATGGAAAAAGCCGGTTTGGCGCCCAGCGAACACTGGATTGTCTATCTGGTCACCATGCTGGTGTCTTTCGCCGCCGTAGTACCGTTTATCATTTATGCCGAAAAGAAGCGCCGCATGAAGCAGGTGTTTATGGGCTGCGTGGCGGTATTGTTCTGTGCTGAAGTGCTGCTGTGGCTGTCTGGCGCGCATCTTTGGGGCATTATTGCCGGCGTTCAGTTGTTCTTTATGGCGTTCAACGTGATGGAAGCGATCCTGCCTTCCCTGATCAGTAAAGAGTCGCCGGCGGGCTATAAAGGCACGGCCATGGGGGTTTACTCCACCAGCCAGTTTATCGGCGTGGCGATTGGCGGCAGCCTGGGAGGATTTCTGTACGGCCTACAGGGCGCGGGATTGGTCTTTATCGCCGGGGCAGTTTTAGCCGCCATCTGGTTTATGGTCAGCAGTACCATGCAGGAACCGCCGTACGTGAGCAGCCTGCGTATTACGCTGTCGGAACTGGCAGTGAAAGACTCGGCGTTGGAAAGCCGCCTGAAGGCCCAGCCGGGTGTAGCAGAAGCGATTGTGGTGCCGGAAGAGCGCAGCGCCTACGTAAAGGTCGATACCAAGCAAACCAACCGCGGTCAGTTGGAAGCGCTGGTGAATTCGCTGTAAAGAAAAGGGCCGGCAAGCCGGCCCCCAGATTACTGACAAAGTCCTTTGCAGTTAAAAGTCCTGACCTTGGGGCTAATAAAAACAAAGGATTATATCTTCTGATTTACCCCAAACATCCGAAAACCACGTTTTTCGGGTGTTTGTCATCAGACTAAGGGCCGGCAAGCCGGCCCCATCAATATATTGTTCTTGGCGAAAGGATCAGTCGCGGAAGTTTTTGAACTGGAAAGGCTGCCCCAGATCGGCACCGCGCACCAGTGCCATCACGCCCTGCAGGTCATCGCGTGATTTACCGGTTACCCGTACTTCATCCCCTTGGATCTGCACCTGAACTTTCAGCTTGCTGTCTTTGATCAGCTTGACGATTTTCTTCGCCTGGGCGGCTTCAATACCCTGCTTTAGCTTGGCTTCCACACTGTAGGTTTTGCCGCTGTGGGTCAGCTCCTCGGGGATCTCCAGCGCGCCGCCGTCAATGCTGCGCTTGCTGAGTTTTTCACGCAGAATATCGAGCAGTTGCTGCACCTGAAAATCAGATTCGCTGGCGACTTTAATGCTTTCGTTTTTTTCGTTCAGCTCAAAGCTGGCCGGTACGTTACGGAAATCCCAACGGGTGCCAAGATCGCGCGTGGCGTTCTCAACGGCGTTACGTACTTCTTGCATATCAATTTCGGAAACAATGTCGAAAGATGGCATACTTCTTCCTCCTGAATTAGAGCCTAATGCGATAGGCGATTTCGATGCCGAGCATGATAACCGCTTTAGCGCCTCAGACAAAATTTGCCGGCCCCGCCGCGCAGCAGAAAAGTCTATAATTATAGGATAGATACTGGGCGTTCTTCCCGTTACCCCAAGGAGTCTGGATGAAAATAACTGTTCTTGGTTGCGGCGCGCTCGGACAGCTGTGGCTCTCCCGGCTTTATCAGCAGGGCCATGACGTACAGGGATGGTTACGAGTACCGCAACCCTTTTGCGCAGTGAACGTCATTGAGCCTGAAGGCCTCTCGTTCAACCGTAATTTGCCCACCAACGATCCTGAACATCTGGCCCAGAGCGAACTGTTGCTGGTCACGCTAAAAGCCTGGCAAGTCTCTGGGGCGGTCAGCGCCCTGCTGCCGAAGCTGCACCCGCGTTGTGCCATCCTGCTGCTGCATAACGGCATGGGCACGCAGGACGAGCTGCCGCCGAACAACCAGCCGATACTGCAGGGCACCACCACCCATGCGGCACGCCATGACGGCAGCACTATTATCCATGTTGCCGGCGGCACCACCCATATCGGCCCGACATCTCCGGCGGCGACTTCGCTCAGCCACCTGGCGGAAGTGCTGCATCAGGCACTGCCTGACGTCGCCTGGCACAACAACATTGCCTCGGCGAACTGGCGCAAACTTGCGGTCAACTGTGTGATTAATCCGTTAACGGCCCTGTATAACTGCCGCAATGGCGATTTGCAGCGCTATCCGGAACAAATTGAGATTATCTGCCGTGAAGTCGCCGGCGTGATGGCGATGGAGGGTTACCATACCTCCTGCGAAGGCTTACAGCAGTATGTGATGGAGGTGATCCAGAGCACTGCGGACAACGTCTCTTCGATGCTGCAAGATATCCGCACTCAGCGGCATACCGAGATCGACTACATTACCGGCTATCTGCTGCGTCGCGCACGCAGCCACGGCGTGACTCTGCCGGAGAACGCGCGACTGTTTGAATTGATTAAGCGAAAGGAAAATGAATATGAGCGTATCGGCGCTGGTCTGCCTGGCACCTGGTAGCGAAGAAATCGAAGCCGTCACCACGATAGATCTGTTGGTTCGGGCGGGCATCAAAGTCACTACAGCCAGCGTAGCCGGCGATGGCGACCTGACTATTGTCTGCTCACGCGGCGTCAAGCTGCTGGCAGATGCGGCGCTGGTGTCTATTGTCGATGATCCCTTCGACGCGATAGTGCTGCCCGGCGGCCTGAAAGGTGCCGAGTGTTTCCGCGACAGCCCGCTGCTGGTGGAGAAAGTGCGTCAGATGCATCTGCAGGGCAATATCGTCGCCGCCATTTGTGCCGCACCCGCGCTGGTGCTGCAACATCACGATCTGTTCCCCGTCGGCAATATGACCGGCTTCCCAGGGCTGAAAGAACAGATTCCGGCCGATAAATGGATGGAACGACGTGTGGTATACGATGCGCGTGTTAACCTGCTCACCAGCCAGGGGCCGGGAACTTCGATGGAGTTTGCGCTGAAGCTGATTGATTTGCTGCTGGGGAAAGCCAAAGCGGCGGAGATCGCCGCTCAGCTGGTCTTGATTCCGGGGATGTACGACTTTCGCGATTAAATCACAGGGGCGGTTAACCCGCCCCTGGATTGATTACGGACGGTAGACCTTGACGTTGTTGTAGCCCTGCTCCAGCAAATACAGCGCCTGCAAGCGGCTCATTACGCCACGCTCACAGTACAGCAGGTAGGTTTTGCTCTGGTCCAAATCGCCAAACTGGGTGCTGAGTTTGTAGAACGGCAGCGGTTTCACCTCAACCTGATCCAGCTTCAGCGGCTTGTCTTCCTGCTCGTCATTAGAACGAATATCCAGAATCACCTCGTCAGCGCCAAACGCCGCCACGGTTTCCACTTCGGTAACCTGTTCCTGCGTCTGCTCGGCGATGGTGCGAATGTCCACGTTCTTGGCTTCGCTGACCACGCGATCGAGAATGCTGAAGTCAAAGTGAGCTTCTTCTTCTTCGATTTTGGCTTTGACCGCCTTCACCGTCGGGCTTTTCGAGATCACGCCGCAGTATTCCGGCATAGTCTTGGCGAAGTCTTCGGTGCCAATCTCACGCGCCACTTTGATGATGTGCTCTTTGTCGTGGGAGATCAGCGGACGCAGAATCAGCGTATCGGATGCGTTGTCGATCAAACGCAGGTTAGTCAATGTTTGGCTGGAAACCTGTCCCAGCGCCTCACCGGTCACCAGAGCCTGCACGCCATAACGCTCCGCTATCTGTGAAGCGGCGCGCACCATCATGCGCTTAAGCACCACGCCCATTTGACCGTCTTCGACCTTCTCGAGGATCTCGCCGACCACAGGTTCAAAATCGATGGCGATAAAGCGCACCTTGTGCGAACTGGCAAAACGGTTCCACAGGTAGTGAGCCACCTGCCGCACGCCAATTTCATGCGCGGCCCCGCCCAGATTGAAGAAGCAATAATGCACGCGGCAACCACGGCGCATCAGCATATAGCTGGAAACGCCCGAATCGAAACCACCAGAAATCAGCGACAGCACGTCTTCCTGAGTGCCCACCGGGTAACCGCCAATGCCTTCACGACGGGCTTTGACCAGCATCAGCTTGTCGTCTTCGATTTCCAGGTTAACCGTCACCTGCGGGTGCGACAGTTTGACGCGCGCGCTCTCAATGTGCTGGTTCAGACCGCCACCGACGTAACGCTCAACGTCTTGCGAATTGAAGTCCTGCTTGCCGCGGCGCTTTACGCGCACGCAGAAAGTTTTCCCCTGCAGTTGCTCGCGGTAGGCTTCCAGCGTCTGCTCGAAAATATGGTGGATATCGGTATAGTCGCGGTCTTCCACTTCCAGAATGTGATGAATGCCGGGAATGCGCGTTAACGCGTCGGCAATTACCGGCCGCTGGTTTTCATCTTTGGCGCGAACTTCGATATGATCCCAGTGACGGACGACCGCCAGTGTTTCATCATACTGCTTCAGGACGTTACGGATACTGGTCGAGAGGATCTTGATAAAGCGCAAGCGCACAGATTGGCTCTTGATGGTGATTTCCGGGAACAATTTAATGATAAACTTCATGGCGGTCTTTATTGTCAGAATTACGAGGGAAAAGGATTTACAATGTATATGCGATTGATAAAACCCACGGGGTTGCCGAATGTTTTATCAATCGCATTTGCGGCGCAGAGTATATCACTATCTGGTGAGTCTCGGTGCACAAAACCACACATGCGCGCCATGATTTGCCAATCAAGATCCGCTAGGATAGGCTCTGGCGCCACTGTTCACATGATGATGTAAAAAGAAAATTATGCCGAAAAAACCTGCACAATCAGACAGTACAGAGCAAAACGTCAGCTTTGAGAGCTCCCTCAGCGAGCTGGAAAACATCGTGACGCGTCTGGAATCGGGTGAGTTACCGCTGGAAGACGCGCTGAATGAATTCGAACGCGGCGTGCAGTTGGCGCGTCAGGGCCAGCAGAAGCTGCAGCAGGCGGAGCAACGCGTACAAATTTTGCTTAACGACAGCGCCGATGATGCTGCGCTGACGCCTTTCACACCGGATGCCGAGTAATCACCATGTCCGAAACTGTCCAACAGACCGCTTTTTCTGACCAGTTGCAGGCCTTGCGCCAGCGGGCCGACCGCACGCTGCTGGATTTTATCGCACCGTTGCCATTCAACGAGGGCAATATGGTGGCGGCAATGCGTCACGGTGCACTGCTGGGCGGGAAACGCCTGCGTCCGTTTCTGGTGTACACTACCGGGCAGATGTTTGGCGTATCACTGAATAATTTGGATGCTCCCGCGGCTGCGGTAGAATGCATCCACGCCTACTCGCTGATTCATGACGACTTGCCGGCCATGGACGACGACGATTTGCGTCGCGGTCAGCCAACCTGCCACATCAAATTTGGCGAGGCCAATGCCATTCTGGCCGGAGATGCGCTTCAAACGCTAGCATTCACCATTCTGGCCGATGCCGACATGCCCGATGTGGCGCTGCGCGATCGGTTGGCGATGGTTTCCGAACTGGCCACCGCCAGCGGCGTTGCCGGCATGTGCGGTGGGCAATCGCTGGATCTGGAAGCCGAAGATAAACAGATAGGTCTGGAAGCGTTGGAACAGATCCATCGCCACAAAACCGGCGCGTTAATTCGCGCAGCAGTTCGCCTTGGGGCCTTGGCCGCCGGTGAACCCGGCCGCAAAGCGCTGCCGCAGCTTGACCGATACGCCGCCGCGATAGGCCTGGCTTTTCAGGTGCAGGATGATATTTTGGACGTGGTCGGCGAAACCGAAAAAATCGGTAAACGCCAGGGGGCGGACCAGCAACACGGAAAGAGCACCTATCCAGCTTTGCTCGGGCTTGACAGCGCGAAAGCAAAAGCGTGGGATCTCTATCAGGAAGCTTTAGCTGCATTAGACACTTTGGCAGCACAATCTTATAACACAGCGCCATTGCGAGCGTTAGCCAGCTTCATTATTGAACGCGACAATTAACGTGTGACGTTAACTCCTCTGATATGAGTATCGAATGAGTCTTGATATAGCCAAATACCCGACCCTGGCGCTAGCGGAAAATCCCGATGAACTCCGTTCGCTGCCGAAAGAGAGCCTGCCGAAACTGTGTGATGAACTTCGGCAATACCTGCTGGACAGCGTCAGCCGTTCCAGCGGCCACTTTGCATCTGGGCTGGGAACCGTCGAACTGACGGTGGCGTTGCACTATGTGTACCAAACCCCCTTCGATCATCTGGTGTGGGACGTGGGTCATCAGGCTTACCCGCATAAAATTTTGACCGGTCGCCGCGACAAGATTTCTACCATTCGCCAGAAAAATGGCCTGCACCCTTTCCCATGGCGTGCGGAAAGTGAGTATGACGTGTTGTCGGTTGGCCACTCCTCGACTTCGATCAGTGCCGGTCTCGGCATGGCGGTAGCGGCGGCTCGCGAAGGCAAAAACCGCCGTACGGTTTGCGTTATCGGCGATGGCGCCATCACCGCCGGTATGGCATTTGAAGCCATGAACCACGCAGGTGACATCGATCCGGATATGCTGGTGGTGCTTAACGACAATGAAATGTCGATTTCGGAAAACGTCGGTGCGCTGAACAATCATCTGGCGCAGCTGCTGTCCGGCAAGCTTTACTCCACCCTGCGTGAGGGCGGTAAAAAAGTGCTGTCCGGCCTGCCGCCAATCAAAGAGCTGGTCAAGCGTACCGAAGAACACCTGAAAGGCATGGTCGTGCCGGGCACGCTGTTCGAAGAGCTGGGCTTTAACTACATTGGCCCGGTCGACGGCCATGACGTTCAGGGACTGGTCGCTACCTTGAAGAACATGCGTGACCTGAAAGGCCCGCAACTGCTGCATATCATGACCAAAAAAGGCCGTGGGTACGCACCGGCAGAAAAAGACCCGATCAGCTTCCACGCGGTACCCAAATTCGATCCGGCCAGCGGTACCCTACCGAAAAGCGCTGGCGGCCTGCCGACCTATTCAAAAATCTTTGGCGATTGGCTGTGCGAAACCGCCGCCAAGGACAGCTCACTGATGGCGATTACCCCGGCAATGCGTGAAGGCTCGGGCATGGTGCAATTCTCCCGCGACTATCCGCAGCAATATTTTGACGTAGCGATCGCCGAACAGCACGCGGTGACCTTCGCTGCCGGGTTGGCGATTGGCGGCTACAAGCCGGTGGTGGCGATTTACTCCACCTTCCTGCAGCGCGCTTACGATCAACTGATCCACGACGTCGCGATTCAAAATTTGCCGGTGATGTTTGCCATCGATCGCGGCGGTATTGTCGGCGCTGACGGCCAGACTCACCAGGGTGCGTTCGATCTGTCATTCATGCGCTGTATCCCGACCATGGTAATCATGACGCCAAGTGATGAGAACGAATGCCGCCAAATGCTCTACACCGGTTATCACTATAACGAAGGCCCAAGCGCCGTACGTTACCCTCGCGGTACGGGTACCGGCGCGCCGCTGGAACCTCTTAGCGCGCTGCCGATCGGCAAAGGCGTTGTCCGCCGTGAAGGTGAAAAACTGGCGATCCTGAACTTCGGCACCTTGCTGCCGGAAGCTGCGCAGGTGGCGGAAGCGCTCAATGCCACGCTGGTGGATATGCGCTTCGTAAAACCGCTGGACGAACAGCTGGTGCTGGAGCTGGCAGCCAGCCATGACGCGCTGGTCACGCTGGAAGAAAACGCCATTATGGGCGGTGCCGGTAGCGGTGTTAACGAGTTGCTAATGGCCAAGCGTCGCGCTATCCCGGTACTGAATATCGGCCTGCCGGACAGCTTTATCTCACAAGGCAGCCAGGAAGAGGTGCGTGTCGATCTGGGTCTGGATGCCGCAGGGATACAGCAGAAGATTGAGGTCTGGCTGGCGCAATAATTTTCGCGCCTGATTTGACCGACGCCTCCGCATTGCGGGGGCGTTTTCATTTGCGTCGCCCGAAAACCCGCTACAGTTAAAGTTCTGTGCTGATACCGGGAGGAAAGCATGAAGTATCTGAAACTGGGCAATACCGACCTGAACGTTTCCCGCATCTGCCTCGGCTGCATGACCTACGGTGAACCCGACCGTGGCAACCATGCCTGGACGCTACCGGAAGAAAGCAGTCGCCCGCTGCTGAAACAGGCGCTGGATGCCGGCATCAACTTCTTCGATACCGCCAACAGTTACTCAGATGGCAGCAGCGAAGAGATCGTCGGCCGGGCGCTGCGCGATTACGCTCGCCGTGACGAAGTAGTGCTCGCCACCAAAGTCTATTTCCCGATGAGCAATCTCGAGTCTGGGCTATCGCGCGCTAAAATCATGCAGTCCATCGACGATAGCTTGCAGCGACTGGGCACCGACTACGTTGATCTGTTGCAGATCCACCGTTGGGACTATGAAACGCCGCTGGAAGAAACGCTGGAAGCGCTGCATGAGGTGGTGAAAGCCGGCAAGGCGCGTTATATCGGCGCGTCTTCGATGTACGCCTGGCAGTTCGCCAAGGCACTTTATACCGCCGATCTGCACGGCTGGACGCGTTTTGTCAGCATGCAGGATCAGTACAACCTGATCCAGCGGGAAGAAGAGCGAGAGATGCTGCCGCTGTGCGCCGCCGAGGGCATCGCGGTGCTGCCCTGGAGCCCGCTGGCACGTGGGCGCCTGACCCGCCCATGGGGTGAAACCACCGCGCGACTGGTGTCCGATCAGGTCGGCAAAAACTTGTACGATGAAACCGAAGGCATTGACGCCATCATCGCCGAACGCGTGGCAAGCATTGCGCAAGAACGCGGCGTATCTCGGGCGCAAATCGCTTTGGCATGGCTATTGAGCAAGCCGGTCGTCAGTGCGCCAATCATCGGCGCGTCACGTCATGAACACCTGGAAGACGCCGTCGCTGCCGTCGATCTTGAATTAACACCGGAAGAGATAGCCGAGCTGGAAACGGCTTATGTGCCGCATCATGTGACAGGATTTGAATAGTACAGTGAGTATCAAGGGCGCAGCATGATGAACTGCGCCCTTGTCATCAGAACAGCCCGGCAGGCCAGTGATGACCAATCAGGTAGATGATACCGGCGGAAATCACCCCGGCGACGATGTCGTCGATCATAATCCCCATGCCACCGTGCACGTTGCGATCGAACCAACGGATCGGCCACGGCTTCCACATATCCAGAATGCGGAAAATCACAAAGCCCGCGGCAACCCACTGCCAGTCGTTGACCGGCAGCGCCATCAGCGTGATCCACATCCCGACAAATTCGTCCCAGACGATGCTGCCGTGATCATGGACCTTCATATCTTTGGCCGTCTGGTGGCACAAATAAACGCCGATGCAGATGCTGAACATCACCAGCAGCGAATAGAGTTGCCACGGCAGTTGGATCAACAACAACCAGAACGGGATCGCCGCCAGCGACCCCATGGTGCCCGGTACCACCGGTGACAAACCGCTACCGAAGCCGGTTGCCAACAGGTGCCACGGATTGCTCATCCGCAAGCGACGTGTTGCTTCATCCATGTTACGCCTGCCCTTCGCTGAAATGATCGAAACCGTGCCATGGCAGCTCAACCGCTTCATCGTTGCGATAGAACTTGATGCCTTCCGAAAGCGGGCCAATCTGACCAATGCAGGTGTAATCCGCGCCCAAATGGCTCAACGCCACTTCCAACGCGCCGCGATTGATCTCCGGTACGGTGAAGCACAGCTCGTAATCCTCTCCGCCGGTCAACGCCCAGCGTAACGCCTGTTCAGCATCGGTGTGGCTGCTTAGCGCCTGCGACAGCGGCAGCTCATCCAAATTGATGCGCGCACCGCACTCGGAGGCTTTCAATATGTGCTTCAGATCGGAAATCAGACCGTCCGAAATATCAATCGCCGAGCTGGCCAGATCGCGCAGCGCCTGCCCTTGCAGCACCCGCGGCTGGGGTCGCAGATGGCGCCCAATCAGGTAATCGCGAGCGTCAGCGTCCGCCACCTGCAGGCGATCCTGCAAAACAGCCAACCCGGCGGCACTGTCACCCAGCGTACCGGTGGTGTAGATCCAATCGCCAATACGTGCGCCGCCACGGGTCAACGCCCGGCCGGCCGGGATCAGACCGTGGATCGTCAGCGTCATGCTCAATGGGCCGCGCGTGGTATCGCCGCCAATCAACTGCATGCCGTAATAATTAAGTTGTTCGAACAGACTGTCGCTGAACGCCTTCAACCAGGGCTCATTCACTTCCGGCAGGGTTAATGCCAGTGAAAGCCAGGCTGGATCCGCGCCCATAGCCGCCAGATCGCTCAGGTTAACTGCCAACGCTTTGTAGCCGAGATCGGCCGGATCGATGTCCGGCAGGAAGTGAACGCCCGAAACCAGGGTATCGGTACTGACGGCCAAAAGCTGTTTTTCTGCCACTGTCAGGAGTGCGCAGTCATCTCCAATGCCCAACTGTACGTCCCGGCGCAGACTCTTAAACCGGTCAAAATAGCGGGCAATGAGGTCAAATTCGCCACATGCCATGGTCGATGTTCCAATAGAAGAAATTAAGGCCGGGGATACCGGCCTTAATTTTTTATTTTTTCTTGCGGATGCTTGGTGCTGCTTTATCCAGCACGCCATTCACAAACTTGTGGCTGTCTTCAGCGCCGAAGGTTTTCGCCAGCTCGATCGCTTCATTGATAGCCACCTTGTACGGCACGTCCTCACGCATTTTCAGCTCAAACAGCGCAATGCGCAGAACGGCTCTTTCCACCTGGCCCAGCTCTTCGAGCTGACGCGACAGGTAAGGTGCCATCAGGCCATCCAGCAGACCTGCATTCACCGCCACGCCGGACAGCAGCTCCCGAAAATAGGCGATGTCCACATCTTTGACATCTTGCTCCGTCAGGAACTGGTGTTCAACATCGGCAATGTCATTTTTAGACAACTGCCAAGAGTAAAGCGCTTGAACAGCGCACTCACGAGCGCGGCGACGAGCAGCAGGTTTCACGGAATTCCCCTTAACTAAATTCAGGCTTTAATAGCTTTGATAACATTAATCATTTCAAGTGCGGTCAGAGCAGCTTCAGCACCCTTGTTGCCCGCTTTGGTGCCGGCACGTTCGATAGCCTGTTCGATGCTCTCGGTTGTCAGCACGCCAAAGGCAACCGGGATTTCAGTGTTCAAAGAAACACTGCCCAGGCCGGAGCTGGCTTCGCCCGCGACATATTCGAAGTGCGCGGTGCCCCCACGGATAACGGTGCCCAGTGCAATAACCGCATCGTATTTGCCGGTGTTAGCCAGCACGCGTGCAGTCAGCGGCAGCTCGTAAGCGCCCGGGACCCAGACAACGGTGATGTTGTCGTCAGCAACCTGGCCAATGCGCTTGAGTGCATCGATAGCACCTTGCAGCAGGCTGTCGTTGATGAAATTGTTAAAACGTGCAATTGCGATCGCCACACGGGCATTTGGAGTAGCAACAACACCTTCGATAACTTTCATGGGCTTTCCTTAAAAATGGGTTCAATACCCCGCAGGGGGGCGGATTCTATCACATTCTTTATCTGCCTGCGCGAGCGGTTTTGTAAAACGCTGACCGCCCCGGCTCGCGGGCATTAAATTCAGTATTTTGCCTTCAACCGCAGCCGCAAATCGGGGCCAATTTGCCGTACTTCGCTGAAAACAAACTCCGGCGCATCGGCCAGACGCTCAAGGCCCGGCAGTTGACACAGACCGCGGCCATTATCGCCCAACAGTTTTGGCGCGATGTACAAAATGAGCTCATCGACCAGCCCCGCCTGCAGCAAGGCACCGGCGAGCTGTGCACCGGCCTCTACCCAGATCGAGTTCACCTGGCGTTTTGCCAGTTGCATCATCATCACCACCAGATCGACTCCGCCGCCGTGCGCCGGAAACGTCAGTTGCTCGACGTCCTGCGGCCAGGTTTGAGCGTCCGCCTGCAGGCGTGCCAACCAGGTTGCACCCGGCTGATTAACCACCCGATGCTGAGGCGTGACGCGATTTTGGCTATCGAGGATAATGCGCAACGGCTGGCGCAGGTTTTCACGCGGATAAATGCTTTGAGTTTCGGCGTCCAGCTCATCCCAACGAACCGTCAGTGACGGATCATCAGCCAGCACCGTAGCGCTGGTGCTGAGAATCGCGGCGCTTTGCGCCCGCAACCGCTGCACGTCCTGACGCGCCTGCTCAGAGGTGATCCATTGGCTTTCGCCAGAGGCCATTGCCGTGCGCCCATCCAGCGAGGCACCCAGCTTCAGTTGTACATAAGGGAAGCCGGTGCGCATGCGCTTGAGGAAGCCCAGATTCACCGCCTCGGCTTCGGCCAGCATCACACCGTGGCGTACGTCCAGCCCGGCCTGCTGCAGCTTATACAGACCACGACCGGCGACCTGCGGATTAGGATCTTGCATCGCCGCAACCACACGGGTAATACCGGCGGCGACCAATGCATCGGCACAAGGCGGCGTGCGGCCATGGTGGCTACAAGGCTCCAACGTGACGTAAGCCGTGGCACCACGGGCTTTTTCGCCCGCCATGCGCAACGCATGCACTTCCGCATGGGGTTCACCGGCGCGCACATGGTAGCCTTCGCCGACGATTTCGCCATCGCGCACAATCACGCAGCCGACGTTAGGGTTAGGTGCCGTAGTAAAACGCCCCAGCCGCGCCAGTTCGAAGGCGCGCGCCATATACAATTCGTCGTTATGCATCAAAGCTCCCTTAGTCCTGCAGACGGGCGATCTCTTCGCCGAATTCGCGGATATCTTCAAAGCTGCGATAAACCGAGGCAAAGCGAATATAGGCCACTTTATCCAGCTTTTTCAGCGCATCCATCACCAGGTTGCCCACCAGTTTAGTCGGCACTTCACGCTCGCCGGTGGCGCGCAGTTGGGATTTAATGTGGTTAATCGCGTTTTCCACGTCGTCGGAGCTGACCGGGCGCTTTTCCAACGCTTTCAGCATGCCGCGACGCAGTTTGTCTTCGTTGAAGGGCTCGCGAACTTCATCGCTTTTTATGACCCGCGGCATCACCAGTTCAGCCACTTCAAAGGTGGTGAAACGTTCATTACAAACCAGACATTGGCGGCGACGGCGCACCTGCGAACCATCACCCACCAGGCGAGAATCAATGACTTTGGTATCAACGGCGGCGCAGAAAGGGCAATGCATAACACGTCCTGATAAACGTTTTTATAGTTAAGAACAGTTTACCCCGAAGTGCGGTCACAACAAAGGCCGCCGGTTATTTGTTGCGAGCCCCTCTTCGAAATAGCGCCCCAAAAGGCGACGAACATGACTTTCCCCACCAGCCGGGCTAAGCTGATATCAGGAGATGTTGAATAGGAAATACCCGTCATGACAACCCGTTACCCCAAAATTTGCCTGCTCAGCGCACTGGTTCTGCTGGCCGGATGCGCACAAACTCGCGAAGTGCCGAAGCTGCGTAACCAGGTGGTTGAACTGAATCAGAAACTCACCATCCTGACCAATCAGGCCACGGCGCTGGAACAGCAAAACCAGCTGAATCAGAACTCCACCAGCGGCGTCTATCTGGTGCCTGCTGCCAATAATGCCGCCCGTCTGCACAGCAATCTCGGCGAACTGAGCGTGTCACTTAGCCACGTAAAAACCGAGGCTAACGGCGCCCAGGCCTTGTTGCACGTTCGCACCTTGTCACAAGCCTCCTTGCCTGCGTTCAAGGCGGTAGTGGAATGGGGCCAGCTAGATGCGGCCACCGGTAAACCGCTGACGGCCGATGCGCTTTCACAACCTATCGCCACCGCGGACTCGCTGCTGCCAAAAACAGAATACAGCTTTGAGCTGCGTTTCAGCGGCCTGACGCCAGAGCAATTAGGCTATGTGCGGCTGCACAGCGTAGAGCCCACTACGGCCGCCGTCCCTCAGCACTAAGCTTTTGAATGCCCACTCCCGGCCTTGACCGAGCGTGGGCCTACCGCTTAGCTCAACCGCTGCAGCCTTGCCGGCAACCCCTGGCGCACCGCCGCGCCGCTGACCCAATCCAGCCAGCTATTGCTGATTTCGCGGGTCGGATCGGGCAAACCGAGGTCGTTGAGATTAATGCCGGCGGCAATGCGTGCATCCGCGGCCAACGGTTGACAATCCAGTGTGTGTGTCCGCGCGCCCATCTCACGATGGCCATAACCATGCTCAATAGCAATTACGCCAGGCATCACACCATCCAGCAGGCTGATCTGGGCTTCGACGCTGCCCCCCGGGGTCTGCAACCTGACCCGATCGCCATGCCGCAGCGCATAACGTCGCGCATCGGCCGGATTCAGCGCCACCAGATTGACCGGTTTCACCGCACGCAAGCGGTCGATCGGTGCCGTAGAGCTGCTCATCAGATGCGATTTGAACGACATCAAACGGAACGGCCATGCCTCTGGCGGATAGTGCTCCCCGACATCAGAGCCGTCGGCAAAACGCGGCGGGTAATAGGTCGGACAGCCGCTATAGCGCTCTCCCGTCATCGCATGGCGGTGGCGGGCCACCTCTTCGTTCCAGATATTCAATCCCTTTTTCCACTGTGGGCCGGTTTCATCGCCACGCCAGGCCTGCTCATAAGGCGCAAAACGCCCACCGCGCGCCAGCAGATAGCCCACACGCAGTCGCTCATCCGCTTTCAACACGCTATCCAGCGCCGGTTGCAGGCGATCGACCCCGGTCAATCGCAGCTCGCTTTCCGTCGCCTCGGGCAGCGGTTCACCGGCAAAGGCCACGTTGGCCGCCGCCCGCAGATAATAATCTTCGGCATTGTGCAGCCCGAAGCGGTTACCCTGTAGATCCTGCAATGCGCCGTCGCCAAAGCCCGGTAAACCCATTGCTTTAGACAGCGCAATGACAAAGCTCTCCAGCGCCACCGGCTGCCCATCGGCCGTTTTCGCCGTACGTGACGGCACCACCGGCCAACGTGCAGTGCTCGCCCGCACCATCACACCGGACCAGGGGGCGGTAAAACCCCAACTCTCGAAGTTATGCGTATCCGGGACGATATAGTCCGCCAGCGCACTGGTTTCGTTAATAAAAGCATCGATCGCAATAAACAGCGGTAGCTGCCGAGGGTCCTTCAGCCGACGCTCAACCACCTCACGCAGACCGGCCACGCCATACAACGGGTTGCCCATATGGCTGATCCAGGCTTTTAGCGGGTAGGGATATCCCATCAGCGCCGGTGCCAACTGTTCGGTGAACTGGCCGGCCACGAACGGGTACCAAGGCCCGCGCGCCGGGTAAGGTTTTTCCCCTTGCTCGAGCTTGCGGCGATATTCGTCGGATTGTTCATACGCCTGCTTGCTGCGCGATAGCACCAATCCTTTCGGTTTCACCATGTCGGGAAACGTCTTGAGGTTATAGCGTGGCCCGTCGGCAAACTCTTTGAATTTGCCGCCGCCCACCGAAACACCGCCCTTAAGGTTCAGGTTGCCGATCAGCGCGTTGAGCATCATCACCGCCCAACTGTTATAAAAGCCGTTGCCGCTCATCATGCCGCCGTGGGCAATCACCGCCGCTTGCCGTTGGTAAGAGGTAAACTCTTTGGCCAGTGCGGCAATGGTCTCGGCACTGACGCCACAGCGCGCGCTGTATTCAGCCAGCGTAAAGCGCTCAGCCGCTTGTTGCAGACACAGGAAGCTCGAACGCACCCGAACCTGCGAACCGTCAGCCAACTGTAATGGCTGATCCACCCGCAACGGCCCCTGCAGCGCCAGGTTGGCCGCTACCGGCTGACCGCGCTGCTCATCCCATACCAAAGGTGAACTTTCTGCCTCTCCTGGCGTGCTGCCGTCCAGATGTTCCTGACACAAAAACTGTCCGCACAAGGGGTGATCTTCATCGGTGACTACCAGATGCGTGGCATTGGTCCAGCTTTTTTCACCGGCGGCCTGCATTGCCACCTCGCCTGGCAACGCCAGATAGTCTGCGTTATAACGTTCCTGCTCGATAATCCAGCGGATCATCCCCATGACCAACGCAGAGTCTGTACCGGGCAACACCGGCACCCAACGGTTGTGATCGTTGGCCAGGGTCGTGGTCAACGGCAATGCCGGAGCCACGACCACGTAACGAAACTCGTCGCGCATGCGGGCATTGGCCAGTTGACGCCCCTGGCGCTTGAACGGGTTGCCGGACTGCGCCGGTGAAGTGCCGAGAAACAGGCCAAAGCGCAAATTATCCCAGTCCGGTTTGACGTGGGCATTGGTTTCCAAATCGCCCATTAAAGCCCCGGAACCGGCACGATAGGCCAATCCACAATAGGCGCCATGATGACCGAAGTTACGTGTCCCGAAGGCGTTTTGCGCGAAACGTTTTATGAACGCGTCCCGGCCTTCATCGCCGGCATTGGTGACCAACAGTTGATTGGCCTTGGGGCCCAACGAAGGCTGAGCCGGATCGAGCGGCGTGTCGAGATCGCGGATAGCCCGCAGCCCCTCGATCGGCCCTTCGCCAAACAGATCGCCGCCCTCCACCACTTCCTGAATCAGCTGTTCAAAGCTGATGCGTTGCCACTGCCCGCCGCCGCGTGGCCCTACCCGCTTCATCGGCTCCAGCACGCGGTAAGGGCTGGTTAATCCCTCCAGCAAGGTCGCGCCCCTGGCGCAGGCCGTCGAGCGTTGTTCAAGGCCCTCATCGCCCCCCAGACGGTTGAGCGCGTCCGCCACCGGCAAAGCGTAGGGAAAGTGACGATCGTGAGATAGCGGATGGTAAGGATTACCGGCGATCCGCAAGATCTGGTGGTTCTGGCGATCCACCCTGACCCGTACCCCGCATAGCGTCCAGCAGCCAAAACACTGGGTCATCGATACTGCCTGCTGTGGGTTGGCCTGCCAGCCATCGGGGTGTCGACGCCCTTCGGTTGGCAAGGCGTTGGCGCTGATCCTGTCCAGCGTCAATTTACCGCTGCTGCCGTCGCGCAGCCCGGTAAACACCTTCTGCACCATCTCGCTGTAGCTGGCGCCGAACAGCGTCAACCCGCCGAAGGCCAGGCCGCCTTTTAACCACTGACGCCGCGTTGACTTAGCCATAATGTTTTTTCTCCATCAACTGATGCTGTAATTCACGGATCCCAATGATTAACGCTATCCACAAACCCAAAGTGCCCAGAATCGCCAACAGCCCTTCGCTGCCGAGCGGTAGCACATAGGGGTTGGCTAATACGTTGAACTTAGGCAGCGTCTGGGTTTGCATCAGCAGCAGCCAACGCACACCCCAGCAGAGCAACAGTGCGACCATGCACTGGCCCAGCAACCCTTTTGCCCCCAGCGCTTGGCTGCGAACTCGCCAGGCCAGCGCCAACAACAATAAGATCGAGACGACAACGGCGATGCCGGCCAAACGCCAAACCACGCCTTGACTTGCCAAGCGATGCAACGCGGCAGAGGACGTGCTGCCATCCAGCCACCAGCCAAGGCAAGAGAAGCACAGCAACAGCAAACTCACTGCCTGATAGCCAGCCAGACGTGGCTGCCACTGCGGTTCGTGCCGCAACCAACAGGCCAACAGCGGCGGAACGGCCTGCACAGCGGTAAGCAACAGCAACCAGGGCAACCACAGGCTGTACCACAGCGGCTGCGCCCTGAGGACGGATACCTCGCGCCCGGTATAGAGCAAGATGCTGGCTGCCGAAAGCAAGGTGGCCAGCGCCACCCAACGTAGCCATTTTTCCTCGCGCCAGGCCGGGAATATCTGCAACCAACGCGCCCAGAATGGTAAGGTTTCCGCTCTCAACCGACTACGCATCAGCAGCGCGAAATAGCCCATCACTAGCAGGGTAAACAGCGGCAAGAACAGCGAGCCGAGCGACATCCACGACCAGGGCGTAAAGTGCGCGTAAAAATGCCAGATACGAGCAGGTTGGTGCAGATCGGCACTCAGAGCCAATGGCGCGACTGTGCCGCCCACGACTGCCAACGAGACGGCGGCCAGTTCCAGCCGGACCGTTTTGTTGGGTTCACGCCAGCGCAGCCAGACGGCAATAACGACGCTGCCGCAGGCCAAACCGATGAAGAAGAAATACTGCACCGCCCAGGGTAGCCAGGCGATCTCCTGCGGACGGGCCATGATTTCGCGGATCATGCGTGCACCTCCTGCCACAACGCCGGTTGCCCCCGGACATGGCTGACGAAAGCCTCATCCAGCCCCAGATAGAAAACCTGCGGATGCGTGCCCTGCTCAGGCTTGAGTACCTTGAGCTGAGGCTGGTGCTGTTCCAAAGTGCGCCTCAACACTCCCTGACGATCGTTAAGATCGCCAATCATCCGTGCGCCCCCGACACAGGATTCGACACAGGCCGGTAGCAGTCCGGCATCCAGCCGATGCACACAGAACGTGCATTTGTCCGCGGTTTGAGTTTCATGGTTGATAAAGCGCGCCTCATAAGGGCAGGCCTGTACGCAATAGGCACAGCCAACGCAGCGGGTGTTATCGATCACCACAATGCCGTCCTGCCGCTGGAAAGTGGCCTGTACCGGGCAAACCGGCACGCAGGGCGGGTTATCGCAGTGATTGCACAGCCGTGGCAACAGCACGTTGGTGGTCGATGCCTGGCCCTCCAGGGTGACCTGATATTGCAGTACACTGGTGCGAAATTGCCCCTGAGGCAGTTGGTTTTCCACCGCGCAACTGACCGTGCATGCCTGACAGCCAATGCAGCGACGCAAATCAATCAGCATCGCCATGCGTTTTTCACCGTTGCCTTCGCGACGGGCCGGTTGTAACTGCCAACCTGACTGCGCCAGCGGCACCAGCGCAGCGCCGGCGGTGAGCGCACCTAGCCGTTGTAAAAACTGACGTTTCCCACTGTCCATTGATTTCTCCCAATAAGTACCTGCCGGGGAACTGATACAAGGGAGTGTAAAAAGGGCAACCGGTCGCCAATATTGTGGTTTACCACATTACCGTCGACGGCTTGATCCAGGACAATTCAGACCGGTGATGGGGATCATAAAAGCGGAGATGATGTGATAAGAGCAGCGCTACTTCTGTTGCTGGGCAGTTGGTTGAGCTCAGCCTGGGCGGAACAATGGACGATAGCGGTGCTGGCGCTGCGTGGCGATGCCCATGCGCTGGTCCAATGGCAGCCATTGCTCGATCATCTTAACCGCCAGTTTCCCGCAGACCATTTCCAACTGTCGCCAGTAAGCCTCAGCGGTATGAAAGAGGCCGTCCGCAGCGAGCGCGTCGATTTTCTGCTCACCAACCCGGCTCAATACGTTCAACTGGATAACCGCTATCCACTGCGCTGGCTGGTTTCACTGCGTTCAGCCCAACCCCCTCTGCAGGGCTCAAGCAACGTCGTCGGCAGCGTCATACTGGTGCGCAGCGACAGTCCAATAACCACGCCCCGCCAACTGACCGGAAAGAACGTTGGTGCCGTCGCTACCGATGCTTTTGGCGGCTACCTGCTGGGTTACAAAGAACTGCTTTCCGCGGGCCTAAACCCGGAGAAAGATCTGCAGCTGCACTTCAGCGGTTACCCGGCGGATGCTCTACTGTATCAATTGCGCGATCGGGCATTGGATGCGGTGATTGTGCCGGTTTGCCTGTTGGAAAAAATGCAGGCGGAAGGACTACTGCAGGCCGGTGATTATCGCGCACTGCTGGCGAAGCAAAGCGGCCAGCGCTGCCTGACCAGTACCGAACTGTACCCTAACTGGTCCTTTGCCGCCTTAAACCACGTGCCGGACCGGTTGGCAGACGAATTAACTCGCCAGTTGCTGCAGATGAACACCCCCGGCTTGCCGGTTTGGGGAGCCCCGGCGTCATCACGTCAGGTTAATCAGCTGCTGCAGGATCTGAATATCCACCCGACGCAGCGTTCTCTCTGGCAGGAACTGTACCTTTGGGCACAGCAGCATTGGCTGCTGCTCAGTGGCATTGTCGGGGTGATGGTATTGCTCGGCGCCAATCATCTGTGGGTAGGTTATCTGGTACGCCGCCGCGGGCGCCAACTCGAACAAATGCATCAGACGCTACGCGCCAGAGAAACTGCTCTGGCCCGGGCGCAGCGCCTCAGCGCCCTGGGCGAAATGGCCTCCGGTTTTGCCCATGAGCTTAACCAACCGCTGGCGGCGATCCGCCACTATGCGGAAGGGTGTCGTATCCGTCTGGAACGCAGCGACAACCAACATGAACTGCTGCCAATCCTCGAACAGATTGGCCAGCAGGCACAGCGTGGTGCGGAGAGTATCGTTAACTTGCGACGCTGGGCCAGCAAAACACCCCATGACGAAAATGCACAATGGCTGTTACTGCGCCCGCTGGTGGAACACGTCATCCAATTGATGCAAATAAAACAACAGCATCCGCAGTGCCGATTAACCATTAACATCCCGTCGCAGAGCCAGCTGTACAGCCAGGCGACGTTATTAGAGCAAGTGCTCACCAATCTGTTGAGCAACAGCCTGCAGGCGGGTGCCCAACAAATCACGCTGCGCCACGAAGCCGACGCACATCAGCACCGGTTGCTTATTGAAGACGATGGCGGCGGGCTCAACGCCGAACAACTGGCAATGCCGTTCGTGCCCTTCCGCAGTACCAAACAGGAAGGTCTCGGCTTAGGGTTGGTGATCTGCCAGCGGCTGTTGAAGGGCCAAGGCGCAGAGCTGACGCTGGAAAATTACTTAGCTTCCCCACAACGACAGGGGCTGCGCGTGATTCTGCACTTCCCTGTCATTCAAAAGGATCCCAGCCATGGCGCTGATACATCTGGTTGATGATGATTTTGCCGTTACCGACGCCTGCCGCTTTTTACTCGAAGGGCTGAATTATCGGGTACAAACCTGGCACGACAGTCAAAAATTCATCGACAGCATCGATCCCTATCAATGCGGCGTCGTCATGCTGGATATCCGGATGCCGGGGATTGACGGGCAACAGGTTCATCAACAGCTGCGGCGGCAAAACAGTACGCTGGCGGTGGTGATCGTCACCGGTCACGGCGATATAGCCATGGCCGTGGAGGAAATGAAGCTTGGAGCCGTCGATTTTCTACAAAAACCGATCGCCGCCGCGCCGCTGATTGAAGCACTGGAGCGCGGCATTATCCATTCGCAACGTCAGGTTGAGCAACGCCAACGGCAACAGCTTTTCGGCGCGCTGACACCGCGCGAACGCGATATTGCCCGTGCGGTAGCCGCAGGAATGACCAACAAACAGATCGCCGAACATCACTTTATCGCGGTACGCACCGTCGAAGTGCATCGGGCCAGAGTGATGGAAAAAATGCAGGCGGGTAGCCTGGCAGAACTGGTGAACGCGCTTAACCGACTAACGCTAACCAGTCTGGATTAGCGATTTTCAGGCAAAAAAATGCCGGTCGGGATAAACCGGACCGGCATCGTATTTCAACTCACCGACAGATTACGGCAAGAGAGAAGGCTGATCTGCGCCCTCTTTCTCCACTTTCTGCTGCAGCATGTGTTCACGTTTCATACCCAGCTTCAACGCCAGCGCGGACGCCACGTAGATGGAGGATACGGTACCGATAGACACACCGATCAACATAGCCAGAGAGAAGCCGTGCAGCATCGCGCCGCCGAAGATGTACAGCATCAGCACCACCATCAGGGTGGTACCGGAGGTCATCAAAGTACGGCTCAGCGTCTGGGTCAGCGACACGTTCATGATTTCGTAAGGCGTCCCGCGGCGGATCTTGCGGAAGTTCTCACGAATACGGTCGGAAACCACGATGCTGTCGTTCAACGAGTAACCGATAACCGACATCAATGAAGCGACGATGGTCAGGTCAATCTCGATATGGAACAGCGACAGCACGCCCAAGGTGATGACCACGTCGTGTGCCAGCGCGATAACCGCCCCCAGCGCCAAACGCCATTCGAAGCGGAAACCGACGTAGATCAGGATACTGATCAACGCCACCAGCAGCGCCATGCCGCCGTTTTGCGCCAGTTCGGTGCCCACGCTCGGGCCGACGAACTCTATGCGTTTTACGCTAGCGTTTTTGTCGACCGAATCGTTGATCACGCCGATCACTTTGTTACCCAGTTCCTGGCCAGCGGTACCGGTCGCCGGTGGCATACGCACCATCACGTCACGGCTGCTGCCAAAGTTCTGAATAACCGGGTCCTGGAACCCGGCTTTTTCCAGCGTATCGCGCATCAGATCGAGGTTGGCCGGTTTTTCCAGGCTGATTTCAATCACCGTACCGCCGGTGAAATCGAGACCCCAGTTAAAACCACGTACCGACATAACGGCGATTGACGCGATCAGCAGCACCAGCGAGATGCCGAAGGCCACGTAATCCCAGCGCATAAAGTCATAGACTCTACGGCCGTAGTTGAGTTGTTCAACAGTATAATCCTGTGCCACAACGCACTCCTCAGATAGACAGCTTGTTAATGCGTTTGCCGCCGTAAAGCAGGTTGACGATGGCACGAGTACCGACAATCGCGGTGAACATGGACGTCGCCACACCGATTGCGGTGGTAATCGCAAAGCCCTTGATCGAACCGGTACCTACTGCGTACAGAATGATCGCGGTGATCAGGGTGGTGATGTTGGCGTCAACGATACTGGAGAACGCGCCTTTATAGCCCTCATGGATCGCCTGCTGAACGGAACGTCCGTTCTTCAGCTCTTCCTTGATACGTTCGTTAATCAGTACGTTGGCGTCAACCGCCACCGCCAGCGTCAGCACGATACCGGCAATCCCCGGCATGGTCAGCGTCGCCCCCGGCAGCAGGGACATCACGCCGACAATCAGCACCAGGTTGGCGACCAGCGCTGTGGTGGCGATCATGCCGAACTTACGGTACCAAACCACCATAAACACGATGGATGCCACCAAGCCCCACAAGCAGGCTTCCAGACCTTGGGTGATGTTCTGTTGTCCCAGGGTCGGGCCGATTGTACGCTCTTCCACAATCTGGATTGGCGCAATCAGCGCACCGGCACGCAGCAGCAGCGAAAGCTGACGTGCTTCGTTCGGGTTGCCGATACCGGTAATACGGAAGCTGTTGCCCAGACGTGACTGAATGTTCGCCACGTTGATCACTTCTTCCTGTTTCACCAGAATCGCACGGCCATTGGCGTCTTTCTTGCCGCTGTCCTTGTACTCCACAAACAGGGTCGCCATCGGCTTGCCGATATTGTCCTTGGTGAAGTTGGACATCGCAGTGCCGCCGGCACTGTCCAGCGAGATGTTCACCTGCGGTTGGTTATATTCGTCGGTGCTGGAAGTGGAGTCGGTGATATGGTCACCGGTCAGGATCACACGCTTGTACAGCACGACAGGCTGGCCTTCACGGGTGTCTTTCACTTCTGAGTCGCCTGGAACACGGCCATTTGCCGCAGCCGTGACGTCCGCATTGGTGTTAACCAGGCGGAATTCCAGCGTAGCGGTAGCGCCGAGGATCTCTTTGGCGCGAGCGGTATCCTGAATGCCAGGCAGCTCGACCACGATGCGGTCGGAGCCCTGACGCTGCACCAGCGGTTCGGCAACGCCGAGCTGGTTAACGCGGTTACGCAGGATAGTGATGTTCTGCTGTACCGCGTATTCGCGCGCTTCGCTCAGACGGGCATCCGTCAAGTTGGCTTTCAGGGTGTTGCTGCCGTTGGCAGAGAACACCATATCGCGCTGACGCGGACTGAGGTAGCTGATGGCCTGATCGCGGGCAGCATCGTCACGGAAACGTACTTCCACGCCGTTGTTGTCCAGCTTGCGGATAGACGCATAAGGAATGCCCTTTTCACGCAGCTCGCTGCGCAGGGTATCCATGGTCTGTTCCTGCAGCTTGCTCAGGGCAGTGTCCATGTCGACTTCCATCAGGAAGTGCACGCCACCGCGCAGGTCCAGACCGAGTTTCATCGGTTCGGCGCCCAGCATGGCCAACCAGGCTGGTGTGGCCGGCGCCAGGTTCAGCGCAACCACGAACTTGTCACCCAGTTCCGCCATCAGGGCTTCACGGGCACGCAGCTGAATATCAGGATTGCTAAAGCGAGCCAGGATGGCGCCATTTTCCAGCGCAATCGACTTGCTCGTAATCTTGTCTTTTTCTAATACGGTACGGACTTGGTCCAGTGTAGTTTCACTGGCGGCGACACCGCGCGCGCCAGTGATTTGTACAGCCGGATCCTCACCATAGATGTTGGGAAGCGCGTAAAGCAGACCGATGAAGATCACCACGATCAGCATCAGATACTTCCACAAAGGATAACGGTTTAGCACGGCAATTCCCTTCGGGAAAACAAAATTACAGGGCCTTCATGGTACCTTTCGGCAGAACGGCCGCCACGAAGTCACGCTTGATCATCACTTCCGTGGTGTCGTTCAGCGCAATGGCGATAATGCCGGTGTCAGCCACTTTGGTCACGCGGCCAATCAGGCCACCGGTGGTCAGCACTTCATCACCCTTGCCGATCGAGTCCATCAGCTTCTTGTGCTCTTTAGCGCGTTTCTGCTGTGGGCGCAGGATCATGAAATAGAAAATCAGACCGAACACCACCAGCATAATGATCAGAGAGTACGGGCTTCCCTGAGCCGGAGCCCCTGCGGATGCGACGGCGTCAGAAATGAAAAAGCTCATTGAAATTCCCTCATTAAGTTATCAATTATTAATTCAAGCGTTTAAAGGTGGAATCGGTTTACCGATCCGACCGTAGAAATCCGCAACAAACAGCTCTAATTTACCCTGTTCAATGGCCTCGCGTAAACCCGCCATCAGGCGTTGGTAGTGACGCAGGTTATGAATGGTGTTCAATCGGGCACCCAGTATTTCGTTGCAACGATCAAGATGATGCAAGTAGGCGCGGCTGTAATTGCGACACGTATAGCAATCACAGTCTTTATCCAGCGGAGAAGTATCATCCTTGTGCTTGGCATTACGGATTTTTACCACACCGTCAGTCACGAACAGATGGCCGTTACGGGCATTACGCGTTGGCATCACGCAGTCGAACATATCGATACCGCGACGCACGCCTTCAACCAGATCTTCCGGCTTGCCGACGCCCATCAGGTAACGCGGCTTATCTTCCGGAATTTGCGGGCAAACATGTTCAAGAATGCGGTGCATATCCTCTTTTGGCTCACCGACCGCCAGGCCGCCCACAGCGTAACCATCAAAACCGATATCCACCAGCCCTTTTACTGAAACATCACGTAAATCTTCGTAAACACCGCCCTGAATAATGCCGAATAACGCATTTTTATTATTCAGTTCGTCAAAACGCTGGCGGCTGCGCTGCGCCCAGCGCAGTGACATTTCCATTGAACGCTTGGCGTAGTCCCAATCTGCCGGGTACGGCGTACATTCGTCGAAAATCATCACAATGTCGGAACCCAGGTCATACTGGATTTCCATCGATTTTTCCGGGCTGAGGAACACCTTGTCGCCGTTGATCGGGTTACGGAAATGAACGCCTTCTTCTTTAATCTTGCGCATTGCGCCCAGGCTGAACACCTGGAAGCCGCCGGAGTCGGTGAGGATCGGGCCATGCCACTGCATGAAATCATGCAGATCGCCATGCAGCTTCATGATTTCCTGGCCTGGGCGCAGCCACAGGTGGAAGGTGTTGCCCAGCAGGATCTGCGCGCCAGTCTCTTTCACTTCTTCCGGCGTCATGCCTTTTACCGTGCCGTAGGTGCCGACAGGCATAAAGGCCGGGGTTTCCACCACGCCGCGGTCAAAGATCAGGCGGCCACGGCGAGCGCGGCCATCGGTAGTGTCTAATTCGTACTTCACAAAGCCTCCAGCATCAGAGAAACAGTCTGATGTCGTTAAAACAGGGCCGCGCCAGATGCGCAGCCCAGAAAATCAGGTGCCGACGGACTCTTGCTCCGCCTGCGGGTTACGGCTGATGAACATCGCATCGCCATAGCTGAAGAATCGGTACTGCTCGGCCACCGCCTGCTGATAAGCATTCATGGTGTTTTTATAACCGGCAAAGGCGGAAACCAGCATAATCAGCGTCGACTCCGGCAGGTGGAAATTGGTCACCAGCGCGTCAACCACCTGATAATGGTAGCCGGGGAAGATAAAGATGCTGGTGTCGCCGAAGAACGGGGCAATTAACGCCTCCTTGCTGGCGTTTGCGGCGCTTTCCAGGGAACGCACCGAGGTCGTGCCTACCGCCACCACGCGCTTGCCGCGAGCTTTACAGGCCAATACCGCGTCAACCACGTCCTGCGGCACTTCCGCATATTCGGCGTGCATGACGTGTTCTTCGATGGTTTCCACCCGCACCGGTTGGAAGGTGCCGGCGCCCACATGCAGCGTGACAAAGGCCATCTCGATGCCCTTCTCACGCAGCGCGGCCAGCAGCGGCTCGTCGAAGTGCAGCCCGGCGGTCGGCGCAGCGACGGCACCCGGCTTCTCGCTGTAGACCGTCTGATAAAGCTCGCGGTCAGCGTCTTCGTCCGGGCGATCGATATAAGGTGGCAGCGGCATGTGGCCGACGGCATTGAGGATAGTGAACACGTCGCGCTCATCGTTGAAACGCAGTTCGAACAGCGTATCGTGACGCGCTACCATGGTGGCGGCGATGCTTTCATCGTCGCCCAGCAGCAGGTCGGCGCCCGGCTTAGGCGCTTTCGACGCGCGAACGTGCGCCAACACACGATGGTCATCCAGCACGCGTTCAACCAGGACTTCAATCTTGCCGCCGCTGACCTTGCGGCCAAACATGCGGGCCGGGATCACCCGGGTATTGTTGAACACCAGCAGATCGCCGGCTTCCAGATTATCCAGCAGATCGGTGAATACGCCGTGCGTCAGCGCCCCGCTCGGCCCGTCCAACTGCAGCAAGCGGCAACCGCTACGCTCAGATTGGGGATAGCGGGCAATCAGGGACTCGGGAAGTTCAAATGAAAAATCGGCGACGCGCATGGGTATTCACTTCTTCAATTGTATATACCCTATGCATTTCAAGTTGCAGTTAGGCGGCCAGCTTGCCCATCTCCGGGAGCTTACTTGAGTAAGTGACCGGAGTGGGCAAGTGCAGCCAACAACACTGCGGCTTGAAAGGCGACGGGTATGTTGGTCATAAAAAACAGGCGGCCTAGTCTAAAGCTGTGGGCGGTCAGCGGCAAGAAATAAGGAGGATTTGCATGACTTCAGGTATAGTTGCCGGATGAATTTTCTCGCTCATCTCCATTTGGCCCAGCTTGCGGAAAGCTCGTTACTGGGCAATCTGTTGGCCGACTTCGTGCGCGGCAACCCCGCAGGCGAGTACGATCCCGAGGTGGTGGCCGGCATTATGATGCACCGCCGCGTCGACGTATTGACCGACAGCCTGCCGCAGGTCAAAGCCTGCCGCGACTATTTCTCTGCAGAACACCGGCGCGTAGCGCCAATCACGCTCGACGTGGTCTGGGATCACTTTCTGGCTCGCCACTGGCAGCAACTGGAGCCGTCCCTCAGCCTGCACGGCTTTACCCAGCAAGCCCGCAGCCAGATCGTGCCGCATTTGCCACTGACGCCGGCGCGCTTTCAGAATTTGAACGGTTATCTCTGGCCGGAACGCTGGCTGGAGCGCTACGCCGAACTGCCGTTTATCGGCAACGTGCTGGCGGGCATGGCCAGCCGTCGTCCACGCCTGGCGGCGCTGGCGGGATCTTTCGCCGACGTAGAGCGCAATTATCATCAGCTTGAAACACAGTTCTGGCAGTTTTACCCCCAGATGATGCAGCAGGCAAAAGAGAAAAAGCTGTAAGGTCAAACCAAACCCATTGAAAATGCGACGCTTTACAAGAAATTGCTTTTTAAGCCTTGCCCTTTTACGGGAAAAGGTTATTTTTAAAGCTCGCTAAATTTAATCAACGACTTTGATAGGTAAAAGCTATCTCATTGATTGGTCTTTTACCCTTTATTCACCCAGTCGTGGCCCCTATACTGGCCCTTGTTTTTACATCAACCCCTTAACACCTATTACAGGAGTAATTATGGTCCTGGTAACTCGTCAAGCCCCTGACTTCACCGCAGCTGCCGTACTCGGCAATGGCGAAATCGTTGAAAACTTCAACTTCAAGAAGCACCTGAACGGCAAACCGGCCGTCCTGTTCTTCTGGCCGATGGACTTCACCTTCGTATGTCCTTCTGAGCTGATCGCTTTCGATCACCGCTATGAAGAGTTCCAGAAGCGTGGCGTTGAAGTGGTTGGCGTTTCATTCGACTCAGAATTTGTCCACAACGCATGGCGTAAAACCCCAGTCGAAAATGGCGGCATCGGGGAAGTGAAATACGCAATGGTTGCTGACATTAAGCGTGAAATTCAGAAAGCTTACGGCATCGAGCACCCAGAAGCAGGCGTTGCCCTGCGTGGTTCTTTCCTGATCGACAAAGACGGCGTGGTTCGCGCTCAGGTTGTTAACGACCTGCCAATCGGCCGTAACATCGACGAAATGATCCGTACCGTTGACGCATTGCAATTCCACGAGCAGCACGGCGAAGTGTGCCCGGCTCAATGGGAAAAAGGCAAAGCAGGTATGGGCGCTTCTCCAGACGGCGTTGCTAAATACCTGTCCGAAAACGCTTCCAAGCTGTAATTTCAGCCCATTAGCGTATCAACCGGCCCTTGTGGCCGGTTTTTTTTGCGCCAAATTAGGGCGTACTGCCCAGTTATCGTGCTTCATTTCCTTGTTTCCGCTCACATTTCCCCGGCGGTTTTCCGCGCGTATCCCTATCAGCAGCTAGTATCAATAACGCTGGCCCACTCTTTGCACGACACCGGTGGCAAGCCAAACACAATAAGAAAACTGACAGGGTAGGAATAACTATGTTTTTACAGAAATGGAGCAAGCCGCTGACCATGGCGGCGCTGCTGGTCAGCAGCAGCCTGTATGCCGCATCCAATCCGGCGGTCGAAGCCAAAAACGGCATGGTGGTAACATCGCAACATCTGGCCTCTCAGGTCGGCGTCGATATCCTGAAGCTGGGCGGTAATGCCATAGACGCAGCCGTGGCAGTGGGTTACGCGCAGGCGGTGGTCAACCCGTGCTGCGGCAACATCGGCGGCGGGGGCTTTATGACGGTGCACCTGGCTGACGGCACCGATACCTTTATCAATTTCCGTGAAACCGCGCCGGCGGCGGCCAATGCCAACATGTATCTGGATGCCGAGGGCAACGTGAAGAAAGGTGCCAGCCTGTATGGCTATCTGGCGGCAGGCGTGCCGGGTACGGTACTGGGAATGGAAACTGCGCGCGTTAAATACGGCAAGCTGAGCCGCGAACAGGTCATGGCGCCGGCCATCAAACTGGCGCGCGAGGGCTTTATCTTGACCCGTGCCGACACCGATATTCTCGATACGACCATCGCGCGCTTTAAGCAAGATCCGGAATCCGCCAAAATCTTCCTGCGCGCTGACGGCACGCCACTGCAGCCGGGCGATCGCCTGGTGCAAAGCGATTTGGCCAACACCCTGACCGCTATCGCCAAAGAGGGGCCAGACGCCTTCTACAAAGGCAAAATTCCCCAAGCGGTAGAGGCAGCAGCCAAACAAGGTGGCGGTATCCTGACCGCGGCCGATTTCGCCAACTACAAAGTGACCGAAACCCCGCCGATCACCTGTAGCTATCGCGGCTATAAATTTGTATCGGCGCCCCCACCCAGCTCAGGCGGCGTGACGCTGTGCGAAATCCTCAACGTGGTTGAGGGTTATGACCTGAAAAGCATGGGCTTCAATTCGGCAGCGGCAATCCATACCATGACCGAAGCGATGCGCCACGCCTATATGGACCGCAACACCTACCTTGGCGACCCGGAGTTCATCAAGAATCCGATCGACAGGCTGGTCAGCAAGAGCTATGCCGAAGAAATCCGCAAGAAAATCGTCGCTGACAAAGCTACACCGTCGGAAAACGTACAGCCCGGCATGGAACCCCACGAGAAGCCGGAAACCACCCATTACTCGATTGTCGATCATGATGGCAACGCCGTCTCCACCACCTATACCGTTAACGGCCGCTTTGGCGCGGTGGTGATCGCACCGGGCACTGGCTTCTTCCTCAATGATGAAATGGATGACTTCACCGTCAAGGTCGGCGAGAAAAACCTCTATGGCCTGGTGCAGGGTACTGCCAACAGCATTGCCCCCGGTAAGCGCCCACTATCGTCGATGAGCCCGACGCTGGTGACCAAAGACAATAAAATCTTTATGGTACTCGGCTCGCCGGGCGGCTCCCGCATCATCACCATCACCCTGCAGACCGCGCTCAACGTGATTGACCACGGCATGGCGCCGCAAGAGGCGGTAGATGCGCCACGTATCCACCATCAGTGGTTGCCGGATGAGGTTTACTACGAGCAGCGCGGCGTTTCTGCCGATACGCTTAAAATCCTTGCCGGTATGGGTTACAAGATGGTTGAGCAAACGCCGTGGGGCGCGGCCGAGCTGATTCTGGTGGGCCTGCCGGGTGCCGCGGGAGTCAGCCCGGCCAACTCCGGCAACGATTCAGCAGTGTCCGGCAAGGTGCGCGAAGGCTACCTGTACGGTGCCAATGACGTTCGCCGCCCAGCCGGTTCTGCCGTGGGGTATTGATCGGCTCATTGGGCGTGTGAACGCCCACTCACTGAATTAAGGGCCGGGATACCGTAATGTCGTTCACTTAAGGTGTTCTTTTAGGCCAGTTCAATGTTCTTTTCGGTCGATAAACGGGCAAAGCTCCATGAGGTTCTGAAGCTCCGACCGAGCAAGGGGCCGTAGGCGCGGCCCCTTGCAACCCGCGCCTTTGCCCTATCAGACGGTTGGCTGCGCCAACGACTCTCACTTCATCACGCCGCATCACGGCCGGCTACGACAGGCGTCCCTGCCTGTCTCGCCTGAAACCGCCGTCCATGGCGGTTTCGCCTATGCGCCGCTCCTGCGTTCGACGTCTTCAAGTGCACCCAACAACGTGCTCATCTCACCCTTTTCACTGTCTTTCATCACTCAACGTCAAACTCAGGGGGATAAGTTGCCCGGTGGCTGCTGATGCGGGTGTTGACCTTGGCGCGCATCACCCTCTGCCGAGCAAGGCGGCGTTGTCAGGGGCAACCGGCCAGGGAAGGCCGGTTGAGGCGAGACTAACAGGGAGGTTTGTCGTAGCCGACCCGCCCGACAACGTGGGTGCAGCGAGGGTATCCGCGCAGCGGACAGAGGGTGTTAAGCGAGGGCGCGGGTGGAGGGGCCGCGCCTACGGCCCCTCCCATTGCCGTTCATTGCGGCGGCAGAGAAATGCGGGATATTGACGGCAATTCCGCCTGCACTGAGCCTTCAGGGACCGAATAAAAAATGCCCGTCAGGCTTAAGTGAACAGCATTGCAGAATATCGGCCCTTCCTGCCTTAACCCAGCCGCCGCCACAGGGTCACGGACTCTTCACCCAGCTGCAGCGTCATCGCATTCTGCGTTTCTTCCATTTCGCCCTTTCCTTCCAGCCGCTGCCATTGGCCTGCGGCCAGCAACGGCGTGTACGGCAACGTCACTGCACCGCTGCCAGCACGCTGCAATGCCACTAACACCTGCTCTTGTTGATAGAGACGCACAAATACCAAGGTCTCTCCGACCGCGTGCAGCACCTGACAGCCACCGCGACGCAGCGCCAGGCTCTGTTTGCGTAGCGCCGCCATTCGCTGGAACAAAGCCAGCAGGGGCTGATCCCAGTGGCTCTCATCCCACGGGAAGGGTTTACGACAGAACGGATCGTTGGCGCCATCCAGGCCAATTTCATCGCCATAATATAAACAGGGCACACCGATCCAACTCATCAGCCACACTGCCGCCATCTGCATCCGCGCCCGGTTGCCCTGCAATAGCGTCAGAAAGCGCGCGGTATCGTGGCTATCGAGTTGATTGAACTGAATCAACTGGCGGCCATGCGGCAAGCCTGCACGGTAGCCGTCCATCCATTGTGCGCACTCCGCCGCCGACATCCGCACCGGGTGATGCGCGACGTCCAATCCGGCGAGAAACCCCCTCACCGGCAGGGCGAAGCCCATGTAGTTCATCGCCGCATCTTCAACGCCGGCATGCAGCCAGCGCCGCGCATCGCCAAAATGCTCGCCCAGTACATAGGCCTGCGGATTTTCCTGCTTAACCGCGTGATAAATGCCTGCCAGATGCCGCAGGTTGCCGGTGGCCCCGCCGTTTTCACCCAGCATATGCACCACGTCCAGCCGCCAGCCGTCAATGCTGTAGGGCGGGCGTAACCAATGGCGCACTACGCTGCCCTCACCGCGATAAATCGCCTCCGCCACCTGGGGTTCGGCAAAGTTGAGCTTCGGCAGGCTGGCGTTGCCCTTCCAGTCAAGCGCACGGCCATCCGGGTAGAAATTAAACCAGCCACGATAGGGAGAATCCGGGTGGTGGCAAGCGCCGCTGTCGCCTTGCTGGTGACGATCAAACCACGGGTGGGAATCGCCGGTATGGTTAAACACCCCGTCGAGCACCAGTTTCATCCCCACCTTGTGAGTGCTCACTCGCAAACGTTGCAAGGCGACGTTGCCGCCCAAATAGGGATCGACCTGATAATAGTCTTCGGTATCGTATTTATGCACGCTGGGTGCGGTAAAGATCGGGTTCAGATAGAGCGCCGTCACGCCCAGTTGCTGCAGGTAAGGCAATTTTTGGCTAATGCCATCCAGGTCGCCACCATAGAAGGTGGACGCGGCGTGTCGGTCCTCCAGCGGCTGCTGCCAGTCACAGCGAACGACATCGCAGCCGGCGGCATGGTGACGATAGCTGCCGCTCTGAATGCCGTGTTCGCCGCCGCTGCTGGCAAAGCGATCGGGAAAGATTTGATAGAAAATCTGGTCGGCCACCCATTGCGGGCTGCTGTCGGGCACGTCGACGACAAATTGCGTCAATTGTCCCGGCGGCGTCAGAGACTCTCCCTGTGGACCGAACCATTGCTGGCGGTCGGCCCAGACCAGTTTGAAGCAGTAACGACGGGTTGCCTCGCCCTCATTCAGGGTCAGGCTGGCCTGGTACCGCTGCAACCCGCCAACCTGCTGCCCTTTCATGATCAGCAGCCATTCTTCATTGTCCGGCTCGGCGCGTAAAAAAACCTGTTCAGGCAGTTCATTGCCCTGTAACCACAGCGTGATATCCAGGCGTTGTCCCTTCTTCACCACAAAAGGCGGGACCGGTTGATGCCAGGCGTTAAGCATGACTTTCCTCCAGCTGTACAAAACGAAATCGACGACGTTATTCAATGCCACGAACAATGCCACGTTGAGTGTCAGTCCCCCTCCTCTCTGGCCGGTAAACTCGGGGAGGAGCCGGGGGGTGGAGATAAGCAGTCAGCGCTAACCCTATGTAAAAAAGGGTAAACAGCCGCACATTATGACCCGTAACCATTAGGCTAACGTCTTTTGAGTGTATTGGATATTTTTTGCGCATTTTTTAAAGGAGCGGCAATGCAACAACAGATAACCCTGTGGCTGGAAAAATTCGGGCTGGAATTTAGCGGAGTCATGTCCCTGCTGATGGTGCTGGGACTGATCGTCCTGATTTCGGTAGTGATCCACCTGGTGTTGCACCGCGTGGTGTTGGCAGCAATCCAACGCCGTGGCCAACGGTCGCAGCGTGTCTGGCAGCAGGCGATCACCCAGTACAAGCTGTTCCAGCGCATGGCACTGTTGCTGCAAGGGGTGATCATTAATCTGCAGGCGGTGCTGTGGCTGCACGCCGGCAGTGAGACCCAGGCGATTATTGTCACCGCCGCTCAGGTGTGGATCATGGGCTTCGCCCTGCTGTCGCTGTTTTCCTTACTGGATACGCTGCTGGCAATGCTGCGCCAAAGCCCGATCTCCAATCAGTTGCCGCTGCGCGGTATTTTCCAGGGCCTGAAGCTGGTCGCGGCGATCCTGATCGGCATCATGATCGTTTCACTGCTGATGGGAAAATCACCCTTGCTGCTGCTCAGCGGCCTGGGGGCGATGACTGCGGTGCTGATGCTGGTCTTTAAGGACCCGATCCTCGGCCTGGTGGCCGGCATCCAGCTTTCCGCTAACGACATGCTGAGCATCGGCGACTGGCTGGAAATGCCGAAATACGGCGCCGATGGCGCGGTGACCGACATTGGCCTGACCACGGTGAAAGTGCGCAACTGGGACAATACCGTGACCACCATCCCGACTTACGCGCTGATCTCCGACTCCTTCAAAAACTGGCGATCCATGTCGGAGTCCGGTGGCCGTCGCATCAAGCGCAGTATCAATATCGACACCACCAGCGTGCATTTCCTGTCGGAGGAAGAACAACAGCGCCTGAACCGTAACCCGCTGCTGCAACGCTACCTGAACGATAAAACGCAGGAGCTGAGCCAGCATAATCAACAGACTGGTGTAGATCTCAGTTCACCGCTCAACGGCCGCCGCCTGACCAATCTTGGCACGCTGCGCGCTTACCTGGTGGCCTATCTGCGCGCTCACCCCGGCATTCACCAGAATATGACGCTGATGGTGCGCCAGTTGGCACCGCTGCCAGAAGGTTTACCGCTGGAGATTTACGCTTTCACCAACACCACGGTATGGGCTGAATACGAGAGCATTCAGTCGGATATCTTTGACCATATCCTGGCGGTGATTAACGAATTCGATTTGCGGGTGCACCAAACGCCGACCGGTAACGACATGCGCAGCATGCTGAACCCTCTGCGTCAGGCGGCAGACATTTCCTGACGCAGGCTGACGTAACTGTTTCTGCTGGTAATTATTCTCCGCCAATTGCCAGCAGATATCTCCAGCCTCTTTTCTTGCCCACCTAAAGCGGTGTTAATACGCTCACCCAGCCACCGGAAAGAAGAGATGCCATTGCTGAAACAGGTAAAACATCGGCTGTTTACCCTGCTGGCCACGCTGTTGTTCATCGGCTGTCTGCACAGCGCTTCGCTGGATGAAAGCCGCATGAGCCGTACTCTGCAACCGTCGCTTAGCGCCCTGAGCAGCAGCATGCAGGATATTCGCGAAGTGCTGGCACGCTGTGCCGGCGAGGGGAAAGAGGAAAGGCTGAACGACAGCAGCCTGCGTATCGAAGCGCGCGCCTCCGGTGACGACGAACCTGAGGAAAAGCATTAAAAAAACACCGGCTCATGGCCGGTGTTTTCATCTTCAATCCTGTTGCTGCGCCAGCGTCGCCAGCTTCTTCTGGCGGTTGACCTTGAAGTAATACCCCGCCAGCAGCACCGCCACCCACACCAGCCCGGCGTACAGCGATACGCGAGTCGTTGGGAAGTAACCAATCAGACCGATGATAAACACCAGGAAGATGATCGCCACCACCGAGGTAAACACCCCGCCGCGCAGTGGGAACGCCAGGCCTTTCACCTGCTCTTTGCTCAGACTGCGACGGAAGGCAATCTGCGAGAACAGGATCATGATCCACACCCACACGGTGGCGAAGGTCGCCAGTGAAGCAATCACCAGGAACACGTTTTCCGGCATGATGTAGTTGAGATACACCGCCAGCAACAGCGCCAGCATCATCACCACCACTGTGACCCACGGGATCCCGCGTTTGGACACCTTGCTGAACATCTTCGGCGCATGGCCCTGCTCGGCCATGCCGTGCAGCATGCGGCCAACGCCAAACACATCGCTGTTAATCGCCGACAGCGACGCGGTGATCACCACAAAGTTAAGGATGCCCGCCGCCACGGTAATGCCCATATGCTGGAAAGTCAGCACGAACGGACTGCCGTTGGTACCCACCTGATTCCACGGGTAGATAGACATAATGACAAACAGCGTACCGACGTAAAACACCAGAATACGCCACGGTACCGAGTTGATGGCCTTGGGAATGGAGGTTTTCGGGTCCTTGGCTTCACCGGCAGTGATACCGATAATCTCGATGCCGCCGTAGGCGAACATCACCAACTGTAGCGACAGGATCATGCCGATAAAGCCGTTGCTGAAGAAGCCGCCGTTAGACCACAGGTTATGGATGCCGGTCGGCTGCCCACCGTTGCCAATCCCCCAGATGATGATACCGATACCGGCGGCAATCATGATGATGATGGTGGCGACTTTAAAAAAGGAGAACCAAAACTCCAGCTCACCGAACACCTTCACGCTCATCAGGTTGATGGCGCCTATCACCAGCACCACGCTCAGCACCCAAATCCAGTGCGGCACCTCAGGGAACCACACGCCCATATAGATGCCGAAAGCGGTCACGTCGGCAATCGCGACGATCAGGATTTCAAAACAGTAGGTCCAACCGGTGATATATCCGGCCATCGGGCCCAGGTAGTCCTGTGCATAACGCGAGAACGAACTGGCCTGCGGGTTGTTGACCGACATCTCGCCCAGCGCACGCATGATGATAAAAGCGACGATGCCGCCGATCAGGTACGCCAGCAAAACGCTAGGGCCGGCCATTTTAATCGCGTCCGCCGAACCGTAGAACAGGCCGGTGCCGATAGCCGAACCCAAAGCCATAAAGCGAATGTGACGGGTGCTAAGACCGCGTTTTAGCTTATTGGGCGTGGGAGCGGTGGGTGACTGTTGTTGCATGAAAATAACCCGTGTTTTTTAAACGTAAAAAAGCCACGGACAAGTCCGTGGCCCAAAATTTAGCCGGGGGATTAGGAGTGCGCGGTCACTTCGGAACGCGTACAAACCCGGTCATAAATCGCGACCAGCACCAGCATCAACAGCGAAGGCGACAACCATGCCAGACCCTGTTCTGCCAGCGGCAGGTGATTGGTCCAATCCGGCAGCACTTGCTGGAAGGCGGACGCTTTCACCGCGTCAAGGATACCAAACAACAGGCTGACTAACATCACCGGCGCGATAATACGCGGCGCGCTGTTCCACCAACGCAGGGTGAAGCTCAGCACCACCAGCACGATGCACGGCGGGTAAATCGCGGTCAGCACCGGAATGGAGATTTGGATCAGATGGCTCAGGCCCAGGTTGGACACCACCATCGAGAACAGCCCCAGAATAAACACCAGCGTCTTGTAGGAGAACGGCAGATATTGGGCAAAGAACTCTGCGCAAGCGCAGGTCAGGCCAACCGCAGTCACCATACAGGCGATGAAAATCAGCGCCGCCAGGAAGAAGCTGCCCAGCCCACCGAAGGTGTTTTGCACGTAAGCATGCAGGATCACCGCGCCGTTGGTCGCGTCGGGTACCAACACGCCGCTGCCGGAGCCCAGTTTAAACAGGCTCAGATAAACCAGCGTCAGGCCCACACCGGCAATCAGCCCGGCCAGAATGGTGTAACGCGTCAGCAAACCGGCATCTTTGACGCCGCGGGAACGCGCAGCATTAACGATGACGATGCCGAATACCAGTGCGCCCAGCGTATCCATGGTCAGATAGCCGTTGACGAAGCCGGAAGAGAAAGGAACGTTCTGATAAATGTCGGTCGCCGGGATAGGCGTACCTGCCGGCCAAACCAGCGCGGCGATGCCGAGCGCGCCCAGCGCAACAATTTTCAACGGTGCCAGCACGTGACCCACGGTATCAAGCAGGCGGCCCGGATACAGCGAGATGCCGATCACCAACGCGAAGTACACCAGGCTGTAAATAAACAGCGGCATGGCGCCATCACCGGTCAGCGGTGCAATGCCCACTTCAAAGGAGACGGTCGCGGTACGCGGCGTGGCGAACAGCGGGCCTACGGCCAGATAGCAGACGGTAGCCAGCAGCAGACCGGCGCGACGGCCAATCGGCGAGCTCAGGGCGTCAATGCCGCCACCGACGCGCGCCAGGGCGATCACGGTCATCACCGGCAGACCGACGGCGGTGATCAGAAAGCCGATAGCTGCGGTCCAGACGTGTTCACCGGACTGTAAACCGACCATCGGCGGGAAAATGATATTCCCGGCGCCGACGAATAAGGCAAAGGTCATAAAACCCAATGCGATAATATCTTTTGACGTTAAACGATGACTCATACGATGTCGTGTTGCCTGTTCAAATGAAAAAAAATGCCCGATATGGAGGTAGCGTTAAGCCCCATCCGGTTGCCGGCTTGCCATTTCATCGCGAGACCAATAAGAGCAGAAAACGCATAACGTCCGGCGTTTTGTCCTTATTCGAAAGTGACCACTCATGATGATGGGCAGAGTTTTAGGAGTTATAAATGGAGGTTTAGTCCGACAACGGAGGCTAAGTTAAACGTTTATAGCGTTGAAAGGCAAGTCGCATGACAAAAAGCAGAGCTATCGACCAGATTATCTTTCGACACCAGTCGATCATAGGGGCTATCAATAAATATACAATACATGATTTGTATCATTTTTGAGCAACGCATTCACAAAACGTGAAGAAGATGCCTCATGACCGCGCGAAACCGCCAATAAACCACCAGTTTCCGCGCGGTCTGAACCGATTTTTTGCCCTACCAAACCTGCTTGGCAATATTCACCACGCTTTGCAGCTTATTCCACTGCTGCTGCTCACTCAGGCTGTTGCCCTCTTCAGTCGAAGCGAAACCGCACTGGGTGCTGAGGCAAAGCTGTCGACGATCGACAAACTGCGCCGCCTCTTCAAGCCTTTGTTTCACCTGCTCGGGGTTTTCCAGTTCCCCGTTTTTGGTGGTAATCAGGCCCAGCACCACCTGCTGTTTGCCCGGCTTGATAAAACGCAGCGGCTCGAAACCACCGGAACGCTCATTGTCGTATTCCAGGAAGAAAGCGTCGATATTCACCTGACCAAACAGGATCTCCGCCACAGGTTCATAGCCGCCCTCGGAGATCCAGGTGGAGCGGAAATTACCGCGGCAAACGTGCAACCCGATGATCAGATCCTCCGGCTTGTCGGCGATCGCCGCATTCAGCACATCCGCGTAAATGCGCGCCAGAAGATCCGGATCCTCTCCACGCTCGCGGATCTGTCGCCGTTGATCGTCAGAGCACAGGTAGGCCCACACGGTGTCATCCAGTTGCAGATAGCGGCAACCGGCATCATAAAACGCCTTGATCGCCTCGCGGTAGGTCTGCGCCAGATCGTCAAAATAGGCGTTCAGATCCGGATAAACCTGGCTGTCGATGGCCTTACGCCCACCGCGAAAGTGCAGCACGCTCGGGCTTGGAATGGTCATCTTCGGCACCGCATCACCGGCGATGGCCTTCAGAAAACGAAAGTCCTCCAGCATCGGATGCTGCGGGTTGAAGCCCAATTTGCCGACCACCTTGATACTGCGCGCCCGCGTCTGTACGCCGTTAAACTGGATCCCCTGCTCCGCGTCATAACCTTCCACGCCGTCCAGCCCTTCCAAAAAGTCGAAGTGCCACCACGCTCGACGAAACTCTCCATCCGTCACGACCGCCAAACCGAGATCTTTCTGTTTTGCCACCGCCAGACGGATCTGTTGGTCTTCAACTTCCCGTAACTGAAGGGCATCAATCTCGCCCTGCAGAAACTGTTGGCGAGCGGTTTTCAGCGCCGCAGGGCGTAACAGACTGCCGACAACGTCAGCGTGAAAGGCAGAATTGCAATCGCACATAATATGACTCCCGCTAGCCGGCAAAAGCTCGTGCCTTTGCCTCAGTGATTTACAGTGTGAACTATTACGCCGGGTTATTAAATAGACTTCCAGACGTCTAGATGACTTATAATCAGCATGCTGTCACGTCGACTGACGGGCGGCAACGGAAGAATTTTCACAGGGGATGAAAGAAATTCATGTTGGGCACTCAAGGTGCCCAGAGGCAGGCTTATTGCAGGCCCAGCGCCAGGCGGGTTTTCTGCAGAGTCTGTGGCGGCAGTGGCAGATAGCCGTCGTGATTAACCAGATTTTGCCCGGTGTCCGACAGCACGCGATCGAGAAATGCCGCCGTCAGCGGCTCCAGCGGCTGGTTGGGCGCTTTATTAATGTAAATATACAGATAGCGCGACAACGGATAGCTGCCGTTACGCACGTTGGCGTCATTTGGCGTCACATAGTTTTGGCCGGTCTCCGCTAACGGCAACAGCCGTACGCCGCTGGCGCGAAAACCGATACTGGCATACCCGATACTGTTCAGCGAACCGGCCACCGCCTGCACGACTGAAGCCGAGCCCGGCAGCTCATTGACGCGCGGCATAAAATCGCCGCCACACAGCGCACGCAGTTTGAAATAGCCGTAGGTGCCGGAGGCCGAATTACGTCCAAAACGTTGCAGCGCACGCTGTTGCCAATCACCCGTCAGCCCCAGTTCCCCCCACCTCGTCAAAGGCTGGCTCTCGCCACAGCGCAGAGTCGCGGAGAAAATTCGGTCGAGCTGCTGCAGATTAAGACCGCGCAGCGGATTGTCCTGATGCACCAGCACCACCAGCGCATCGACCGCGACCGGTACCGCCAACGGCGCATAACCGTAACGATGCTCGAATGCAGAGACTTCCGCGGCCTTCATCGGGCGACTCATCGGGCCAAGCTGCGCTGCACCAGCCGCCAATGCGGTTGGCGCCGTGGAGGAACCGGCGGCCTGGATTTGCAGATTAACGTTGGGATAATGCTGGCTGAAGTCCTGCGCCCACAGCGCCATCAGGTTCGCCAGCGTATCGGAGCCGACGCTAGACAGGTTGCCGGACAGCATGCCATCCGGCTGTGCCAGCGCGCCTCGGCTTGCCAACAGCGCCAGGCAAAGCAACAGCCCTCGGGTGATTCGGATCATGCCAGCCTCTCGCGTTAATTTTTCACCGCATTCTCTGACAAAGCTGCGGGAACAATCAACCGGTTAGGCAAGGTAAAGATAAATCGGGTGCCGATGCCCTGCTCGCTAAGGATCTCCAGCCGCGCATCGTGGTGACTGAGCGCATGCTTGACGATCGCCAACCCCAGCCCACTGCCGCCGGTCTGGCGTGAACGAGCTTTGTCAACGCGGTAGAAGCGTTCGGTCAAACGGGGAATATGTTCGGCCGCGATGCCCGGCCCATTATCACTGACCTGAAACTGCGCTCCGTTTGGCGTCTGCTGCCAGCTGACCTCAATATTGGTGCCTTTCGGCGTATGATTGACGGCGTTATACACCAGATTCGACACCGCACTGCGAAGTTGGTCATCGTTACCGAACACTTTCAACTGCTCATTCACCCGGAAGGTGATTTCGTGGTTGCCGCCGCTCAGCGATTGCGCCTCACGTTGTAACACCCGCAACATCAGGGGGATATCAACCCGCTCGTTCATTTCAACGTTAGGCGCCGCCTCGATGCGCGACAGCGTCAGCAGTTGCTTGACCAGTCCGTCCATGCGGCGAGTCTGCTCCTGCATGGTGCCCAACGCCTTACCGCGCAGCGAACCATCCAGCTCTTCGTCGCTCATCATTTCCAGGTAACCCTGCAATACCGTCAGCGGCGTGCGCAGCTCGTGGCTGACGTTAGCGAAGAAGTTGCGCCGAGCCCCTTCCAGTTGACGCATCTGGGTCACATCGCGGGCTACCATCAATAATTGCCCTTCGGAGTAGGGCATCACACGAAACTCGACGTAATGCTCGTTATTCAGTTGCAGCGTCAAAGGGCGGGAGAACTCCTGCTGTTGCAGATAGTGACTGAACTCCGGATAACGCAACAGGTTGAGAATGTGCTGGCCATTGTCTTCCGGCCAGCGGAAACCCAGCAAATGCTGTGCCAACCCGTTGCACCAAAAGATATTACCTTCGACGGTAGTCATCACTACCGCATCGGGCAGCGATTCCGCTCCGCTACGGAAGCGTTTGATCAACAGCGCCAGCTCACGACGCCGACGACGGTTCCGTTGCTGCATCTGATACAAGCCGTAAAACAGCGGTTCCCAGCTCCAGCGGCCAGGCGGCGGCGTCATGCTGCGGTCAACCCACAGCCAGTGGGAAAGTTTGAGTTGATTGTAGAAATTCCATACCAACGCCGCCAGCACGGAGGCCAGCAGCAGCCAGGGCAGATAACCGAAAATCAGCCCCAACAGTAAGGCAGGCAGGCAGAAAAGGGCCAGCTCCAGGGCCAGCCTCTTCCAGGATAGACGTTCTAACACGGCATATTCTCCAGCGCGGCGCGATCAGTAGCGCGTTGAGAATCGGTAGCCGGTGCCCCGAACGGTTTGAACCATTTTGTCATGACCACTGGTCTCTAACGCCTTACGGAGCCGACGGATGTGCACGTCAACGGTGCGGTCTTCCACATAAACGTTAGTGCCCCAGACGTGATTAAGCAACTGCTCACGGCTATAAACGCGTTCAGGATGGGTCATAAAGAAGTGCAACAGCTTGAACTCGGTCGGCCCCATATCCAGCGCTTGTTCGTTAGCCATCACGCGGTGTGAGGAAGGGTCCAGGCTCAGCCCTTGCATTTCAATCACTTCTTCCACCGCCATCGGTGAAATACGGCGCATTACCGCCTTGATGCGCGCCACCAGTTCCTTCGGTGAGAAGGGTTTGGTGATGTAATCATCCGCCCCGACTTCCAGGCCGCGCACCCGGTCTTCTTCTTCACCGCGCGCGGTCAACATCATCACCGGAATATCGCGGGTCAGCGCTTCACGCTTCATATGTTTAATAAACTGAATGCCGGATCCCCCGGGTAACATCCAGTCGAGCAACACTAAATCAGGGAACGGCTCAGACAGGCGCGTCACGGCGCTGTCATAATCCTCAGCTTCCAACGGTTGGTAACCATTCTGTTCCAACACAAAGCACACCATCTCACGGATCGGCGCTTCGTCTTCCACCACCAGTATGCGTCTTGCCATCGTCAATCCTGCCAATGTGTTAGCGATCACAGTTGATTGCGGGCGCCATTATGCGTCAGTTTTGTGACACTTTTATGAAAAAAGCGGGCTGTTATAGGCAGTAAGCATAGCGATTATTTCCAACGTCAAAGAAAAATCATTCAGTTGTCATAATGATTGCGTCACGACAGCCGCCGCAACGCCCTTTATAATCACCGCCATTACCCTATCGCCCCGGGAGTGTCATGCGCCTGATCCACACCTCTGACTGGCATCTTGGCCAGTACTTTTTCACCAAAAGCCGCGCCGCCGAGCATCAGGCCTTTCTGCGCTGGCTGATCGAACAGATCGAACAACACCAGGTGGACGCGCTGATCGTCGCCGGGGATCTGTTCGATACCGGCTCGCCGCCAAGCTACGCCCGCGAGCTGTATAACCGCTTCGTGGTGGAACTGCAGCGTACCGGCTGCCAGTTGGTGGTGTTGGGCGGCAATCACGACTCCGTGGCCACCTTAAATGAATCGCGTGAATTACTTTCCTGCCTGAATACCACCGTGATCGCCAATGCGCAGAGCGAAATCGAACAACAGGTGCTGGTGCTGAATCAACGCGACGGCCAACCGGGTGCGGTATTGTGCGCCATTCCTTTTCTGCGCCCGCGCGATCTGCTCACCAGCCGCGCCGGTGAGTCCGGGGTGCAAAAACAGCAGGCGCTGCAAGAGTCTATCGCCGACCACTATCACACCCTGTACCAGGCCGCCTGTGCGCGCCGTGATGCGCTGGGCTTGCCGCTGCCCATCGTCGCTACCGGCCATCTGACCACCGTCGGCGTCACCACGTCCGACTCGGTGCGCGACATCTATATTGGTACGCTGGACGCCTTCCCCGCACAGGCGTTCCCGCCGGCCGATTACATCGCGCTGGGGCATATTCATCGCGCGCAAAACGTCGCCAAATCTGAACATATTCGCTACAGCGGCTCCCCTATCCCGCTCAGTTTTGACGAGTTGGGCAAGGCCAAAAGCGTGTTTATGGTGGATTTCGCGGCGGGTGCCCTGCAGCAAGTCAGCGCGTTGGAGATCCCAAGCTTCCAACCGATGCAGCTCATTAAGGGAGATTTGGCGCAGATCGAGCAACAATTACGGCTGTTCGCCGATTATCAGGGTGAATTACCGGTATGGCTGGATATCGAAGTGGCGACCCAGGATTACCTTAGCGACATTCAGCGTCGCATTCAGCTGCTGGTCGATCAACTGCCGGTAGAGGTCGTGCTGCTGCGCCGCAGTAAGGAGCAGCGTCGTCAGGCCATTGAACAGCAAGACAAAGAAACGCTCAACGAACTGAGCGTCACCGAGGTCTTTGAGCGGCGGCTGGCGCAGGAACCCGAGATGGCCGAAGCGCGCAAACAGCGAATGAGTCAGATGTTCCAACAGGTGGTCGAAGCCGTACGGCACCAGGATCAGGAGCCGAACCAATGAAAATCCTCAGCCTGAGATTAAAAAACCTCAATTCGCTGCAGGGGGAATGGAAGATAGACTTCACCGTCGAGCCCTTCGCCAGCAACGGATTATTTGCCATCACCGGCCCCACCGGCGCGGGTAAAACCACCCTGCTGGACGCCATCTGTCTGGCACTGTACCACCAGACGCCGCGCCTGAATGTCACGCCAAGCCAAAATGAGCTGATGACCCGCCACACCGCCGAGTCGCTGGCGGAGGTCGAGTTTGAGGTTAAAGGTGTCGGTTACCGCGCGTTCTGGAGCCAGCGCCGTGCCAAAAACTCCCCGGACGGCAACCTGCAGGCGCCGAAGGTGGAGCTGGCGCTGCGCGATGACGGCAAAATCCTGGCCGATAAAGTCCGCGACAAGCTGGATCTTACCGCCGCGATCACCGGGCTGGATTTCGGTCGTTTTACCAAATCGATGATGTTGTCTCAGGGGCAGTTCGCTGCCTTCCTGAATGCCGATGCCAATGATCGCGCCGAACTGCTGGAAGAGTTGACCGGCACCGAGATTTACGGCCAGCTTTCCGAGCGCGTTTTCGAGCAGCACAAACAGGCCAAAACCGATCTGGACGCGTTGCATCAGCGCGCCAGCGGCATTGAGTTGCTGAACGAAGAACAGCGCCAACAGCTGGAAAGCCAGCTCGTGGAGCTCAGTTCGCAGGAAAATGCCCTCAGCGAACAGACCCAGCGTCAGCAACGGGCGTTAAACTGGCTACAGCAATGGCAGCAGACGCAGCAGAAACAGCAGGAATACCAGCGTCAGTTGAGCGCCGTACAACAGGAGCAGGCTGAGGCAGAACCGCAACTTCAGCAGTTGGCGCGCAGCGAGCCGGCAGAGAAACTGCGCCCACTGCTCAACGAACGCAACCGCTGCCGCAGCGATCAACAGGCGCTACAACAGCAGATTGCCCAGTTGACGCAGCAACAGGAGCAACAGCTTGCCCAGATGACCCCGTTGCAGCAGGCGGTGGAACAAGCACGTGCTCAACTGCAGGCGCATGTCGAACACCAGCAGATCCAACAACGTCTGATCGACGAGCAGATCGTCCCGCTCGACCACCAGATAACCCAGTTGCAAAAAACGCAGACAGAACTGCAACAGGCCTGCAATGCCGCCACGCAACAGTACGCTCAGCAACAAGCGGAGCTGGAACAACTTGAGGTTTTACGAGCCCGGCTCACCGCCCAGGCCGGACAGCAGCAGGAGCAGCTTAACGGCCTCACTGCCGCACTGGCAGCGCAGCAACAGCAGCAAAATGCGCTGGAAGCCCAAGCCCCCCTAACAGCGCTGCGCCAACGTCAGACCGAACTGGCCGAGCTGCGTCCGGTGCGCCAGCAATTATTTACCCTCTCCTCGCTGTTTGGCCAGGTCAGCGAACGTCTGGAACAACAACGCAAGGAGTTCACGGCCCGTCAGACCCAGCTCAGCGAGCTTGAAAAGCAGCTTGAAGAAACACGCCAGCAGTACAAACAGCAAAAAGCACATCAGACGGACGTAGAGAAAGCCCTTGAGCTGGAGCAACGCATCGTCAGCCTGGAGGCGGAACGCGCTCGCCTGCAAACCGGCGAACCTTGTCCACTGTGCGGCTCAGCCGAACATCCGGCCATCGAACAGTATCAGGCGGTAAAACCCTCTGAGACAGCACTGCGTCTGGCCGATATGCGCGTCAAAACCGAGGCTTTGTACACCCAGGGCACCGAGCTGCGCACCCGCTGCGAAAGCCTGAAAGAGCAACTGCAGCGCCAGCAACATCTTATCGGCCAAGATGAACAACAGCTGGCCGCTCATCGTCAGCAATGGCAAACCCTCAGCACGCCTCTGGCGTTTGATTTTGATCTGCAGGACACCGCTCGCCTTAGCCAGTGGTTAAGCGACTGCGACAATGAGGAGCGTCAGGCTCAGGCCAGTCTGCTGCAACACGAGCAGGCAGCCCAGGCGGTACAGCAGGCTAAAGACCGGTTGGCCGCACTGCAGACACAGCAGCAACAAGCGCAGCAAGAAAAGGCACTGCTGGACGAGCGTTTCAGCCTGCTGGAAAAAAGCCACGCCGAGGCCCAATCGCAGCAGCAACGCCTGCAGCAACAGCGTCAAGAAGCAGAGCAAGCTCTGGGCGAACAACGTACGCAGCGGCTGGCGCTGTTTGGCGAACAGCAAATCGTGCAGGTGCGTGAACAGCTGCGTGCCCGGCAGACGGCCTGCGAACAGGCTATACAACTGGCCGCAGAGCACTGGCAGAAGGCGCAGGAACAACGCGATCGTCTTGGCGGGCAACTCACCGGGTTGCAGCAACAGCTGTTGCACCTGGCCGAACGGCTGCAACAGGCGGAGCAAGATTGGCTGCAAGCGTTGTCCACCAGCGAATTCGACGACGAAGCGGCCTTCAACGCTGCCCTGTTGAATGACGATCAGCGCCAACAATTGCAACGGCGCAAAGAGCAGCTGCAGCAACGGCAGGTTGAAGCCAGCGCCCTGCTGGCCCAGGCCGTAGCCAATCTGGAACAGCAACGCCAACAGCGTCCGGAAGGGCTGGATGAAAGCCAGGCCGATCCCCAAACCCTGGGCCAGGATCTGGCCGCGCTGGCACAGCAGCTCAAAACTCTGCAGCTCCGACAGGGTGAAGTGCGCAACCAGTTGGAAAGTGATGCCGCGCGCCGTCTCAATCAGCAGTCGCTGTTTGAGCAAATCAGCCAAAGTCAGCAACAGTACGACGACTGGAGCTACCTCAATCAGCTCATCGGCTCCAAAGAGGGGGATAAATTCCGTAAGTTTGCCCAAGGACTGACGCTCGATCATCTGGTGTACCTGGCCAATAACCAGTTGGGCCGGTTGCACGGCCGCTATCTGCTGCAGCGCAAAACCAGTGATGCACTGGAATTGCAGGTGGTGGACACCTGGCAGGCGGACGCACTGCGCGACACTCGAACCCTGTCCGGCGGTGAAAGCTTCCTGGTGAGCCTTGCGCTGGCGCTGGCGCTGTCCGATCTGGTCAGCCACAAGACCAGTATCGATTCGTTGTTCCTTGACGAGGGCTTCGGTACGCTGGATGCGGAAACTCTGGACACCGCGCTGGACGCACTGGACAGCCTGAACGCCTCCGGCAAAACCATCGGCGTGATCAGCCACGTTGAAGCCATGAAAGATCGTATTCCAGTGCAGATTAAGGTGAAAAAGGTGAACGGCCTGGGTATCAGCCGGCTGGAGCCGCAGTTCCGGCTGGAATAACGTGACCCTGAGCTCGGAAATGTGACCGTGGCGTCACTCCCCGGTCAAAAACATTGAGCCGCCGCTGACAAGGTTTATGATGCTATCGATAACAGGATTGTTACTGTAAATATACAGGCAAAACCTGACGCACGGGATCGCTCCTGGACGTCAGGTTTTTTCGTTTTCAGCATGCTGAAACATCCGGGAAAAACCATGAAGATCGCAAAAATACTTAATAATAACGTGGTGATTACGCTGGACGACCGTCAGGAAGAGACGGTGGTTATGGGAAAAGGTATCGGCTTTAAAAAGAAGGCTGGCGATCTGCTGGACGAAAACCTGATCGAGAAGGTCTTCACCCTTAACGGCAGCGAAATGGCTGAGCGCTTTAAAACGCTGCTGTCGGAGATCCCCCTGGCCTGCGTGACCACGGCCGACAAAATCATCACCCTCGCCCGCCAGCGCTTGCCGGGCAAGCTGCATAACATCGTTTATATCACGCTGACCGATCACATCCACTTTGCGCTGCAGCGCCATGCCCAGGGGCTGGACATCAAAAACGTGCTGCTGTGGGAAATCAAGAAGCTCTACCCGGCCGAATTTGCCGTCGGGCTGGAGGCACTGACGCTGATCGCCGAACGGCTGGGCACCACGCTGCCGGAGGACGAAGCCGGGTTTATTGCCCTGCACCTGGTCAACGCCCAGTTGAACGATGAAATGCACAACACCCTGCATATCACTCGCGTCATGCAGGAAATCCTGAATATCGTCAAATACCATTTCCGTTTTGACTACAACGAAGAAGCCCTGAGCTATCACCGCTTTATCACTCACCTGAAGTTCTTCGCCCAGCGTCTACTGGGTAAAAACTACGTCGACAGCGATGACGACTCACTCTATCTGGTGGTCAAAGAAAAGTACCCTGACTCCTTCGCCTGCGCAGGCAAGATCAATCAACACATCGAAAAAAACTATCAGCATCAACTCACGCGGGAAGAGATGATGTTTCTGACCATTCATATCGAACGGGTGCGCAGCGAAAGCGAGGCAAGATAGGTTTAGCGACGGGCGTCAAACACCCGAATGCCGTACGGCGGAAACCAACGTCAACCCTTCGGCCTGTGCCTGGGCGAGCAGCATGCGATCGAAATCTCCCAAATGCTGGCCGCGCTGACAAACACCAGATTAGCGGGGTCGGCGATTTGCTTTCTGGCCTTTTCCCCAGGCAGGCATCGTCTGTCAGACACCACAGCAGCGCATGGGTATCCAGCAGCAGACGCCTCATTCATCAGCTAAGTTAGCTAAAGCATAGAGCGCGTCTGGTTTTTATACGGTGAATGGATTAAAGCGCGAGCAGGCCCGCGCTTTTTTGCAACAGTTACACTTGCGGCCACAGCCAAGCTGCACCGCGTACGCCGCTGGAGTCACCGTGAACGGCTTTACGGATCGGGGTTTCACACTCGCCACCGAAAACCCAGGATTTCACCAACTGCGGCACACGCTGATAAAGACGGTCCACATTGCTCATACCGCCGCCCAACACCACCACGTCCGGATCAAAAATATTGATCACGTGCGCCAGCGATTTGGCCAACCGCAGCTCATAGCGGCTAATGGCTTGCTCCGCCAGGGTATCTCCCTGCGCCACCAGCGCCATGATCTCATGCCCCTTTAGCGGATTACCGCTCAGGCGCGCATAATCGGTGGCAAAGCCGGTGCCGGAGATAAAGGTCTCGATACAGCCCTGTTTGCCGCAGTAGCAGGGAACCTCTGCACGAAAACGCAGTTCGTCATCGTCCAGCCACGGCAGCGGGTTATGCCCCCATTCGCCAGAGATGCCGTTACCGCCCGAATGCGCCTGGCCGTTGATTGCCACCCCTGCGCCGCAGCCGGTGCCAATAATCACCGCAAACACCGTTTGTTTGCCGGCGGCCGCGCCGTCGGTAGCTTCCGAAACCGCCAGGCAGTTGGCGTCGTTGGCGATGCGGACTTCACGCGCCAGCATCGCCGACAGGTCTTTGTCCAGAGGTTGGCCGTTGAGCCACACCGAGTTGGCGTTTTTTACCAAGCCGGTATAAGGCGACAACGTACCGGGAATGCCCACCCCGACCGATCCCTGCTGCCCAGTATTTTCTTCCGCCAGTTTCACCAGACCGGTGATGGCCTCCAGCGTTTGCTGATAGTCATGGCGCGGCGTGGCAATACGATGGCGGAACAGTTCCCGTCCGTCGTTGGCCAACGCGATCACTTCAATTTTAGTGCCACCCAGGTCGATACCAATGCGCACGATTTTTCTCCTCAATGCACAACAACGTTGCTACAGCCTAATGTAACCGGCTTTCGGGATCACCCCATTAACGCCGAGTGTGACGGCGATGGCAATTTCCGCATCAGAACCGCACCGGCTGCCGCTTATTAATTAGCCATCGGGTACACTGGATTTTATCAGTTAACCTATTGATAACATTTTTACGCATCATAAAATTCGGAGAGCAGCGATGAAACCTGCCATATTGATCGTCGACGACGATCCCGCTATCTGTGATCTGCTTTGTGACGTGCTCAATGAGCACGTGTTTACCGTACATGCCTGCCACCGGGGCAGCGAGGCGCTGACGCTACTCAGCCAGCAGCCGGATATTGCGCTGGTGCTGCTGGATCTGATCCTGCCGGACACCAACGGCCTGCTGGTGTTACAGCAGATCCACCGCCTGCGTCCGGATCTGCCGGTGGTGATGCTGACCGGTCTCGGTGCCGAGTCCGACGTGGTGGTCGGCCTGGAAATGGGCGCCGACGATTACATCGCCAAACCCTTTAATCCACGCGTGGTGGTCGCTCGCGCCAAGGCGGTTTTGCGCCGTACCGGTGCGCTGGCGTTGGAACCTGCCGCTGTCGGCCAGACCAGAGCGGAGGGCTGGCAGTTCAACGGCTGGTGTCTGGACACCAACCGCTGCACGCTGCACAACCCTCAGCGCCAGGCTGTCGATCTGACTCAGGGCGAATACGGCTTGTTGCTGGCGCTGGTACAACATGCGCGTAAAGTACTGACGCGCGATCGCCTGCTGGAGCTGACCCACGGCGAAACGCTGGAGGTCTTCGATCGCACTATCGACGTGCTGATCATGCGGCTGCGCCGCAAGATCGAAATCAATCCGCACCAGCCCGAACTGATCCGCACCATTCGCGGGCTGGGTTACGTCTTTGCCGCCGACGTCAGCCAGCCGGTGGCTGCCGCCTGATAAAATCCTGCAGTTCCGGCAACGGCCGAGCACCGTCGATAGCATTGGCGCACAGCAGGTTGAAACGCGCACAGGCATGCGCCAGCTGCAGGGTCTCCACCAAAGGCCAGTCTTCATGGCTGGCGTACAGCACGCCGGCGCAGAACGCATCACCGGCGCCGACGCTGCCGACGATTTCAGCTTCCCTCATCTGCCATGAGGGTTGCCAACGCGCTTCACCACCGCTCTCCAGCCCGTAAGCCCCTTCCGGGCAATGGATCACCACCCGCCGCCGCACACCGGCCTGCAATAATTGTTCTGCGGCCTGCGCCATCAGTGACTGCTGTAACGAGCCATTAGCCGTACGCAGCGCCAGTCCGGTAAACTCACCGGCTTCCAGCTCGTTGATCACCAGATAGTCCAGCCAGCGCAGCGCCGGCAACACCAAAGACCGATAGCGAGGATCGCCCTGGCGCGACACCAGATCCAACGAAGTCTGGTAACCGCGCTGCTGCATTTGCGCCAGCAGGCGTGCGCTACGGGTGCCGAATTCCTCGTCTGGACAATCCAGGCTGTCGAGCAGCAGCAGATAGCCCAGGTGGAAAATTTTATGATTGCTGTGCAGCGCGTCAAAATCGCCGAGGTCCAACAACCGATTCGCGCCCGGCGCATGGAAAAAGGTCCGCTGTCCACCCGGCTCGGTCATCACCTGCGACATCGAGGTCATCGCCGTTTCGCTGCGACGCACCCGGCCGCTGTCGACTTGGTACTGCGCCAGCATTTGCAAAATATAGTCACCATCGGCATCGCAGCCGATCAGCCCCAGCGCCGCCAGCGGCAACCCGGTTTCCATACGCGCCAGCGTCAGCAATACATTAAGCGGCGCACCGCCGGTGGCACGCTGGCTATGTTCAATCTCCACCAGCCAGCCCGGCTGAGGCCAATGCGCAATTTGATGGACATGATCCACCAGCATGTTACCGGCAGAAACAATGCCACGCCGGCTCATCACAACCGCCCGGCGCTGCCGAAAATATGCATCTGCTGCTGCACCACTTCGCTGATCGAGCGCTCCACCGCCAGCAGCACTTCGGCAAACTCATCATAAATCGCGTGACGCTGCGTCATCCGCTGTTCAATCGCCCCCAGCGCCGCTTGCGACATGCCGGTATAGAAGTTGATTTTGTGAATGCCCAGGCCGATGGCCCGCTTGAAGTCTGCATCGCTGATGCCGGAACCGCCGTGCAGCACCAAAGGAATGCCAGCCTGTTGCTGGATAGCCGCCAAACGTTCGAAATCGAGCTTAGGTTCGCCCTTGTATTTACCGTGCGCGTTGCCGATCGCCACTGCCAGTGCATCGATGTCGGTTAATTCGACAAACTCGCGTGCCCGCTGCGGGTCGGTAAATTTATTGCTGTCGGCCTCGCCATACAGAGCACCGCCTTCGTCACCGCCGACGGCACCCAGTTCAGCCTCCACCGAGACGCCCACCGCATGGCACATGCGCACCACTTCCTGCGTTTGACGCACATTTTCTTCATAACTCAGGCCGGAACCGTCGAACATCACCGAGCTGAATCCGAGACGCAATGCCTGCACCACCGCCTCAAAATGCAGACCGTGATCGAGGTTCAACACCACCGGAATGTCGTGCTGCGCCGCCTCACTTTTGATCGCCGCGACCAAAGACTCCAGCGACACGTACTTAAAGTGGACTTCGGCAATATTGATGATAAAGGGCGATCGCGCGGCCTGCGCCGCGGCAAACAACGCGCGCAGGAAATGGCTGTCGAGCACGTTGAACGCACCCAGCGCATAGCCGTGTTGACGCGCGTGCGCTAACCCCTGTGCCAGTGAAATCAATGCCATGGTGCATCTCCTTAATCGATAAAGCGCAAGTATTCGTTACACAGCAACCACTGGGGCGGCTGATCCTCTTCGATCTGGCTAAAGCGGCTGAGCGGCGTCAGGAAACGGTTATCGTTGTCGTCGTCATTCACCGTCGAAACCTCACCCACCAACACGTCGCCGAAACCTTCCTCGCCCCAAAAGCTGTGATAGATGCCCGGCGTCAGGCAGATGCTTTCCCCCGGCGCCAGCCGCAGGCGTGAACCGGCGGCGTGAGTCTGTCGGCAACCGTCCAGGGTCACGGTCACCGGGCTGTCGGCCAGCCCTTCCTGCGGATCGGCGTTATGCAGCTCGACGATCAGGTTGCCGCCACCGCGATTGATGATGTCTTCCCGCTTGCGCCAGTGGAAATGCATCGGCGTCACCTGTGCTTCGCGGCAATGCATGATTTTCTCCGCATAGCATTTGGCATAAGGTTGACCGCCGGGCGAACCGTTTCGCAACGTGAACAGCGTCAGCCCCTTGTGAGCAAAATCCTCGCCGCCGAACGCCGTGACGTCCCAACCCAGCTTCAGGTCGAATACCTCCTGCCACGGCTGACGATCGAGCTGACGCCAAACGGTTGGGCTAAAGTGCGCAAAGGGCGGCAGATGGACGTCGAAGCGGGCAAAAAAATGCTGGGTTTGTTGCAGAATCTGGTTCACGGCGGAACGGTTCATATCGCCTCCGAAAGTGGGGATGAAATGAGGGGCCTGGCGTAGCAGACCCCGCCGATAGCAGGTTATTTCACCGTCCAGCCTTTGTAGCTGCCGATATTGTTTTTATCGATCATGGTGACCGGGATCAGCACCGGCCCGGTTGGTGCGGGTTTACCCTGCAGAATTTCGTAACCGATCTCGACCGCCTTGGCCGCCATCACCTGCGGATCCTGTGCAGGGGTTGCCACAAACAGCGAGTTGCCGCGCTTGAGCGCCTCTTCGCCATCCGGCGATCCGTCTACGCCAACGATGAAGAACTCGCTGCGCTGCGCCTGCTTGGCGGCCAGATCGGCGCCGATCGCCGTAGGATCGTTAATCGCGAATACGCCGTCGATCTTCGGATTGGCCGCCAACAGCGCGGTCATGATCTCCAGTCCGCCTTCGCGGCTGCCCTTGGCGTTCTGGTTATAGGACAGCAGCTTGATCTCCGGGTGTTTCTTCAGTTCGGTCATGCAGCCTTCTACCCGGTTCTGTACCGCGGACACCGGTGGGCCGTTGATGATCACCACGTTGCCTTTCTCTTTCAGGCGATCGCTGATGTATTTACAGGCCATGGCGCCGGCCTGGGTGTTGTCCGAGGTGATGGTGGCATCGGCACCTTCGGCCGCTACGTCAACCGCCACCACCACGATGCCGGCGTCCTTGGCGCGTTTCACCGCCGGGCCGATACCCTTGGAATCTGCGGCGTTCAGGATGATCATATCGACCTTGGCGGCGATAAAGTTATCGATCTGCGCCACCTGTTGACCGAGATCGTAACCACTCGACACCAGCGTCACGTTAACCTTGTCACCGGCCAGTTCGCGCGCTTTCAGTTCCGCACCTTTGGTGATCTGCACAAAGAACGGGTTGGCCAGATCGCCCACCGTCACCCCTATCGATTTCAACTCTTTCGCCTGCACCAACGAAGCACTGCCGAGCGCGGCGGTAACCAGCAAAGCGGTAATCAATGGTTTGAAACGCATAGTGTTTTCCTCATTATTTTCTGAGATACGAAAAACCTGCCCCGGTGGGCGCCAACCAACCTTTCTTTCTCACTCAACCTTGCCCTATGGATTTCCAGTGGCAGCGAGTGCAAGTCACAACGCTGCGGCTTGAAAGAGGACGGGTAGATCAGTGTTGATAATTGCGGGTGCGGTACTTGTCGATTAACACCGCGATGATGATCACCGCCCCTTTGATCACCAACTGCCAAAAATAAGAAACGCCCATTAACGTCATGCCGTTGTTCAGGGTGGCGATAATCAACGCCCCTACCAGCGTGCCGGTAATGGTACCGATGCCGCCGACGAAGCTGGTGCCGCCAAGAATGACTGCGGCGATCGCATCCAGCTCATAGCCCATACCGAGGTTGCCGTTGGCGCTGTAAAGCCGGGAGGCGCTCATCACCCCACCCAACCCGGACAGCAGGCCGCTCATGCCATAGACGAACAGCAGCACGGCACCGACCTTGATCCCGGTCAGGCGCGCCGCCTGCATGTTGCCGCCTACCGCGTAGATATGAACCCCCAGCGTGGTACGGCGCAGAATGAACCAGCACACGGCAATCACCGCAAAGGCAATAATCACCAACCAGGGGATAGGCCCCAGGTAGGCGTTGCCGATCCATTCAAAACTGATATTGGAATTGATGATGGTGGTGCCGTCCGCCAACAGATAAGCGGCACCGCGCAGTGCGGTGTAGGTACCGAGGGTGACGATAAACGGCGGCAGGCCAGCGTAGGCCACCAGAAAACCATTAAACAGCCCCATGCCCAAACCGGCCAACAGCGCCAGCGGGATCGACATTCCAGCCATGCCAGGCATCAGTGACACCGCCATCGCTACCACCGCGGTGGTGCCCAGCATCGAACCGACCGAAAGATCGATGCCGCCGGTCAGGATGATAAAGGTCATGCCCGCCGCCAACACGATGTTGATCGACGCCTGCCGGGCGATATTCAGCAGGTTGGCATCGGTAAAGAAATTCGGGGCAACAAAGCCGAAAACCGCGACAATCAGGATCAATATCGGCAAGATACCGACGGTTTGCATCATATCGCCCAACAGTGCCCGTTTCAGCGTCGGATTTTTTGCGCCTGGCGGCAATGGATTCGAAGTCATGGTCGGCTCCTTGAGCGTAGGGATGGAATTATTCATGCGGTAGTCGCCTGCGGTTGGGTGGTGTCAACGCCGGTGGCCAGCGTCATGATGTTTTCCTGGCTGATCTCACCGCCGCCCAGTTCCCCGACAATGCTGCCTTCGTGCATCACGTAAACCCGGTCGCTCATGCCGACCACCTCAGGCAATTCACTGGAAATCATCAGGATCGCCACGCCCTGCTGTGCCATCTGGCTCATGATGCGATAGATCTCGCTCTTGGCCCCCACGTCCACACCGCGTGTCGGTTCATCGAGGATCAGGATCCGTGGGCCAATGGCTACCCAGCGTGAAATCAGCAGCTTTTGCTGATTACCGCCGGACAGGCCGCCGGCCCGCACCTGAGCATGTGGCACGCGGATATTCAGCAGGCCGATAGCGTCACTGGAGATACGCTGCGCCTTGCGGCGATTGAGCAGGCCATAGCGACCGTCACGTTCCAGCGTCGCCATCACGATGTTTTCATGCGCGGCCAGATCGAGAAACAACCCCTGCTCCTTGCGGTTTTCGGTGAGAAAGCCGATGCCCAGAGCAATGGCATCGCGCGGCGAGTGGATACTGGCCGGCTTGCCGTCGACTTCCACCGTACCGCCACTGGACTTGCGCACGCCGAAAATCAGCTGCGCCAGTTCGGAACGACCGGCGCCCACCAGCCCGGCAAGGCCGACAATTTCACCGGCGCGGACCTGAAGGCTGACCGGCTTCACCTTTTTGCCGTCAGTCAGGCCGTGCAGCGTCAGGCGAGGTTCCCCCACCGGGATGCTCTGTTCCTTATTGAACAAGTCGCTCAGCGGGCGGCCCACCATCATGCGCACCAACTCGCTGGCGGACAGCTTGTCGCGCATCAGGCTGCCAACATACTGACCGTCGCGCAGCACGCTGACGCGATCCGACAGCTCGTACACCTCCGCCATGCGGTGGCTGATATAAATGATTGCCATGCCTTCATCGCGTAGCCGTTTGATCAGCTCGAACAGTCGATGCGTTTCGCGTGAAGAAAGCGCCGCTGTAGGTTCGTCCATCACCAGAATGCGGCTGTTACGGTGCAGCGCACGCGCGATTTCCACCTGTTGCTGCTCGGCGATGGTTAATTTCATCACGCGATCGCCGGCGCTGAACTGCGCCCCCAAACGATCGATCACCTTCTGCGCTTCCAGCAACATCTGCCCGCGCTTCACCAGGCCGCCACGCTGGATCTCGTTGCCCAGAAAAATGTTTTCCGCCACCGTCAGATTCGGGGCCAAATTCATTTCCTGGTAAATCAACGTGATGCCTGCCGCCAGGGCATCTTTTGGCCCCTTGATGGCGAACGGCTGCCCATCGATAAAGATTTCCCCGCTGCTGGCGATATAAGCGCCGGCCAATATTTTCATTAAGGTACTTTTACCCGCGCCGTTTTCACCCATTAGCGCGTGGATCTCACCGCGATATACCGTCAGGTTGACGCCTTTCAGCGCATAGAACTGACCAAAACTCTTGGCGATGTTGTGCATTTCCAGAATCGGGGTCGCGCTCATCGTCATACCTCAGGTTGCGGTTCGGATGGCATGCAGTTAACCACGCATAAATAAATGCAAAATGTCAGCGCCCGTTCATCTTTGTCATATTGTTAATGGGACGGGGATTTATACTGCGAACAGTCAGTTACGGGGGATTCGATGCGCAGACTGCCTTTCCTTGCCGGCGCGCGTGGGCGCCTGTTGATGTTCAATCTGCTGGTGGTGGCGGTGACGCTGATGGTCAGCGGCGTGGCGATCTTCGGTTTCTACCATGCGGGCAAGCTGCAGGAACAGATGCAGGCGCAAACCCTGGCAGAAATGAACGGCAGCATGGCGCTTAGCCGGGATACCTCCAACGTGGCGACCGCGGCTATTCGGCTCTCGCAAGTGGTGGGTGCGCTGGAATACCAGAGCGAATCCGCCCGGCTGAAGCAAACGCAACTGGTGCTGCAAACCTCACTCAGCCGGCTGGCAGACGCCCCGTTGGCCCACAGCGAACCGGCGCTGGTCAAGCGCATCATCAGCCGCAGCAACGCGCTGGAAAGCAGCGTAACGCGCATGCTGGATCTGGGACACCAACGGCATCTGCAGCGCAATATCCTGCTCAGCGGGCTGTATCAGTCGCAGAGCACGCTACGGCATATCGCCACCCTCAATCAGCGCAATAACCTCAACCAGCCCTCGCAGCCGCTGCTTAGCCAGATCGACCGGTTGCTGGCGATCGCCATACAGACCCCTACTCCCAAGGCCGCAGCCCAGCAGCTCGACAACGTTATGGCCTACTGGCCGCAACACAGCCCGGATGTCCTGGTAGACGAGAAAATGCGGCAGTTTCGGCTCAGCGAACAGCGCCTGCTGCCCGAAACGCTGGAGCTGGAGCAAAGCGACCTGGCCCTGGCCTATTACACCTACCATATCAAAGCGTTAGTCGCGATGCTCAACGACGATATCAACCTTTACGTGCAAAAGGTGGCCAACGAGTCGGAGCTGCGCACCCACCAGACCCATCATGAGCTCAGTTCCATAAGCTGGTTTATCGGCCTGTTCGCGTTGCTGGCACTGGTGATTACCGGCTTCGCCGGACTGTATATCTACCGCAATCTCGGTTCCAACCTGACGGCGATCGCCGGAGCCATGACGAGGCTGGCGCGCGGCGAACGTGACGTCAGCGTACCGGCGCTGCAACGCCGCGACGAACTGGGCGAGCTGGCTCGGGCATTTAACGTCTTTGCCCGTAACACCGCCTCGCTGGAGCAGACCTCCCGCCTGCTGAAAGAAAAAAGCACCCAGTTGGAAACCACCTTTCTGGCGATGCGCGACGGTTTTGCGCTGTTTGATAACGACGGTCAACTGGTGGTGTGGAACCCGCAATACCCCTTGCTGCTGGGGCTTAACGAACACCAGCTGCACCGCGGCTTGCACTACCGCGAGCTACTGCAACAGGTTACGCCACCGGCGGGTCAACGTTGGGAAGCGGTGCTGGCCAACCTGTCTAGCGAACTGCCACAGCCGCAGGAACTGCGCCTGAGCGATGGCCGTACCGTAGAGCTACGCTTCAGTCCGGTACCGAACCGTGGCGTGGTTAACGTGGTGCTGGAACGCACCGAGCGCAAAGCGCTGGAAGAAGCGCTGCTGCACAGCCAGAAAATGAAGGCGGTCGGCCAGCTCACCGGCGGCCTGGCGCATGATTTCAACAACCTGCTGGCGGTGATTATCGGCAGCCTGGAACTGACCACTCAACAAACGCAGGACGCACAGACCGAACAGCGCATTATTCGGGCACTGAAGGCCGCCGAACGCGGCGCACAGCTTACCCAGCGGCTGCTGGCCTTTTCCCGAAAACAGGCGCTGCACCCGCAGGCCATCACGCTGCAATCGCTGGTGGAAAATTTGCAGGAGCTGTTGCGCCATTCACTGCCCAGCACGCTCTCGCTGAGCATCGAGGCACAGCGCCCTGGCTGGCCTGCCTGGATCGATGCCAATCAGTTGGAGAACGCGCTCATCAACCTGGTGGTCAACGCGCGGGATGCGATGGAAGGCCGCAGCGGGGTGGTGAATATTCGCATCTACAACCAACGGGTGGTGCGCAGCGGCGGCAAAAAGCAGGACATGGTGGCGCTGGAAGTGATTGATACCGGCTGCGGCATGTCGGAAGAGGTGAAGGCTCAGGTGTTCGAACCCTTCTTCACCACCAAGGCGGTAGGCAGCGGCAGTGGCCTGGGGCTGTCGATGGTTTACGGCTTTGTCCGCCAGTCCGGTGGACGGGTACAAATTGAAACCGCGCCGGGCAAAGGCACGTTGGTGCGCCTGCAGCTCCCGCGAGCGCCTACGGCGGCGATAGAGGAAGTTCCCGCTCCGCAGCTCGAAGAATGCAAGAACACGGATAATCTGGTGCTGGTACTGGAAGATGAAAATGACGTTCGCCATACGCTGTGCGAACACTTGCACCAGCTCGGCTACCTGACGCTGGACAGCGCGGACAGTCAGGAAGCTTTGGCGCTGCTGCGCCAGACGCCGGATATAGACATACTGATCAGCGACCTGATGCTGCCGGGCGAACTGGACGGCGTACAGGTGATTGGACTGGCGCGAGAGATTAACCCACAGCTTACCGCCCTGCTGATCAGCGGCCAGGACATCCGCCGTCAGCACGAAGAAAATCTGCCAAACGTTGAACTGCTGCGTAAGCCTTTCAGCCAGCGGCAACTGGCGTTGGCGCTGCAACGAGCACGACGTTCAAACGCGGACGGCGACGCAATTCGGAGGGAATGAGGCGATTTTTCGCCTCTGATTCGTTATTATGCCGCCCTGCTTTTGATGAATAAGCGTGCCAGGTGCACGCCCAGCCAGGGATAACATTATGCTGTGGTTTAAGAATTTGATGGTTTACCGTTTGAGCCGCGAAGTTGCGCTAAACGCGGATGAAATGGAAAAACAGCTCAGCGCTTTTGCTTTCACCCCGTGCGGCAGCCAGGACATGGCGAAAACCGGCTGGGTCTCCCCGATGGGCTCCCACAGCGACGCATTGACGCATGCGGTTAACGGCCAGATCGTCATCTGCGCACGTAAGGAAGAAAAAATCCTGCCGTCGCCGGTCATCAAGCAAGAGCTGCAGGCCAAAATTGAACGCCTCGAAGGCGAGCAGCACCGTAAACTGAAGAAAACCGAAAAAGACGCGCTGAAAGACGAAGTGCTGCACAGCCTGCTGCCGCGCGCCTTTAGCCGTTTTAACCAAACCTTTATGTGGATCGACACCGTTAACGATCTGATCATGGTTGACGCCGCCAGCGCCAAGCGCGCGGAAGATACCCTGGCGCTGCTGCGCAAAAGCCTGGGCTCTCTGCCGGTAGTGCCATTGACCATGGAAAGCCCGATCGAGCTGACGCTGACCGAATGGGTGCGTTCAGGTGAACTGCCGGCCGGCTTTATTATTCAGGACGAGGCGGAACTGAAAGCGATTCTGGAAGACGGCGGCGTGATCCGCTGCAAGAAGCAGAACCTGATCAGCGATGAAATTGCGGTACATATTGAAGCCGGCAAACTGGTAACCAAGCTGGCAGTGGACTGGCAAGAGCGCATTCAGCTGGTGCTGGCGGATGACGGCTCGTTGAAGCGTCTGAAGTTCGCCGATACGCTGCGTGAGCAGAATGACGATATCGATCGTGACGACTTCGCCCAGCGTTTTGATGCCGATTTCATCCTGATGACCAGTGAGTTGGCGGCGTTAATCAAAAACACCATCGAAGCTCTGGGTGGTGAAGCCCAGCGTTAAGTACACAAAGGCGCAAATCGCTGCGCCTTTGTTCCACATGAGTAGCTTCGCAACACAGATAGCATACCCAAATTAATTGGAGTTGCAGCTAGGCGGCAAGTGCGGGAATCCCCAGGAGCTTACTCAAGTAAGTGACTGGGGTGGGCGCATGCAGCCAACAACGCAGCAGCTTCAAGTAAGAAGGGTATGAATTACTTGCTCAAATACCGGCACAGATAAGCGGTTGCATCGGCAACCTGCAGGTTGAACTCACTGTGGCCCGGTACGAAGAACTTCTCACCCGGCATAAACACCTGCCAGTCCGGCGAGCCCGGCAGCAGGACTTTCAACGCCCCGGTAATCACGGTCATTTCTTCCGGCTGTGCGGTGGTGAAGGTGTACTCACCCTCTTCCATCACACCGACGCTGGTAAGGCCGATGCTGCTACTATCGAAACCGATAGACTTCACTTTTCCGGCAAAATACTCGTTCACTTTCAGCATAGACTGGCACCCGCGTAATCAACTTTATGGGAAATCCATATTGGGGGATTGTGGTTGATCTGTCACTGGTTTTTCACGCGAAATGCGATCGCGACGCAGAGTAAAATTCTGCTGGGCAATGGCTCCTCAGCCTGCCACTCTGGATCCGCTGATAAAAACGCGCCAGACAGCCGCTGTCATTCGCCAGGCTAAGGATTTATTCTATATTAAATCAGTTAATTAGCTCAGCCGCTAACTTGGCGACCAGCACGTTGGATAGCAGCACCGGTATTTCAAGCCGCGCCTGCAGGAAATCGCGATGCTGGCGGTGATAGCCGATGCAATCCAGCACCACCACCTGCGCCCCTTGTCGCTGCAACTCACTTGCCGCCCGTTCCAGCACCGCGTCGTCCGCCAGATAGGGACTGGCCACGGCGAAACAGGGCGGCGTCGCCAGCCGTTGCCATTTGCCTGCTTGCTGGCTGATTTGCTCCGCTACCGGCACCACAATGCCGACCCGATGCTGGCTGACAATGGCGGAAATCAGCGGCGGAATAATGCGATCCGGCTCCAGCAACAGCGCGCGTTCGGCGTGCAGTCGGCCAAATTCTCCGGTGCATAGCAGCAGGATCACTTCACAGCCCTCGGCTTCCAGCTCACGGATTTTCTGCTGCAATCCTTTTTCGACCCGCGAGGCGCCCAGCCTCACCTGCGTACCGTCCAACAAGCGTGAAACCAGCACCTTCTCACCGGCCATGGCAGCGTAGCCTTGGTCAATCTGGCCGAAGCTCAGTCCATCCAACAGCCCGACATGCCTCACCTGATCCGCGGGCAGAAAGGCCGACAGCAGCGGCATGATGTCGTTACGCGGCGCCTGGCCGATAGTCAGCGTGGCAAATGAGGCATTCATCCGGTTATTTCCTTTTTTGCAGGTGGCTGAGGCTGCCGTACAACGCCAGAAGCTGCGCGTATTCATCGGCCTGGTAAAACTGGCAGGTACCGCGCCCGAACTCTTTCGCCACTTCCACCGCGAACTTCACGGTCAGCGCAATATCCACTTCATGGCTGGCACCGGTACCGCAGCCCGGCACCACCGACTCGGTACAGATCGCTACGCCAACCACCGGCGCAGAAGTCGCGGTGGAAGGTTGCAGAATACTGTTCAGGTGATGCACCCCATTGCCGTACGGCGTAATGTCCTGCGTGGTGATCGGGAACGTCACCGCCGGACGACCGCTGGTCATCTCCATAATCCGCAGCAAGTCTTCCGCCACCCGCAGGATGTAGCCTTCTTTCACCGTCGGCGACAACGCGTAACCTTTGTGATTGATGATGCGGTTGCCTTTGGTAGTGTCGATAGACAAGATTGCATCGGCTTCCGCCACCACTTCATTGTCGTTCATCGTCACGTCGTCGATCGGCGAATCCATAAAATCGACCGGATCGTGCGGGCGGGTTGGCGCGTCAGGGCAAATATGGGTGGTGATAATGACATCCCCCGGCAACACGTCCCCTTTGCGCTGCATTTCTGCCAGCTTCAACGCGCTGGCAATCGCGGCAATTGCCCCGTCGCCGTCGGACACCAAGCCGATGCGCGTAGGCCGCGCACCGATGCCGCCCAACCGGCCGACAATGCCCAGGGTTGGCGCATCCCCACCCTGGTTTTTACCGGCGCTGCCGGGGATATCGATGCGCACGAAATCGGTGGCGCCTTTCGGTCCGCTGGCACGCAACGTACTGGCCCGGATGCCGGGATAAGACGCAAACAGATCGACGACGTCCTGACCGCTCACGTAGGCATTATCTATTAATTCAAAAACCTGCAGCGTTTGTTGCAAACTCATAATCGGCTGACCTCACAATTTAACCGGGGGGTTATTTCCCTTTGCTGGAAAAAATCGAATTGAAAAAGTTGTACAACGCGTCACCGGCAATAAAACCGGCCGCCATGATCTCCATCGGCGTGCGGCCCTTGTCGCCCCAGCGACGGATAATCAGGATGCGCAGCGCAATGCCAAGGAGCACCGCCCACCCCGCCAACGCGTTGTTGATCAGCAGGCCCGTAGCTAACAGCACGCCGAGCTGGCGTTTGGGCCCGCCAATCAGCTGCACGATGGCCCCGGGAATGGCCCAGATCAGCAAGCTGAAGGCAATGCCCGGCTGAGCGCCCGCCTCGATGGTTTTGGCGTACACCCGCGCTACCGGTGGGATCAGGTCCTGCAGGAAGTAGCTGCTGTAAGCGAAGTACACCACCGGGATGGCAATAACAAAGGCGATCAAGGCGGCAAACAGTTGAATGCGACGCCCCAACAGCTCCTGCTGCAAATCTTTGCCGTAGCCGCGCAGAATAAAGCCGGCTTTCAGATCAAACCCCATGTCGGCAAACGCCGGGCCAGTGGCGGCAGTAAACCCGGTCAGCACGCACAGTGCCACCGGCGGAAAACCAATCAAAATACCGATAATCAGGGTGATCAGCGCCACCGCAAAGGCCGGGAACCAGCCAGAGTGCATGGCGGCGATACCGACGATCAACTCATGCACAAAGGCAGCAAATGCAGCGTAAATCACAAACAACACCAGCATGGTCAGCGACATCTCGCTATACAGCCCGCCGGCCAACGCCAGCAACGCAGCGATAACGATATAGCCAACGGCTCCCAGCCCCAGCGCCTTGCTGACTTCGCTATCTGCCTGGCTGTAACCGGCGGCGTCGACGTTTTTGCTACGAATCACCTGCACCACCTGGATCAACGCCACCATTCCGGCGCCAACCATTACCCCATGAGGAATAAAATGCGCATTGATGTCGAAACCCGCCATAGGTTCTGCGTAGGCGCGCAGCAGCAGGCCGACGCCAAACATCCCTAAAGCCCAAATATTGCCGATAAATGCGGTACCGAAGGCCGCCATCGGGATTTTAAGCATCGACCCGGCGATCCCCACCGCCACGCCCACCACCAGCAACCAGGCCTGTTTGCCCCCTCGATCGCCGGCCTTGATGGCTTCCGCCGCCGCAACACCAGGCGGCCAGGCGTTGGCGGCAGGAAAGATTTTGGTGTCAAACATGCGATACAGCAGGTAGGCGTCAAGCAACATTGCCACGGCCACACCGCAAAACATCGGCAGGATCAGCTGCGGCTGCCCCATCACATAAGGCACGGCAATTGGCATCAGCAATGAATTGGCAGCGCCAAAGGTGGCGGAGGAAATCACCGTTTGCGCCAGGTTTTGCGTATGTACCGATCGATAACGCTGGAACATCTGCAGCGGAATGCGCGCCAATAGCATCGCGAACAGCGCCCCGATGATCGACGTATTGGGGGTCACGCCCAACGTAGTGATTAGCTGCACACCGATGATCGCCCCAACGATGGACAGAATCACCATCACCAGCAGCGTACCGATATCTTTCAACGGATTTATGGTGGTATTGGATTTCATAGAGTCAATTTCCCTGAATATTCGCTGGCGCATGGCAAAGGTCATTTTTCGGCGTCAGGCTGCCGTCGTAGTTCCGGTATTTGGAACTACGATTTGAATTAATAATTTTTTGACCCGTAACCTTAAGTGAAATAACTAACGAATTCCCTGGTGTTGGCTTTCATTAATTACTCCGTGCTAGCAGAACTATTTCGATGCGTTATTTGATCTGTTGCCAATAATCATCACCGAACTTTTCCGCTAATTGCCGAGATACCGTCATCAACGCTTCTAATACGGCAGGAGAAAACGGTTGTTCGTCCGCTTGGGTGGCAAAGGATAAACAGAGCCCCACCGTCTCATTGCGGTGTTTATTGGTCACAGCCGTCGCCAGCGAACTGATCCCCTGCAAGGTTTCGTTACGCGCCAGGGACCAACCCTGCCGCCGAATTTGCGCCAGCTTGCTCAACAACGCATCCGGCGATTGCGGGGCATTGGGCGAAGCCACGTGGTAACCCGCGGCATAACGCGCAATAGCCTGTTCATCGCTGTCACGCGCTAAAATTGCCCTGCCCACCGACGTTTCCGCCGCCGGTGAACGGCTGCCCGCCGGCGTCACTACCTGGAGGAAGTGGCGGCCCGGGAACATGCGCATCACCATGATCTCCTGCCCCTCGAGGACCGAAACATAACCCGTGCAGCAAGTCAGTTGACTGAGCTGCACCATGCTGGCCGCCACGCTGTCCACCAGCGGCGTCGACAAATAATGGCTGGAAACCGATAACAGCAAGCGACCGATTTTATACAGCTTGCTGTCGGGATCGCGCTCCAGCATGCCCTGTGTTTCCATGGTCTGCAGCAGGCGCGATACGGTACTTTTCGGCAGCGCCAGTTGGTTCACCACATCGCTGAATGAAATACCGGGTTGCCCGTGCATCATTCGTTGTTGTGAAAATAACTTTAATACCGCTGCGGCATTTTCCAGGGTTGTCATGGCACGCCTTGTTCCACTATATGGAACTTAGTTCCTGTTCGATAATTAGAAACTAAAACTCGCACAACTTATCGTCAAGCAGTTTATTTTTTACGCTGTGGAAAATTAAAGAGAATGATGCTTTTGAAAATAAAATAGCGAACAGATCGCCAAAGTCATGTCGAAAATTAATTTGCACATCTACTTAAGCAGGGGAAAATATCAGCACAAGCTGCTGAAAACGCCATTCACCTGAGCAAACAAAATACGCTTTGCCACCCCAGAATCAGAAGCGAGCGTTATGCAGACTGAAATCGATCGGCACAGTTAATTCCACCACGCCGTTATGTAAAGTGTCGCCCGGCGGCGTAGGCAAAGGCGAAGCGCGTCTTTGGGATAACGTTTAAAACGGTTGAGGCGGTTGAGACGACTACGCCTGCTGCAACAACATCAGCATATGGCGTTGAAACAACGCCTGTAACTCGGAATTGGACATCTCTTTTCCCAGAAGTGAAACACCCAATGAGCGCGATAAAAATCACACAAATGATGATCAATAAAAGACTGGAAAACAGAGGCTATAGCGGTAAAAACAAGAAACCGGCTTTACGCCGGTTTCTGAGGGATAACGATTAGTCTTCCAACGCAGGATCCTCATAGCGGTGCTTGGCATCCAACGCTTCCTGCTCGGTTGCATGCTCGCTGAGCAGCGTGTTGGGTTCTATATCGTCGGTGCGCACCTCGAAACGGTGCATATGCAAGCTGGGATCGCCCCGGTCAACGGCGACCACTCGGGCGGTTCTCGGATAGCCTGGTCGGTTATTTTCGCGCATGTTGATCTCCCGTGTGATTCCACAGGATTAAGTATAGCAGCGCGATTTATACCGACATGCGTGACCCCAGATCGCGATCGGCGTGATCGCCTTCCAGCAGTTGCGTCAGTTCATCGCAGGCGCAGATTTTGCCGTCACGTACGGTGAAATGCGCCAGCACCTTAACCAGACTAAGGCTGCCATCGCGCTTTTCCACCCGCACCCTATGATGCGTCAACACCGAATCGTCCTGTCCGGCAATGGCGACCATCTCCAGCGTCATACTGCGAGTCAACTGCTTGAGCAACGCCATGTGTTGCACAAACTGCATGTAGTCCAGCGTCTTGCCGTCCACCTGTTGACGGTAATCCGCACTGAAAAACTCAGCGATCAGCGTCGGCTGATGTTGCGGGGCGGCGACAACCTTTTGCAAGGCATCGAGCACCAGGGCTGTGGGGGTTTTCGGGGTCATGGTTGATCTCCAGAAGTGAATGACGCGGAGATCATAAAACGAACAAGGCATGGCATAATAACCACACTCGGACTTTTAATACTGCAAATCGGCCAATCATTATGATCCTGCAGAGCCAGCGACTTTGGCATGAGAAAAAACACCTGACGCCCTGGCACCAGCATGCCAGCGGACAGATCTACCTGTTGACCCATGGCATGATGGCGTTGGAAACCCGGGAGCGCCAATGGGCAATGACCGCCGGCAGTATCGGCTGGCTGCCACCCAACTGTGCGCACCAGGCACTGGCATGCGGCAACGTCGTCGGCTGGAGTCTGTATCTGCCGGAGTCCTACTGTGCGACGCTGCCGGCGCAGCCGCATCTGAGCCCTGCCTCCGCTTTGATTCAGGCGTTAATGGAACGTATTGCTCCTTTTGCCGGACAAGAGCTGGATCCGGCGCAACAACGCCTATTGCGGGTCTTGTTGGATGAGATTTCTGTGGAAGAGAGCGTACCGCTGCAGTTACCGCTACCGCAGGACGCCAGGTTGTTGAAAATCGCCCGCGCCCTGCTGAATGAACCCGCCAGCGCGCGTACCCAGAGTGACTGGGCCGCCTGGGCCGGGGTGAGCGTACGCACCCTCAGCCGCCGTTTTATCAGCGAAACCGGTGTGACCTTCGCCCGTTGGCGCCAGCAAGCACGGGTGATTCGCTCGCTGGAGCCGTTATCGCGTGGTGAATCGGTCGGTCGCATCGCCGGCGAATACGGTTATGACAATGTCAGCGCCTATATTGCCGCCTTCCGTCAGCGTTTTGGCACCACGCCGGGGCTGTATTTTAGTCAGCCTCAGCCGGTAACAGCGCCTGACGCGTCGCGTTAAGAAACTGTTCTGACAGCGCATCGCCCTGCGTTGCCCTTGCCAACGTCAGTGCCCCCACCAGCATCGCCATCTGCACCAGCGCCTGCTGTTGTCGTTGGGGTTGTTGTTCATCTGGCGAAAGCGACTCCAGCCGCGCCAACATGGCTTTCACACCGCTCAGGTAAGCCTGATGCACGGGTTTATCCGCCTCTTCGCGCGCCACGTCACCGGCCAGAGCGGCAACCATGCAGCCTTCGCCCGGGCAGTCGCGGTGCCTGACGTTCAGATAGGCGTCAACCAGAGTCTGTAAATTGTGCTGGTCGGGCTGGCGGCTGGCGGCTTCCCAGCGCTGAGCGGATTCCTCTGCCGCCCTGCGGCTGGCCACCGCCGCCAGTTCGTCCTTGGAAGCAAAATGGCCATAGAAGCCACCGTGCGTCAGCCCCACGGCCGCCATCAGATCGTTAACGCTGACGCCATTCAGGCCGCGTTCGCGAAAAAGCTGTGAAGACACCTGCTCAATCGCCTCGCGATTGCGCTCCATCTGCTGCTTTGAAACCCGTGCCATGGCGTTTTCTCCTTATCAATCAGGCATCATCTTAGGCTATCCACCGACAGCGCTCAATAGATGATGCCTTTCATCCAAAGAGTCAGGCGCGCGGGGTACGCGGCGCGGCAAAGCGGGAACTGTCACCGCCCTGCGCACGCGCCAGCGTGTCGGCAATCTGCCGATGAGGCGTGCCCGGTTCAATCGCGCTGACCCGATCCAGACGCGCCATCTGCTGCTCGTCCAACGTCAAATCAAGCGCCGCCAGCGTATCCTCTAACTGGTCCAGCGTGCGCGAACCCAGAATAGGGATCAGACTGGTGCTGGAATGCGCAGCCCTGTTGCGCAGCCAGGCGATAGCAACGTGGGTCGGCAGGGCCTGGTGTTCTTGCGCAATCGCCAGCACTTCATCCAGCAACGCGGTGTCTTTTTCGCGATGCACCAGGCGCCCCAACTCACTCAATCGACCAGCATCGCTATGGCGATACTTCCCGGTCAACAAACCACCGCCCAGCGGCGACCACAGGGTGGCGGCCATCCCCAGCGCTTCGGCCATCGGCAGCAATTCACGTTCTGCGGTCCGCTCTACCAGGCTGTATTCCACCTGTATACCTGCAATGCGCGCCCAGCCACGCAATTCTGCCAGCGTATCTGCGCGGGCAATGCGCCAGGCTGGGAAGTTGGACAACCCGGCATATTGGATCTTGCCGGCGCGGATCAGATCGTCAAAACTGCGAACGATCTCTTCAAGCGGCGTCAGGTTGTCGGAAAAATGCGCCCACAGCAGATCGATACGATCGGTTTTCAGCCGCTTCAGGCTGTTCTCTACCGAGGCAATCATGTTTTTGCGGCTGTTGCCGGTATAGGCAATACCCGCGTCCGGCGCAGCACCCAAGGTGTATTTAGTGGCGACCACGAAACGGTCGCGTTCGGCGGCGATGAAATCCCCTACCATCTGTTCTGACTGGCCGAATTGGTAAGTATCAGCCGTGTCGATAAAGTTGCCGCCGGCGTCGACATAACGATCAAAAACCTGTTTGGCCTGTTCTTTTTCCGAACCGTAGCCCCAGCCGGTGCCAAAGTTGCCGGTTCCTAATGCCAGTTCAGAAACGCGCAGGCCGGTATTGCGGCCAAAGGTGGTGTATTTCATGGTAAAACCTCACGATTACGTTGCATTTATCAAAATAGATGATGGTCATCATTATTTTATATATGTCACTCATCATTTATAAAAGCAAGCGCAATCTGCGGCGAAGGCAAAAACCAAGGGAAGATACGAAGAGATCGGGCACGCAGCGCGGTGCCCGAAAATGTCAGAGGGGATTACTTTACCGTTTCCAATTGCAGTACGGCGAGGATCTTTTCAACCACCTGCTGTGGGTTACCGGTGCCGTCCATCACGTAGTGCGCGGTCTCCTGATACAAGGCCTCGCGTGCGGCCAGCACTTCCAGCATCTCCTCAGCGATCGGACGACCGGTCAACGTGGGGCGTTGCGCGTCTTGCGGGTACTCTTCCAGCCGCTGCGCCAACACCTCGGCCGGTGAGCGCAGATAAATGACGGTGCCGTGCTGACGCATAAATTGACGGTTCTCTTCCGCCAGGATCGCCCCGCCGCCGGTGGCAACTACAGTTGACGGTTGGGTGACGGTTTGCAGAGCAATGCTTTCACGGCGGCGAAATCCCAGCCAGCCTTCATTTGCGACCATTTCCGCCACGCTCATTTGCGTGGTCTGTTGCATAAACAGATCGGTATCGGTGAATTGATAGCCCAGCGCCAACGCCAGTGCACTGCCCACCGTGGTTTTACCGGCGCCGCGCGCGCCCACCATGAAAATGGTTTGTGTCATTACGGGTTGTCCCTTATACGGTGACTTGAATGCGTTAGCACGCCAGAATCCAGCGTGCAGATCGTGCGATGGCGTAGTTGCTGCATCATACCGCCATCAGCCTGTATTTCAATATTTACGATAGTGTAAATTCCATGGCACAGCGGCTGCCTGCGGCAAAACCCTGCGCCACCTCTTCCGCCAACCTTGCCCTCAACGACGGGCTGAGCCGTTCGGCGGCTATCGGACTGAACCCCAGACGCCGGTAATAAGGCGCATTCCAGGGCACGTCAATAAAAGTGGTTAGCGTCAGGCGCTGCGCGCCCGATAACGCGGCCTGTGCCGCAACCTCAACGAGCAGGTGGCGCCCGATGCCCTGACGTTGCCAGTTGGCAGCCACAGACAGTTCGGCGATATGCCAATCCTGCTGTTGCGGCACGACGACGATAAAGCCGGCGACCTCCCCCGCCGCACCTTCCGCCAGCCATTCATGCTGTCGCTGAATAAAATCAGCATGCTGCTCTGCGCTCATCACCGGACCTTCAGCGATAAAACGCCAGGCCGGTTGTTGATGAAACAGCTGCGCCGCCGAGCGCTCAACGGCTATCAGTTGAGCGATATCCTGCGGCTGCGCCAAACGGATTTGCAGGCTCATCGGGTTCTCCTTAACAACGGGGCCGGCTATTTAACCAGATTTCCCCGACGGCAGATACCTGCTCGCCGGGACGTATTCCTGTACGAAAAATCAGAAGTCGACACTGGCGCGCAGCACCACTTCTCGCGGTTCCCCTACCGCCACGCGCAAATTGCCGCCGCTGGAAGGGTAATAGGTTTTGTCGAACAGATTCTTCACGTTCAATTGCCACTTCACCCGATAACCCTGCACCGGCATGGTGTAAGCGGCGAAGGCATCGGCAACGGTGTAATTATCAAGACTGAAACTGTTGGCGGCGTCGCCTGGACGACGGCCAACATAACGCGCCCCTGCACCAATACGTACGTTGTCGCCGCTATACAGCCCTGGGGAACCCAGATCCTGCGTCAGGAACAGCGAGGCGGTATGGCGCGCCACGTTGGTCATCTCCTTACCCTTGTTGTCCGGGTCATCAACCACACGCGCGTCGGTGTATGCGTAAGAGCCGATCATGCTTAACGAATCAGTGATGTTGCCGGCAACATCCAACTCCACGCCCTGCGAGCGTACGCGTCCGGCGGTTCGGGTGACGGTTTCACCATCAACCAGTTCGCTGACCATCACGTTACGCTTAGTGATGTCGAACAACGCCAGGGTCCCGGTAACGCCGTTGGGCAATTCGACCTTGCTGCCGACTTCCCAGGCCTTACCCTGTTCCGGCGGCAATGAGCCAATCTGGCTGGCAATGGACGAGTTTGGCTTGAAAGACTCGGTGTAACTGCTGTACAGCGACACATAGGGCGTCAGTTTGTAGACCACCCCGGCGCGCGGCACCAATTTGCCGTCGGAGCTGTCGGTGTTGGTGACAAACGGCCGCCCTTTACCGGCAAAAACGTCAAAAGCGTCATAACGCAGCCCGCCCATCACCAACCATTTATCGGTCAATTGAACGGAATCCTGCATAAACCAGCCGTAACTGGTGAGGTTTTCACGCTGATCGCTGTCTTTGGCACTGACGGCGTTCGAGGTTGGCATCAGGCCATACACCGGATCATAGATATTGAAATCGCTGTTCCTCTTGCCACGGATCATATCGCCGCGGTAGGTACGGTTATCTTCAAAATCAAAGCCAAACAGCATCTGGTGGTTGATACTGCCCCAGTCAACGTCACCGTTGAGCGTCAGCTGTACCGCGTTGGCATGGCTGACAGCATGGGCGGTGGAGTCGGCCTGGCGCGACAGCACGCCAGTTTCAGGATCCAAAGCCAGCGCGCGCGCCTGATTGTCACTGTAACTGTTACGGCTATAGGCGTAGGTCAGAGAGCTTTTCCAGCTTTCATTCAGGATCTGATCAACCTGCAGGGTGACGCTGTCCTGATCGCCCCGCGTGGCGTTATAACTTTCGTCGAAACGGCGGTCGCGCGGCGTATTTACCGGCTTGCCGGTGCGTGAATCAATGATGGTGCCGCGGTCAAACGGCACCAGATATTCCATATGTTCGTAGGCAACGCGTACCGTGGTGCTCTCGCCGTACCACATCAGCGACGGCGCAATCACCGTTTGGCGGTTACGGCCAAAGTTACGCCAGTAATCGGTTTCATCGTGATCGACAATCATCCGGTAGGCGAACCCGGAGGTACCAAGCGGACCGGTGACGTCCAACTGACCACCGCCGCCCTTGAAGCTGCTGCCCCAGCCTTCCACATGGGTGCGCTGCTGCAGCTGCGGCTTTTTGGTGATCATGTTGATCATCCCCCCCGGTTCCCCCATGCCGTAAAGCATCGAAGCCGGGCCTTTCAGCACCTCAACCCGCTCAGTGGTCGGGGTAAAATTACGCGCCTGCACCGAACGCACGCCGTCACGCAAAATGGAGCCGTCGCGGTTATCACCAAAACCGCGCTTCATCACCGCGTCCTGGGTACCGCCCAAGGTGTTCGCCTGGGTAATGCCACTGACGTTATACAGCGCTTCATCCAGGCTGCTGACCGCCTGATCGGTAAGCACCTGCTGCGGCACCACGTCGATTGCCTGCGGCACGTTCAGCAGGCTGGTCTCAGTTCGGGTGCCGGTCACGCTGGTCAGCGGCTGATAACTTTGCACGCCCTTCGCAGAGGCCTGGCCGACCACCACCAGGGTTTCCCCTGGTTCTTTTTCGGCGGTTTTGTCGGCGCCGATCGCCGGAGCAGAAGCACAGGCCGCCAGAGGCAGTGCGCACCACCAGCCGCGCTGGGTATTATTCATTTTGTAACTGACTCCAATAGGTCCCTGAAAAAGGTAACGGCAAAAATTGTTGATAGAGTTGCTTAAAGGTCTGTTGCGGGTTGATGTCAGCAAACAGATCCGGGTAAAACGCTTTGGCGAACATTTCGACCGCCACGACGTGGTACGGGCTGAGATAGAAGTTGTGCCAGATACTCCAGGCCTGATGATTTTTTATCGCTTTCAGGTTGGCGAGCATCGACTGTTTTTGCATGATCTGACGGAAGCTTTCATCCGCTTCCTGCTGGGTAACCAGCGGCCCCAGACGCAAATCGGAAAAGCGCTTACCCTGTGGACCGGCCATGCCGGTGGCAATGTAAATATCAGGATTGGCGGTCAGAATGGTTTCGGGGTTCAGTTCGCCATAAACCCCTTTGATACTGGCGCTGGCGATATTGTCGCCGCCGGCAAAGGCCAGCAGATCGCCGAGATTGCCATGAGCCGCGGTGGTGCAGCAGGTTTCACGCCGCCCGAGGTGCAAATGCAGCATGACCTTGGGCTTTGGCCCCCGATAGCCAGCCAGGCGCTGCTGGATCACCCCCATATGCTGCTGGTAGAAGTCGATAAACTGCTCCGCACGCTGCTGACGGTTGAGCACCTCACCCAGCAGTCGAACGCTGGGTACGGTGTTATGCAGCAAGTCGACCCGTAAATCGACGTAGATAACGGCAATACCCACCTTACTCAGCGCCGTTAGCAGCAAATCGCTGTCGCCCTCCTCCTTCGCATAGCGGGCAAGGATCACCAGATCCGGTTTCAACTGGATCAGATTTTCAATGTTAACCTGGCGAAAGTTACCCTTGCTGATAGAGGGTATGGCTTTGATCTGAGGAAATTTCTGCGTATACAGCTGCCAGCTTTGCGCATCGAAACGCGCCATGTCTTCCGGCCAGCCGACAATTCGTTGCGCAGGATTACCCGGCTCCAGCAACGCCAGGGTATACAGCATGCGGCTTTCGCCAACCACGATGCGCTGCGGATTATCCGGCACCTCAACCTGGCGACCAGTGATGTCGGTGACCATTTTCGCCTGAACGTTAAAAACGCCAAGCAGCAAGGAAAACAGCAGTAACATGAGGGAATTGCGCATGGGTAAGCCGGATCGGTAAAATATGCGCGCATGATAATCACTCTCATTAACACTTTCAATCACAACGCTTGGCGGATCGGTTAAATCCGCTGAATCACGCTATTTCGGCGCTGATACGTGAAAAATCGCTGTAAATGCCGTTTTATAAAGTTAAAAAATCGGTCGATAATGCGATCTGTGGCAAGCCAGATTGCAGATAATTCAGGAGGTACCGAGATGACCCAACGTATTATTCCATTGGCGGAGTGCCCACAGTTCAGCGACGTTTGCGCCGCATGGGCGTTTGGTCAATGGGGTTCGCAACGCGGCGGTTCACTGGAACGCACGCGCCAACGCTTTGCCCAGTGCGCGCAGCCGAGCGAAGATTACACCACCCTGCTGGCGATCGAGGACGAACGCCCGCTGGGCATGGCCAGCCTGTGGCCGAGCGACGATCATCATCGGATGGACCTTTCTCCCTGGCTGGCCGGCGTATTCGTCCACCCGGATCACCGTCGCCAGGGCATTGCGCAACGGCTGGAGGCAGCCATCGTGTTGTTGGCACGCCAGCGCAATCACCCCGTATTGCACCTGATCACCGATAAATCCGAGGCGCTGTATGCGGGTTGGGGCTGGCAGACCATCGAACGCCGACGGCAATATGATGGCGAAGTGGTGGTGATGGAAAAAAAGCTGGGCTAACGCGGCGTGCAAATGTAAACCAACGCCGGCGGGAAGTTGCGCACCACCCGCAGCCGCTTCCAGTGAAAATAGCGGGACAGCAGCTTTTCCGACAGGTGGCTGTACTGAAACAGCACCAAAGTACCGTTGCGCGCGAGCAAACGCTGCTGGGCCTGCTGCAAAATACGCATGCTGATTTTTAGCGGGATCGACAGCAACGGCAGGCAAGAGAACACCACGTCATAATCGCCGGCCATCTCTTCAGCCGAGCGATCCATCACCTGCAGACGACGATCGTCAATTTTCCGCAGCTGATGAACAAAATGAGATTGGATTTCAAAGGCCTCGAGCGAAGCATCTGCACGCATCCGGCCTAATATCCGCTTGGTCAGCACGCCGTCCGCCGCGCCCAGTTCGGCGATCGACAGCGCCCCGGTCCATTCAACCTGATTCAACATCGCCTGACATAGCCAGGGGGAGGAAGGTGCCAGCGTACCAATGGTGCGCGGCGAAGCCATAAACTGCTGGAGGTAGGAAAAGTGGTTTTTCAGTTGCAGCCGTGTCGCGTTTAACATTGGGGCCTCCTTAGGTTGAGTAGTCACCAATCTGACCCCAATTCCTTAAGTATTCATTAACATGTTTCCTAAAACCGCCGACACAGTTGTAATAAAATGCAACCGAGCGCAGATAAAAAAGGGTGTGGACATCATCGTCAGGTAATCAAGAAATTGCATTACCGGTCAGATTATTATCCACACCCGTTTATTTTATCGGCCACCTGTTACAGTGGCCGAATTTTATTTACTGCAGACGATTAACGGTATATTTCCGCATTACCGCGCCAGTTGCTGGAATCCCCCGGGGTGTCCAACCCGATAATACGAATGCTGCTGGCGCCGTCCGCCTGAGCTTTTTCTTTCAGTGCGTGAACCGCATCGCCCGGAGAACCGCTAACGCCGGAAACCGACACTACGCCAAGGCTTTGCATACCGCTGGCCTGCTCTGTATTGATCTGTTTTACCGATGACAGCGGCGCTGCAAAGGAAGAGAATGAAGCGGCTGCCAAAAGAACTGCTGCGATGCCAGGTAATAGTTTCATAATGAACTCCAGATGTTTTTGTTTATTTTCTCGTATCAGTGGAGTTAATTATCTACCAGGCAATGAAAGCAGACGTAATCCAATGTAAAGAACATCAATCATTGTGATGAAAATAAGGAGGAAGTACGTGCAGGTATGTCTCTGGCAGGACAAAGCGGGTCTATACCGTCACTCTACCCCTGACAGATGACAATTTAAAGTCCGTTTGGCCAAGGAATATAAAAACCGCCCCTTTTAAGATTCTTCTCCCCGCAACCGCGACTGAACTACGCTATTTCTGAAGGTTATCATTATGGAAGGACTCCCTATGTCGCAAACCTTACTGCGTGTTCGTGATGGTCATGGTGCTTCGGTTTCGTTTTCGGAACTGTTGTTCGATCTGATTTACGTTTTTGCCGTTACCCAACTTTCCCACTACCTGCTGCACCATCTGACGCTGACCGGCGCGGTGGAAACGCTGCTGCTATGGTTCGCCGTTTGGCTGGCCTGGCAATACACCGCCTGGGTCACCAACTGGTTTAACCCGGATACCCGTCCTATCCGTATTCTGCTGTTTGGCATCATGTTGTTGGGCCTGTTCGCTTCTTCTGCTCTGCCACAGGCCTTTGGCGAACGCGGGCTGACTTTTGCGCTGTTTTACGTGGCGATCCAGGTGGGCAGATCGTGCGTGGTGCTGAACCTGCTGCCCGCCGGCCATCCACTGAAACAAAACTTCCGCCGTATTCTTGGCTGGATGTGTATTTCAGCGGTGTTCTGGATCCTTGGCGGCCTGGCGGAAGGTCATAACCGACTGGTGCTGTGGGCCCTGGCCGTATTGTGCGAATACGTTTCGCCGATGTTCGGCTTCCGCTTACCGGTGCTGGGTCGCTCCGACAGCAGCAGCGAATGGACTATCGAAGGCCATCATCTGGCGGAACGCTGCCAACTATTCGTGATCGTAGCGCTGGGGGAAACCATTCTGATTACCGGTTAGACCCTCAGCGAAATGGAGTCCTGGAGCGCGCCGGTGCTGATTGCCTCACTGGTGGCGTTTCTCGGCAGCCTGGCGATGTGGTGGGTCTATTTTGATACCAGCAGCAAAGCCGGCAGCCATGCTATCAGCCAGGCGGAAAACCCCGGCCAACTGGGCGCTAACTTCCATTACGTACACGTGGTGCTGGTTGGCGCGATCATCGTCTGCGCCGTTGCCAATGAACTGGTGATCGCCCACCCTGACGGCCATATCGACAATGTGACGGCAGCAGTGCTGCTGCTGGGCCCGGCGATTTACCTGCTCGCCAACGCACTTTACAAGCGGTTGGTGTATCGTCGGTTCCCGCTTTCGCACCTGGTGGGATTGATCGCTTTGGCGGTATTGGCGCCGATAGCCTACCTCACCGATTTACTGATGGTGAATGGCCTGACCACGCTGATTATGGTGGCCGTCGCAGTGTGGGAGAGTATTTCACGCGGCAGAACGCCGCAGGCCGGCGGCGTTCACTGATAAACCAGAAAACAGGGGGCAGCGCGCTATTGAGACGTCGCCCCCTGTTGCCTTATTTACTTCAGCGGTTGCGGCAACGTCAGTACCCACAGCTCGCTAAGCGATTCCGGTTTCTCCAGCGGTTGCAGCTCGATACGGGTGGATACCGCTTTGCCGTCCAGGCTCAGGCTGCCCTGTTTATCCAGCTGATAATCGCCGATTTTCTTGGCCTTGGGCTGTGCCTCCACCAGCTTGGCCTGCAGGCCAAAATCGTTATCGTTAATCACCGCCAGGGTGCGATCGTCAATTAGCGACAGGCCCTCTACCTTCTCTTGTTGCCAACCCAATTTACGCAGATCCACCACTTCACGTTTCTGCGCCAGCTTCACGCCGCGCTTGGCGAGATCTTTGGCATCGTCAAACTCTAGCGCCTTTCCTTTACCTTCGAAAGCCGTCAGATCGCTCGCCTGGCTGAGATCGACCAGATAGATCTTATTGATCATCTGCTTGTCTTTATCGCTGCCCTGCTCAACCAGCAGGATATGTTGGTTGTCCACCGCCACGATGTCACCCACCTTGGCGTCTTTGGCTTTTTTATAGCTGTCGATATCGATCGGATAGCCGTACATGGCCGTTTTGCCGCTGGCCGGATCAAAACTGACCAACCGCGTAAACTGCGCCTTGTTTTTACTCTTGCCGTCGACGTCGAGCGTACTCTGCACCGCAGCCAGAATGCGGCCGTCCGGCAAACGAGTGATCCCTTCGAAGCCCCGGTTCGGCTGGCGCCACTTGATGATATTCGGTAACCCGCTGGCCACCGCTTGCTCCCCCTGATCCGGGGTCGGGCCGTATTTGGCGAGGATCTTGCCCTGATTGTCGATATGGATCAGGAATGGACCATATTCATCACACAGCCAATAGCCGCCTTGACCGTCCGGCGTGATGCCTTCGGTATCCAGCCCACGTCGATCGCTTTCCAACGTTTTCAACGTGTCGCTCAGCGCCACTTCATTGGTTGAACCAATCACCCCCGCCGGTAGCGGTAATCCGCTGATAGGGCCTTGCTGGTCATGCAGCGGGCGCAAGTTGCTGGCGACCGCCTTGCCGTCGCCAACACGAATATCCATCAGCAACGGTACAAACTGCGGATTAGCGAAGATTTTCGCTTCCTGATCGCCTACCGCAGGCGCGTCGGCATTCGGGCCGCGATCGGTCAACGTCGTTAACAGCAAGTCCTTACCCTCACGCCCATTGAATACCAGGCCCGATCCGATACCCACCGGTAATCCTTGCGGGAAATTCTTGGCGAATGCTCCCTGATAACTCACATGCTCGCCCCCCGGAAAACTGACAATATAACGCGCCACTTCAACGTCGGTGGCAGCATAAGAAAACAGGGGGAACAACGCGCTGATTAACAGCGAAACTGATTTTATTTTCATGATGTTGGCTCAGTGTTATGGGGGTAGAGTTGGCAGCTTGCTAAGGTATTAGTCTTACATGACAGCCTGATGACAAACGGACCTAATGCTATGAATTGCAGCAATAATTAAATATGGCAAATAGGAATTAGCAATTAACGCAGACAATTCGAATGGAAAAAACAGATAGAAAATCAAATTTAACCATAGCTATTTTCCGCTAAAAATACCTATACCAGCTAAGCTTAGGGTAAATTCTTATAACAGCGATAAAAAAAACAGCAAACGCACGAAAAACCTAAGAATAGGGATGAAGTCGCATAGACAAAATTAATTCCCGGGGATTTAATACCCGCTGTTACTCAAGGTGCATTAAGAAATTACTTATAGAAACCTGCATTAATTTAAAAAGGTGTTCTATAGTTTTTAGTGCTAACGCCCGTTAGTATTTTCCGTGGGATGGAATCTATGTCAAAGCGACTTTTTGCCGAATTTTTTGGCACATTTTGGTTGGTGTTCGGTGGTTGTGGTAGCGCAGTATTAGCAGCTGCATTCCCACAACTGGGTATTGGTTTTCTTGGTGTCGCACTCGCTTTTGGTCTGACTGTAGTCACTATGGCTTATGCCGTTGGCCATATTTCTGGCGGGCACTTTAACCCGGCCGTTACCGTAGGTTTATTTGCCGGCGGTCGCTTCGCCGCGAAAGACGTTATTCCCTACGTGATTGCTCAAGTGATTGGCGGGATTGCTGCAGCGGCGGTGTTGTATTTGATCGCCAGCGGCAAAGCAGGCTTTGATCCTACCGGCGGCGGCTTTGCTTCCAACGGTTACGGTGAACACTCACCGGGCGGTTATTCTCTGCAATCCGCGATTGTTATTGAATTGGTATTGACCGCATTCTTCCTGATCGTTATTCATGGCGTGACCGATAAGCGTGCACCGGCAGGATTTGCTCCGCTGGCCATCGGTTTGACATTAACGCTGATCCACCTGATCAGTATTCCGGTAACCAATACTTCTGTTAACCCGGCACGCAGTACCGGTGTAGCAATATTCCAGGGAACCTGGGCATTGCAACAGCTTTGGGTATTCTGGCTGGTGCCATTAGTCGGTGGTGCTATCGGCGGCCTGATTTATCGCTGCCTGTTGGAAGACAAGAAGTAATTTATACCCGGTAATGTTCTGTCAGGGCAGCCGCTATATCCAATGGACTTCCGGTTATCGCTAATCACGCGGTAATCGTAAAGATAAAGGGTATATAGGCTGCCCTGAAATTATTTATCCTCTGACCGCCTCAAACATCATAATATCGCTGGTGAATGAGCCGTCTGGCTGAATGGCAAAATGCTGCAGTACCTCTTCAGAAACCCCCTGTTGCAACGCTCGGATCGCGGTAACGAAATGCTCCGGCGTACGCATACGTGCGACCCAACTGCTGAATTCCAGATATAACCTGTCCGACGTCACTTCCCGTACCAGCAGCCCTGATTCAGTCAGTAACCCCAACCATTCACCCGGCGCATAATTGCGGACATGCGAAGTGTCACGCAGCACCTCAACGGTTTGCAGATAGATATCCAGCAGCGGATGCCCCGGTGAGACCACATCCATAAAGATCGCTCTGCCGCCCGGTTTCAACACCCGGCGCACTTCGCGCAGCGCCTGGCCGACATCATGCCAATGGTGAGCCGAATAGCGGCTAATCACCAGATCGAAGCTGGCGTCCTCAAACGGCAGTGATTCCGCGACGCCCTGCTGCACCTGAATATTATTGAAACCTTTCTCTACCGCGGCCTGGCTCACTACCGCCAGCATTTGCGCCGACAAATCGTAGGCCACAACCTGAGCCACTTTCGCTGCGGCGGTAAAGCTGGCATGCCCGGCCCCACACCCCAGATCCAGCAGCCTGGCATCGGGATAAGGCTCCAGCAACTGCGCCAGTCGCTGCAGATCCTTCCCCTGTGCATGAACTGCGCTGGTCAGATAGGCGCTGGCCTGCTCACCAAATTGACGGTCGACCGCATTTTTATGGCTGTTGCTGTTGCTCATATGTGCTTCCTTTTTTGTCTGGCTTGCGCCGGTGCCGGATGGCTTTTTTATTACTATAATCAGCTTAATATACGGGTACAATATGAGCAGTTATCCTAGTATGAGAAGGTACCAGCCTATGCAATCTGAAGCCTTATCCGGCCCCAAAGCCCTCGGCGCTTTCCTGCGTGCGCACCGTGAACGCATCACGCCGGAAATGCTGGGTTTACCCACCGCACCACGCCGCCGCACCAGTGGACTGCGCCGTGAAGAGCTGGCGCAAATCAGCGGTATCAGCGCCACCTGGTATACCTGGATCGAGCAAGGCCGCGAGGTATCCATCTCGCCGCATACGCTGGCGCGTATCGCCAAAGCACTGCGGTTAGGGCATGCCGAGCGCCACTACCTGTTTACCCTGGCGCGAGTCGCAGACCCCGAACAGGAACAGCCTCACGAAGCCGACAACAGCGCGGTGCTGCAAAGCGTTAACCAGGTGACGGTGCCTTGCTACCTGCTGGATATCACCTGGAATATCGTCGCCTGGAACCCGGCGGCGGAAAGCCTGTTCTGTGGTTGGCTGGGCCAAGCCGCTACGCCCAATCTGCTGCACTTTATGTTTTTCCACCCGTTAGCCAAAACGCTGGTCAGCGACTGGGAGGAACGGGCACGCCGCGTGGTCGCCGAGTTTCGTGCCGAAACCAGCCACCATCAAAATACCGAAGAGATGCGCGCTTTCGTGCGCAACATGACGCACAACAGCGAAGCCTTCCATCACTGGTGGAAACAGCATGACGTACTGGCACGCGAGGGGGGCGAGCGTACCTTCTCTCATGTGCAACACGGGGAGTTGCGCTATCGTCAACTGACGTTTAATCCATCGGAAAATAGCGGTCTGAAACTGGTGATGCTGATCCCTCTGACGTAACGGGTAACAAATTCATAAACAGGTTTACCTGCCATTTATTTATTGGTTCATCTAAACGCGCTAGGGTGACAGTTACCGATGATATCTATCATCCAGTATCGTTATTCATCTCCTAGAGGTAATCCTATGCAATCCGAAGAACAACGTCTTATCGATGGTCTGTTTGGCCGCTTGAAAGAAGCCGAGACCAAGACGGGCCAGAGGGATCTCCAGGCAGAGCAGCAAATCAACCAACACATCCGCGAACAGCCTTCCGCACCTTATTACATGGCTCAGGCGATGATCATTCAGGAAGCGGCGCTGAAGCAGCTCGACCAGCGGGTGAAGGATCTGGAGAGCCAGATTGCCCAGCAACAGCAAAATAACGCCAACCAACAAAGCAGCGGCGGCTTTCTGGCCGGGCTGTTTGGTGGCGGTAATCGCAACGCGCCAAGCCCGCGCGAGCAGTATCAGGCGCAACAGCAGAATAACGCGGCATGGAACAACCAGCCGCAGGCGGGCTATGCTCAACAGCAGCAACCAGCCTACAGCCAACCGCAGCAGGCAGCACCTTCACGTGCCGGCGGGTTCCTCGGCGGGGCATTGCAGACTGCCGCCGGCGTGGCAGGCGGTGTGGTGCTGGCCGACATGTTGACCGGTATGTTCCGCCATTCACAACCACAGGAAATTGTTAATATTATCGATGAAACGCCGGCAACACCGGTGGATGACAGCGCGATGAATAATTTCGACGCGTCCAACAATCTCGATACCTTTAACAACGGCGGTGATAGCCGCTTCCTCAACCAAGATAACGGCTTCCAGAACGCGGATTATCAAAACGACGATAACACCGATTTCGCCGACGACGACTACAGCGACGACGATTCGTTTATCTGATCCTTCCCCCCCTTTCCACCCGGAGAGGGGGGTTTCTGTTTCTTCTTCCGCACCGCTGGTCTACAGTTAAACCTGTCCAATCACAGCAGGTTACACAAGCTATGCCGAAGATGAACCCTATCGCCCCCTATGCAAGCCCTCGCCTGTTGATGCGTCCGCCGGTGGCCGACGATTTGCCGCGTTTTTACGCCATTTTTGGCGATCCCGACACCCAGCGTTTTAATCCCGCAGGCCCCATCGCCAGCGAAGAACAGGCACGATTGGCGCTGACGGGGCGGATCGAAAATTGGGCGCAACACGGCTATGGTTCCTGGGCAATTGCACTGCGTGAGCAGCCGGAATGGGTCATTGGCTTTGGCGGGTTGTCCTGGCGGCCGCTAGGGGCACAGCGCACGGTGAATTTGGGCTATCGTTTTGATACACAGGTTTGGGGCAGCGGCTTGGCCACTGAGTTGGCGCAGGCCTCGCTGGAGTATGGTTTCAAGCATCTGCGGTTGACAGAAATTTCGGCTATTGTGCGCGAAAAAAATCTGGCCTCATGCCGCGTGCTGGAAAAAGCGGGGTTACGTGTGGTCGATACTCTGGATGACGTGCCCGGCGATACGCCAAGCCTGGTTTACAGCATTACGCGCAGTGAGTATCAGGGCTGCTGAACCGGCGGTTCATCATTGATCTTCGCCAGCGCCCGACGGTAGGACTTAACCTTTTGGCGCTTCTTCAACCAGGTGGTGGTTGAGACAATAAAAATTAGCCCGGACATGGTCAGCACGCCGATCGGGTGGCCGTAAAACACCATAAGGGCGAAATAAATAGCGGAGACAATCGCCACCCATTTTGCCGTATTTCCCACCGCATTCTTCTCCTGACTCAAACGGCGGATGTACTCTTCTTCACTGATCCCCATACGCGCTCCTTTTTAGCTGAACGTTCCACTATATTGGGGCGGAATGATGATAATTCAATCGATTAAAGGGTAAAGAAGCGTAAAGCTCAGCGAGATTGCTCACGACGATGACGCAGATAACGCCCCGGCAAAACCTCTCCAGGCAACGCCGTGCCAGCATTGCGGCCAAATAACCTATAGCGATTGCTCGCCACTGCATTGTAAAACCTATCCGCCAGCCGCTGCGGCAAAAAGCGCGCCAGCGCCAACAGGCGAAATGGCCAGCCAAGCTGACGCAACGCCTGAAAAAACGCCGCCGAACGCAACCAATGTCGGCCCGGTTCAAGATAGACGATGGAGTCAAAACGATCGGTGGGCAAGGCCAGCCAATTCAGAATTGCCTGACCTTCTTCGGATTGCACCGTGGCCAACAGGATCTTGCCCTGTCGATCGGCACGAATCAAAAATCTCACCAGCCCGTGACACAAATTACATTCGCCATCGAATAACAGCACCCGGTCACCGGGCTGGAGATAAGGGGGGAGCGTTGACGGATTCATCCTGCCTCCTGAGGTTTACCCCAGACTAACGCGCATTCCCCTTCAGAACCAGCGGGGCCGCTTACGGCGCTGGGGACGCAGGTGGCGTATCCGGCAATGCCACTACCGAGATTCGTACTTCGTAATGCTTGGCGTTACCGGCGGGGATCACCGAAGTCAGCTTATTGATGGTTTCAGTGGGATTATCGCTGGCGGAAGTCGCACAGAACAGCTCACCGCCGTGGCAGAAGCCCGGTTTAGGCATATGCCCACCAGGGAAAGGAGGTAAGCGGAACTGCTGTTCTGCAGGGGGGACGTTTTTTTCTGCCGGAGCCGGAGCGGAAAGCGCGCTAACGCTGAACAGCGTCACGGCAGCCAGCACAGGAAGCGTCAGTACTTTGATTGCATTTTTCATGTTGTCGATCTCATTTGCCGGGATTGGGCCTAACCTACCCCGCCCCCGGCCGATGAGAAAGCCGCTTTTCACGACCTTTGCATCCCAATGATCTTTGCTTACATCCCTCCGCTAACGTGATGAAAGCTTAAGGATTGTGTAAAGGTCGTTCGGCTTTTCTTTCTATTTTGATTACTTGCCTTTGGTCAGCGTGCTGTAGCTGGTCATCAGGTTGCGGTAATCGGGAATGTGGTTGGAGAACAAGGCCCCCAGCCCTTCGACATCGTTGCGCCAGTCACGGTGCAGCTCACAAGCGACGCCAAACCAGGTCATCAGTTGCGCGCCTTCGGCTTCCATACGGCTCCAGGCCGATTGACGCGTCAGCTCGTTGAAGGTGCCGGAAGCATCGGTGACTACGAACACTTCGAAACCTTCGTTCAGGGCAGACAACGCCGGGAAGGCCACGCACACTTCGGTGACGACACCGGCGATAATTAACTGTTTGCGGCCGGTGGCTTTCACTGCCTTGACGAAGTCGTCGTTATCCCAGGCATTTATCTGCCCAGGGCGTGGAATAAAGGGTGCATCGGGGAATTGAGCTTTGAGTTCAGGGACCAGCGGGCCGTTGGGGCCGTCTTCGAAGCTGGTGGTCAAAATAGTCGGCAGGTTAAAATACTTCGCTAAATCACCCAGTGCCAGTACGTTGTTTTTAAAACGATCGGGATCGATATCGCGTACCAGTGAAAGCAGCCCTGCCTGATGATCCACCAGCAAAACGGCAGCCTGATCCTTATCGAGGCGTTTGTAATTTGCAGTCATGGTTTACTCCTGTGGGGTGTTGATTATTGCGGTTAAAGGTTGCCTTGGCCAAGAGGCCAAAGTGCAGAGGTTACCTAAGTGTAGAACCGGATCCGGAGGTGTTTTTCCGGATCGGCTCTAAGGTGTGCGGTGAGGGCTTAGCCGGCGTGCTTCTCTGCCGTCATGCTGCCGAACTTGCCGCCGTTGAAGTCACGGAAGGCCTGCTGGATTTCCGCGTCGCTGTTCATCACGAACGGGCCATAACCGACGATAGGCTCATCGATCGGCTCGCCGCTCAGTACCAGCAAGCTGACATCATTGTTGGCTTCGAGGGTGATTGAATCCCCTGCACGGTCAAACCTGACCATTTGGGTTTCGCGCACCACTTCCTCACCGTTAACATGAATCGCGCCATGCAGTATCACCAGCGCCAGCGTATGCCCTTCCTCCACCGTCAACGTGGTGGTATGACCGGCATTCAGCTTCATGTCCCAGACATTAAGCGGGCTAAAAGTACGTGCCGGACCGGCGTGGCCGCCGAAGTTACCGGCAATCACCCGCACCTGGCCTGCGCCGTCCGCCAGTGGAACCACCGGGATATCCGCATTCAGCAGCGTCTGATAACCCGGCTCAGCCATTTTGTCCTTGGCCGGCAGGTTCACCCACAGCTGAACCATTTCCATGGTGCCGCCGTTGCGCGAGAAATCCCGTGAATGGAACTCTTCGTGCAAAATACCCGAGGCGGCGGTCATCCACTGTACGTCACCGGGGCCAATCACCCCGCCGCTGCCGGTGGAATCACGGTGCTCCACTTCGCCTTGGTAGACGATGGTCACCGTTTCAAACCCGCGATGCGGATGCTGACCCACGCCACGGGTGCCGGAGGCAGAGCGGAACTTGGTTGGCGCAGCATGATCCAACAGCAGGAACGGGCTCATTTCTGCCCCCAAATCGTTATAGGAGAACAGCGAATTCACCAGGAAACCGTTGCCGACCCAGTGGGCTTCAGGGCTGTTGTAAATACCGAGGATCTTTTTCATCTTGAACTCCTGTTTCAGGTCTCACGACCTTAAGTTGATGTCAGAAGTTTAATCCTGCGGCGTTTGCCGCAGTAGTAGGCAAGATGTACACTCAGTGTTCTAGATATAGAACGATGACAAGGACGGGCGATGTTCACCGATTTGAACGATCTTTTTTATTTCGCCAGCGTAGTCGACCATCAGGGCTTCGCCCCCGCCGGCCGGGCGTTGGGTATCCCCAAGTCCAAACTGAGTCGACGCATAGCGCTACTGGAAGAACGCCTGGGCGTACGCCTGATCCAACGCTCGACGCGACGGTTTTCCGTCACCGACGTCGGTCTGAATTACTATGCGCACTGCAAGGCCATGCTGGTAGAAGCCGATGCCGCACAGCAAGCCATCGAACAAACCCGCGCCGAACCCTGCGGCACGGTGCGCATGACTTGCCCGGTGGCCATTCTGCACACTCGGGTCGGCAGCATGGTGGCGGCTTTTATGGCCGATTACCCGAAGGTCACGGTGCATCTGGAAGCGACTAATCGCCGGGTAGATGTGGTGGGTGAAGGCCTGGATCTGGCCATCCGCGTGCGGCCACCGCCGCTGGAAGACAGCGATCTGGTGCTGAAAATTTTGGCGCAGCGCACCTGGTGCGTTGCCGCCAGCCCGGCGCTGGTTCGAACCCTGGGTCCAGTGGAAAAACCGGAAGAGCTGCATAAATACCCCACCCTGGATCTCGGTCCGGCACGCGCACAGCACCTGTGGCAGTTGACCGGGCCGCAGGGAGAAAAAATGGAGTGGGAACACAGGCCACGGCTGGTGACGGACGATATGCTGATGCTGCGAACTGCGGCGATTGCCGGTGCAGGCATCGTGCAATTGCCGTCAATGATGATGCGTGACGATATGCTGCGCGGTGAGTTGGTGCAGTTGCTGCCGGGTTGGCAACCGCAGGGCGGCGTGGTGCATGCGGTTTACCCGTCACGCCGCGGCCTGCTGCCGGCGGTGCGGCTGCTGCTCGACTATTTGGGGCAGCAGTTCGCCAGCATCGAAGAGGAGTGATCAAGCGGTAATTTCGATGGCGTTACCGTCCGGATCACGGATGATCGCCTCATAAAAACCGTCCCCTGTCCAGCGTGGCGCCGCCTGCAGGATCCCCTCCTGCTGCGCGCGCTGCGCCAACTGATCGACACGGCTTTCCTCTCCCACCGACAAAGCAATATGCGCCCAACCCACACGTTCACTGGCCTGCTCCGCTGACAGCAGATCCGGCAAACTCATGATCTCCAGCGTTGGCCCCGCCGCAAGGCTGACAAAGCGGGAAACAAACCCCGGACGGTTCCGGCTAACGTATTGTTCCCCGGCAACGCCGTCAAAGTACCGCTGCCAGAACGTCACCTGGGCATCAATATCGCGGGTCCAGAGTGCAACATGGGCTATTTTCATCTCAGTCTCCAATGGGTTAATCGCTGTACAATACTTTGCCGCCACTGTGCGTGATCTGCTGTTCGAGCTGCGGATGACGGCCAGGCGGCGTGACTAAATAATCGACCCGATGGGCGGGCAGAAAGCTGTAGGGGGCATAGGTGTTGAGTTTGTCGCCGGTGCATAGCACCGCCAAGTTGCCTGACCGAGCCAGCAGACGCTTCTTGAACTGGGCATCCTGATAATTCAGCGCCGAGAAACCACAGCCCGGGTCATAAGCACAAATGCCGACGAAAGCGAGGTCAAAGTAAAAATCGTCGATTTCCTGTACCGCCTTGGCGTCCACACAGCCGCCAATGTCGGCATCCAGCTCGCCGCCGATTAAAATCGTGCGGATCCCCGGCTGTTCCAGCATTTTGCCGGCAATAGTCAATGCGTTAGTCACCACTGTCAGCCGCAAATCGCGCGGCAACAGCTCGGCCAAATAAAGGTGCGTACTGCCAGCATCGAGGAAAATAACCTGCCCTTCCTTGACCAATGCCAGCGCAGCCAGCGCCAGTGCCTGCTTCTCGTCACCGCTCAATTGCAGCCTTGCGCTGATAGGGCCGGTTGCCGGCGTGGGTGCCAGCGCACCGCCATAAATGCGTTTACACAGGTTTTGTGCCGCCAACTGGCGCAGATCGCGCCGAATGGTGGCTTCGGTGGTTTTCAGGCGTTCCGCCATTTCAACCGCCAGCACTCGCCCCTGCTGCTGCAAGGTAGCGAGGATCGCGTCGTGGCGCTGATTGGGCAACATTTTGGACATTCGGCTTCTCGATGGCGAACAAGTGATCACGAATGTACACAAACGTGCATAAACGTACAAATTTTTATGCAACGCTACGAAAGGGCAGCACTGGGCTAGACTGAAACTTTACGTCTCAAATAAAGGACTATTGATGACCTCAGCCGTGCTTTATACCTTATTCCCCGCCGCAGCGACCGTCATTGGCGCCGCCATCGCGCTGTACCGCCGCCCTGGCGATGCCGCCATGCGCATCATTCATCACTTTACCGCTGGTATCGTCTTTGCCGCGGCCGCGACCGAAATTCTGCCCGACCTCAAGCAACAATCGCCTTGGGCAGTACTGCTCGGTGGTGCCGCAGGTGTGCTGATGATGCTGCTGGTCAGGCGTTTGGGCGAACGAGCTCAGGGGCCGGTGGGCTTTGTGGCAACCGTCGGCGTGGATATTTTTATCGATGGCCTGGTGCTGGGCATCGCCTTCGCTGCCGGTGCAAAAGCGGGCCTGTTATTGACGCTCGCGCTAACGTTGGAAGTGCTGTTTCTGGGGCTGTCGATCGTGGGCGATTTACGTGATTTTTTCGGCCGACGGATAAAAGCCATGCTGGCGATTGGCGGCCTGGCTCTGCTGTTGCCACTAGGCGGTATGCTGGGTGCGCCGATTGCCATGCTGGGGGCATTCTGGCTAACCGCGTTTCTGGCCTTCGGCCTGATTGCCTTGCTCTATCTGGTCACGGAGGAGTTGCTGGTTGAGGCGCATGAAGGAGGTAAAGATACCCCGCTCGCCACCGCGATGTTTTTTGTCGGTTTTTTACTGCTGTTGCTGCTGGAAGAAGGGATGGGTTAAAACTCAGGAATTTTACGGGGTTATTACCTCACCCCAAGTGATTTGGCTATACTGAGGCGAGCAAGGTTACCGCAGAACGTAACGGCTTGGGCGCTAAGGGAAAAGGATGCTGTCAAAAATTGCGAAGTGGCTATTTCAATTGCCGGGCAGGCTGTTTGGGGGCATTTTCAGGAGCCGCCTGACGATTTTTATCTTCTTTATGCTGATTGCCGCTGGGGTTTTCAGCGCCAAACGCTATCTGCGAGCCGATCAAAATGACGATGAGTTTGTCGCGACGGCTACCACAGATTACAACCGGGCCATCCAGCGTGAAATGCCGATGCGCGAAGCACGCGAACAGTGTGGTGGCCCGCTGCATGACAATGCCGGGCAACCCTGGCCTCTTTCGGCCGGCTACCTGCATCAGCCGGAAGGCAAAGCCGCCAACCCACTGCAACAACTGACGCTGGATAATCAAAACAACAATTTTGCGGTGTTGGTCAAACTGGAGACGCCGGGCGCGCCACAGCGTTTGGCGGAAGTTTTTATTCCCGCAGCCGGCAGTTTTAATATCAAAACCAACCCGGCCGGGGAATACGTGATGAAAATTAAAAACATCAAAACCGGCTGTAACTTCCGCTCCAAACCTTTCACCCTGAGTCGTCATCAGGATTGGCGGCTGTCGCTGAAACTGCAAACGGACGGCAGTGTGCAATACCAGCCGATCAGCGACCGCGAGTTTTAATCGCGAGGCTTATTTCTTCACCGGATGATCGCGGCGGAATAATTCCCAGCTTTCGATTTCCTGACCGTTCGGCAAGGTACAGGTGGAATACTGGCCGTCAGCATTTTGCTTGGCGTTCAGCTTGCCGCCGATCTTGGTGCAATACACGTCCGCCGGGTTCGCCATGCCAATTGGTTTTACCTGCGGCGGCGGTGGCGCATCGTTAGATTTCATGCTGCAGCCCTGTAATATCGCCATCCCTGCCAGCAGGGAAACCATCAGAATTTTTTTCATTTTTCTCTTACCACTCCCGGTCTATTTCACGTCGCAGATAGCCGGCCCGTTTGAAATACGGCGGGGAAAGTTAAAAACGGCGGCAGCCTGAGCATACCGCCGTTCAGGCTATCAGGAAATAAAGGACGCGCCCTGTTTCAGGACCAAATCACAGGCTTTTTGCTTCACTTTTTCAGTGATTTGCGAAGTGCCCAGGCTGTTCAGATCCAGACTCTTGCCTTCGCCGGTTTTCAGCAGACCGCCCAGCCCTTGCTGGTAGTCCTGGCTTTTGGCGTTCTCCGTGCTGGTGATGCCCAATTTGCTCAGCAGTTGGTCTTTCACCGCTTCGGTGCCGTTGGCCGACAGGACGTTATTTTTCACGCAGTACTGCAAGATGCCGGCCGCGTTGGTCATGCTGCTGGAGCTCAGCGCTTTGTCGCCACCGTTCAGTAAACCGGTCAGGGAAGACAGTGAAGTGCCACTGGTGCTGCCACCCGATTTACTCAGTTCACCGGCCGCGCTGCTGAGGGAATCCATCAGGCCGGCTGCCTGAGCGGCGCCGCAAGTCATGGCGGAAGTCAATGTCAGCGCCAGCAGTAAACGATGCTTGGTGTTCATGGGGTAAAGCTCCTGTTTATCTCGCCATCTTTTCAGCATCCCCCCTTGCCATTGGCAACAGGACAAAGCGGATGGGCGAATCGTGTGCAATCAGCGCAATGCGCCGGGTCACCTCTTGGGACGCCACCCACGGCGACAAGTTCCTTTTAGCCGGCAATACGGCGTTTTTTCAGAATTCAGGTAATTTTTTGAGCGAAGAATGTACAGCTAGGCGCTATGGGCCGCCAAACTGGGCGACCCGCTGGGGATCAGAACTGCCAACGCAGCCAGGCGAAGAACACGTTGCCGTTATTATAAGTGCCAGGAATATAAGTGGCCTGGAAGGTCAGGCGCTTATAACCGATAGAAGCCAAAGGCAGCGGGGCCGGGATAGGAATGTAATTCCAGTTATCTCGCGCAGTAACACTGGCGGTGAAGCCCAGACCCAGACGGAAGTCCTTGTCGTCCAAAGGACGCCAGATCTTCTCATAAGCGTAACCGCCGATCGGCTCCCACTTATTGAATGAATCTTTGAATGCCATCAGATAGATACCGTGCCAGTCACCGTCGCTGTCGTAACGCGAAATACCATAGCCGGCGCCCCAGGGGCGCTCGTTGTACTTATCGATATGTTCGTCGTCGTAAGTCCAGCGGTTATGCCAGGTGATGGCCGGCAGATAAATGTCTTTATTCGGCGAGTTGTTCCAGGTTTCCGCCACGTTATCGGTGAAACGCTGCCACAACCCCGGTTTTTCAGCCTGCGCCGCGCTGCCATTTTCTGCACCAACCTCAGCGTAAGAAGGTAGTGCAGGAAATAGCAGCGCCACTGAGCAAGCCAAAATTGTCCGTTTAAAAAACATCATCAAACTCCTGTAAAAAATAAGGCCGGCGATTCTTACCGATCGACCCATCAAGATCAAGCTGTATCTTATTTATCCAACTGCTTTCTCCTACCTCGTTGTCACTTGGTTAAGTTTAGCCGCAGATAAAGGGAAACGCGCCCGGCGGGTCGACTCCGGGCGCTCAGGCTACTGCGCTCCCTATGCACCGTCTGTCGGAATACTCCGCAATAATGCCGCTGCCGAAGTAAAACCCGGTGGCTCACCAGCCTGCTAGCGAACTTCTTTCCTGCTCTGAACGTAGCGAAATCTTTACTGCCGCCCAAAGAGCAACTGTAATCGCCGTCACGCTTTTCGTGGGTTTTCTCCCCCCATTTTGCGGCAATCTCAATAACCTCAAGGCCCTGTCAGGCGACACGACTGTAAATTTGCAGTTACATCGCTGTTTTAGAGACCTGCAACGGCGAAAACGGATGACTTCCCACCGTCATTTTTAGCGGCAGGCAAAAGTACCGGTGATCATCCCGTGCGCCATGTTCCGGCCACAGTCGCCATATTTCACATATCTATTACATTTGGTGAAAAATACCACCCACAACATCGCTGCGGTTAATCCCCCTCACCCCCAACGTAAACCCGCAAATACAACAAGCTACCCTCTCATGCGCCCCACTCAACTTGAACAAGCCGATAGTTTAAATAATTGTTAAAGCTAACGAGCATGACCCGGTCTGCAAGGGCTGAACGTTTATTGAATTGCTCATAACACAACATCGCCAGCAAGTTATTTGCTGCTCTCTGCCTGATAAAAGAAAGATAAAAAATCCGGAGAAACACATGAAAATCACTATCGGGGCATTCATCCTGCAACAGCTCCGCACCCTGAACATCGATCGTATTTATGGCGTACCCGGCGACTATAATCTGGCGCTGCTGGAATTGATCGAGCACGACAGCAATATTGAATTTATTGGCAACTGCAATGAGCTGAATGCGTCCTACGCGGCCGACGGTTATGCACGGTTAAAAGGGGCTGGGGCACTGATCACCACCTACGGCGTCGGCGATCTGGCCGCGCTGTCCGGCATTGCCGGGGCTTACGCCGAGTCCGCACCGGTTGTCTGCCTGGCCGGTACCCCGCCGCTGCACGCAATGAAAAATCATGAGCTGCTGCACCACACGCTGGCGGACGGCAATTTTGATAACGTCATGAACTGTTTTAAACAATTCACCGTCGCCCAAGCGTTGATCACGCCAGAAAATGCGGCGGTGGAGATCCCTCGCGTTATTTCCCGTGCCTGGACGGAAAAGAAACCGGTTTATTTACAGTTACCTTCTGATATTTGTGATGTGGAAATTGAAATCACTCAGGCAATGGTCGCGCCGCAATTGCCAGCCAGCGACCAATATAATGTCCAGTTGGCGGCCATGGCATTGCTGGCGCGAATAAAACAGGCAAAGAAATCGATTATTCTGGTCGACCAAATGGTGGATCGCTTTCAACTACAGCAATTAGTGATCGAGGTCGCACATAAATTTGCCATTCCCCTCACCAATATGCCGACGGCCAAATGCATCATTCCGGAAACCACGCCGGGTTGGATCGGCGGTTACAGCGGCAACCTTTCGCGCCCCGAACTCTATGAACATATGGCGCACGCCGACTGCGTGCTGAGCTTTGGCGTTCGCCTGGTAGACTCGACAACCGGGTATTTTTCGCACCAGATCCCGGCTGACGCGCAAATTGATATTCAGCCGTTCTCCGTGAAGCTGGGCACCACCTCTTATCCGGCAGTGGCGACCACCGACCTGTTGCAGGCGCTGCTGGCACTGGGTGAAGAGGTAACAGGCCACCCGCCGACGCCCCTGCCTGAAGCGCGGCATCGGTTGGCAACCCCCAGCGATGCTCCTATCGATCAGGCTTATTTATGGCAACGCATACAACGCTTTATTCGCGCCGATGACGTAATTGTGGTGGAGAATGGCACCTCGGGCGCGGCGATTGGCGGCATGCGTATGCCGGACGGTGTTCAGGTGGTCAATCAACCGATCTGGGGCTCGATTGGCTATACCCTGCCGGCGCTGCTGGGGACCATGATGGCCGCACCAGACCGCCGACATCTGCTGTTCATTGGCGACGGTTCTTTCCAACTGACCGCTCAGGAAGTTTCCACCCTGCTGCGCTACGATCAGAAGCCGATTATCTTCTTGATTAACAATGATGGTTACACCATCGAACGTTATATTCTTGGCGAGAACTCGTCGTACAACGATATCGGCCCCTGGGACTACGCCAAACTGCCGGCGGTGCTCAATACCCAGGCGAAACCGTTCAGCGTGGCGGTAGAAACTACCCACCAGTTGGAATTGGCGCTGGAACACGCCTCGCGTCAGGAGCGGCTGGCCTTTATCGAAGTTAAGGTGCCGATGATGGACACCCCGCCGGTGATGAAGGAATTCTGCAACCGCTGCAATAACTTTAACTTCGGCTTGACCAACCCGCGTCGCGCTTAACCGCGTCAACATCCGCCGTAGCTCAATGCGCGGCGGATCCCTCCAGACCTTGCACCACCTGCCGCTGCAAACTTTGCAGCAGCGGGTGTTGTCGCAGGTTTAACCTGCCGAAGCGCGCGTCATGCAGCGTTGGCGCCGCTCATCCACCCGTTTGGCAAACCAGGCGGTGGTCAGCTTACGGGTGATTTTCGGGCTTTCCAACTGAATGCCTGGCAGCATTTCCCGCGGCAGTTTCTTGCCGGTGGTTTTCTCTGCCAGCGCATACACTCGCTCATACAGGTCGGTATCGGCAAATTCGGGCAGGTCCCCCTTCTCCAGCGCCCGGCGAATTGCCGAGTCGCTCATATTGAGCCGCTTGCCGAGGGTACGCACCGCCAGCTCGGTGGTGCCGGGTTTGTCGGTGCCGTAGTTAATCAAGTCGCCATCCAGTGCCAACGGAATGCCCGTCGTGCGGCTGACCGCACTTTGGAAAGCGGCGTTGCGGCTGGCGTACCAACCGGCATTGAAGTCGGCGAAGCGGTAGATCGGCTGGCTGTAGTCAGCCCGGTAACCCAACAGGTGGGCAATGCCGAAATACATGCCGCCGCGGCGGGTGAACACTTCACGGCGGATCGAGCCGTCGATCGGATACGGATAACCTTTGGCATGCGCTTCGGCAAAGGCGATGCTGACCTGCATCGGCCCGGCGGTATGCACCGGGTTCAGGCTGCCAAACAGCTTTTGCCCCATCGGCACCGAATCAATCATATCGTCAAAGATATCGCTCAGGTCTTTTTCGGTGCGAACCTTATCCAAACGCTCGCTGTAGCTCTTGCCGTTCGATGACTTGATCAGCAAAGCGGTATGCACCAAAAAGTTGGGAATATGCAACTGATCAGCGCGGCGGTCGATCTCTTTCCAGGCGATTTTGGGCAGCCCTGGCACCGGCGGATTGGCCTGGAAGGTCGACTCCTGCTCGGTTACCGCCAGCACTGAACACAGGTTTTGGTCGCTGGGCTCGATACCCTGTGCGGCAAAAGCGGCGGTGATATCGGTGGCCCAGCCCTGGCGATCGGCGGTGTTAGCCGGCATCAAACGCACCAGTTGAGCTTTGACGTCAGCCGGGCGTTGCACCGGTGAAGTCGTGGTGGTTTTCGTGGTACAACCGGCCAGCACCAGCAGCGCGGCCAGGCTCAACGGACGCAAGGTCATCGGGTTGATAAAACGGCGAATTGGCATCTTTTCCCTGATCGTTTTGACATACACTGCAGTGACGTTAGCCCAGCAGCGGACCCCGATCCAGTCTAAATGTGTTGATCCGGAGCTGAGAGCAGGCGTTTGCCAGGAAATACACCTTAAAGGAATGACCGTGGGGTTAAGCATCTTGCCTTGCTCACTTCTAATCACACCTTTCATGATCGCGGGCATTTTCAATGAGCCGATAAAGATGTATTTTATATGCAACATATAAAATCATTTTATTCGCCCACACTGGGGCAACGCAAAATTTAAGGAGAGACGCATGAATGAGCTGCTTTGTTATAAAACCCTGCCGGTATGGAACAGCGTGACGCTGCCGGAGAGTTTCCAGCAAAAGCACAACACCCAAAGCGGCACCTGGGCCAAACTCACGCTGCTGAGCGGCACCCTGACCTTTGCGTTGATGACCGAAGAGGGCGAAACTACCGAAACCTGGCAGTTCAGCCCTGAGAGCCAGCCACCGTTTATCGAACCACAGCAATGGCACCGCATCGTTTCATTTTCCGATGATATGACCTGCCAACTGGCTTTCTACTGTTCACCGGAAGATTACTACCACAAAAAGCACCAACTGACGCGCACCCATTCCGAGGTGATCGAAGCCGTGCAGCGCATAAAACCCGGCAAAGCGCTGGATCTGGGCTGCGGCGGCGGGCGCAACTCGCTCTATCTCAATCTGAAAGGCTTTGACGTCACCGCCTGGGACAAACATGGCCCGTCGATCGACAACCTCAATAGCATCATCGATAGCGAAGGACTGATGCACATTCGCGCCAGCGTGCAAGACCTCAATGCTCACACCTTCAGCGGCGATTACGACTTTATTCTTTCCACCGTGGTGTTTATGTTCCTCAGCCGCGAGCGAATTCCAGGGCTGGTGAAAAACATGCAGGGCAGCACCCTGAACGGCGGCTACAACCTGATTGTCGCCGCGATGGATACTCCGGATTACCCTTGCAGTCTGCCCTTCCCCTTCACCTTTAAACCGGGCGAGCTGAAGGAGTATTACGCCGACTGGGAAATCCTGAAGTACAACGAGGATGTCGGCCAACTGCACAAAACCGACGCCGCCGGTAACCGCATTTCACTGCGCTTTGCCACGCTGCTGGCGCGTAAACCCTAAAATCCCTTCAATTGGCGCCGCTCGATGCAGTATTGACCGGCGCCGACCTGTAGCAAAATACGGCAAACAACATGAAGTTTAATACGTTGCCAACCCGCCGCTGCGGCGTTAGGATCGCGCCCGGCTACGGGTGTAGCCAGTGTTATTGGCTGTCAGTTCCGCGCATGGAGAGGTTATTGTGTTAGAGAGTTTTGGCGTCCTGAATCTTTGGACCTATCTGGCCGGGGTGGTATTTATCATCATTCTGCCGGGCCCGAATACGCTGTACGTACTGAAGACCGGTGTGACACGTGGCGTACGTGCCGGTTATACCGCCGCGCTGGGCGTGTTTATCGGCGATGCGATCCTGATTTTCTGCGCCTATATTGGCGTGGCTTCGCTGATCCGTACCACGCCGTTCCTGTTTACCCTGGTGCGTTTTCTCGGCGCAATTTACCTGCTGTTCCTCGGTGCGAAAATTCTCTACGCCACCTTTATCCAGAAAAATACGGCGCAGCAACAACAGATTGAAGGCGGCCACAGCATCCTGCGCAAATCGCTGACGCTCAGCCTGACCAACCCGAAAGCGATCCTGTTCTACGTGTCGTTCTTCGTGCAGTTTATCGACTTCAACTATGCGCACACCGGCCTGTCGTTCACCATTCTGGCGCTGATCCTCGAATCGGTCAGTTTTATCTACATGACCACGCTGATCTTCTCCGGCGCGATGCTGGCGCACTTCTTTAACCATAAGAAAGGCCTGGCAAAACTGGGTAATGGCCTGATTGGCCTGCTGTTCCTCGGCTTCGCCACTCGTTTGGCTACCCTCAGCTCCTAGTTCGCCGCATTAACGGCTGATCCCCTCAGCCGTTTTCTCTACTCTGTCACGCACGACAAACCGAATGTCAGACAGACAAAAGCCCTCCTTCTCTGCCTGCTATAGACTTTTAAGGTTAACGATAGCGACCTTTTTTGTCTGACAGGAGGGCGTATGCCTGACAATAACGTAGCAGTGATGGACAGCGTTTCGCGTTTTCTCGATCGTCATCATGGGCTGTATATCGACGGCCAATGGTGTGGTTCCACCGCCGAAGGCCGGCTGGCGGTGTATACCCCCGCCAATGGACAACAAATTTCCTCCACCGCCGACGCCAACGCGCAAGACGTCGCTCGCGCCGTACAATCGGCCCATCAGGCGTTTACCTCTGGGGTCTGGGCGCAACGTTTACCTGCCGAGCGCGAGCGTATTTTATTGCGCTATGCCGATTTGGTTGAACAACACGCCGAAGAACTGGCCCAGTTGGAAACGCTGGAACAGGGCAAGTCGATCAATATTGCCCGCATGTTCGAGGTAGGCTGCACGCTGAACTGGATGCGCTACACCGCCGGGTTGACCACCAAGATCACCGGCCAAACCCTGGACGTGTCGATCCCCATGCCGCCGGGGGCCAAATATCAGGTGTATACCCGTAAAGAGCCGATTGGCGTGGTGGCCGGCATTGTGCCGTGGAACTTCCCGCTGATGATCGGTATGTGGAAAGTGATGCCGGCGCTGGCCGCAGGTTGTTCCATCGTGATCAAACCCTCGGAGACCACGCCGCTCACCCTGCTGCGCATGGCCGAATTGGCGACCGAAGCCGGCATTCCACCGGGGGTATTCAACGTGGTGACGGGTAAAGGTACCGGCTGCGGCAAAGCGCTGACCGAACACCCGCTGATCGCCAAAGTGAGCTTCACCGGCTCCACGCCGGTCGGCAAAGGCATCGCCCGCGCAGCGGCGGACCGGCTGACACGCGTGACGCTGGAGCTGGGCGGTAAAAACCCGGCCATCGTGCTGAAAGATGCCGACCCGCAGCAGGTTATCGAAGGCCTGATGGCGGGCAGTTTCCTGAACCAGGGGCAGGTGTGCGCCGCCAGCTCGCGGATTTATATTGAAGCGCCAATCTACGACACTTTGGTGGCCGGGTTCGAGCAGGCGGTGAAATCCCTGTCCGTCGGACCGGGCATGGATGCCAGTGCGCAGATCAACCCACTGGTCTCCAGCGACCACCGCAATAAAGTGGCGGCCTATCTGGACGATGCCAGATCCAAGCACGCTGAGTTGATCAGCGGCGCGACCGGGCCGGACTCGCAAGGGTTCTATATTCCGCCGACGCTGGTAATTAACCCTGACGACAAGCTGAACCTGACGCGCGAAGAAGTGTTTGGCCCGGTGGTCAATCTGATCCGCGTCGCGGATGCTGAAGAAGCGTTGCGCAAAGCCAACGATACCGATTACGGCCTGACCGCCAGCCTGTGGACCACCAGCCTGCAAGCGGCGATGGCCTTCACGCCACGAATTCAGGCCGGCACGGTGTGGGTCAACACCCATACGCTGATCGACGCCAACATGCCTTTCGGCGGCTTCAAACAATCGGGTAGCGGCCGTGATTTCGGCCCGGACTGGCTGGATGCTTATACCGAATCCAAATCGGTGTGCATTCGTTACTGAACCGCGCCTTAATGGCCAGTAGAGCCCTCCAGGGCGCTACTGATACTGCTTGCGGTATTCGCTGGGCGAAACGCCAAAACGGCTTTTGAAGGCGGTGGAGAAATGGCTGTGATCGGCAAAACCCCAGTCATGGCCGATAGTGACCAACTTTTGCCGCTCAGGCGCCGTGCGTAGCGCCTGAGCGCACAAATCAAGACGGCGGTGCTTGATATATTGCGCCACCACCAGTCCCTGACGGGCAAACATTCGGTACAGGCTGCGTACCGAAACACCCAGTTCAGCGGCGATCCACTCAGGCCGCAACTGCGGCGACTGGATATGCGTATCGATAAACGCCAGCGTACGGGTGAAAGCCTGCGGGAAAACCTCCGCTCCCACTTCAGGTTCCACCAGCGCCGGGCGCAACAGAGTTGCCACGGCACTGAGTATCGCCTCGCTCTCCGGTGCGCTCATCTGCGCGTCCTGCATGCAGCCCAAGACCAGTTGCCGACTGAGGCGCGCCATGCTGCTTTGCCCATCCAGCCGTCGTGCGAATTGCAGATCGCTAAAACGTGCCGACCGTTCGAAATAGCTGCGCGGCATCAGTAATGAGATTTGGCGGGAGTCCTGTTGAAAGGTAAAACTGCTGGTACGTGAAGCGTCGATCAGCGTGACGTCACCGGCGGACAAGACTGCCTGTCGGTCACCCTGCTCCATCAATGAACTGCCGCGCAGTTGAAAGACCGTGAAAAAATGCGAGCCGTCGCTGCGGTTAATTTCTTTTTGGGTTCGATACAGGCGGGTTTGCGTCGCATCCACCACGCTCATACGTAACGCGTGGGCACGAAACTCCTGCATCGCGCCGCTAAATCCCGGCCCCAGAGTTCGGGCGCAGAACCGGCCGCAGGCGGAGTTGATTTTCGCCAACCACTCTTCGAAGCCAACCTCCCTGACCGGTACGGAAATTGCCATGGATCCCCCCTTCACACATCAGCGATGGACGCGTTCGAACCGCAAGCGGCAATGAACAGAAAATCAACATAACAATCCAGTAACATACAAGCAATGCCGACAGTGGGATCTGGCGCTGGGATCACAAATTGCGCCTTATGGCTACAGACATGAAAAACCCGGCCGTAGCCGGGTTGATAAAAACGGGAAAATCGGGAGGATTAAGGCTGGCTATCCAGCAGATAACGCACCACGGCCGCGTATTCTTTTGCATAGCCGTCAACGCTTTGGCTCGCCATTCCGGCATTATCGATTTTGTACTTGCCGGAGACATAAAACGAGGGGGTTGCCCGTACGTCCAGCGCTTTCACCGCTTCATTCTGCTTGGCAATCAAGCCCTTCACCAACAGGCTATGGCGCGCATTTTCATAGGCCGCGGCATCTACGCCGGCGGCGGCAAACACCCGCTGAATATCCTCTTCACTGTTGATGGCGCGCTTTTTTTGCAGCTCGTCGAACAGTAGGCCTTCGATTTTATCCTCGATGCCCATCACCATCGCGATCGACCAGGCTTCAGTCAGCTCATTGCCCAATTTGCCCATCAGGCCGACGTGATATTTGGTCAGCTTGGTGCCCTCAGGCAGCGCCTGGCTGACGGTGCTGCCAACATGGTAGGTTTCGGCAAACTGATAACAAGGGCCGCAATAAAAAGAGAAAAACTCCACCACCGCAGGGGCTGACGCCACCGGTTTATCCAGGCGAGAATATTGCTCGCCAGCACGGTAATCCGCCGCCACGGCGACAGCAGGAAGCAATAGCGCCAGGAGCGCACCGGCGAACAACCGATTAACTTTAGCCAACATAACTACTCCAATTCAGATGAGAACATTGTCCCTAACGGCGGTGTTTATAATCAAATTATCGGAACAAGACCAGTTTTTATTACCTTGTGTTTATGTGGGATTGGCTCACATCAAGGGGCCATGCGGGCCGTCAGTGGCGTTCTGCGCCCCAGACGTCATGCTACACAACCGCCTCAGAAGAGGCGGCAGCGAAATAAGTATGCCGTTAATTAATAACAACATTGGTGAGTATGGATTCACTGCGGACAAGAAGACTTATGCCAAGAATACGCTGCGTCAGCCTTCACTGACGCAGCGGGATCACACTCAGTTTTTTGGCAGTTGAATACGGACAACGCTTTCCGGTTTGCCGGCTTTGGTGCTGGCTCCGTCATTCTTCACCGTCACGAACAGCACGTTGTTGCTGGTGTCCAGCGCCAGGCTGTTAGGGTGCGGCGGCAGTTCTACGGTTTGCAGGCGCTTGAGGCTGTTTGAATCAAACACCGTCAACGTACCTGCGCCATGATCGACGCGGATCCCTTTGCGGTTGGCGACGTACACACGCTGGTTGCGATCGTCCAACAGCAGGCCAATTGGCACTTCATCGGTCAGTTCGCTGGCCAACACTTTGCCGCTGTCCGCATCCAGCGCAAACACCCGGTGACCGCTGCTGCGCTTCACGTAGTCGCGCTCAAGGTGGGTGTTGCGGTAGTTGTCGCGGTCGATCCCCTGATCCACCCCTAACAGACGGTTATTCTTCCCGTCGTACACCAGGTTCAGCAGTTGATCCGCTTGAATCTCTTTGGTGGAGGTGATCGCCAGGGTATCGGCATTCAGGGTAATCAGTTGCCCCTGCATGTTAGAGACAAATACGCGCCGTCCTTTCTCATCCAGAGTGATGCCCACCGCGTTGTAGCCGAAACCGGGGATCATTTTCTCCAGCTTTTGAGTCCGGGTATTGACCACAAACAGCACGCTATCTACCCCAAAACCTAACCCCGGCAAGAATAGGCGGCCGCTCTGCGCGTCATACTTCATTTCGCGGATGCGGTACTGGTAGTCCTCGGTGATCTTGAAGCGCTTAAGCTCCTTGAGCAGGAACTCCAGGCGCTTGCCGCTGATGCCGGCCTCTTTGTAGGTCTGCTCCAGCATCGTTTTTTCGGTCACTGGAATGCTGTCCAGCGCACGGTTGGTGGTGGTATCCACCACGCCGACCGAGCCATTGAACCCTTGAGTCAGATACAGCCGGTGGCCGGCATCATCCAGGGCTACGCCGAACCCCTTCACCTGCAGAGGGATCTCCGCCTGCACCGCCAACGTGGTCGGATCCAGACGCAACACGCGGGATTTCGCCTCTTCCTTCCAGTCCGGTGCGCTGACGAACAGCGACTTCTGGCTTGGGCTGTAGGCCATTTCCACCAGCGCCGACGACAACGGCTGGCGCTTGATATCCTGCTGAGAGATCCCTGCGTCACGGGCCTGCGCCGCACCGGCCACCACCAACGACGTTGCAATCAACAGCGACAGTAAAGCGCGGGGTGTTCCTATTGTTCCAGACATCCGTTTATCTCCATGAAAGTAATAAAGTCAGTTAGGGTGAACAACGTTATTGCTGTGGCGCCGGCGGCAAGGCCGACAGTGGCATGTCCCCGCCGGCCTGTTGGGCAAAGTGAGAGAACACGTGCTGAATAGTTGCAGCGATCAACCCCGCCTGTTGCGCGGTGTAATGATCGGTACGGTAGGTCATCATCACGCGCAGGGATTTCACGCCGTCGAGGTTTTCTTCCATCACTTCAAACTGCAAACCGAGCAGCGATTCGGTTTTCTCCGGCTCCACCTGACGATAGGCCACCGTGCTGCCGTCCTGCAGGGTAAATGCCCCGTTCAGCTTGATACGGCTGTGGATCTGAATGAACACTTCGAACATGTGGTTCTTGCGGTCGGCATGAGCGCCAAACAGCCCTTCTTCCACCAGATCGATAGGAATATCGGTGTAAGGCATAGAACCGTTGATGGTGTTTTTCACCTGGTCAATCAGCCCAGCGACCGTCAACTGGTCGGCGAAGCGCACCCGGTGCACCACCACCGTGGTGAAGTAGCCGATGGTGTCAAAGAACTCGGCGTCGTTACGGCCGGAGGTGGAAGTCCCCACCAGCAGATCCGTCGGACCGCCCAACAGGCGCAGCGCCGTAGTGATACCGGCGTAGACCACGTTGAACAGTGAGGCGTTGTTCTTCCTGGCCTGCGCGTACAACCCCTCAGCCACCGTTGGTTCGACGTCAAATTCCAGCCATCCGCCGTTGACGTCTGCATCGGCCGGGACTGCAGGATGGTGCGAAGGTTCCTGCTGGAACAGCGGCTGACCGACCGGCGCATCGCGCAGGTTATCGAGCCAATAGTCCAGGTGTTGCTGTGCGACGCCGCCGGCCTGCTGCTGCCGGGCAAAGGCATAAAACTGCGGCACTTCACCTTTCCACTGCGGCTTCTGCCCTGCCACACGGTGGCTGTAGGCGATGCCCAGCTCGTCCATCATCAGGTTCAGCGACCATTCATCCAGCACCACATGGTGGAACAGCAGCGAAAGCAGTTGCCGGCCGGTTGCCGCGTCACGCAGGAAGGTAGCGCGCAGCGGCAGCTCGCGGGTCAGATCAAAGCGGTGGTCGCCGGCCTTGGCCAACAGTTCGCTGGCGTTACCGGCCGGTGTTTCATAAGAGAAGTGGAACCACTCGTAATCGAGCAGTTCAGCCGCAGGCACGACCTGTTGGCGAACCTCCCCCTGATGTTCGATAAACAGTGAACGCAATACGCTGTGGCGCGTCATGACGTCGATAAACGCCTGACGCAGGGCCATTTCATCCACCGGATCGAGGAAATTGATGGCGAAAGGCAGATTGAAAATCTCGTCGTGACCGAAGGCCTCGTACACTTTCCACAGGGAGTGCTGGGCCAGCGACAGCGGTACCTGGACCACCTCATCCCGCTGCTGCGTATTGGGCGCTTGCACTGCCGGTGCCGTAACCGCCTGACGTTTGGCGTAGGCCGACAGCCCTCGGGCCGTGGCGTGACTGAACAGGTCGTTAATGTTGAGTTCGATACGGTGCAGGCTTAACAAGCGACCGATGACGCGGGTCGCGACCAGCGAATGCCCGCCGCGATCGAAGAAATCTTCATCGACGGTCATGTCCGGCGCCACCAGGGCATCGCGGAATTCCGCCAGGATCAATTGAGCGATTTCATCATTTTCTTGTTGTTGTGCATCCTCTCCCGCCAGAACAGCTTCGGGCTGGGCCAACGGTTGCTCAGCGGCAGGCAGCAGGGCTGTCGTGATCGTCCGTCCGGCGAGATAAGCGACGAACTGCTCCAGCAGGAACGGCGCGACATGCGGGGTCAGGCGCGGATCCGCCACTAGCTCCAACACCATCGAGTCCGGCTCGGGCAGGCTCAAAGCCAGCATCAGTTCAAAAGGCGTATGCAGCGGCGGTAACAGCAGGCGTTCAGCACTAACCCCATCCAACTGCAGCGCCACCGAAGGATCCGCCAGCCAGCTCACCAGAAGCTGAGCCAATTCTGGGTTGGGCGCTTCCGCCGTTTGCTGCGCCAGCAGCCGGCTTTCCGCCTCCTGATCCGCAGGCTGCAAGGTCAGGCGTTTCAATCGGCTGGCGCCCTGCCAGCCGTCCATACCGTTCGCCTGTTGTGCGTCGTCGAGCGGCACGCACAACTGCACCGGTTGCCCGCCGGACTGAGCGGCGATAAAGCGGCCAAAGCGAACGGCGATCGCCGCCAGTAAGGTGGTTGGGTTATCGGTTACGGGCAAAATCTTGCGTGCCACGCGGGTCGCTATACGTACCCCGGCCTGCGCCAGACGCTCGTCCTGTACTGCCAATTGTCGGTAGTCCCGCAGCGCTGTCGCATGGCGTGGCCACGGCAGAACCAGCTCCGTCGCTTCCGGCAATGGAGTATTCAGTGCAACCGGCGACAGAGTGTCCGGGACTGGCAGGGGATCATGGCGATTATACAGCGCCGACAGCATCGTCAATAATTGTCGACACGACAGCCTTTCAGCCAAAATATCGTGGGCAACGACGCCCAGCACCGAACCGGCACCGGTAAACAGCAGAAAACGAAGCGGCGCTTCGCTTGCCAACTCAAGAGGCGTCGCCTGCGCTTGCAACAGACGGCTTACCGCCTGCTGTTCGTCCGCGACAGGCTGAATGCTCACCGGATTCAGCGTTGCGTTGCCGCGCAGTTTGCGTAAGCCTTGCTCATCGTCGAAATCGTAACGAACGTCCAGTTCCGGCATCAGTCGGGTCAGAGCCTCCAGCGCGCTGGCCAGTCTGCCGATATCCGGCTCGCCGCCCAGCCGCCAGGCCATCGCCTGCTGGCAACCGCCGTCGCCGCGCTGCTGGTGCATGAACCACGCCAGTTCTTCCGCTTCGCTCAATGGCTGTGAGGCATCCGCCGCCCGCTCGCCCAGCGTCTGAAACGCCAGGTCCAGACGCTGGGCCTCGTCATCGCTGAGAATATTGTCAAAATAACCGCTCACTGCTCTATCTCCTTGTGCCCGGCCATACCGGAACCTCGGGGGGAACGCGGGTCATAAACAGGGACGTATCCACCACAGATCGCTGACAAACTCGCGCAAGCGCCAACAATCCAAGGCGTGAATACGCCCCTGCTGCAGACCGATTGCTATCGCATCAGAATGTCAGTTCCAGCGCCGCACCGATCATGCGTGGACGCTGCTGAGTCGCGGTGTAGACGTCGTTGCCGCTGACCATTACGCGACGTTCCGAGTCAAACAGGTTCTGCGCATACAGGGTGGCGCGGCCATAGGCGAAGGTGTACGCCAGTTGAGTATTCGCCGACCAGTAAGATCCGATGCGCCCGCGAGAGTCGTTGTCGTACTGCGAGTAGTAGGAGTCCGAGAACGCCACGTTGCCGCTCAGTTCCAACCCGGCCATCAACTGGTACTTGGCGCCCATGTTGGCGGTATAAGCCGGCGCACGCGCCAGTTCATGCCCATCTACGCCGCTGCCCGAGAACTTCTTGATCTTGGTCTTCAACAGACCGACGTTCGTGAACAGTTCGAAGTCCCAACGCGGCTGCCAGGTCGCCCCCATTTCCGCGCCGTAGGTTTCTACCTTGTCGGCATTGCGGATCACCGAGGAGTTCGGCCCCAGGGAATACGGCAGCTGCATATCCTTGTAGTCGTTGTAGAAGATGTTGCTGGTCAGGATGACGTTGGCATCTTTCAGGTGGTGACGGGTGTACAACTCATAGTTCCAGACATATTCCGAACCATAGGTGTAATTGACTACCGGCGTGCCGATGGTGATGCCTGCGCCACCGGCGTTATAGCCGCGCGCCACCTTGGCGCCGTAGGTCTGGGTATCCGTCGGTTTCCAGGCCAGATCCAGCTTCGGCAGGAATACGTCGTAGGTTTCATCGAAATCGATACGCACGGCCTTGCTGCCGCCGGTACGCTGACGGTGCTCGCGTTCCAAACGGCTGGCGGCGGTGATATCCACCTTCGGCGTGATGGCGTAGGTCAGCTCGGCAAAGGCCGAGTTGGTGTCGGTTTTATCCTTGAAGGTCGAACCGCCGAAAATGTTAACGAACTCATCCTGCTTGGAGTGGAAATAACGCAACCCTGCCAGCCCGCGCAGGCGGCTGTCTGGCCCACCAAAACGCGCCACCGGCTCCACGTGCACCTCTTTTCCGCCGATATCGGCGTACGGCAAGGCATAAGCCGTAGGACGGTTAATATTGAAGTCGGTATAAATAACGCGGTTTTCCAGCGTCAGGCTGTCGGATTGCTCCCAGGACAGATCCCAAACGCCGCTGTTGGTGTTGCTTTTAAACACCGCTCGGCGCGGATCGTGGCGCAGGCTGGTCGGGTGAACCAGCGGGTTGAGGCTCTCGTTTTGCGGCGAGGTGCTGCCAAAGTGGTTAAAGGTCAGCTTGGTGGTCAGCTCGCGCAGGCCTGCCGGGTTGAACAACAGTTTGGCACGTGCGGTAGTGGCTTCAACCTCACGCGGATCGCCCACCGGCTCATAAGCAGGAAGATCGACATCGCTGCGGCGACGCTGGCGATCGACGCTGACGCGGAACGCCAGTTGATCTTCCACCAGCGGGCCTGAAACCATAGCGGACAACTGTGAAGAGTGCTGGTTGCCCGCACCGCCCTTGAAGGCACTCTCCCAATCGAAAGTGGGATCCTTACTGGCCATCACGATCGCACCGGCAATGGCGTTACGCCCCTGAATATAGCTCTGCGGGCCGAGGAACACTTCGACGCGATCCAGATCCCACAGCGACTGCGGGCCATAGGCCTGCTCGTTATAGGTCAGGGAGCGACCATCCAGAGACAAATTGAGGCGCGGACGGGTGCCGCTGAGGAAGGCGTTGGCGCCGGTGTTCGGGCCGGAGCCGTCGATACCGCGCACGGTGGGCAGATCGTTACCGATGCCAACATCCATGACGTTGGCCGTCATGCGTAATAAATCGGGGATCTGCAACGCATTGGGCATAGCGGCGATCCGCTCACTGTCGAACACCTGCACGCTGGAGCCAGTGTCGAAAATGCTGCGCTTTATCTTTTCGCCGGTCACCAGCAGGCTTTCGGAGTCCTGCCAATTATCGTTACGTTTGCTGTCGGCGGCTTCCTGCACCTTGTCGTCCACTGCGGCGGCGTTAACACTGCCCACAGATAAAGAACAAAGACCCAGAAAGAGTGAGGAAAATGCCCCAATGGCCTGCAAGCCTGCTTTTTCCTTGTTTCCTACGATTTTATGCCTTTGAGCCGCTGAATGCTTGCTCATAGATGTATTCTCCTTTCATCCCAGATGCACAAAAATATGTTTTATTTCACATAGGTAACGACGCTGATTCTCACACTGACAATGGCATTGCGGCCTTCCTGACCTTGCTATTGCATATCCCTGCCGCAGACAGCCGCCCCACCCCAGATAAACCGGGGGCGGACGCAGATTTTTTGTCTGGAAACGTAAAGAAATGTTAATAATGATAATATTTTACATTTTTTAATGCAAATCATTATCAACTAAACAAATAAACAGGATACAGAACGGGTAAAGTGCTGAACGATAAAACGCAGTTATTGTGGGTTCTTTAAAACCAATAATTTCAATTAAAATGAATATAAAACATAATTATATCGGTATTAATATTTTCTATAAGCGAGCGAGAATCTCCCCTTTCCACATTACCCTTACGTTTTATACCAACAAATAAAAATAGTAATAATTTTCATTCCCATTAACATTGCAATATATTCTTACAGTCTCTCAATACTGATGGAAACCCGATGAAAGCGTTGACCACGATGCAGGCCGCCTACTGGGTAGGTCGGCAATCCGAAGCGCCGCTGGGGGGCGTATCCGCCCACCTGTATGCGGAATTTAACTGCTGCGACCTGGACGTCGAACGACTGAGACAGGCCGTTGCCGCCCTTTACCTGCATCACCCTATGTTGCGCCTGTGCATCACGGCCGATGGCCAGCAGACCATCAGCCCCTGCGGCCCTGAGCATGGCCTGCATCTGGACGATTTCAGCCAGTTCGATACCCCCGAAGCGAGCCACCGGCTCACAGCCAAACGGCAGCAAAAAAGCAGCCAAAAACTGCCGCTGGAACAAGGTATCCCCTGCGATATCAGCCTCAGCCTGCTGCCGGGCGGCCACAGCAGGCTGCATGTTGATCTGGATATGATCGCCGGCGATGCCATGGGTTTCCGCGTGTTGATGGAGGATTTGGCGCGGTTTTATCACCAATGTCCGGCATCCCCCGCCGACAATGGCGTACCCTACTTTGACTATCTGGATCGACACTATGCCGATACCGCGCTGCAGGCACGTCGCACCCGCGCTCAGGCCTGGTGGCGTGAACGCCTGCCTCAGCTGCCGCCGGCACCGCACCTGTTGCGCACACCGGATATTTGCCGCAGCGATCGGCTGGCGCTGCAACTGAGCGCGAGCGAAACCAAAGCGCTAGAAGATGCCGCCAGATCGCACGGCATCACGCTGTCATCCCTGTTTCTGGCGCTGTTTGCCGTTACCGTCGGCCATGGCTGGAACATGTCGCACTTCAGGCTCAACGTGCCGCTGTTCCACCGGGATGAAGCCAACCTCGCCACGATCATTGGCGACTTCTCTAACCTGGTGCTGCTGGGCGTGGAGCTGAACCCGGCTGAAAACTTGCCGGCTTTCAGCCGCCGCCTGATGGCCCAGCTGGCGGAGTTAATAGCTCACGCCGATTACCCCGGCGTCAGCGTGATGCGCGATTTGTCGCGCCTGCAAGGCAGCATGCAGTCTTCACCCGTCGTGTTTACCGCCGGGTTTGGCATCCGTGGCAAAGCGTTGTTTTCTGACAACGTCACTCGTACCTTTGGCCCGCTGGAGTGGGTAATTTCCCAGGGGCCGCAGGTGGCGCTGGACGCGCAGGTGGCACACGCCAACGGCGGCATTCTGATCAACTGGGACGTCCGCCTGGACGCCTTCCCTGATCGGCTGTTACCGCAGCTGTTCGCCACTTACGGCGCCTTGCTGAAACGGGCCGCCAACCGGCCGGACAGCTTTAATCAGCCACTTTCGCAGTGGTTGGCGCAATGCTCCCCAGCGGGCCAGGCACGTCAGATGCCGGTTCGCCAACTGCTGCACCGGCTGCTGGCGCGGGTCGCGCCGGACGCCAGGCTGGGTGACGATGACGATATCCGTACCCTGCAACTGCCGCAGGACGCTCTGATGGCCCTATTGGCGGTACTTAACAAATACCTGCCGGTGGCGCTGGCGCCGAAGGATATAGAGGCGAACCCGACTCCGGCCGCTCTTGCCGCAGTGATCTGCGAGCGAGCCCCCAATGCCGCCGAGGGCGCTCAACTGTTATTGCAGGTGCTGGCACCCAAAGCCTGATACCGATCCGGGCGCGTGGTCTCATGCGCCCTGCTTTCTATTTCGTGGGTTAGTGACAATCAATAGGGAAATACCATGGAGACACCATTAAGCGCACTGCAGCAGGCTTACCTGCTCGGGCGCAGCGAACAATGGCCGCTCGGCGGCGTAGCGATGCACGACTTTCGCGAATATCGCGGTCTGGGACTGGATTTGGCCCGCCTGGAAAGCCGATTGAGCGAACTGGTGCAGCACTATGCGGCGCTGCGCACCTGCATCGATACCCAGCGTTTCACCCAACACGTGCGGGCAGAGGCCACGCTGAATCTGGATCGGCACGATCTGCGTGCGCTCGACCATCAGGCAGCGCAACGCCAATTGGCTGACTTGCGCGAGCAATATTCGCATCAGCGCCACGATCCCGCGCAGCCGTTGTGGCGTATTGCCGCCATTCAGCTCTCGGAGACGCAGGAGGCCACCGGCAACCCCTACGACACCGTGATTTTCACCAGCTTCGACGCGCTGATCCTCGACGGCCAGGGTATCTCCACCGTCATCGCCCGGCTGTTCGACGACGCCCCGCTGCCGCCTGTCGTGCCGCCAAGCCCACCGGCTGCAGCCACGGCGGAACAGCGTCAGATTGATGCCGCCTACTGGCAAGCCAAGCTACAGGACGTCACCACGCCGTCGGCGTTGCCGTGGCGCACCCCGCTGGCCAATATCAAATCCTCTCGCTATCGCCGCGCCAACCTGACTTTGCCGCGCGAGGTTCTAAAACAGTTCTCGCGCCTGGGATCCTCCCATGCCCTGCTGCGCAACAGCAGCCTTTCGGCTCTGATCCTCGATACGCTGGCGCAGTGGACCACCGACGGCGAACTCTGCGTCGGCGTGCCGGTGGCGTTTCCTGCGGCAAATGGTGCGCTCAGCAACGCCTCTACCTTTGTGGCGGTACGCTATTCCCGCCTGGGGGGCACCTTTATCAGCCGCGCCCAGGCCTTGCAGGACGACGTGCTGGGGGCGCTCGACCATCTGGCATTTTCCGGCGTTGACCTGGCGCGGCAGTTGCTAAACCTCAGCCAGGGTTCCCCGGCGCTGCCGGTGATCCTCACCAACTGCCTGGGGTGGGAGACGCTGCCTGGCAACGCGCCGGTTCGCTACCATGACGGCGTGACCCAGACGCCGCAGGTGGCGATCGATATCCGCCTGACACAAGATGCCGACAAGAACCTGCTGCTGTGCGTCGACTACGCCGAGCAAGCGTTGGATGGCGAGCAAGTGCAGGCAATGCTGGACGCATTGCAACGGCGGGTAATGTTGATGTGCCGGGACGGCGATGTGGAAATTCCCCCCGCGCAATTTATCGATTACCAACATTACCGCCATAACCACAGCGAGACGTCATTCAGCGCTTACCCTTATCTTGCGCAGTTGGCCGACAGGTTGTTTAACGATCCGCAGCCGCGCCCCGCGTTAATCTGCGACCAACTAAGCCTGACGTACCCGGAATTGGGCCAACGGGTTAGCGCAGTGATGGCAAATCTGCAACAGCGTGGCCTGAAGCCAGGCAGCGTGCTGGCCTTGTATCTGGCGCGCAGTCCGGAGCATGTAACCATCTCACTCGCCTGTGCGCTGTTGGGCATTATCTGGGTGCCGATCGACATCAACTCACCGCCGGAACGTACCGCCTATCTGCTGACCAACTGCCGGCCGGATCTGGTGGTACACAAGGGTGAGCTGGACACCTCGTTCGGGGTTACGCCAGAGGAACTGCTTGACCCGACGGCGGGCGCCGCCAAGCGGCCGGACAGCCAGACGCTGACCGAGCGCAGCGTCAGCACCGAAGCCAGTTATTATCTGTATACCTCCGGTACCACCGGCAAACCGAAATGCGTGGTGCTCAATAACCGCGCCACCGCCAACGTTATCGGCCAAACCCTGCAGCGCTGGGCGGTCACCGCCGACGACGTGATGATTTCGGTCACGCCGCCGCACCACGATATGTCGATGTTTGATCTGTTCGGCTCGCTCAGCGCCGGTGCCACGCTGGTGTTACCGGCACCACATCAGGAAAAGGACGCCATCAGTTGGAACCAGTTGGTTGAGCGCCATGGCGTCAGCCTGTGGTGTTCGGTCCCCGCCATTCTGGAAATGCTGCTTACCTGTAAAACCGACGATAGCCTGCGTTCGCTGCGACTGGTGGCTCAGGGGGGCGATTACATCAAACCGGCGACGGTACAGCAATTGCGCGGCCTGCGTCCGGACATCAGCCTGTTCTCGCTCGGTGGCCCGACCGAAACCACCATCTGGAGCATCTGGCACCCGATAGCGCCGCAGGACACCGGCACCGTGCCTTATGGTCAGCCGCTGCCGGCTAACCAATACTTTATCTGCCATGATGACGGTACCCACTGCCCGACCGGCGTGGTCGGCCGCATCCACACCTCCGGGGTGAATCTGGCGCTGGGGTATCTGGAGGACGGTGATTTAAAACAACATGATTTCGTTACGCTGGAGGGGCCCGACGGGCAACCGCTGCGGGCCTTCCGTACCGGCGATCAGGGGTACTATCGCCCGGACGGCAATATCCTTTTCGCCAGCCGGGTGAACGGCTACGTGAAAATCCGTGGCGTGCGCGTTTCGCTGCCGGAAATTGAAGATGTGTTGCGCGGACACGAGGCTATTCTCGATATCGTGGTAGTGGATTACCCTGGCGGTGACAATGGCGAAGCGACGCTCGGGGCGATGTACCTCACCCACGACGGCAAACCGCTGTCGCTGGCGGCGATCCGCGCTTTTTCGACCGGCTACCTTCCTTGTACCCATATCCCGACACGCTTTATTCATACCGAGTTGCTGCCGCTGTCGGGTAACGGCAAGACCGACCGTCACCGTATCCGCGCAGCCTTCAGCGCCGATCGTGCCGCTCCGGGCCTGAATGCCTGTGCGGCACCGCTGCCGAGCGCGCCACCGGCGCACAGCGGCAAGATCCTGTCGATCTATTTACAGGCCATCGGCGCAACGCCGCGCCCGGAATGGGGAGAAGAAACGGCCTTTATCAGCATGGGGTTGAAGCTGCCGCACATTCGCCAGGTGGCGGCGCAGCTTAACCAGGCCTTTGGCACCCAACTACCGCCAACGCTGTTAATCCCCTGCAAAAATGCGCGGGAAGTGGCGGCGTTGTTGGCACGTTAAACGGTTCAAACTAAAAGGGGCTGCATGCAGCCCCCTATCACCTCATTCAAACTTATATCGGGTCGAGCATGGCCCCAACCATTACGCTGACCTTTCGGCCATCAGGCGGGCACCGCCACCAGTTCGCCGAGCGCCGTCTCCAGCGCTTCTTCCCGCAACGCACGCAATAAAAACGCCTGCAGGTCACGCCCGTAGTCTTCGATCCCATCGCAGGCAAACTGCTGCACGTAAACATCGATATCCAGGTGCAGATCGCCAGCATCGGTGCGCCCGCGGAAGGTCAGGTTAGCGCCGTCGCCAGATCCTCCTGCCAGTACCCGTCGCGTACAGGTGCAGCCGCTGAAACCGGCGGGATCAAACGGCTGGACGTTGATAAACGGCGAGATAAACAAACGAGAGGCCGGCGTCACACCGCGATCTGCGGCAATGTGCCGCAGACGGTAGCCTGCGTGGCTGCGCAGCTCACGCAGCATCTTCGCCATGCCCGACAGAAAATGGCCCAAAGTCTCTTCCGCACGCAGCGACACCAAAAGCGGCAGCGTATTGACCGCCAGCGCCGGCGTATTGGTGGCCTGGCTGCTGCGGCGGTTCATCACCGGCATCCACATGGTGCGCGAATCGCCCTTGTCATGCGGCAACGGCGGCAAGGTAAAGAACAGCCAGGCGGCGGACAGGGAAAGCAACAGATCGGGCCAACCGATACCGCTACGTTCCGACAGCCAACGCAACCGCTGCGGGATCTCCTCCGGCAACGGCGTGCTGGTACTCAGGGATTTCACGCCATATTCCCTGCCGCCTTTGCGCACCGTTGGCAAGGTCTGCGACGGCGGCAAATACCGCTGCCAAAAATACCGGTCTTTAGCGCAGCGTTCAGAAGCCGCATAGGCCAGTTCATGGTGCTGAAAAGCATGAATCTCGCCCAGTGCGTGCCCTGCCGCGCTGTCGTCGAGGAAATGCGCATACAGCGCGGCACAACGATGTTCAACCAACGCCATGCCAAAGCCATCAATCACAATATGGTGGGCGCGCACGTACCAAATAAAACGCGAAGGCCCCAGCCTGATCAACCACACCGCGGCCACCGGCTGGCTGCACAGATCCAGTGGTTGATCGACATCCGCCTGCATCAGCCGCATCGCGGTCTGGTAAGGATCGGGCTGTGCCTGAAGATCAAGGCGATTAAGTTGCGGTATTGTCTGGGGATCGTAACGCTGCTGCGGCAAACTCTCGCCAGTGCCGCCGCGAAAACGCAATGCAAACGCCTGCGTTTCCGCCATCGTCTGAGTGATAGCCCGACACAGCGCCTCTTCATCTACCGCGCCGCGTAGTTCGGTGACGTGAGCGACGGTGGAAAAAGGCTGTCCGGGGTGCAAGGTAAATTCGTCCCAGAAGTCTAACTGCGCCGGTGTCAGCGGCAGCCATTCAGTAGCCAAAACAGTTTCCGACATGTTACCTACCTTTGATAAGCCATAAACAAATGTTGAAACAACGGAAGCGAAAACCCCGCTGCCGCCCATAACGGCCAAAAGCGGGGTAAATGGCGGACACGGTTGGATGACCAGCCCAAGGGCTGCCCGGCGTGATCCTTATTATTGTGTTGTGGTTGGCGTGCTTGACCTCCCTGGCGCACGTAAAGCGAGACGGCGCAGCCACCTTTTCCAAGGCCAGGGCAACGCACTGAAGATGTTTCGGTTTGGTTACAAATGAAAATGATAATAACACTTATTATCATTTTCATGAATATAGAACAACCTGTTCATGCTGCAAACTTAATTGACGGGGAGAGTGCGCTTGAGGAGTGGCCGAGGGTTAAGTGACGGAGGATGAGGGCTACAAACCAACAAAACAGGAACCTTCTGGGGCGGTAAAAACAAGTACCGCCCCGGTCTCACGGCATGCACCTGCCATTATTGGTAAATTACCGCTACGCCGTGCAGTTTATTGCCTCCGCTGGCGGAAATAATGCGGTACGAACTGGCCCCGGCCTGATCGGCTTTCTTCGCCAATTGCTTTTCCAGACCTGAGAGCGTCAGAGCTCCGCTGGCGGAGACCACGCCGAGTTTAGTCAGCCCCTGCTCGGAACTGACGCTGTTGGCCGCAAAGCTGCTGGTGGACACCACCGCCAGGATAAACGCCGCCATGACATATTTAATCGCTTTCATATAACCACCTCATTAGATTGGCCAGACCAGGTTCTGCCTGGTGAGGTGATTCTAAGTGGGGGTTGCTGACCCCAAAGTGACTCGTCGATAACATTTTTGTCAGACAACCGAAAAACCGGGGTTATTTACCTAAGCATACAATTTCATCGGCTATCTTGACGCCCGGCCGGTCTGCGACCGTCGAACAATCGTCATTCCTCAGTTCCCATATTCGCGATCAATCACTTATATTTAAATTGAGGGCTGCCTGAATGCCACCGCGGCGGCAGTGTCCTCAATCAACCTGAGGGAGCCATCCATTTTATGCGTTTAAAACAAAGCACTGCGGGTCTGTTGTTGGCAGGAACCGGCCTGTTGACGACGGGCAGCGCACTGGCCGCCACGGATACCCTGGTCTACTGCACCGTAGCCTCGCCCGAATCTTTCAACCCGCAGCTTTCCAGCTCCGGCACCACCTTTATCGCCACCTCACAGGTGCTGTACAACCGCCTGCTGACGCTGCGTGAAAGCGATAAAACCCCGGCGCCCTCACTGGCGACCGAGTGGACCATCAGCCCGGATGGCAAAACCTACACCTTTACGCTGCGCAAGGGCGTGAAATTCAACAGCAACAAATACTTCACCCCGACGCGCGACTTCAACGCCGAGGACGTGGTGTTCACCGTGATGCGTCAAAAGGACCCCAATCATCCGTATCACAAGGTGTCCGGCGGCAACTACGAGTACTTCACCGACACCGGGCTGGACAAGCTGATCACCAAAGTGGAGGCGGTGGATAACGACCACGTGCGCTTTACGCTGAGCCAGCCTAACGCCGCGTTCCTCGCCGACTGGACGATGGACTTCGCCTCGATCCTTTCCGCCGAATATGCCGATGCCATGCTGAAAAAAGGCACCCCGGAATATGTCGATAACTGGCCGATCGGCACCGGTCCGTTTGCGCTGCAGCAGTACAAACAGGACTCGCTGATCCGCTACATCGCCAACCCGCATTACTGGCAGGGCGAAGTGGCCAGCAAACACCTGATTTTCTCCATTACGCCAAACCCGGAAACCCGGCTGGCCAAGCTGAAAACCAACGAGTGTCAGATTATCCCTGCCCCGCTGGCGGAGCAGTTTGACGCCATCAAGAACGACAAAAACCTGCAGTTGCACAACATCGACGGCCTGAACGTCGGCTATCTGGCGTTCAACACCCAGAAGAAGCCGTTCGACAACGTGTTGGTACGCCAGGCTCTGAGCTATGCGGTGGACAAAAAGGCCATCGTTGCGGCGGTATTCAAAGACAGCGGCACGCCGGCCTATTCGATACTGCCGCCGGGCATGCTGGGCTATAACGACAAACTGCCCGAATACGCTTACAACCCGGAAAAAGCGCGTGAACTGCTCAAGCAGGCCGGGCTGGAGAAAGGGTTTGAGACCGACATCTGGTCGATGCCGGTAGCCCGCCCTTACAACCCGAATTCACGCCGCATCGCTCAGATGATCCAAAACGACTGGGCGAAAGTGGGCGTAAAAGCCAAAATCGTCACCTGGGAATGGGGCCAGTATCTGGCCGGGTTGCGCAAAGGGGAACAGCAGAGCGCGCTGTATGGCTGGATGTCGGATAACGGCGACCCGGACAACTTCGCTACCCTGCTCAACTGCGCCGGCGTGCAAACCGGTGCCAACGCGGCACGCTGGTGCGACAGCAGCTACGACAAGCTGATCCAGCAGGCGATTAAGGTTAGCGTCCCGGCCGAACGTGCCAAGCTTTATCAGCAGGCACAGGTGATTTTTGCCCAGCAGGCTCCGCTGCTGCCGCTGGCTAACGGCAAGGTGTTCTACGCCACCCGCAGCAACGTCAGCGGCTATGTGGTTGACGTTAACGGCAGCGACTTTGCCAAGGCCAAGATCAACTGAGTGAAAGTGTGGCACCCGCGTTGGGTGCCACACCGGCAATCCGCCGGATGAAATTCTCATCCGGCGCTTTCCTCTCCTGTAACATTTGGTTACTCTCATCAACACTGTGATTTAACATCAAAAGGTAACCCGGTGCAGAACTCTTATATGCCGATGCAGATCCGTCTGCACTGGCTGGTGGCGATCCTGCTGGTTGTGACCTGCACGACGATTGAGCTGAGAGGGCTTGCCGTACCGGGCACCCCGGTGTGGTACGTGCTGGTGGTGACCCATTTCAGTTGCGGAGTGACGGTATTTGTTCTGATGATCGCCCGCTTGTTTCTACGCTGGCGCCACACCAGCCCCGCTATCGAGCCGAAACCGGCAAAATGGCAAACTGGCGTAGCCCATCTGGTACACAGCCTGATTTACCTGCTGCTGCTGACGTTGCCGATTCTGGGCGTCTATTCCCGCTATTTGGGGGGGAAAGAGTGGTTTTTATTCGGCTTGCCGATGCCGTTCGCCGAGATTGCCGACCGGCCGCAGGCGCGGACGATTATCGGCTGGCACAAGACGCTGGCGGCTTTCGGCTATTGGCTGATCGGGCTGCATGCCGCCGCAGCACTGTTCCATCACTATATCGTTAAGGACAATGCGCTGGTGCGTATGCTGCCTTGGTTGAATCGGCGTTAGCCCGAAATGACAACCCCAACATTGCAATAATAAGCATATAAATATAAGCCATTGGAAATAGTCCATTGGCTTATTAATTTCCAGGCGCCAAACGGTTAGAAAAATTTATATACGCCGAGTTGTATCTATCCCGGATCTTGACTAGGGTTATTCATACAAAATATAAGCCCATGGGCTGACAGAGTTCCGTAATAAAAAACTTTTATCCACTCATTGCATTTATCTTAAAAAACGCCAGTTGTTTTTAAAGTCTGCTATGCCATGCCCAATGACGGCACAGGGCCGCATAGTGCTACCCATGATTTCATTAATTCAATTCTATCGGCTACACACACGGAAAAGTTAATCCGACTTTTCCAAACTTAAAAGTCAGGAGAAGAGTAATGAAAATAATGACTGGCGTTATTTTACCTACAATTGCTGCCATCACGATGGTCGGCATGGCTCATGCGGCAGACACTAAACAACCGGTGACTGGCAAAGTGCAGGTGACATTGGAACACGCACACGCCGTGCAACAAAACGGCAGCCCCGCCCCGCAGCACGATGCCGCCTGTATGAAAGAACTTTCGATGCCAACCTCCAAGTATGTCGGGATGAAAGTCACCAGCGAATACACCGTCAATACCAGTTCGATGATGATGTCGGCTAAATCTATGCTGCCATCGCCGATGGCCACGCAGCCGCTGGAGCTTACGGTTGATTTATCAGCACTCGGCATAGAAGGGGTTTATGCATTTGGTGCCTTCAAACCCAATGTGTTGCCTAAGGATTATGTTTACTTCACCATCGGCAAAGATTTTAAAAACCCCGTCAGCACCTTTATGATTATTAATGAAGGTAAAGAATATAACTGCGTTATTTCCAGCTCAAACAAGGCGATGAGTAAAGAAGAGCGCAGTCATCTTATGGTCAAGAAATAGTCACCCTCGCCAGCCTCAATAATTTATTCATATAAATTATATCAATGAGGTTGGCGAAATCACCTTTTCAAGGTGATTGGTCATTCTGATGATGGAGGCTCATACTGCAACTGTAGAAAATCCTCAATTAACAGACATTCTTTCGGAGTAGGGATCATTTTTCCAAATGCAATAAACATCATAAATAACAAAAGTGCCATCACATATAACAACCAATGTTCCCAAGCTAATATTGAATCGCCTTTGTACAGTGAAATAGCAACAAATGAAATCGCTATTAATAAATATTGAAATGAAAATAAAAAATACATTAGACACTCAAGTCTAAAACCTATCCCTTTATTAAAAATCAAGAGACCATCTTTAAACTCCAAAAAGGTTCTAAATTTTTTAAAAAAACCAGGCGAGATGACTTCATTATTTAAGGATATCAATTTAAAGATGACCCTTTGCCTAGCAACATCTGAGATACCCGACAATCTATACCTAATAATTCTTGAGATATCATCTTTGATGCATTTACGATCAGTGCTGTTTAGTTCATAATTTTTCAGAATGTAATTATATCCATCTAACTTTGCATTTTTGGTATTATTTATAATTCCGAAAATATCCTTCGCACGAAAAAAAGCCATAAGCACTAGTGAGGAGAACAAGACAATAAAAACTGCCTGCATAGAGCTCAACTCACCATTATCGGTCATCCCAGACAGTGTTACAAAGATGAAATCTAATACCTTACTTAAAATATCACCCATAATAAAACTCCTTTTTCATATCACTAATGTCATTTATAAAACACAAAACAAAACCTCAAAAAAATAATCATAAAAATTAACATTAAAATCTAATAGAATTAAACTGTAAAGTTAAATATCCCACCTAAAAATTACTCATCACGCTAAGTGAAAGTATCTTGAGCGACGTATTTTTGTAGAAAACATACTCAACACTTCACATTTAGACAGCTACTGGCCAGAAAATAATACAATATGAGAAGTGAGATCGGAAGAGCACACGTCTTGAGATCGGAAGAGGT